>NZ_JBEYEU010000033.1:0-46422 GCF_040634035.1 Micromonospora sp. NPDC007220 | reverse complement strand
GCCTCGGCCTCGAACTGGGCGGCACCTGCACCGGCGAGCACGGCGTGGGCCTGCTCAAGCGCGACTGGCTGGCCCGCGAGATCGGCCCGGTGAGCCTGCGGGTGCACCAGGCGATCAAGGCCGCCCTGGACCCGGCCGGCCTGCTCAACCCCGGCAAGGTCTTCTGATGCCCGCCACCCTCCGGCGGGCCGTACGGAGATGAGGAGAGCGTGCCGACCATAGCCATCGTCGACGGATACTCCACAGGCAGCGCGCTGAGTCGGGCGCTGGCCGAGCGAGGGGTGACCTGCGTCCACGTACGCAGCGGCGAGTCCCTGTACGACTACTACCTGAAGACGTTCCGCCCCGGCGACTACGCGGTCGACCTCGGCTTCGTCGCCGACGAGGACCACCTCGTGGACCGGCTACGGGCGCTCGGCGTCGACCGGGTCGTCGCGGGCACCGAGCCGGGGGTGGTCCTCGCCGACACGCTCAACCACCTGCTCGGTACGCCCGGCAACGACATCGCCACGGTCACCGCGCGGCGCGACAAGTCGGCGATGGCGGCGACCGTGGCCGCCGCCGGTCTCGCCGTGCCCGCCGGCCGGTGCTTCGAGTCCGTGGACCAGGCGGTCGCCTGGTACGCGACCAGCCTGTCCGGCCCGGCCGTCGTCAAGCCCGTGGACGGCGCGGGCACCGACAACGTGCGGTTCTGCGAGAGTCTCGACGAGGTGCGCCTCGCCTGCGCGACGGTCCTGGCCTCGGTCAACCTGTACGGCGTACCCAATCGACGGGTGCTGGTCCAGGAGCGGCTCGTCGGGACCGAGTTCTACGTCAACACGGTCTCGTACGCGGGCACGCACCGGGTCGCCGAGATCTGGCGGTACACGAAACGGCCGGGCCCGGGCGGCGGTCCCATCTACGACTACGAGGAGCCGGTCGACCGGGGCTCGGCCCTGGCCCGGCAGCTCCGTGAGTTCGTCTTCGGGGTGCTCGACGCGCTCGGTGTCCGGTCCTCGGCGGCACACACCGAGCTCATGCTCACCGACCGGGGGCCGGTGCTGATCGAGGCCGGGGCCCGACTCGGGGGAGCGACCCTGCCCGACGTGGTGGCGAAGTTCTGCGGTGTGTCGCAGACCTTCCTACAGGCCCAGCACCTCGTCGATCCGGCGTCGCTCGACCAGTTCGACGACCGTACGCCGGGTTGGGCCGCCGCCGTCCGGAACGTGTCGCTGATCAACCCGGTCCCCGTCGCCGCGCAGGCGGGGGACTGGTACGCCCGGCTGTCGGAGCTGCCGGCGGCCGTGGCGATCGCCGCGCGCTGCTCCCCCGGGGCCGAACTGCCGCAGACCGTCGACCTGTTCAGCTCGCCCGGCTACCTCTATCTCGCCGCGGAGGATCCGGCCGAGGTCGAGCGGAGCTACGAGATGTTGCGCCGCTGGGAACGGCACGGCCTGTACGGGAGCTGACCCTGCGCTCCCGGCGCTGCCGGTTCGATCGCGGGTGCCGACGGGGTAAGAAGGTGCGGAGGAACAACCGCTCACCGGAAGGACCCCCCGATGACCCTGGAACGACCGATCGCCCCGGACCCGTACGAGCTGCTGCCGACCGTTGCGTCGTTCACGCTGACCAGTGACGACGTGCAGAACGGCGAGCCGATGGACGCCGCGTACGCCCACGGCAGCGTCGGGGGCGACAACATCTCGCCGCAGCTCGCCTGGTCCGGCTTCCCGGCCGAGACCAAGGGCTTCGTGGTGACCTGCCTCGACCCGGACGCGCCGACGGGCAGCGGCTTCTGGCACTGGGTCCTGGTCAACCTGCCGGCCGACGTGACGCGGCTGCCGCGCGGCGCGGCCGGCGACGACCTCGGCGGCGCCTTCACGGTCCGCAACGACTACGGCGACCGGGGCTACGGCGGCGCCGCCCCACCGGCAGGCGACCGGCCGCACCGCTACGTGTTCGCGGTGCACGCCCTGGACGTGGAGCGCCTCGACGTCACCCCTGCCGCGACCCCCGCCGTGGTCGGCTTCAACCTGGCCTTCCACACCCTGGCCCGCGCCGTGATCCGCCCCACCTACCAGGTCAAGGAGTAACCCGGAGCGGGCCCGGCCTCAGGAGGGGACCCGGGCTACCGCGAAGACCGACTGGCCGAACGGGGGGAGGACGCGCTGTTCCGCCGCCTTGGTGGCGGGGAGCACGAGGGTGTCGTAGACCTTGACCATCGGGCCCTCCTTCGGCATCAGCCGGAAGACCTTGGTCGCCATGAAGTAGCCGATCAGGCCGAGCGCGTTCGCGTAGTGGATCTTCTCCACCGTCAGGCCGGCGGCGGTCATCGCGGCGGCCAGGGTCTTCTTCGTGTAGCGCCGCACGTGGCCGGTGGCGATGTCCGCCGGGCTCATCGCGAACTGGAAGGCGGGCACGATGATGATGACGTTGCCGCCCGGCCGGACCAGGTCGCGCATGCTGCGCAGCGCGCCCACGTGGTCCTCGATGTGCTCCAGCACGTTGTACGACACGGCGGCGCTGTAGTCGCCCCGGTCGGGGTGCGGCAGCAGCATCTGCCGGACCTCGATGTGGGGCTGGTCGGCCAGCCGCTCCTTCAGCAGGACGAGCCGGTCCGGGTCGGCCTCGGTGGCGGTGAAGCGCGGCAGGTGCTCCGCCCACTCCAGCGCGTAGTCGCCGAGCCCGCTGCCGATCTCGATCGGGTTGTCACCGAGGTACGGCAGGGCCAGCTCGACGAACCAGCGACGGTGGTTGACCGCCGTCGCGAGACCCTCCAGGACCTCGGACTGCACGCGCTGATCCCCAGTGATTTCTGCCATGCGTCGATTCCTCACGATATGAACTCGACCCGCGCCTGGACCGACAGAGTGAATCATCCGCACTGGCAACAGAAAAATCGGGGCACCCGTGGTGGCCGAAATGCGGTCGGGGGTGGGCACGTGATCGGCGGTCGGCGAACCCGGCACATGGTACGCCAGTACCCCGAAACATGTCACCTTGGCGTCATAGCCTGACTACTCTACGAATCGTCATGACTACTCCTGAATCGGGCCTCCCCGCTGGCGAGTCAGGGCCCGGGGCGTCGGTGGACGGGCCCGACCGGGGCGTACGGCCCTGGAAGGGGTGGTGGACGGACGCCGCCGCGGTGGCGAGTTTCGTCGCGCTGGGCTTCTGGGTGACCGCGCGGCTCTGGCTGCGCCCGTCGCACGGCATCCGGGACAACCGCACCGACCAGTCGCAGTTCGAGTGGATGATGGCGCACGGCGCGCGCGTGATGACCGATTTTGTTGATCCATTCACCTCGGACCGGATGAACGTGCCGGAGACCGTCAATCTGATGGCAAATACGTCCGTATTATCCGTATCTCTGCCAATGACGCCCGTCACACTCCTGCTCGGCACCCGCGCGTCGTTTCTGCTCTTTCTCACCCTGGGCATGATCGCCACGGCGACGGCCTGGTACTTCCTGCTGTCCCGGGTGGTCGTCGGCGCCCGCGGGCCGGCCTGGCTCGGCGCCGCGTTCTGCGCGTACGCCCCGGCGATGATCTCGCACGCCAACGCGCACCCCAACATCGTCTCGCAGTACGTGGTGCCCCTGATCGTCTGGCGCACCTTGCGACTCGCCGAGCCGGGGCGCTGGCTGCGCAACGGGCTGCTGCTCGCGGCGGTCATCGTGTGGCAGGCCTTCCTCAACCTCGAGGTGCTGCTGATGACCGCCATCGGACTGGGCGTGGTGGTCGGGGCGCTCGCCCTCGGCCGGCCCGAGCTGCGCCGGCGGGTCCGGCCGTTCCTCGCGGGCCTGGCGGTGGCCGCCGTCGTGGCGCTGGTGGTGCTCGCGTACCCGCTCCACGTCCAGTTCTTCGGCCCGGGGGCGTACAACGGGCTGTCCTGGCTGATCCGGGGCTACTCGACGGACCTCGCGTCGTTCGTGGCGTACTCGCGGGAGTCCCTGGCCGGTGACGCCCGCAGCGCGCAGGGGCTGGCGAAGAACCCCACCGAGGAGAACGCCTTCTTCGGCTGGCCGCTGGTGGTGCTCGTCGTCGCCCTGGTCTGGTGGCTGCGCCGGCACGTCGTGGTACGCGGCCTCGCCGTCCTCGCGCTCTTCTTCGGCCTGCTCTCCCTCGGGCGGGAGGTGCAGCTCAACGGCAGGGGGACCGGGATACCCGGCCCGTGGGCGGCGCTGGAGAACCTGCCCGTCCTGCACTCGGTGGTGCCGACCCGGTGGGCGCTGGCGATCACCCCGATCGTCGGGGTGCTGCTCGCCTACGGGGCGGACCACGCGCGCGCCCTGGCCGCCCGGCACCCGCGGGCACGCCCGCAGATCCGCTTCGCCACCGCCACGGTGCTGGTCATGGCCCTGCTGCCGATCCTGCCGACCCCGCTGCCCACCACCCGGCTCGACCCCGTGCCCGCCTTCGTCACCTCGGGCGCCTGGCGGCCGTACGCGGACGGCGGGCGGAGCATCGTGACCCTCCCGCTGCCCGACACCCACTACGCCGATCCGCTGCGCTGGTCGGCGCGGACCGGGCTGGACATGCCCATCGCCCGCGGCTACTTCCTCGGCCCGGACACCCGCCCCGGTCGGGACCGGATCGCCCTGTTCTCCGCGCCGCCCCGCCCCACCAGCGAGTTCTTCGCCGAGATCCGGCGGACCGGCGCGGTGCCACCGATCACCCCGCAGGCGCGGGTCGACGCGGTCGGGGACCTGCGGTACTGGCGGGCGGGCGCGGTCGTCCTCGGGCCGCACCGGCAGGCCGACGCGCTGCGCCGGGGCATGACCGAGCTGACCGGCGTCCGCCCCACGTACACCGGTGGGGTCTGGCTCTGGGACGTCCGCCCGCTCACCGACTGACGCCGGGCGGCCCGGAGGCGGCCGTCAGGACTGGCGGACGCAGCAGCCCTGGCAGATCTTGGGCTTGGGGAGGGTGAAGGCGAGGCAGCAGGTGCGCCGCTGCACGGTCGGCTCGCCGTTGGGGCCCGGGACCAGCTCCACCAGGTCGGCGAGGTCGAGCGCGCCGAGCAGCGTCTCGATCGTCTCGACCGACGAGCCGGGCAGGCCGTCGGCGGCCCGGAGGACGCCATGGGCGATGCCCGAGGCCACCGACCCGAGCAGGGTGCGCGCGCCGATCCGGACCTCGGCCTGGATCGCGGCGACCATCGGGGCCAGGTGGGCGTCGAGCAGCGAGGCCCGGAGCGCCTGGAGCAGTTCTGCCTCGTCCGCGACGACCCGCACCTCGGGCAGCCCGGCGAGCGCCAGCGGGTCGCTCGGCAGCACCGCGACCGTGGTCGAGCGGCGCAGGCCCATGGTGAGCAGCGGTCGGTGGTCCTCGAAGTGGATCAGCACGTCGGCCGGGTCGAGCAGCGGCACCCGTCGGGCCGAGGCCCAGCCGAGCGCCACGGGCAGCGCCGTCCAGTAGCTGTACGACTTCCAGGCCAGCGCGGCGCAGGCGTGCGGGGTGCCGCCCCAGCGCGAACTGGCCGAGCGCAGGAACTCCGGCAGGAGGGTGCCGTCGACCAGGGTGGTCGCCGGGCGCCAGCCGAACTCGTCGTGCACCAGCAGGCCGGGCGCGAGACCGGGCACGTCGTCGGTGCCGAACATCGCGCGCATGGCGGCGGTGACCGGGGCCAGCGGCGCGGCGGCGGTGTCGCGCTTCGGCATCACCGCTGTCACTGGACTCACCCACCCCGTCGTCGCCGTCGGCGGGCAATCCGCCCGTCGCTGAGCTAAGGCTAGCCTAACCACATCCCGCGAGATAAGGGAAGGCTCGCCTGCGTCGGATCCGGAGGGGCCGGTCACTCCGCCCGTGCGGCCGTACTACCCGGTCATCGGGGCGGAAAACGTCGCCCCAGTATCGACAGCCATCGCTATCTGTCAAGGCTCGTGTCGGCAAGGTGCCAGTTCCGTGTGCGCGTCGCCACAGAACGTGAAACTGATACTCCCGGCCACGAGGAAGCTGATGACCTCACCGCTCGATCGGGCTGCCGACTCCTTCGCCGCCGAGATCGCCCGGCACCGCACGGGGCGGGGGCTGTCCAAGAAGCAGCTCGCCACCCTGATGGGCTTCGACCCGTCGTACGTCAGCCACGTCGAGGGGCGCCGGCACCGCCCCACCGAGGACTTCGCGCGCCGCGCCGAGGCCGTACTGGAGGCCGGCGGCGCGATCTGGCAGCGCTTCAAGGAGTACGACGAGCTGCGGCACGCCCGGGCCGAGCGGGCACACCGGGACCCACCCGTCCCTGGGCAGTGGATGCCGCCCGGCACCGGACTGATCGTCGAGCGGGAACTCGCCACCCTCACCCACCTCGGCGACGCCTACCGCTGCGTCATCCGGCGCGAGCTGTACAACGCCGGCACCGAGCCGGTCACCCGCTACCTGGTGCGGATCGCCGTCGACCGCTACCCCAACGACCCGGGGCGCTCCAACCTGCACCACCGCGAACACCCGCTGACCTTCGCCGAGCTGCGGCTGCGGGCGTACCGGGAGGACGGGGACGAGCGGGAGGCGATGCACTGGCGGGCCAAGCACGACCGCGACGCCTTCAAGGAGCTGTGGCTGCTCTTCGAGAACGCCGACCGGCGCTTCCCCCTCTACCCGGGGGACCGGACCACCATCGAGTACGCGTACTGCGTCGGGCACGACAAGTGGGGCCCCTGGTTCCAGCGGGCGGTCCGGCTGCCCACCCGGCAGATGGCCGTACGCCTGGACCTCCCGGCCGCGGTCGACCCGCAGGTGTGGGGCGCGGAGACCTCGCTCTCGGCGGAGGAGGGCCCGCTGCGCACGCCCGTGATCAGGCGCGAGGACGCCGACCGGGTGATCTTCGACTGGGCGACCGAGGACCCGCCGCTCAACGCGCGGTACCGGTTGCAGTGGCGGTTCCGCGGCCGGCCCGACGTCGAGCCCGAGGAAGCCGGGCGGATCCGGCCCAGCGACCGGATGCGCGGCATCGGCATCGTGCAGCGCGGCGCCGACCTGCTCCGCCAACCGGCCCGGCCGTTCGACCTGCCCCGCGAGGAACGGGAGGCCCGGGACGTCGCCGACCGCCTCGCGGCGACCCTGGTCCGCCTCGACGAGCTGCACCCGTTCCGCAAGGGGGTGGGCATCGCCGCCCCGCAGCTCGGCCTCGGCCGGGCGGTGGCGGTGGTCCGGCCCCCCGACCGGTCGGCCGACCCCGTCGTGCTGCTCAACCCCCGCGTCGTCGACGCCTCTCCCGACAGCGACGAGCAGTACGAGGGGTGCCTCTCCTTCTTCGACCACCGTGGCCTCGTGCCCAGGCCGCTCCGGCTCGACGTGGAGCACGCCCAGTACGACGGCAGCCGGATCATCACCTCGTTCGAGTTCGGCATGGCCCGGCTCGTCGCCCACGAGATCGACCACCTGGAGGGGCGGCTCTACGTCGACCGGATGGCGCCGGGGGTGCCGCTGGTGCCGGTCGAGGAGTACCGCGAGACCGGCCGGCCCTGGCGCTACTGACCTGCGCACATCCGCCCCGGCGGCACGACCACGTCCGCCCGGGTGGGAAGGACGGCCGGGCGGACGTGATCGTGCGGGGCGGTGCCGGTCCGCCCGATTGGGGGACCGGGGCGCGTGCCCCAGGGGGCAGGAGCACGCGCCCCGGTATGGGGGGAGGAACGCTTCTAGAGGTTGCCGAAGGTGTCGTAGCGGGTGTTCTCCGGCGGGACGCCGTCCTCGGCGAGCACCCGGAGGGCGGCCCGGACCATGCGGGCGGAACCGGAGACGTAACAGTCGTGCGCCGTCCACGGGCCGTACCGGCTGACCACGTCGGGGATGTCACCCAGCTCGCCGTCGAAGTCGGGATCCTCGCTGCACGCCGGAGTGACCGACAGCCACGGGTGCGCGGCCACCAACTCCTGGAGCCCGGCCAGGCCGTACAGGTCCGCCGCCGTACGGGCGCCGTAGAAGACGTGCACCCAGCGGGTCCGGTTGTAGCCGGCCAACTCCTCCACCAGCGCCTTGATCGGAGCCAGGCCGACGCCGCCCGCCACGCAGAGGATGTCCCGCTCCGAGGAGCGGTCCAGCGTCATCGACCCCATCGGCGCCGCCACCCGGAGCAGGTCGCCGGGCTTGACCCGGCGGACCAGCGCCCCGGACACCCAGCCGGCGCCCTCCGGCGTACGAACGTGGAACTCCAGCAGGTTGTCGTCGTTCGGGGCGTTCGCCACCGAGTAGGTGCGCCACACCCGGGGAAGGTGGCGGGGCACCTCCACGCTGACGTACTGGCCGGCCCGCCACGGCAGCGGATGCTGCAACGCCCGACAGGTCAGCACCGCCGTGTCCCTGCCGTACCGCTCGTGGGTCAGCACCTCCGCGTGCCAGAACGGCGGGTTGTCGTCGGCCGCCGCCCCGGCCAGCATCTTCTCCGTGATCGCCGCGTACGCGTCCCGCCACGCCTGGTCGTACTCCAGGTTCCAGCCGTCGCCGGCGATGCTGCGCAGCGCGTCCAGCAGCGCGACGCCCATGGTCTCGTAGTGCGCCGCCTCGACGTGGTACTTGCGGTGGTCCCGGCCCAGCGAGCGCAGGTACTCGTCGAAGCTCTCCGGGTCGCCGACCGTCTGGGCGGCGGTGACGATCGCCTCCAGGATCCGGTCGCCCTGCCCGGTCATCTCCACCGGGAAGAGCTTGCGCAGCTCGGGGTCGAGCAGGAAGAGCCGGGCGTAGAAGTGACCGCTCAGCCGCTCCCGGTGCTCCTCGACCAGGGTCCAGCTCTCCTTCAGCAGCCTTGCGAAGTCGTCCACGGGGCGCGCTCCTTCTCCTGACGGCGGATCGGGCATCCATAGAATGTCCACGGAGCGTGCCGACCGGTCGCACAGAATGTGCGACCGGCTCGTGAGGCTCGTTCGGGCGGTGCCGCCGGCCGGTGACGTCGGCCCTCGGCGTCGGGCAGAGTGGTGCGGTGACCGTTGAGCTGCAACGCCCGGCGACCCGCCGGATGCTCGGCACCGAGACGCTGCTCGTGCTCGGCCTCTCGCTCGGCCAGTCCGCCGTCTACGCGACGGTGTCGATCGTGGCGAAGCTGACCGCCGACGGGCCGCTGTCGAAGCAGACCGCCGCGCTCAACACGTCGGTGTCACCCCGGCCGTGGCTGGACCTGACGTACCAGCTGCTCGGGATCGTCTTCGCGCTGCTGCCGGTGCTGCTCGCCGTACACCTGCTGGCGCGGGACCCCGGCGATCCGGCGCGGACGCTCGGCCTGGACGCCCGGCGGCCCGGTCAGGACCTGGCCCGCGGCGCCGGCCTGGCCGCGCTGATCGGCCTGCCCGGCCTGGCGCTGTTCTGGGCGGCGGCCCAGCTCGGCGTCAACGCCACCCTGGTGCCGGCCGCGCTGCCCGACCTCTGGTGGACGGTGCCGGTGCTGATCCTCGCCGCCGTGCAGAACTCGGTGCTGGAGGAGGTGATCGTCGTCGGCTACCTGACGACCCGGCTGCGCCAGCTCCAGTGGCGGGTCGGCGCGATCGTGGCGACGAGCGCCCTGCTGCGCGGCTCGTACCACCTCTACCAGGGCTTCGGCGCCTTCCTCGGCAACGTGGTGATGGGCGTCGTGTTCAGCCTCTTCTACCTGCGCACCCGCCGGGTCATGCCGCTGGTCGTCGCGCACACGCTGCTCGACATCGTCGCCTTCCTCGGCTACGCCCTGCTGCCGAAGGAATGGTTCGACTGGCTCTGACGCCCACCAGCCCCTTCTCCCTCCGCGGCCTCGTCCCCGCCGTTGCCCCCGTCGGCTGCCGCCGTCGGGTGCCGCCCCGGCAGATCTTGGTCGGAAAGCGCCCCTCCGGGGGCCATTTCTCACCAAGATCTACCAGCGGCCCGCGTCCTTCCCCGCCGCGTTCCGCTCGGCCGAGCGCCGGCCGCCGGCGATCAGCGGGGCGTGGGCCGCCGGTAGGCGGTGACCGCGCGGGCGGCGAGCCGCTCGGCCGCCGCCGCGTCCCCGGCCGCGGCCACGAGGACCGCCGCGCCGGGCAGCACCCGGGACGCCACCCGCAGCGCCAGCCAGCCGCCCGCCTGGGCGGCCAACGGCGCCGCCAGCCGCCACGCCGCCTCGGCCGCCCGGGGCCAGCCCGCCTCGTCGGGCTCCTCCGCCGACCGGGCCGCCGCCAGCGCCGCCTGCGCGCTCTCCGCGTCCGGGTGCACGCGGGTCAGCACCAGCAACTCCACCGCCCGGTCCGGATGCGCCGGGTCCCGGCCGTACGCCGCCGCCAGGTGCAGCACCAGGTTGGCCTGCGCCCACAGCACGGCCGCCAGCTCGGCCACCGGCGCGAAGAGCCCCGCCAGCGCGGCGGTCGCCCCGCCCACCCCGGCCTGCCGGACGAACCGCCGGGTCGCGAGCCGCGCCAAGCCGTCCGCTCCCGCATCGGGGTACGCGTCGCGCAGCCGCTGCGCCCAGTCGCGGGCACGCGGCCCGAACGCCTCGACGGCGGCCAGGGCCAGCAACTCCGGCGCGAACGCGGGATGCTCCAGCACCCGCGCGGCGGCCAGCCGAAGGACCGTTTCCGGCGTACGCCCCGGCGGGGTCCCCGCCGCCCCGTCGCCGGCATGCCGCTCGACCACCTGCGGGGGCGCGGCGGTCGGGGCCTCGACGGGGGCCTGGACTGGAGCCTCGGCAGCGACCGTCGCCGGGGTGAGCGTCGCCGGGACGGCCTTCTTCGCGGGCGTCGCCTTCCGGGCAGGCTCGGCCCTCGCGGCCGGTGTGGCCTTCTTCGCGGGTGTCGCCCTCTTCGCGGGCGCGGCCTTCCGGGCGGCTGTGGTCTTCCGAGCGGGTGCGCCCTTCGTTGCCACCGGGGGCGCCGCGCCTTCCGCCGTTCCCGGCTCTGTGGCTTCCGCCGCCGTCGTGGCCGGCTCTGCGGCCTCCTTCGCCGCCGTCTCCGGTACTGCGGCCTCCTTCGCCGCCGTTCCCGGCTCTGCGGCCTCCGCCAGCGTCGTCGCGTCGACCTGGTCTGCCGCCTCCTTTGCTGTGGGCGGTCGCGTTGGCGCGGCCTTCTTCGCGACCGCCCTCTTCCCGGGCGCCTTGCGGGCGGGGGCGGCGTTACCGCCAGAGGTCTGCGTGCCGGAGCCGGGCGGGCCCGCAGCGGTGGCGGACCCCGGCTGATCGCCGGCAGCGGTGGGCACGCCGTCGCCGGTGTGTGCGACGTCACTCCTGCCGGTCTCGTCCGCCTGGCCGAGCCGCTCCCGTAGTGCCTTTTCGGCAGCGCGGCCGGCTTGGCCGGGCTGCTTCCGTGGCGCCTGTTCCGCCGTGTGGTCGGCCTGGTCGGGCTGCTTTTGCGGTGTCTGTTCGGCCGTGCGGTCGGCCTGGCGGGGCAGCGGCGGATCGGCCGAGGGCGGTTGGAAGAGCACCGCAGGGGCCGGCTTCGCCCGCCTGGGGCGCTTCCCGGAATCCTCCGGCCCGGCCGGCTCCGGCGGCGCGGGGGGCGGACTGAAGGTCGCCTTCGGGGAGCGTCGGCGCGCTCCCTCAGCAGGCTCTCGGCGGGTCGGCTCGCGCGGCGGCTGCTCCTGCATATCGATGGAGCGTAGTCCTGATCACGCCCGTGCACAGCAGGGAAAGCCGAGGCCGGGGCGAGTCCGGGCCTGGTTCGGGACAGCCCGTTGCGTGAGCGGAGGGGCGTACCGGGGAAGTCGCTTTGCTCCTGATGGGTGAGGCCCTGTATCCTCGGGCGCGGTGGTCTGCAGGGCCACCAGGGAGACTTCGCCTAGTCTGGTCTATGGCGCCGCACTGCTAATGCGGTTGGGGTCTTAAAGCCCCTCCCGGGTTCGAATCCCGGAGTCTCCGCGCGAAAGCCGGGTGTGTAGACTGGCCAAGCACCGAGCGCCCGTAGCTCAACGGATAGAGCATCTGACTACGGATCAGAAGGTTAGGGGTTCGAGTCCCTTCGGGCGCACTTCACGATCAAGGCCGTGACCAGCGGAAACGCCGGTCACGGCCTTGATCGATTCTGCGGGTTGGGGCGGAGCGTCCCAGGAGTTGGATCTGGTGCTCCCTTGTCGCCGCGCTGTCCGGCGGGGGTCTCGTGCCGATCGGTGTTGGCCAGTGCGTTTGCCTGTCGGCTGGCCTGGATCATGGTCGGGGCGCCGGTGCCTCAGGGGGAACCGATATCCACTGTGGCCCAGCGTTGTGGATCCTGTGTGCCGAGGTGGAGGCCCCGGATGTCAGTCGCGGTCGACCTGGGCTGGCGCAGGGGGGCGAGCGGGGGTCGGAAAGACAGGGCCAGTTCAGAGCGTCGGGGACAGGTGCAGGAGACGGTTGGGCGAGCCGGCCCCCGGGTTGATCACGACCGGGCTGGCGACGCTGAACAGGTAGCTGGCCACCTGGGCCGGTGTCCAGGTCGGGTTGTTGCTGAGCACCCGAGCGGCGACGCCGGCGACGAGCGGTGCGGCGTGTGAGGTGCCGCTGATCGTCTGGGTCGCGGTGGTCGAGTTCCACCAGGCCGACGTGATGCGATCGCCGGGAGCGAAGATGTCCAGGCAGGGACCGAAGTTCGACCAGCTTGCCCGGTTGTCGTTCGTCAACGTCGCGCCCACGGTCAGCGCGGCCGGCACCGACGCGGGTGAGACGGTGCAGGCGCTCACGTTCGAATTGCCGGCCGGAACCGTTACCGTGATGCCGTCGGCGACCGCGTTCGTCACTGCGGTGTTGAGCGCGACGGTGGGGCTGGTCAGCACGCCGATGTTCGCCACAGCCGGCTGCCCGGCGAGGTGGTTGGCGATCATCCAGTTGATCCCGTTGATCAACATTGACAGCGTGCTCGGCAGGGCGCAGTCGAACACCTTGACCGCGACCGGCACAACGTTCTTGGCCGCCCCGTAGGTCGTCCCGCCGACGGTGCCGGCGACGTGGGTGCCGTGCCCGCTGCAGTCGTTGGCCGGGAGCGTGCCGTCGACGGCGTCGTAGCCGTACACCGCCTGGCCGCCGAAGTCGGCATGGCCGATCTGGATCCCGCTGTCCACGATGTACGCCCGGACGCCGGTCCCGACACTGGTGAAGTTGTAGGTGCCACTGAGTCCCAGCGGTGCGTCGATCCGGTCGAGGTTCCACGGCGCGTTCGTCTGGGTGGTGGCCAAGCTGGTCAGGCGGTCCTGCTCCACGACCGCTACCGCCGGGTCGGCGGCCAGCCGGCGGGCCACCAGCTCGGAGGTCCGCACGGAGAAGCCGTTCAGCGCGTCGCGCCAGACCTGGTCCGGGCGGAAGCCGTACCGGTCGGCGAGGCGGGACACGCCAGCCTGCCGATCGCCGACCGTGCCGCCGCTGTCCTTGAGGGTGACCACATAGCTGCCGGGCACGGCGGTGGCGTTGCCGGTGCCGAGGATCTCGCCGGTCGTCGTCCCGGACGGCGCCTCGGTGGCGGGTGCCGCAGTGGCCGGTCCGGCAGCCACGGTCAGGAGCAGGACCGTGGTGGCGAGCGTGGCCATGGCGGCCGTTCCGGCTCGACGCTCGCGGGCGAAGATCGTGTCGCGGTGGAGCCTCATCTCCCAGCCTCCCTTTGTTCCGGCCATTCCGGCGGGCGTACGACGCGCCGATTGAATGGTCCGAATGGTTTGCTGGATCGTACAGTCGATTTACGGCCGCATTCCATCGTGGAATCCATGAATCCAATTGATGGAAGTCTTTTTCGGCGGGGAGTGAGAAGAGTCCTGGCTCGATGTATCAGGGCTGCTTCCGGGGCCTCGGCTGCTGCTGCCTGCGAGGCCGCAGGCGGCCTCGTCCTGGGCGCGGCCACGCCAGAAGCGACGCGCGAGGACTGACGGCTGCACAGCCATCCGTACAGCCAAGCGGCCGACATACGTGGGTGATGGGCGACGGCCACCGACGAGCCGAGCAGGTCAGGGGTTAGGGGTTCGAGTTCCTTCGGGCGCCCAGGCTCACGAGGGGCCGAGCTGCGGAAACGCGGCTCGGGCCCCTTCCCTGTCCCGGCGGCGACCTCAGAACGCGGTACGTCCGCGTAACCCCCGATTCCGCTGCCAGCCGTTGACATCGAAGCATTTCGTTGACACAGTCCGGGCCGATGGATGGTCCCGGGGGAGGCTGCGGTGTCGTTCCGATCCGTGCCCGCCGAGTGCGCCCTCGCGACGGCCTCAGCGGAGATCGCCCGGCTCGGCCTCACGGCGCGGGCGGCGGTCCTCGGCCCGGCCGCGTCGCCGATCATGCTCGTCACGCTGTTCCGGGACGGAGCACAGGTCGCCATCGGTGTGGGAAAGGGAGCTGGTCCCCAGGGCGAGGCGAGCGCGTACTTCGAGGCCCTGGAGCGCTATCTCATGTCGGCCCGGGACAACCGCCGATGGACCGCGGACGCCACCAGGCTGGTGCCGGCGAGCGTCGTGGCCGGGCAGTCCGCCCTGGAGCCCGACCTGGTCGTGCAGCGGTGGGCGGCGGAGTTTCCGGACTCCGTCGCGGCGTGTGCCTCCTACGGCGGGGTCCGTTATCCCACGTTCCTCACCGATCCGCGCTACTACCGGTGGCCGGTGGCGGGTGACGACGTCCGGCCGTACCGCAGTCTGCTGCGGTACTCGTCCAGCCTGGGCACCGCCGCAGGCGTCGACCTGGCAGAGGCCGTCTACCACGGCCTCTGCGAGCTGATCGAACACGACGGGCTCGGTCAGGCGCTTCTGCGCTGGTACGTCGCCGGAGTCCCGGACGTCGACCTCGTACCCGTCGGCGAACTGCCGGACGGATTGCGTTCGCTGCACGCGGATGCCGTACGGGCGGCCGGCGCACCCGTACACCTGCTCGACATCACGACGGACCTGGACGTGCCGGTGTACGTGGCGGTCAGCCCGGCGGCCAGCGGCGGGCCGACCCGGCTCGGGGCCGGCGCGTCGCTCTGGGCCTCCGACGCCGCGTCGCGTGCCCTCGGCGAGCTGATCCAGGTCTGTGCGCTCTCCGCATCCACCGCCGACTCGCCCGCGGTCCAGCGTCTGGCGGCCTGGCCGGCACTGCAACGGTGTGCCCTGATGCCACTCGACGAGCTGCTCTCCGGCCCCGTGCGGGCGGCGCCGCTACGCGCGGACATGGCCGGCGACGGCAGCCCGGGTTGGGGGCTGGAGCACGTCGGGCGGGCTCTGGCCCGACACGGCATCGGCTACCACGTGTGCGAGGTCGCGCCAGTCGGCTCACCGATCGCGGTGGCCACCACGATCGCCCCAGGGCTGGAGCGCTTCAGCCTGGTGCGGCACGGGGTGCCCGTCATCCCGACCGGGCGGGGGTGGCACCTGTGGCCGTCGCCGGATAGGGCGACGGTCACCCGACCAGATCCAGTTCGAACGAGATGAGGGACAACATGTCTGCTGGCGGCTCCTGCTTCCGCACCGGTGACGAGGACGGTGAGCTGATGGCTCGTCATTCTTCCCCGGGCGGCGGCACTCTGTGCTTCCACCCCGCCGACGAGAACGGTGAGCTGAAGGCTCGTCAGTCTCCCCCGGGCGGCACCCTGTGCTTCCACCCCGCTGACAAGGGCGACGAGCCGGTGGCCCGTAACGTCTGGCCCGGCGGTGGTGGCGGCGCCGCGTGCTTCCACCCGGGCGACGGGGACGGTGCGCCGACGGCTCGCCTCGCCGACGATCTGGCGGCGGACCTGCACCTCGCGCTGACCGGCATCGACGATCGGCAACTCGCCCTGCTGGGCTGACGCAGGCCGTGACACAGCGCACCGAGGCAGCCGGCGTCGAAGGACGCCGGCTGTTCCACCGTGACTTCTCCTTCTGGTACGTCGCCCGATCGATCTCGGTCGCCGGGACCGCTGCCAGCGCCGTCGCCCTGCCGCTGCTGGTCTACCGTACGAGCGCCTCCCCGACGCTGACGGCGGCGGTGGTCGGCCTCGAAGCCCTGCCGTACCTGTTGTTCGGGCTCTTCGCCGGCGCCGCCGCGGACCGCCTGCCGCGCAAGCGCATGATGATCACCGCCGACGTGTGCTGCGCTCTCCTGCTCGCCACCGTGCCGGTCGCCGCGCTGTTCGATGCGCTGCCCTCCTGGTACCTGCTCATCGTGGCGTTCGGCGTGGGCTGCGCCTTCTGCTGGTTCGACGCGGCAGCCTGGGGCACCTTCGTACGCATCGTCGGCAAGCCAGCGCTCACCCGGGCGAACAGCCTCATCTGGTCCACCGAGATCGTGCTGGAGATCGCCGCACCCGCCGCCGCCGGACTCCTGGCCGCGATCGCCGACCCCACCCTGGTGCTGGCCGTCGACGCCGCCACCTATCTGGTGTCCGCCGCGCTGCTCGCCCAGATCCGGACCGGGTTGGAATCGGGGCCGACGGTGGCCCGCAGGCTGAGGGCCGAGATCGCCGAAGGAGTGCAACACCTCTGGCGAACGCCGGTCCTGCGTACGCTGACCGCCGCGGGCTTCGGCCTCAACGTCGCCGCCGGCGGCGTGCTGGGTCTGCTCGTCGTCCACGCCGACCAGGCTCTCGGCCTGCGCCCGGAGGACCAGCGCCTCGGCCTGCTCTACGCCGCCGCCGCGGTCGGCTCGCTGATCGCCGCCGTCCTTCTGCCCCGAGCCAGCCGGTGGGCCGGCCAGGGAACGGTGTCCATCGTGGGGCTCGTCATCTTCGTCGCGGCCCTCATCGGCCTGGCCGGCACCTCGGCGTTCACCCTGGCGCTGGCCGGATGGGCGATCTGGGCCGTGGCGCGCCTGACCGTGAACGCGAACGGCATCACCGTGCGCCAACTGCTCACCCCCGATGCGTTGCGGGGCCGCGTCAACACCACCGGGCGCATGCTGGCCTGGGGCGGCACTCCGTTCGGCGCCCTGATCGGCGGGCTGGCCGGGGACACCTACGGGGTCCGGGTCGCGTACCTGATGCTGGCTGTGCCCGTCGTGCTCAGCCTCGCCCTGGTCGTCGCCTCACCGGTGCGTGGCCTGCGCATCGCGGTCGACTAGCCCGGTACCCCGCGCGTCCACCGGTCACCGCGTGGCCAGCCTCGTCAGGACGCCCACGAGCGTGACCAGGGCGATGACCTGCGTGATGGCCACCGCAGTCGTCAGACTTGCCGGCGAGAATTCGTACAGGAACCCGGCTGCGGCACCACCGGCCAGCGCCCCCGCGCCCTGCACTGCGGCGAACACCCCGTACGCGGTCGCTCTGCGTTCCCGTGGCACGAGATCGGCGACCAGCGCCTTGACGGTGGAGTCCTGCACACCCACGGCGGCACCCCACAGCAGGACCCCGGCCGCTGCCAGCGGCAGCCCACCGCCGAACAGCAGGGCGGGCACGGCGGCGATCAGCGCCGGGAGCGCGATCAGCACCCGTGGGCCGATCCGGTCGTAGAGAGCGCCGGTGAGGAGGGCGGCAATCGCGCCGGCGGCCATCGCCGCCGCGTACATCAGCGGCACCGTCGCGGTCGCGACGACGCCCGCGCGGACGAGGTGGAAGCCGATCAGCCCGAAGGTCACCAGGCCGGCTGTGCACAGCGCCATCGCCGCCGCGAACCAGTGGAACATCGCCGGCAACGGCGTCCGCCGCGCCGCCCGGGTGGCGGGCGGATCGGATGACGCCGAGGGGGTGCCGTCGGCCGGTGCGTTGCTCGCGGCCGGCACGTCGGTACGCGCCCGAACGGCGAGCAGCAACAGCATCGCGACGATGCCTGGCAGGGCAAGGACGGCCAGCGCCGGCCAGAGGGTCCCCGCGGCCATCGCGACGACCGCGGCGACGAGCAGCGGGCCGGCGAAAGCGCCGACCTGGTCGAGTGCCTTGTGGACGCCCAGCCCTCGACCCAACCCGACGCGGCTGGCGGCGTCGGCCAACAGCGCCGACTTGGCCGGACTGCGGACCGCCTTGCCCAACCGTTCGGCGAGGATCAACACGGCGGCGACGGCCAGGCCAGCGCCGCCCAACAGCGGTGTGAAGGCGAGCAGCGGTACGCAGACCGCGGTCAGGCCGTACCCGAAAAGTGTCAACGACCAGTACCGGCGGGTCCGGTCCGCAAGCGGCCCGGACACCAGCCGCAGCAGCAGTGCCGCCGCCTCACCGGCGCCGGTGACCAGCCCGACGACGACAGCGGACGCGCCCAGTGAGGCCAGCAGCGGCCCGTACACCGAGCGGGCGCCTTCGTACACCATGTCGGCGGCCAGGCTCACCACGCCGAACCCGACGACGACCCGCCACGCCGACCCGTCGCCTGCGGCCACACCTGTCCGGGACCGCAGTGGGCTGCGGATCAGCGTCCGCTTGCCTGCGGCGCCACCAGCGACATCCACTCCAGCCGCGTCATCCCCACGATCCACGTCCGAACGCACGTCGGCATTATCCGCAGCGGCTGGCGGCAGGAAGCAGGGCAGGTCTCGGGTGGCCGCCCCGGAGCCTCTCGTCGTAGGCCGTCGTTGGCCGGTGCGGCCCTGTGCCGCGTACGCCCGATGAGCGGTCGACGGGCGGTGACGGCCGTCGCGACCGATACTTGGTCGATGACCAACCCTGATCTCGACCCGGAGCTGTATCCACCGCTCGATCCTCGGGAGCCCGTGCCCGACGACGCGGCGCAACTACTTCCCGATACGCCCGACGAGCTGCCGGAAGCACCCGCCGAACCGCTTCCGGACGACGGTGACCAGTCCGGCGGGGTCCGCGAACCGGCCTGATCGGCCGCGCGGGCCGGAGGCCACCGGGACGCGGGAGAAGTGCCCGTCCACCGCTTCGGCCTGATGCCGCTCCGAACGACGGACGCGGATCGGCGACGGTGACGGTGGCGCGTGGCGAGCCGCGTACGGCACTACATCCAGATGTACTCCTCAGCAATGGCCCCGTCCCGCCACTTTGCCACCGTCACCATCCGGCCGCCGTCTTCGAACTCGCCCACCACGCAGGTCCACTCCCCCGATCCGAAACCGATGGGGTGCGACTTGATCTGCGGTGGCTCGCCACCGTTCTGCTGGGTGAACGCCACCATCGCGTCGATGTGCTCCTGGACGCCCCGGGTCTGCGGTTGTCCTTTCATGTCCACCAGCACGTCGTCAGTGTGATGGTGGGCGAAAACGCCGTTCCAGTCCGCCGAATTCCAACCCTTGAAGTCGAGATCGTCCATCCCCTTCAGGTTGCGGGTGACTTGGTCGTCGGTCATGACACGACCCCCCTCCAGCGAGTGGCGATAACGTCTTCAGGCGAGGCTACAGCGATCCACGGAAAGCGTCGTCGGATCGCCAATTCGCCGCGTCACGTGCGAGGGCCGTGGGAGGATGGCGGCGCGATGCGCTGCGGGCGCAGCTTCTTTCTGAATCACCGACCATTTGTTGAGGAAGCTTCATGGCGCACATCTCGATCATCGGTGCCGGCAACATGGGACAGGCCATCACCGCCGCTCTCACCAGGGACGACAACGTGGTCGATCTGCTCGGCAAGGAGGATGCCGACAAGCCGGTCGACGGCGACATCGTCGTGCTCGCGGTGCCCTACCCAGCCGTGGATCAGGTGCTGGCCCAGCGCCCCGGCCAATTCGACAACAAGATCGTTGTCGACATCACCAACCCGCTGAACTTCGAAACCTTCGACTCCCTGACCGTCCCTGCCGACTCCTCGGCGGCCGAGGAGATCGCCGCCAAGCTGCCGAACTCCCGGCTGCTCAAGGCATTCAACACCACGTTCGCCGGCACCCTCGCCGAGGGAACCGTCGGCCCGCTGACCACCACGGTTCTGATCGCCGGTGACGACGCAGACGCCAAGGCGACCCTCGCTGGCGTGGTCACCGCCAGTGGCCTGAAGGCGATCGACGCCGGCTCGCTCAAGCGCGCTCGGGAGATGGAGGCTCTCGGCTTCCTGCAGATAGGCCTGGCGTCAAATGAGAAGGTCTCCTGGTCCGGCGGATTCGGTATCGTCGACTGACCCACAATTTCGCCGACGCCAATGTTCGTCTGTCCTTCGCGGACATTTGGCTGCTCGGTGTCTGTTCGTCCGACGAGCGATCCCTACCCCGTCGCGTCCGCCGAGGCGTCCCTGGCCGCGCTGCGTTTCGACACCGCGATCCTCGGCTGTTGCGGCCTGACCGCCGACGGGCTGACCGCCTACGACCTCGCCGACGCCGCCATGAAACGGGCGATCATCGCCTCGGCCCATCGCGTCATCGTGGTCGCCGACCCCGCCAAGTTCGCACGTACGGCCCTGGCGTTCGTGGCGCCCATATCCGCGATCAGCATGGTCGTCACCACCGACGACGTGGCCGAGGACGACGCGAACGCACTCGTTGCCGCCGGCACGATCGTCCACCGGGCGTGACCGTCATGCCCGACGTCATCCTGTTCGATCTGTTCGGCGTCATCGCCTGCCACCGCCGCCGAACGCCTCGGCCTGCACACGCACCAGTTCACCGAGCCTGCCGCGACGGCCCAGGCGATCAGCCGGGCGCAACCAGGGTGGCCGAGGTCCGACGCCAGGCTCTAGCAGGCCAGACGATGCTGGGCTGGTGCGCGGTTCGATCCACGTTCTTGATGTAGGGGCCGCCAGCGTCCGGCGTTGCCGTATGCAACAAACCTGCACGTCTCCGCACTTGCCTCGCGGGCAAGCGCTTTCCTAGCCTGTGTTTCATCGATGTTTCGATCCCTGGCCGGGCTGAGGGTACGGACACGAAGCCGCATGCGGTGTCGGGCTGTGCAGGCAGTGCCCCGCACCGTGCTCACTCCTGAGGAGTCCAACAGTGCGAACCACAGTGCGACACAAGCTTCTTGCCGGCGGCACCGCCGTGGCTGCCGCAGCCGCGCTCGCCGCGGCGCTGCCGATGACCCAGGCGTCGGGTGCGACTGGCGGCCCCAGTCCCGCATCGGTCGGCGCCAACGCGACCAACCTCAGCCTCGGAGCCGGCTCCGACGGCTCCAGCAAGGCCAGCGGCACCAGCTACGGCAACGTGCTCGACGGCAGCATGAGCACCTACTGGTCACCTGCCGGCTCGACCGGCCGCGTCTCGATCAAGTGGGGCACCGCCACCACGGTGGCCTCGATCAACATCCGGGAGGCGGCCGGCGCCGTCGGGGTCATCGGCTCCTGGCGGGTCGTCAACAACGACACCGGCGCCACCCTGGCCAGCGGCAACGGGGCCGGGGTCATCAACTTCGCCGCCACGTCGCTGCGCAAGATCAATTTTGAGATCACCGGTGCGACCGGTACGCCGAGGATCGCCGAGTTCGAGACGTACGCCTCGGGCGGGACCACACCCCCGCCGACCACGCCGCCGCCGACCACACCCCCGCCGACCACCCCGCCGCCGTCGAGCGGCACGCTGTACGTGGCACCGACCGGCACCGACAGCGCGTCCGGCACGGAGGCGAACCCGACGACGCTCACCTCCGCGATCACCCGGATCGCCGCCGGCGGCACGATCTACCTGCGCGGCGGCACCTACCGCTACTCGCAGACCATCACCATCGGCCAGGGCAACAACGGCACGTCGAGCGCGCGCAAGAACATCTTCGCCTACCCGGGCGAGACCCCGATCCTGAACTTCTCGGCCCAGAGTGAGGACCCGGCGAACCGTGGCCTCGCGTTGGGCGGATCGTACTGGCACATCCGCGGCATCGTCGTCGAGCGGGCCGGGGACAACGGCATCCTGCTCGCCGGAAACAACAACATCATCGAGCGTACGGTGACCCGCCACAACCGGGACTCGGGGCTCCAGCTCTCGCGGCTGGTGGCCAACGCGCCCCGCGACCAGTGGCCGTCCAACAACCTCGTGGTCAGCACCGTGTCGCACGACAACGTCGACTCCGACGGTGAGGACGCCGACGGTTTCGCCCCGAAGCTCACCGTCGGCCCCGGCAACGTCTTCCGCTACACCGTGGCCCACAACAACATCGACGACGGCTACGACCTCTACACGAAGAGCGACACCGGGGCCATCGGCGCGGTGACCATCGAGTCCTCTCTCGCCTACAACAACGGCACCCTGAGCAACGGTGGCCAGGCCGGGGCCGGCGACCGCAACGGCTACAAGCTCGGTGGCGAGGACATCGGGGTGAACCACATCGTCCGGGGCAACATCGCCTACGACAACGGCAAGCACGGTTTCACCTACAACCGCAATCTGGGCAGCATGCAGGTGTCGAACAACGCCAGCATCGGCAACACCGAGCGCAACTTCACCTTCGACGGCGGCTCCTCGGTGTTCCGGAACAACACCTCGTGCGACAGCGGCTCGAACGACAAGATCGTCGGCAACTCCGACAGCTCGAACCAGTTCTGGTCCGGCAGCAACGGATCCCGGTGCGCCCAGTACTCCGGCGCCCTGGGCTGGTCCTTCGCGTCCGACGGTCGCCTCGTGGTGACCTTCGGCGGCAGGGTCGTCACGCCGTAACGAACGGTACGACGCCGGCGTCACCGCAGCGGTGACGCCGGCGTTCCGTCCGGTGCGGTCCGGCCGTGGCCGGGCTCGACCGGGGGAGTGTGTCGTGCGGGTGGTCCCCGCCAGGAACCCGTCGGCGCGACCGACGACACCGTGCCGGTAGGTAGGCATCGATATGTTTACATGTCTCCATCAATTCGTGTATGAAGGCTGCAAGCACGTCTGGGTGCTGGTTCCTCGGGAGGAGCGACGATGAAACATGCCATGCGCCGCCTACGAACGGCGGCGGTCGCGCTGGGCGCCTGCACACTCGGGCTGAGTCTGATGTCGGCACCCGCCGCCGAGGCGTACTCGGTGCAACCTCTCGCGCCGCAATCCGAACGGGCACCCGAATCGGAGCAGTTCTCGGCCGAGGGCGTCACCACGGTCGGTGAACTCCGCACCGTCGCCGGCACGCTCTCCTCCGCCGGCGACGGCCGGACGCAGGTCATCCGGCACCCCGGCGCGTCGTACGTCAAGGTGCACTTCAGCGCGCTGCGGCTGGCCCACGGCGACTACGTCACCGTGGCGAGCCCCGACGGCCGGGAGAGCTACCGGTACGACCGCTACCTGAACCGGGCGACCGGCGCGGACTACACCACCGATGGACAGCCGGGCTTCTGGGCGATGTCGGTGGAGGGCGACACCGCGGTGGTGACGATGCACAGCAGCCGCGCCTCCCGTGGCAACGTCGCGACCATCGACCGGTTCTGGCGCGGCTACGACCGCGCGGAGATCGCGCAGCACAACTTCTCCACGCAGTCCGTGTGCAGCACCGACGCCCGCCGCGACGTGGTCTGCTACCAGAACAGCCACCCCACCGAGTACGCCCGCGGCAGGGCGGTGGCGCGGCTGCTGATCAGCGGCGGCGGTATGTGCACCACCTGGCGGGTCGGCAACACCAACCGCATGCTGACCAACAAGCACTGCTTCTCGACGCAGGCCGCCGTCACCGGCAGCGAGATGCAGTTCAACTACCAGTGCGCCACCTGCGGCGGCTCGAACCCCGGCGCCGGCACCAAGGTGAGCGGGGCGACCCTCTACAAGGTGAGCAGCGGCGGCTCCAGCGAACTGGACTACGCCCTGTACTCGGTGAACAACTTCACCAGCATCCAGAGCTTCGGCACGCTGTACCTGGCGACGACCGCCACCACCACCGGCACGCGGATGTACATCCCGGGGCACGGCGACGGCAGCCCGAAGCGACTGTCGATCTTCGAGGACACCCAGAACGGTGCGAACTGCACCGTCAAGAACGCGAACTACAACGCCTCGAACATCAGCTACAGCTGCGACACCTCCGGCGGCAACTCGGGCTCGCCGGTGCTGAACGCCAGCCACCGGGTGATCGCCCTGCACCACCTCGGCGGCTGCCCGTCGAACCAGGGCGCGAAGGCGCACCTGATCTACAACCAGATCGCCAGCCTGATCGACAACAACGGCTGACGACGACTGACGGCGGGCCGTCGGGGCGCGACACGCACCCCGGCGGCCCGTCCGCGCGCTCGCTCATCGCCCCCGGCACGCGCCGCGCTCGCGCCCGGACCTCAGGGGTGCCACGGTGTGTGACCATGGGTGACGACACTGGCGCGCGCTGCCTATCCTCGCGGCCATGGGAGCTGTCAAGCCGTGGCACGTGTTCGTCCTGACGATCTGCTGCCTCCTGCCGGCCGTGGCGGCGATCGTCGGCGGGATCCTGGCGACCCGCCGGTCGCGCGACCGGCGTTGAGCGGCCCGACGCGGTGCGGCGGCCTCAGCCCCCGCCCGGTGACGGCACACCCAGACCCGGGCGGGGGCCGGTCGCGCGACCACGGGCGACACGTCAGGCCGGCACCGGTTGATCGAACTGGGTGCGGTACAGCTCGGCGTACCGGCCGCCCCGGGCCAGCAGGTCGGGGTGCCGGCCGCGTTCCACGATCCGGCCCTGTTCGAGCACCAGGATCTGGTCGGCGGAGCGGATCGTGGAGAGCCGGTGCGCGATGACCACGCTGGTCCGCCCGGTCAACGCCTCACCCAGCGCCGCCTGCACCGCCGCCTCGGACGTCGAGTCGAGGTGTGCGGTGGCCTCGTCGAGGATCACCACACGCGGGCGGGAGAGCAGCAGCCGGGCGATGGTGAGCCGCTGACGTTCGCCGCCGGAGAGGCGGTATCCCCGCTCGCCCACGACCGTCTCCAGGCCGTCCGGCAGCGAGCGGATCAGGTCGGCCAGCCGCGCGCGACGCAGCACGTCCCACAGGTCGTCCTCGTTGGCGTCCGGTCGGGCGTAGAGCAGGTTGGCGCGGATCGTGTCGTGCAGCAGGTGGCCGTCCTGGGTGACCACCCCGAGGGCGTCTCTTACCGAGTCGCCGGTCAGGTCGCGGACGTCGCGCCCGGCGAGCCGGACGGCGCCGTCCTCCACGTCGTACAGGCGCGGCAGCAGTTGCGCGATGGTGGACTTGCCCGCGCCCGACGAGCCGACCAGGGCGACCATCTGTCCGGGCTCGGCGCGGAACGAGATCCCGTGCAGCACCTCCTCGCCGCCGCGGGTGTCGAGCTTCGCCACGTCCTCGAGCGAGGCCAGGGAGACCTTGTCGGCCGACGGGTACCCGAAGCGGACGTCGTCGACCTCCACCGCCACCGGTCCGTCGGGCAGCGGCCGGGCGTCCGGCTTGTCCTCGATCATCGGCTTGAGGTCCAGGATCTCGAAGACCCGCTCGAAGCTGACCAGCGCGCTCATGATCTCCACCCGCGCGCTGGCGAGCGAGGTCAGCGGCGCGTACAGGCGCGACAGCAGCAGGGCGAGCGCGACGACCGCGCCGGCGTCGAGCTGCCCGCCGATGGCGTACACGCCGCCCAGGCCGTACACCAGGGCCAGCGCGAGGGAACCGACCACCGTGAGGGCCGTGATGAAGACGGTCTGCAACATGGCGGTACGCACGCCGATGTCGCGCACGCGCCGGGCGCGGGCGGCGAACTCGGCGGACTCCTCCGCCGGCCGCCCGTAGAGCTTCACCAGGGTGGCGCCGGGCGCCGAGAACTTCTCGGTCATCCGGGTGCTCATCGCCGCGTTCAGGTCGGCCGCCTCCCGTTCGAGCCGGGCGAGCTTCCGGCCCATCCGCCGCGCGGGCAGCACGAAGATCGGCAGCAGCACCAGCGCCAGCAGGGTGATCTGCCAGGAGAAGGTCAGCATCACCGCGAGCGTCAGCAGCAGCGTCACGGCGTTGCCGACCACGCCCGAGAGCGTGTCGCTGAACGCCTGCTGCGCCCCGATCACGTCGTTGTTGAGGCGCGAGACCAGGGCGCCGGTGCGGGTCCGGGTGAAGAACGCGACGGGCATCCGCTGCACGTGGTCGAAGACGGCGGTCCGCAGGTCGAGGATCAGGCCCTCGCCGATCCGCGCCGACTGGTAGCGGGTGAGGAGCCCCAGCCCGGCCTCGGCGAGCGCGATCAGGGCGATCGCCACGGCCAGCCGCACCACCGTCGCCGTATCGGTGCCGGAGACGATTGCGTCGACCACCCGCCCGGCCAGCACCGGCGCGGCGACGGTCAGCACCGCGGCCACGACGCTGCCCGCCAGGAACCACGCGAGCAGGCGGCGGTGCGGGCGGGCGAAGCCGCCGATCCGCCTCAGGGTCGCCTTGGAGAAGGGCCGCTGGTCACGCTGATGCATCGCGTGGTGCAGGGACATCCACGCGGTGACTTCCATGCTCATGCCGCGAACCTAGGACCTGCAGCGCGGTTGAGGTCAAGCGAATTCGTCCCCTGTGGAATGCGGGAGCGCGGGACGGTCGGAGGGGCGCGTCCCTCCGACACTCCGCGGCGGCGGTGTCCGTCCGCTCGCGGACGCCGCCACACTGAGATACTCTCCGTGCTGCTTCAGTCACGATGTCGTCGTTCGAAGGGGAACCCATGGTGAACCGTGAGCCGGTCGCGGAACCGTCCTTTGCCAGCGAAGGCTCCAAGCCGATGCCCTGGTCGCAGGCGCGTGAGCGGCTGACGGAGGCGGGAGAGTTCTTCCTGTGCACGGTCCGGCCGGACGGCCGGCCGCACGCCGTGCCGCTGCTGGCCATGTGGCTCGACCAGAGCATGTACTTCTGCTCCAGCGAGACCGCCCACAAGGTCGACAACCTGGCCACCAACCCGCACTGCGTCCTCACCGTCGCCAGTCCGGAGCTGGACCTCTCGATCGAGGGCACGGCGTCCCGGGTCAGCGACTCGGCGACGCTCAAGCGCGTCGCCGAGGCGTACGGGGAGAAGTACGGCTGGGAGGTGACTCCGGTCGACGGTGGGATCGACGGCGACGGGATCGGTCCATCGCCGTACCTCGTGTACGAGGTGACCCCGGCCAAGGTCATCGGCATGGACAAGGGTTCCGGCTTCAGCGCGACCCGGTGGCGGTTCGACTGAGCACGCCGGCCGGGGGTGTCAGCTGAGCGCCGAGGCGTGCCGGGCGGGGGGTGCGGTGCAGCCACCAGTAGGCGATGGCGAGGTTCACCAGCACGCTGAGCCACCCGCCCGCCTCGGCGGCGACGACCGGGTTCATGGACAGCCCGGTCAGCGCGCTGAACAGGAAGATCACCCGTCCCCACATGGTCTGCAGGGCGAAGGCGAAGCTGTAGACCATCCACTTCCGGTGCTCGGCGTAGCGGCGCTGACGGGCCGCGCGGAATCCGAGCACCGTCGTGGCGATCCATCCCACGGAGGCCAGCGCGCTGCCGAGCAGCCCGTTCGGCGCCGCGGCGAACGGCATGAGGACGAGCGCGAGCAGCGCGGACGGGATGGCGCCGGCGAAGACGTACAGCCGCCCGCTGAGCCGGTGCACCCTCGGGTACCGCAGGCGCAGCCACGGCCAGGCCTGGAGGCACAACGTCACCAGCGCGATGGTGCCGAAGAGGATGTGCACCACCAGGACGGCGTAGTGCGACGCGAAGCCGTCGTTCAGCACCACCCGTGACTGGCTCGGGTCGAGACCGAGGTACGGCGGCAGGACGAACAGCAGGAAGGCCCCGTTCAGCGCGACCAGTGGCACGATCCACGGTCGTCTCCACCACCGTTCGGACGATCCTCCGGCACCCGCCCCTCTCGCCGGCGGTCGAGACTCTTCGGCCTGCCGCGTCGGGCTGCCGGCCTCCTCCACGTACTGGGTCACGGTTGGATTCCTCCCAGGTCCGGACCGCGCTTTCCGCGCGGGTCTGCCTCGACCCCCATGTGCCGTTTTCACGGTAGAGTCCGACAACCCGTCATATTTCTTTCAAAATGCTGGCCTCGCCATTGGTCCGCTCCGTGCGGCGACGTACGGAGATGGTGTGGTCGACCCGGATTTGGTGATCCCACGGTGCGCCGGCACGCGGCTCGTGGCCGGTCACCCGCACGGGCCGAGGGCCGGCGCGACGGTCCCGGGGCGCGGGCGCGATGCCCCAGGGCGCGACGCCGCTCGACGTCGGGGCGGGCGGTCGCCGGGTTGGTATCCTTCGCCGTGCCGGCCCACCTGGCCCGGCTCGACCCCGCTCCGCGCGTCACCGATGTCCCGGGGCCGGCCGTCGGCGACACCGAGCAGCTCAGCACAGTCGAGAGCCGAGGCGATGATGACCACCTTCAGTTGGTCGGAACTTCGGCGCGATCCCATCCACGAGGACGACCACCTGCTCGTGCTCGACAAGCCGCCGGGCATCTCCGTGATGGGCGAGCGGCACGCCGAGTCCCTGACCGACCTGGCCGCCGCCGCCGGGGAGCCGGTGCACTGGGTGCACCGCATCGACAAGGTCACCTCGGGGCTGCTGCTGCTGGCCAGGACGCCGTCGGCGCACGCCTCGCTGACCCGGCAGTTCGCCAGCCGGGGCGCCGACAAGCGCTATCTGGCCTGGGTCGAGGGGGCGCGGCTGCCCGAGACCGGCACCATCGACCTGCCGCTGCGGCCGGGCCGCAAGGGCACCATCCGGATCGCGGGCGAGCGCGATGCCATCCGCTACGACGCCGACCGCCGCCGCTTCGCGCTGCCGGAGTCGGCCGTCGACCGGTCCAAGCCCTCCTACGAGTCCCGTACCGACTTCGCCACGGCGCTGGTGAGCGGCGACCGTACGCTGCTGGTGCTCAAGCCGGTCACCGGCCGGCGTCACCAGATCCGCGTCCACCTGGCGTGGCTCGGCTTCCCGATCGTCGGCGACCCGCTGTTCCACCGCGGGCAGGCGGACCAGCGGACGTACCTGCACTCGTGGGGCTGCGAGATCACCTGCGACTGGCGGGACGAGCCGCGTACCCGGTTCTGGGCCCCGCCGGGCGAGGAGTTCCTCGACGTCTTCGCCGACGGCCGGAAGCCCCGGCTCGACGACGCCCTCGACGCGCTGACCGCCTGACCGTCCGACCCCCGCCACCGGCGTCCCCGGTCGAAGCGGCCGCCGGAAGTTCCAGCGGCGGCAGACCGGCGGTGTCGTTTCCGACAGATCCGGCCCCTTGTTCCCGCTCGGCATAGCGGCGCGGCGGGCCCGACCATTAGGCTCGATTGTTGAGTGGAGCCGTCCGACATCGTCTCTACTCGATGCCGGGTTGCGAGTATTGGCTGGTAGCGGCACCGAAGGGCAGGACGGAGTGACCCGAGACGGCGAGCCAGGGGCCGACTTCGCCGAACGCGAGGACAGCAGACGCGTGGCGTACGAGGTGACCGGCGCGCCCGACGGCTTCCCCGTCTTCCTGCTCCACGGCACGCCCGGCAGCCGACGTGGCCCCAAGCCGCGCGGCATCGTCCTCTACCGCATGGGTGTCCGGCTGATCGCCTACGACCGGCCCGGCTACGGCGACTCCGACCGACGGGAGAACCGCGACGTCGCCGACGCCGCCCGCGACGTCGAGGCGATCGCCGACCACCTGGGCGTGCGGGAGTTCGCGGTCGTCGGACGCTCCGGCGGCGGCCCGCACGCCCTCGCCTGCGCGGCCGATGCCCGCCTGCGCGGCAGGGTGACCCGGGTGGCGGTGCTGGTCAGTCTCGCCCCGTGGAACGCCATCGAGTTGGACTGGGTCGGCGGCATGAACACCGGCAACGTGCGCGGGTTCGGCGCCGGCAGCCCCGACACCGCCGCCGTGGTGGAGGAGATCCGCCAGCGTGCCGAGCGGGCCGCCGCGGACCCACGGCTGCTCCTCGCGGACCTGAGGACGGAGATGAGCGCGGCGGACCGGCGGGCGGTCAACGATCCGGCGCTGCGCCGGCTCATCACCGACACCTACGCGGAGGCGCTCCGCTCCGGGCCGTACGGGTGGATCGACGACGTGCTGGCGTTCCGCCGCCCCTGGGCGTTCGACCTGTCGGCGATCGACACCGCGGCGACGCCGGTCCGGCTGTGGCACGGCGCCGACGACAACTTCGCCCCGGTCAGCCACGGCCGCTGGCTGGCCGCGCAGATGCCCGGCGCCGAGATGGAGGTCCGGCCCGGGGCGGCGCACTTCGACGCGGTTGAGGAGTTGCCGCGCATCCTGCGCTGGCTCGTCGACCCCGACCCCGCGCTGAGCGCCGACCTGCTGATCGGCGCGCGGCCCGGTCAGTAGGGGTGCGGGTCGAGCACCCGCCGCACGTACCGCCCGTCGCGGAGCACCACGACACTGGGGTGGTGCTGCCCGACCCGGTTGGCGAGCCGGTCGGCGATCCGCATCCGCCCGATGCTCACCCGGCCGCCCGACAACGCCTGGTTGACGGTCTCCAGGTTGCCCCGGGCCCGCAACGTGTCGGGGTGCTCGGGCCCGAGCACCTCCGCGAGCTGCTCCACCACGGCCAGCAGCCGGTCGCGTCCCCGCTCCTGCTCCCCGGTGAGGATGGTGAAGACCGCGAGGTTGTTGGCCGCCGCCATGGTGAACGGGTGCCGGTCGCCGAGTGCGGCGAGCATCGCCGCCGCGGCCGCCTCGGTGATCGACAGGCTGGTGCCCGTGTCGCCGGCGTCCCACTGGGCCACGCCCAGGTTGACCCGGCAGACCAGCGAGTACGGGTGGTCGGCGCCGAACGCCTGGACGAACTGCTGCTCCACCTCGACCAGCTCCGCCAGGGCCTGCGCGTTCTGCCCCTGCAACATCAGGTTGGCCGTGCGGCTGAGCCGGCTGAACAGGGTGTCCGGGCTGGTCGGCCCGAGGGTGGCCAGCAGCCGCTGGTAGGTCTCGTCGAGCAACTGGGCCGCCTCGGCGATCTCCCCGGTGCTGCGCAACGACACGGCCAGGTTGGCCTGCGCGGTGAGCAGGTCACGGGACTGCTCGCCGAAGAGGTTCCGGTAGCCGGTCACCACCTCCCGTAGCAGCGCCACGGAACCCTCGTAGTCGCCGGTCTCCCGCAGGTCGCGGGCGAGGTTGTTGGCCGACACCAGGGTGTTCGGGTGCTCCGGCCCGAGGACGACCCGCTGTCGCCGGTTGGTCGCCTGGTCACCCTCGAGCGCCCGGTCGAACATGCCCATCAGCCGGTACGACACGGCCAGGTTGTTCGCCGCGGTCAGGGTCCGCCGGTGATCCTCGCCGAACACCTCGACCGATGCGGCGTACGTCCGCGAGCTGCGCTCCAGGGCCTCCCGGTAGCGGCCCAGGGTGCGCAGGTCCGCCCCGTAACCACCGGCGGTCATCAGCGTGTGCGGGTGGCTGTCGCCGATCAGCTCCTCCTGCTGGTGCAGGGTGTCCTCGTCCAGCCGGAGGGCCTCGTCGAACCGCCCGAGGCTGCGCAGCACGTTCGCCCAGTTGAACCGAAGGTGCAGCAGTTGGACGCGCAGCTTGCGGTGCTCCGTTCCGTCCGGCGGCAACTCCGCCAGCAGCGCCGACCACACGGCCTCGGTCTCCCGCGCGTACCGCTCGCCCTGCTCGTACCCGCCGCTGACGTAGATGTAGCGGACCCGGTCGATGACCAGTTGCCGGACGTCGTCGTCCCGGCAGGAGATCGCGTCGGAGCCGTCGAGGTGCGGCCAGAGCATCCGGAACCGTTGCCGGTTCGCCGGGTCCTCCACCTCACCCGGCGGTCGCGACCCGGCGAGGATCTGGTGCACCTCGTGCTTGGCCGTGACCAACTCGTCGTCGGTCATCCGGGCGCGCAGCGCGGTCTGCAACAGCCGGTGCACCTGCACGCGGTGGGCGTGCGGGTCCAGCTTGATGAGCGCGAGCTTGTTCATCCGCTGCACCAGCGTCGCCGCGATGTCACGCTCGGAGACCCGGTCGGCGACCCGCGCGGCGACGACCGGGTCGTGCGGGGCGATGACCCGCGCCACCCGGTCGCTGTAGAGCAGGTCGAGGGAGATCTCCGGGGCGAGCACCGACGCGAGTTGAAGGAGACGGTACGCCCCCGGGGAACCCTCCCGCAGCCGCTGGAGCGGGAGGTCCCAGACCTCCGTCTCCAGGCCGGTGCGGCGCAGCCCGGCCAGGTAGTCCTCGACCGGTGTGCGGGTGTCGGCCAACCACGCCCCGACCGTCGCGACGAAGATCGGCACGTTCTCCACGGCCTCGGCGACCCGCTCGGCCTCGGCGACGCTCATCAGGTGCTCGCCGAGGCGGGCGCGCAGGTGCGCCACGCTCTCCGCCCGCGCGAACTCGTCGACGTCCACCGCCCGCGCCAGGTCACCCCAGTCCGGGTTGCGGGTGGTGACCAGCACGTGTCCGTTGCCCTGCGGCAGGTAGGGCCGGACGTCCTCGTACTGGTCGGCGTTGTCGAAGATCAGCAGCCAGTGCGGCGGCGGGGTGCCGTCGGGGCGGCGCTCGGTCTGACCCAGCCGCTGCCGCAGGGCGCGGTTGGTCTCCGGGATCGTCGCCTGGCTCGGCAGGCCCAGCTCGTCGCTGAGCTCCGTCATGAGCACGTCGACGAACTGCGGCGGGTCGGCGGCGACCCACCAGATGATGTCGTACGCGCCCCGGAACCGGTGGGCGTACTCGATGGCGAGCTGCGTCTTGCCGAGACCGGGACCGCCCCGCAGGGCGACCGGGGTGCCGCTGCCGCCCGACGCCCTCAGCTCCTCACGGAGCCGGCGCAGCAGGTCCTCGCGCCCGGTGAAGCGGGCGTTGCGGGCCGGCGCGTTGAAGACCGTCGCGCGCACCCCGGGGAAGCGGGCCGGGCGCAGGCCGGCCGCGCCCACCGTGCGTCCCACCAGCTTCAGCAGGTGGGTCGCCGCGTCCTCGGCGGTGAGGTCGTGCACGGCCGTCCAACTGCCGACCGGGACGTCCGGCACGGGCGGGGTGTCGTCGACGTGCACGGCCAGCCAGCTCGGCGCGGCCCGGTCGCCACCGGTGCCGGAGCGGGCACGCCAGGCCGCCAGGTAGGCGCGGGAGACCAGCCGGACCTCGCGGAAGGCCGAGCCCGTCTGCTCGGGTGCCGGCCCGTCCAGGGAAGCGGTGACCACCCGCAGGTCCGCGGAGTTCAGCACGGCCTGCGCCCACTCCGCCCACACCTGGTCCTCGGGCACGTGCCGCAGCAGGATCAGCTCGTCCACGACCGTCGGCTTGCGTTCGAAGCGCTGCACCGTCCGGCGGCGCAGCTGGTCGTCCATCCGGGGCAGACCGGTGATCCTGCCGTTGGTGATGTGGCTGGTCAACGTCTCGTACGCGGACAGCAGGGTGGTGCGCCCGCCCGGCTCGTCGCCGAAGGTCGCCAGCGTCTCCTCGTAGGCGTAGTACGCGCGGTACGGCACCTCGACGGTGAGCCAGTAGGCCTGCCGCTCGCTGTCGGTCATGCCGCCCGGCAGGCCGGCGAACTTCTGCATGGCCAGCGACCGCCCGGCGTCCCGCTTGCCCTTCTCCCCGTCGTCGACCCGCATCGGCACGGGCAGCACCCGCCGCGCCCGACGCCCCTCGTAGTCGCGGACGCGGGCGGCCACCGCCGCGGCGCCGTCGATGCCCTGGTCGCTGAGGGTGAAGCAGTCGACCAGCACGTCGGGCAGGTGGATGGTGCAGATCTCGGCGACGTCGCTGATCCCGGTGCGGCTGTCGATCAGGGCGTAGTCGTAGTGCCGCTTCATGTCCTCGCGCAGCGCGTCGAAGAACTGCGCGCCGCCGAGCCGGTTGTAGAAGTTGTCCCAGTTCAGGCCGGTCACGCTGGTCGCGTAGTCGGGATTGTGCCGGCCGGCCAGGAGCAGGTCGAGGCTGCCGCCGCCGGGGAACTCCCAGCTCACCGAGAACGCGTACCGGTGGACCCGCGCGTACTCCCGGTGCCAGTCGCCGGGCCGGGGGTCGGCGCCGGTCTCCTCGCGCCGGCGGGCGTTCTCCCACTCGTAGTCCAGGATCAGGTCCATGACGCCGCCGGTGGTGGCGACCTGCTCCGCGTCGAGGAACGGGGCGTAGAACCGGTGCAGGCCGGGAGACTCCAGGTCCCAGTCGGCGACGAGCACCCGCTGACCGTTCGCGGCGAGGATCCAGGCGGTGTTGGCCAGCGCCATCGTGCGGCCCGTACCGCCCTTGTAGGAGTAGAAGGTGATGACCTGCCCTTCGCGCGATGGCGTCATCGCTCGTCCTTCCCTCGCGTCGTGTCGAACGGCCGCACCGGCGGCAGGCTCGCGCCGGACCCGGGCGGCCCGTCGAAGGGCCGGGCCGGGCGCAGGCTCGGTCTCGGGGTGACCGGGCCGTCCGGCGGGTCGACCGGACCGTACCGGAGGAACTGCTTGCGGGCCTCGGTCACCAGCAGCGGGGTGCAGCGCTCGAACTCGTCGATCGCGCGTACCGGCATGACCCGGGGGAACCCGGCGGCCTGCAACGCTTCGGAAACCGACTCGGGTGCCGTCGCGCCACGCTCGTGACCGGCGGCGATGACCAGCGGGACGACCCAGCGGGGCAGGTCGTCCAGCGCCGATCGGATGGCGGCGGCACCGGCCGCGGCGTCCACCAGCACGACGGTGGGGCTCCGCGGCGCCAGGGCCCGGGCCGCCGCCAGGTCGACGACCCGGGTGGGCAGGCCGAGCCGCTCGGCGGTCGCGGCGACGTGGTCGGCCACGGCCAGCTCGTGCTGCCCCGCGTAGGGCCGCCACCGTGCGTGGTCGGTGAGGGTGGTGACCACCAGCGCCGGGCCGACGCTGTCAGGCACCGGGTGGCTGGACAGCGTCGTCGCCCGGGACCGGGCCAGCGGCTGCGTCTCGGTCACCGTGACGATCTGCTTCGCCAGCGCCTCGAGGACCCGCCGGTAGAGGTCGTGGTAGGCGCTGAGCTTGCAGAGGGCGCGCAGGCCGTTCTCGGCGTAGTCGGCCCGGTCGCCGGCGTCCGGAACCAGGTCGAGGGCCCGGGTCGTCTCCGGCCGCTCGCCCCGGGACGGCAGCGGCAGCCACAGCACCGGCACCAGGTGCCGTTCGGCCTGCGCCGGGGTGAGCCGGGTGAGTCGGCTGCGGAACGACTCGCGTTCGCCCAGCGCCCACGCGTTGCGGAAGTAGTTCGGTGAGTGCAGCGGCACGAAGACGTGCGCGAGGCTGAGCGCGTCGGTGAGCGTCTGCCTGAGGTCGGCTCCCGGGTTGACCTGGCCGTCGAAGAAGCCGGCGTCGAGGTCGCGGCTCCTCGTGGCAGCGTGCCGGACGGCGGTGGCCAGGTCGTTGAAGAACCGGTTGACCCAGTAGTCGGTGTCCGGCCGGACACCGGCCGACAGCGGCACCGAGTGGGCGTAGCTCAGGAAGAAGTAGGTCTCCCGGCGGGATGCGCCCCGGGGCGGAACGGGGTCAGACCACGTCATGTCCGCCCTCCTCGAACGTGGTGCGCAACTGCCGCACGTCGGTCGGGACCTGTGCCTGCACCCAGTGCGTCCGATAGGCCCGGGCGACCCGCTGCGCCAGCCGCCAGACCACCGCGTCGTAGGCGGCCTTGCCGGTGTCGCCGAGGCTCAGTAGACCGTAGATGCCCTCTTCGTGGTATTGCGGAGCGATCTCCGGGGGCAGCCGGGTGGGGGTGAACATCTGCCTCCGCGACACGGCCGCCGGCAGCCGGCGACGCTCCACCAGGGACCAGTTGACCGGGATGACCGGCGTCTCCCCCGCCGACGGCTCGGCACCCGGCCGGGTCAGTATCGGCCGGCGGGTGAACGCGTCCCACTCGCGGGCACACCAGTCGCTGTTGAGGTAGTGAGTGGAGATCAACGGGATGAAGACCTGGCAGTGCCCGGCGGCAAAGGCCAGGTCGTCGGTCCATACCTGCCCGCCGTCGAGCATCCGGTCCATGAATCCGGCCGTGCGCCCCGGGCCGAGGCCGAGCAGCTCGACGACATGGTCGGAGAGGTCGACGAAGAGCTGGAAGACCTTCTGGTTGGTGTCCCGGGGCGCCGCGACCTGGTTCTTCTTGTGGGCATAGCTGAGAAAGAACACGGGGGCGCTCTCGTCCTCCCAGAGCGTGCCCTCTGTCAACTGAGGCTCCCGACCGGTGCGGCGACTCCCGACCGTCCACAGTATCGACCGTGGCCAACCCTCCGCTGCCCCGCTCGTCACCGCCGGTGCTCATCCATCCACCCCCGGGCGAAGTCGACGGCCACCCGAAGGTCCGTGAGCCGGCAGTCGGCGCCGCCGACCGGCCCGCGCCGCACCGCGCCGGCCTCCGTCAGTGCCCGGCCGATCAGCGGAAAGTCGGTGTCGTGGAGATCGAGGGCCTGGAAGTCGTGCCGGACCCGCCGCCCGGCGGCGTCGCGCACGTAGCACCGGTACGCCCGGTCGACCGGCGGGCGGCGCAGCCGGTACTCGGCCAGGTGGAACGCCGTGCAGACCGACCAGTCGACGCCGAGCAGCAGCACCACGGCGTCGGCGGCGTGGAGCGCGCCGAGGGGTGAGCGTTCGCCGAGGTGGCAGTCGAGGTCGTGGACGGCGGTCAGCCGGGCCGCGTCGGGGCCGAGGGCGGCGAAGGAGGTCTGCGGGTGGTGGCTCCGGCACGCCCCGGGCTGCCGGCGTACGTGCTCGGCGAAGACCCCCATGCCCTCGGCGGGGCTGCGCTCCGGGTCGAACGGCACGATGGCCGCCTCCGCCGCCGCGACTCCGGCGGGGCCCGAGCCGGCGGTCGCCGCCCGGAACGCCCGCGAGGTGGTGGAGTTACCGGCCGTCTGCGCCGGTACGACCACCGTGCCCGCTCCGCCCAGCACGTCCCGCAGGGCGGCCAGCAGCGTGGCGGGGCCGCCCGCCACCCGACCGACGCGGGACAGGGCGCAGTGCACCAGCACGGTGGACCCCGGCCGCAGTCCCAGCGCGCGCAGGTCCGCCGTCAGCGTGGCCCGCCGGAGCGGGCCGGCGGTCACGGCCACGTGTCCACGGTGGCGCGCATCCCCCCGACGAACCGCTCGCCGGCGGCGGTCAGGACGCCGAGGTCGAGCAGGGCGTCGAGGGCCCCGTCGGTCCAGTCCCGGTAGCGGCGGAAATGGTCCCCGGCGGCCGGCCCGGGGCGGTGGCGCCACACGTCGGCGACGGCCAGATGGGCGTAGACGCCGTGCAGCACGCCCTCCACCGGGCGCGGGTCGTCCCGCCACGGCACGCGCAGCGTCCGGGTGTCGTCGCGGTCGAACAGGTCGCAGACGTCCAGCACCGCGCTGAGCTTGAGGTGCTGCACCTCGTGCACGAGCAGCACGGCGAGGGTGGCGTCGTCGGGTACGGCCGTGACGGCCACCGCGCCGAAGGCGACGCCGGCGGCGGCACTGCGGAACCGGCCGGTCGGCTCCGCGCGCAGCGGCACGACGGCCCGCAGCAGGGTGCGTACGCCCGCCGTGTAGCTGGTGGCCTCGGCGTCGATCCGCCGCACCGCCCCCTCCAGCCGCCGCGTCCACCCCAGCGCGGCGGCGCCGGACAGCCGCGGCTCGACCGGCAGGTCGTAGCCGTTCCGGTGCGGATCGGTGTCCTCCAACAGCAGCCGGTTCCCGCCGAGACGGACGGCACGCACCGGCAGCCAGCCGTCCGGCCCGTCCTTTCGGGCCGGGTCGCCGTCGTGGCCCGGGAGGACGGCGATCCGCCGGCCGGCGAGCCGGACGTCGCCGTCGTCGACGACGAGCCTGACGACGCCCCGCTCGGCACCGACCGCGAGCGCGCCGAGCGTCGGCAGGCTGACCACCCCGTCGCGCACCGGGACGGGCAGGTCGGCCCGGACCCGGGCGCGGACGGCGGCGGCCGCCGCCACGCAGGCCAGGTAGGACAGCTCCGCCGTCCCGTCCCGGCAGCGCCGTGCCCAACGGCGCACGAAGGGGTGGGCCAGCACGGCGCGGACGGCGTCGGGATGCGCGTCGTCCAGGTGGACCAGCAGCCGCCAGCCCTCGGCCGCCACCGGGTCGCCCGCGGCCCGCTCGCTGAGCGCGACCAGCAGGGCGCGCACCAGCGCCAGGTGGACGGCGGCGAGCTGCGCGGCCGAGCCCGCCGCGCCCGCGCCGGTCGCCAGGTCGTCGAGGACGCGCGGGTGGAGCGAGTCGGTGGGCCGGTCGGGTTCGTCGGCGACCGGGGCCGCCGTCACCACCCGGACGAGTTCCAGCAGGTCCGGGCAGTAGACGGACGGGTTGTCGAAGCCGTCCCCGGCGCGGTACCGGTGGGCGTAGAGCCCGCCGCCGCAGTGCCCGACCACCGGGCACGCGCGGCAGGTCGCGCAGAGACCGTCGAGACCGGTCTGCCGTACGGCGATCCCCGGGTGGGCCGCGGCGTCGTCCACCCGGTGGCGGAAGACGTCCAGGCCGGTGGCCGCGGCGCCGTCGAAGGCGGACTTGAGCGAGTCGACCTGCTCGAAGGTGCCGTCGGTCTCGACGACGACCAGGTCGGCCGGGCCGAGCCCGACCGCCTCGCTGCGGCTGCCGTGCCCGGACGCGGTGGAGAGCAGGGACTCCAGCAGGCGGATCGGCACCGGACGCCCGTCGGCCAGCCACCGCCGGTGGACGGCCAGCAGCCAGTCGGCGTACGGAGTGGCGGGGCCGTCGGGCCGGGCGGGCGGGTTGTCCCAGTTGGCATGCGGCAGCAGGAAGTCGACGTGCGGAGGCTCCTCGGCCAGCAGCGCCTCGTACACCCGGATCGGGTCGTTGGCGAGGTCGACGGTGCAGAGGATGCCCGCGTAGCTGCTGCGGTACGCGGGGCTGCGCAGCAGCGACAGCGCCCGCAGCACCTGGCGGTGGCTGCTCGACCCGTTGGCGTGGCGGCGGTGCCGGTCGTTGGCGGCCCGGTCGCCGTCGAGCGAGATCCCCACCTTGACGTCGTGGGTGACCAGCACGTCGCAGGTCGCCGGGGTGAGCAGCACACCGTTGGACTGCATCCGCAGGTCGAGGCGGGCCACCGGGCCGATGACGCGCCGCAGGGTGCCGGCAGTGGAGTCGAGCCGGGCGGCGCCGGCGAGCAGGGGCTCGCCGCCGTGCAGGACCACCCGTACGGCGTCGAGCCGGTGCGCCGCCGCGTGCTCCGCGATCCGCTCCGCGACCGCCGCCACCGTGGCGGAGGCCATCACCCGGGGCTGGCGCCGCCAGGACTGGTCGGGGTGCTCGTAGACGTAGCAGTGGTCGCAGGCGAGGTCGCAGCGGCTGACCAGCTTCAGCACGTACTGCGTCAGCGGGGCGACCTGCCCGGTCGGCTGCCCGTCCGGCTCAGATCGCAGAGCTGAACGCCGCGACGTCGACACGCGCCGGACGATCCTCCCTCCGGCCGGCCACGCGCGCGACGGACCGGGCCCGGTCGAGGGAGATCCGGCCGAGCGGGGTACGCCGGAGGTCGTCCAGTGGCGGCGCGGTCGGATCGGGCTGGCGTGCGGTGCGATCCACGTCGGTTCCCCCATTTGGAGTCGGGAGTGGACGGACGACCGCCCACGACGACGGTCAACGACGACTATCGACGATGCTATATGGCACAACCAGTGATGTCACGGCTGCGCAGCGCCATCCTGCTCGATCATCTTTGCCATCCAGCCCTCGTTGGACAGCGAGATGATGCGCTCCGCCTCGGCGACGAACGCGTCGTCGCCGGCCCAGCCCAGCCCGGCCTCGCGGGCCGTGCGCAGCCGGGTCAGCTGGTCGGCGGTGCGGGCGTACTCGATCTGGTGGTGCTCGTACTGCTGGGCTGAGCCGTAGCCGACCAGCGCCGTGGTCACGGCCGCCGCGACACCGATCCAGGCGGTGAGGCCGAGGTTGTCGCCGAGCACCCCGACCGTCGCGGAGACCAGGGCGGCGGCGATCGTGAGCCCCGTCGCCGCGTACCGGACCCGCCGCGCGGCGCGGGCCATCCGGCGGGCCGCCGGCAGGTAGTAGCCGTCGACCTGCCGCTGCAACCGTTCCGTCACGTACGTCGCCACGTCCGAGACGGCTGGCAGCGGACGGTCGGCCGGCGGCGCGTCCAGGGTGCGGCCGACCAGGTCGCCGGCGTCGTCCATGAGCGCGTCGAACCGGCCGAGCAGGACGGCGTCCCGGTCCGCGCCGCCGAACGGGGCGACCCCGGCGAGGTAGCGGTAGGTGTCCGCCTTCAGCGCCTCGGAGACCGAGCGGAGCCGGGTCCACGCGTGCACCGCCTCCCGGGAGGACCACCGGGCCGCCAGCGGCACCACGAGCAGCGCCGCCGCCGCGACGATCGCGAGCGCCCGCCCCACACCGGGGTGGGCGTGCCCGAGCTGGTTGGCGAGGGTGCCGCACACGGCGGCCCCCACGGTGAGCGCGGCGATGGTCAACCGCGCACGGGTGATCGCACGCTTGGCCTCACCGGACGCCCGTGACCAGGCAGCCTGCCGCTGCCAGATCGTCGCGACCGCTGCCGGGACATCGAAGTTCGCCACGATCCGATGGTAGGGCGGCCGCGCCCGCGCCAGGGGGACCCGAAGCGGCCGTTGCGATCCGCGGTTCAGCGGGGCAGGACGCTGTCGTACGCCTCGTCGTACCAGTCGGCCTCGTTGTGCCGGCGGATCACGCCGTCGAACCGGGTCAGCATCAGCCAGTTGTCGTTGAGCACCAACGCCGCGTCCTCCGGCCGGCTGGCCAGCACCCGGCCCACGGTCCGCAGCATGTGCGGCCTGCCCTTCTCCGTCAGCGTGTCCTTGCGCATGTGGAAGCCGATGTCGACGTAGGTCTCCGGCTCCCACTCCCACTGGACGCCACCGTCATCTTCCGCGCCGTAGTACCCGTGGCTGCCCGACGTGATGCTGACGACGTACCCGCACTCCTCGTTCAGGTTGGCACTGAGCAGGCGGTTCCCGGCCGGCGTGGGTGTCTCGGCGGCACCCGGAGCGGCGAGTTCGGCCACGAGCTCCAACGGGATGTCACCGGCCAGCGTCAGTCGGTAGGTGATGGACATGTGTGGCGCCTTCCCTCAGTTCCGCCGGACGATTTCGACGATCGTGCCGTTCCGTGTGACCGCCACCAGTTCCTCCAACGCTGGTACCGGCCAGTCGTCGAACTGCTTCTGCAGGGCAGCGAGGTCCCCCCGCCAATCCTGGAGGTTCAGCACCACGCGCTGCGTCTGGGCGTCCGTGATCTTCCTCGTGACCGCGCTTCCGATGGCTCGGACCGGGGTGGTGGGACCGGGAGAGTAGCAATCGAAGATGAGCCCTTCGATCAGGTAATCCGGCGACCTTTCCGGATCGACGACGTCGCCGGTGTTCCGCCGGGCTGTTGCGATCTCCTGTTTCGTCGGGTTCTGGTGCACCCGGTAGCCCTGGTGGGCAATCTTGTCGGCGGTCTCGTTCTCCAGTTCCAGGCTGCGGCGTTCCGTTGGTCTCTCCTTCGCCGGGATTCGGGTGCGTGGTCCGGTCGGTGCGCCGCCGAGGGAGCCGGTGGCGGGCCTGGTCCAGAACGCAAGACCGGGTGTGGGGCCCTCGTGCCCGGCGTCGTGGTCGGCGGTGTCGGTGTCGTCCGCCGGGGAGGCGTTGGGGGCGGGTGCTGTGACGGTCGGGCTGGACGGTGTGGTGCCGCCAGCCCCGGTCAGTTTCCCGCCGACCCCAGCTGTCGGGCCTCGGCGATCGCCGTCTCGACCGCCTGCCGGGCGCTGGCGGTGCGTTGGGCGACCAGGCTCAGGACCTGCGTGATGCTCTCCAGGGACTGCACGAGAGGGCCCGGTTGGCCGCCGTGCAGGACGGTGGTGACGAGTTGTCGTGTCTCGCGGACCTGCGCGATCGTGGCGGCGGCGGTGTCGCGGATGCCGTCGCACGCGTTGTGCACCGGTGCCAGGCCGGTGATCGTCTCGTGCGGGCTGGCCTCCTGCGGGACGGCCGCGGTGGCCTTCGTGGCCTCGCCGATGGTGGTCGCGAGGCTGCCCAGGCTGCCCCGGACGGCCGAGATGCCGTCGCGTACCCGGATCACGCCCGCCGCCACGGCGGCGAAGCCGGCGCCGGCGGCGCGCAGGGCGACCTCCTGCGCCTGGTTGTCGGCGGCGGACGCCAGCGCCTGCGCCCTGTCGACGCCGGTCGTCAAGGCGCGCAGTTCCCCGGTGATCTTCTCGATGTGCGACACGCGGCCGACTTCCCCCGATCGACGACAGTGAGATACCCGAAGCTGAAACCTAGCGACCCGCGCCCCCGGGCCGCCAGACCCTCCGGGGCGGTGGGGGAGGCCGACCTGGTCGCGGGGCGGATCAGTCGGCCCGGTGCAGCGGTCCCCACTCCGTCGACGCCTGCGCCTCGACGACCCGGTCCGCCTCCCGCAGCGCCCGCTCCGACACCCACGCGACCGGCCGGCGGCACCGCACCAGCGGCTCGTTGTCCGGGCCCCGGCCGCGCTGCTCGCCGGCCAGCACCCAGGGACGTACGCCCGGGCCGCGTAGCCGACGCAGGTGGCAGTAGTCGTAGAGCCGGCGGGCCACCCACAGCCGCAGCGGCCGATCGCCCCACCACGACTCGACGGCGAGCGGATTGGCGGAGAGGCCGGGCAGGCCGATGCCGGTCAGCGCGTCCTTGCTGGACTGCCCCGACCCGTGCTCGCCGGACAGGTCGACGCCCGGCCCGCGGGACCACCGGACGTACAGCTGCTCACCCGGGGCCGCCTTGCGCAGCAGGTCGACGAGCTGGTCCAGCTCGTCGACGACCGGCAGCACCGCCTCGTACCGGACCACGCCCATGGTGTTCCAGTTGCCCCGCCCGGAGCCACTCATTCATCCCGCTGCGACCGCTCCGCACGAACCGGCCCGGTGCCGGAGCTCATTCCCCGTCCCGGGCCGGTCGCCGGTCGTACGACCGCTCAGGCCGGCGTGGCCGTGGCCTTGCGGTGCCGCTCGGCCCGGCGGCGCACCTGCGTGTACGCGCTGGTCAGCCCCATCGCCCGGCGGACCTCGACGAGCGTCTGCCGCACCTCGTGGCGGGTCCGCTCCGTGCCCTCGAAGATCAACTGGTCGACCAGCCCGGGCTCGGCCTCGATCCGGGCCCGGCGTTCCCGGATCGGGTCCAGGAACCGGTCGAGCGCGACGACCAGTTTCTCCTTCACCTCCACGTCGCCGACCCGCCCGGCCTGGTAGCGCTCCTTGAGGTCGTCGACCTGCGCCCGATCGGGGTTGAAGATGTCGTGGTACGCGAAGACCGGGTTCCCCTCGACGGTGCCGGGCACGTCGGCGCGGATCCGGTTCGGGTCGGTGTACATGCCCAGCACCGCGCGGCGGACCGTCGCCGGATCGGCGGAGAGCGCGATCGCGTTGCCCAGGCTCTTGCTCATCTTCGCCCGGCCGTCCGTGCCGACCAGGGTGGGCGTCTCGGACGCGATCGTCTCCGGCACGGGGAACACCTCCCCGTAGAGGTGGTTGAAGCGCCGGGCGATCTCCCGCGTCACCTCCACGTGCGCCGCGTTGTCCTTGCCGACCGGTACGACCTGCCCCTTGACGCAGAGGATGTCGGCGGCCTGGAGCACCGGGTACCCGAGCAGGCCGTAGGGCATCTCCTCCTTGCCGGCGTCGCGGGCCATGTCCTTGAGCGAGGGCACGCGTTCCAGCCGGGGCACCGTGACCAGGTTCTGGAAGAGGGTGTTCAGGTCGCCGACCTCCGGGATGGCCGACTGGAGGTAGAAGGTGGCGCGCTGCGGGTCGACGCCGGCGGCCAGGATGTCGGTGACCATCTCCCGGGCGTTGCCGGCGACCCGCTCGATGTCCTCGCGGGTGTTCCGCGTGGTGAGCATGTGCAGATCGGCGATGATGAAGAAGCTCTCGTAGCGCTGGTGCAGCCGCACCCGGTTGGCGATGCTGCCGACGTAGTGGCCGAGGTGCAGCCGCCCGGTGGGGCGGTCCCCGGTGAGCATCCGTGCAACGGACATGGTGGTACGCCTTTCGTGCCTGGTGGACGAGGTGTGCGCGGGCGCGCGTCGACCGGGGATGTCATCCCGGGTCGGTCAGGGTCGGCTCAGTGAGCCGAACGCCATCGCGCGCCGTCGCGGAACCGCAGTCCACCGGCACGAAGTACGTCGATCATCCGCTCGCGGCCGTCGTCGGAGCGGGTCGGAGAGATGGTCACGACACCGAGCGGGAGGCCGTCGACCAGGTCGACGACCTCCGGCGCGTAGCTGATCGGCCGGACCATGTCCCCACCGTAGCGGGTCCGGCCTGCCCGCTCAGCCCTGCCGGTAGCTGTCCCGGTAGTAGTCGCCGATCCGGTCCCGGTAACCGGGCTCGCCGTAGGCATCCGCGTCGAAGGCCGGTGACTCCTTGACCTGGTCGCGGGTGCGGTCCACGTGCACCGTGCGGTCCAGGTGGTCGACCCGCGTCACAGTGCCGGCCGGCAGCAGGACCTTGCGGCCGAAGATCCACGGCCCGGTGTCCACCACCAGCCAGCGGGCGTCGGTGTCGTCGCTGGCCTCGTCGACCGAGCCGATCCGCCCGTCGGTGGCCTCCACGCGGTAGCCGACCAGGTCGAGCGGGGTGCCGGGGCCGGGGGCGTCGGGTCCGTCGCCGCCGGGCTCCGGCCCGTCCGGCGGGGCGGAGTCGGGGCTGGCTCCGGAGTACCCGCCGGCGAGGGCGGACGGGTCGCGCCAGGTCCAGGGGTTGAATGTCGACGGCTGCACGGGTCACCTCCGATGACGGTCTGCGCCGGTCCCCAAGTCAGTGCCCCGCCCGCGCTCCCGGGAAACAACACGGCAATTTTCGGTTCACTGAAATTTCTCGGTGCGAAGTACGTCATATTCGCCGACCGTCGATGAATGGCGCGCTGTGCCGCAGGTGGCGGCGACGGGAAAGGGGCCGCGCACATCCGCCGGGGATGCGGAGTGTCCAGTCGGCACATTCGTTCGGTCAACCGGGCCGACCATTCTGGTGACGCATCTGTCGCAGAGGAAAAGGGGGACACGGATGTACCGCACCATTCGTCGGCTCGGGGTCGTGCTCGTCGTCGCGGTCGGGCTCGTCGCCGGGGCCGGCGCCGCCGCCCAGGCGGCCGTCGTCAACCCGGTCACGCCGCAGTCTCTCTGCGGGCTCGGATACACGGTCGTGGACCAGGACCCGATCCGGCACGCGGAGACCGGCGTCCGGCTCGGCACCGTGTACCTGCTGCACAACGCGATGGTCGGCTACGGCTGCACGGTCACCGTCAAGTCCGCCTACATGGGGACGCTGACCCGCACCCAGGTCTACCTCGCCGCCCAGTACCTGCCCACCCAGACCGACGACGGCGACAAGCTCTGGGCGGCCGGGCCCGCCCGGGCGTACGTCAGGGGCGGTTGCATCATCTGGGGCGGTTTCATGGCCGACCCGAGCGGCACGATCCATTACCACGACCGGGCGAACCCCGCGATCGGCGGCATCGGCACCTGCTTCTGACGGTGTGTTCGGGAGGTCCGCGATCATGCGGGCCTCCCGTTTCCGGGGGAGCCGTGCGAAACGCCCACCGCAGTTTCGGAATGGCACAAGGAAACGCGTTACTGCTCACCGTTCTCTTCGGCTTTCGGTAGGTCCACGTGCACGGGGGAGCCGCCCGACGGACGGGCCGCCAGTGCGGCTACGGCTCGCACCAGCTCCCGGCCGCCGAGGCACTGCCCGTCAAGCCGCACGACATACGGAAGCGCTGCGCCGCGCTCCCGGCTTGAGCGCACGGCACGGCGCCGGCGGCGGCAGGTCCCCGGCGGTGGCAGGTCCCCTGACCTGCGCCTCCACCGCTGGCCCGTCAGCTCGCGCTGGCATACTCGGCAGCCATGGTGCTGTCGCGCGGCTGGGCGCTCTTCCTCACCGGGGTCGGAATCTGGACCTGGGTGATCTGGCCGAGGTTCGCCGTCGCCATCTGGAAGGACCCGCGGGCCTGGTCCACGGGCAGGGTCGGGGAGTTCCCGGCCACCGGCTTCCTCTGGATCCACGCTCTGCTGATCGCGGCGTCTCTGCTCATCGGCACCACTGTCGGTGTGCTCGGCGTCCGAGCCTGGCGGGCGGCCGGCCGGCGCGCCGACCGTCAGGCACCCTGACGGACGCTCCACCGTCACCGGGCTGCCGCACGGGCCCCCGAGGTCCATCGCTACCGATCTGCTCCACCGGGCCCCCGAGGTCAACTGCCACCAGGCTGCTCCACCGCACACCAGAGTTCCGCGACACGCCGCGCCACATTCACTGCCACCAGGCCGCTCCAGGGTCGTGGGGGATGCCGCGGTGCCTGGCGCGCTGACACCTCCGCCGGCACCCTGCGGCAGGCATGTGCGGATGAGGCGTGACTGCGACGGATACGGGCGTTCGGAAGGTGGCGGTGCTGCCCCGTGGCGGTGGCGCCTTGGCTGCCGGGCGAAGCGGCAAGGTGCCCTGGTTGCCGGGGGACAAGCGCCGCACCGGCGCTGAGCAGGCGATATAGCGAGCGGGAAATGATGTGACCGGGGACGCTACCCCCGGATTTGACGTTCAAACCCGCAGACGCGTAACTTTCTCTCTGCCAGCGCGGAACGGGGCAAACAGGGCGAAAGTCCTGAGGCGCCGAACCGAACTGGCCCGGGTCGGACGGGATCGAATCCTTGGACGACGCGGCCCCGGGCGGGGCTCACCGGATCTGCCGCGAGGCGGATTTGGTGCAGCGAAGCCGACCGGGTAAGGTTCACGGCCGGCAGGGATCCGGGCGAGCTCGCGGGAAACCGCAGAGCGGCCGGTCTGCCAAATCCGATGATCAACGCGGCGGTTCGTTGCTGCGTGCGCTCGTCGGAGCCAACCCGTACGAAGCACGACAGACCGGAACAAACGGTTTGACACGGCGAAGACGGTGAGGTAACGTAGTAAAAGTGCCCGGCGCGAGAGCGCCGGACACGGTGAACGAAATGCCCCGGGTCGGGTGCTCCACGGTGTGGGGTTTCTGGGCGGTGTGTGGTTGTTCTTTGAGAACTCAACAGGGTGCTTGATAA
>NZ_JBEYEU010000032.1:0-56725 GCF_040634035.1 Micromonospora sp. NPDC007220 | reverse complement strand
CGCCCCCCCCGGGGGGGGGGGGGGGGGGGGGGGCCGCTCCCCGGGGGGGGGGGGGGGGGGGGGCGGCCCGCCGCCGCCCCCCCCCCCCCCGCCACCGCGGCACGTGCGGCCGACGATCAGCGGGGCGGTGGGACCGTGTCCCAGCCGGGCGGCAGGGCCGGCACCGGCCAGGCCGGGTCCGGACGCCAAGTCGACCAGGCCTCGTCCCACCAGCGCTCCCCCGCGTCGAGCAGGGCGGCGATCCGGTCGCCCTCGGCCCGGATCGCGTCGGCCATCCCCGGGTAGCGCCCCTCCTCCAGGCGCTGGGCGAACATCTCCACGTCCTTCCAGACGTAGCGGTCGGCGCCGGCACCCCACCAGAGGTCCAGCTCGTGGTCGAGGGTGTCCACCCCGACCGGGGTACGCCGCAACGGCTCCTGGAGGTTGAAGTACCACCCGGCGAAGGCGCGCTGCGGGCCGGTCCAGAAGACGTCCACGGAGTGCGCCTCACCCGGGCGGTGCAGCATCAGCTTGCCGTGCCCGCTCCACGCCCGGTGCCCGGCGACCTGCCACGGGTGCCGCCCGCACGGGAAGCCGCCGGCCTCGGGGAAGCCGAACTCCGCGCCCGGGGGCAGGTAGAGCACGAGCAGGTCGGGCGTGTCCTCGACGCAGATCGTCGGGCAGCCGAACCACACCTCGCCGTGCAGGATCTCGCGCCGGACCACGACATCGCCCGGCGCGAACCGGCCACCGTCGCCCGCCCGACCATCGTCTCGCTCCGCCCGGCCCGAGTGGTCCACGCCCGCAGCCTAGCCAGCGCGGGGCGGCACACCTCCGACCCCGGACCCGCGCGTCCGGCGAAAATCGGTCGTACGTCGGACGGGACGCGCCCGCGCGGCGGCGACACGCGGGCCACCGCCGCCGGCTCCCGGTCGGTGCCGGGAGTCGACGGCGGTCGCGGCGGTGCCGGCCCGCGCGCCGGGGACGTCGGGATCAGCCGACGGCCTCCATCACCTCGTCGCTGACGTCGAAGTTCGCGTAGACGTTCTGCACGTCGTCGCAGTCCTCCAGGACGTCGATCAGCTTGAAGATCTTGCGGGCGCCCTCCTCGTCGAGGGGGACGTTGACGCTCGGGATCAGCGACGACTCGGCCGACTCGTACTCGATGCCGGTGTCCTGGAGCGCGGTGCGGACCGCGATCAGGTCGGTCGGCTCGGAGACCACCTCGAACGCCTCGCCCAGGTCGTTGACCTCCTCGGCGCCGGCGTCGAGGACCGCCATCATCACGTCGTCCTCGGTCGTCCCGGCCTTGGGGACGATCACCACGCCCTTGCGGGAGAACATGTACGACACCGAGCCCGCGTCGGCGAGCGAGCCGCCGTTACGGGTCAGCGCGGTGCGCACCTCGGTCGCCGCGCGGTTGCGGTTGTCGGTGAGGCACTCGATCAGCATCGCCACGCCGTTCGGGCCGTAGCCCTCGTACATGATGGTCTGCCAGTCGGCGCCGCCGGCCTCCAGGCCCGAGCCGCGCTTGACGGCGCGGTCGATGTTGTCGTTGGGGACCGAGTTCTTCTTCGCCTTCTGGATGGCGTCGTAGAGCGTCGGGTTGCCGGCCGGGTCGCCCCCGCCGGTCCGCGCGGCGACCTCGACGTTCTTGATCAGCTTGGCGAACATCTTGCCGCGCTTGGCGTCGATGACCGCCTTCTTGTGCTTGGTCGTCGCCCACTTTGAGTGGCCGGACATCTGCTACCTCCGTTGCTACCCGCCGTCTGCATCGACCGACCGCGCACGCCCCCGCTCCCGCCGGCGCACGCGGTGGTGCCGGGCAGCCCTGCGGGAAAGCCGTGGACGGGCAGCTGGCCCCGCCGAATCTCGGCAATCCTACCGACGCCCGGCGGGTCGCTGTCACCGCGCCGCGCGCCGCCGCCCCGCCCCGACCGCCCGCAACGGGACGGACGGGACGAAAACGCGGCTGCGGTCAGGCCCCGAAGCCGTACGAGCCCAGCACCCTGAACCCCGAGGTGGACCGCTGTTCGCACCGGTCCTCCAAGCCGGGCCGGTAGCGGCGGAACGACTCCAGCTCCGGCAACGGGCCCGGCAGCTCGAGCGCCACGGCGACGTCCACGAAGCTCCGCTCGTCGTCCAGTTGGAGCGTCACGAACCGCAGCCCGGCCGGCCGGGTCCGGGCCACCTCCTCGTGGACGGCCCCGAGCAGGCGCAGGTGCTCCGACAGGTGCCCGGCCCGGACCCGGTAGCTGATGATGATGGTCTCCATGCTCACCCCACCCGCTCCGCGCCGGCGTCGGCCGCCACCGGGTCACCGGGGCTCGCGCGCCTGGGCGACGATCTCCGTCAGCATCGCCGACAGGGCTTCCGCCCGCTCGGTCGTGCGGGGGCTGCGGCACCCGGAGGTGGGGCTGCTGCGCCTGACCTACGAGACGCTGGAGTTCGCCGACAGTGACCACCAGCGTCTCGTCGTCCACGTTCCCGCCGACGCGGCCACCGCGGCCGGCTTGGACCGGCTGCGGGGCCGCCTGCCCGGGCACCTGCGCTCGGTGGCCGGCTGAGGCGACGGGCCCTCCCAGCCGGAGGATCCGTCGCCGCCACTCAGCGGGACGCCCGGACCATCGCCACGAAGTACGCGTGCACCCGCGCGTCGCCGGTCAGCTCGGGGTGGAACGAGGTGGCCAGCAGGTTGCCCTGCCGCACCGCCACGACCCGCCCGGCGGCCGGGCCCTCGGTCACCGTGCCGAGCACCTCGACGCCGTCGCCGACCCGCTCGACCCACGGCGCCCGGATGAACACCGCGTGGAACGGGCCGCCCTCGATCCCGGTGACCCCCACCGGCGCCTCGAAGGAGTCGACCTGCCGGCCGAACGCGTTGCGCCGCACGGTCATCTCGATGCCGGCGAAGCCGCGCTGGTCGGGCCGGCCGTCGAGGACCTCGGTGGCCAGCATGATCATGCCGGCGCAGGAGCCGTAGACCGGCATGCCGTCGGCGATGCGCTTGTCGATCGGCTCGCGCAGCTCGAAGATGTCGGCGAGCTTGCTGATCGTGGTGGACTCACCGCCGGGGATGACCAGCCCGTCCACCGCGTCCAGCTCCTGCGGGCGGCGTACCGGGCGGGCGTCCGCCCCGGCCTCGGCCAGCGCGGCGACGTGCTCGCGGACGTCGCCCTGGAGGGCGAGCACGCCGATGACGGGTGCGTCGCTCATCTGCCGTTCCTCTCGTGGTGAACGTGGCGGCTCGGTTGCTTGTCAGGAAGGGCACCTTCCTGCGCACCAGGCGACAGGAGGGTGCCCTTCCTGGCAGATCACCAGCCGCGCTCGGCCAGGCGGTGCGGCTGCGGGATCTCGTCGACGTTGATGCCGACCATCGCCTCGCCCAGACCCCGGGAGACCTTGGCCAGCACGTCCGGGTCGTCGTGGAAGGTGGTGGCCTTGACGATCGCGGCGGCGCGCTGCGCGGGGTTGCCGGACTTGAAGATGCCGGAGCCGACGAAGACGCCCTCGGCGCCGAGCTGCATCATCATCGCGGCGTCGGCCGGGGTGGCGATCCCACCGGCGGTGAAGAGCACCACCGGCAGCTTGCCGCTCTCGGCGACCTCCTTGACCAGCTCGTACGGCGCCTGGAGCTCCTTGGCGGCCACGAACAGCTCGTCGGTCGGCAGCGAGCTCAGCCGGCGGATCTCCTGCCGGATCTTGCGCATGTGGGTCGTGGCGTTGGAGACGTCACCGGTGCCGGCCTCGCCCTTGGAGCGGATCATGGCCGCGCCCTCGGTGATCCGGCGCAGGGCCTCGCCGAGGTTGGTCGCCCCGCAGACGAAGGGGACGGTGAAGGCCCACTTGTCGATGTGGTTCGCGAAGTCGGCCGGGGTCAGCACCTCGGACTCGTCGACGTAGTCGACGCCGAGCGACTGGAGGATCTGGGCCTCCACGAAGTGACCGATCCGGGCCTTGGCCATGACCGGGATGGAGACGGCGTTGATGATGCCGTCGATCATGTCGGGGTCGCTCATCCGGGACACCCCGCCCTGGGCGCGGATGTCGGCGGGCACCCGCTCGAGCGCCATCACCGCGACGGCGCCGGCGTCCTCGGCGATCTTGGCCTGCTCGGCGTTGACCACGTCCATGATCACGCCGCCCTTGAGCATCTCGGCCATGCCGCGCTTGACGCGGGCGGTGCCGGTGACGGGGCTGGCGCTAGCGTTCTGGGCAGTGGTTTCGGGCACGGGTCATCGCTCCTCGAACATGCTCGGGGGGTGGCTGCGGAAATGCTACGACGGTCCCAACGCCGATCCGACAGCCAATCAGGCCCACGGTGGCCTGCACTGTGGCAGCCATCACCGCCCCCGCGTGGTTCCTCCCCACCTGCCCCGCTGCTCCCGGATGCGAAGTCCGTCCCTTCCCCCGCCCGCCCCGCCCGCGAAGCCCCCTGCCGCGAAGCCCGTCCCAGGTGCGCGCCCCGTCCCCGCCGCCGCCTCGTCCCCGGCCCGCTTCCCGGTGATCAGGACGCCATGGACCTCTCAGCGGCCGGATGACGTCCATGGCGTCCTGATCACGACGTCCGGGGCTGCGACGCCCAGCTCCCGGGCCGCCTGGAGGCCGGTCAGCCGCGCGCGGCGCGGGGACGCCCGCACGACGCGGAGACGCGCTGAAGCCAGGTGGCGGCGGCTGCGCGAGGGTCAGGTGGCGGGGACGTCAGCCGGGACGGTCAGGGTGGGGTCGTCGATGTCGAAGTAGGTCGGCCAGGGGCGGCGGCGCCCCATCCGCAACAGGCGCACCAGCGGGCGACCCCGCGCCGCGCGGGCGTCGCGGACCAGGTCGGTGTGCACCTGACGGGCCAGGGCGAGCCGCCGGCTGGCGCCGATCACCGCCTCGCAGCCCGGATCCGCCGGGTCCAGCTCCACCGCCCGCAACTGGCGGGTGAGGTCGTTCTCGGCGGCCTCCCGCTCGTCGGGCTCGGCGTCCAGCGCGATCCGCGCCGCCGCGTACAGCTCGACGCCGTAGCGGCGCTCGGCCAGGACCGCGGCGGCGGCCGCCCGGCGCAGCAGGTGGGCCTCCAGGGCGCGGGCCGCCAGCTCCGCCCGCGCGTGCAGCCGGCCGACCCGCCCGGCGGTCCAGACGAGGTACGCCGCCACCAGCCCGACGACCAGGGCCGCGAGCACCACCCACCACATGCCCGACATCGTCTAGTCCAGCCCCACCCATTCGGTGTCCATGACCCGCCCGTCGGTGGCCTCGATCGCCGCCGCGTACACCTCCAGCACCCGCCGGGCGACCACGGGCCAGTCGAAGGTGGCCACCACCTGGTCGCCGCAGGCGGTCAGCGCGGCCCGGGCGCCGGGATCGTCGAGCAGGTCGGTGAGGGCGGTACGCAGCGCGGCCGGGTCCCCGGTCGGGAAGAGCCGGCCGGCCCGGCCGCCGTCGAGCACCCGGCGGAACGCGTCGAGGTCGCTGGCGACGACGGTCGTGCCCGCCGCGAGCGCCTCGGTGAGGATCATGCCGAACGACTCGCCGCCGGTGTTCGGCGCCACGTAGAGGTGCACGCTGCGCAGCATCCGCGCCTTGTCCTCCTCGGAGACCAGCCCGAGGAAGGTCACCCGGTCCCGCAGGTCGGCCGGGAACCGGCCGAACAGGTCGTCGGCATCGCCGGGACCGGCCACCAGCAGCCGCAGGCCGGACCGCTGCCGGGCCAGCTCGACGAAGGCGTCGCGCAGGATCGGGAAGCCCTTGCGGGCCTCGGTGAACCGGCCGAGGAACCCGATCGCCCCGTCGCGGCCCGGCGGGCACTCCCCCGGCCAGCCCGGGAGGGGCTGCGCGTGGCTGAACTTGGCGACGGCCACCCCGTTGGGGATCTCCACCGCCCCGCCGTCCATGTGCTCGACCTGCACCTTGCGCGCCAGGGCGCTCACCGCGATCCGGGCGGTGATCCGCTCCAGCACGATCTGGAGCACGCCCTGCGCGGCGGCCAGGGCCCGCGACCGGGTCATCGCGGTGTGGAAGGTCGCCACCACGGGGCCGCGGGCGGAGAGCACGGCCAGCAGCGACAGGCTCAGGGTCAGCGGCTCGTGCACGTGCAGCACGTCGAACTCGCCCCGGATGATCCACCGCCGCACCCGCGCGGTGGAGACCGGGCCGAAGGCGATGCGGGCCACCGAGCCGTTGTACGGCAGCGGCAGGGCCCGTCCCGCCGGCACCACGTACGCCGGCAGCGGGGAGTCCTCGTCGGCCGGGGCGAGCACGCTCACCTCGTGCCCGAGCCCGATCAGCGCCTCGGCGAGGTCCATGACGTGGTTCTGCACCCCACCGGGCACGTCGAAGGAGTACGGGCACACGATGCCGATGCGCACGTGCAAACGCCTCCCTTACGCCTGTCCGGCGGCCGGGGAGGGCAGGTTCGCGTCGCCGCCCCTGCCATGCTGGTCCAGCCACATCCGCTGCAACATGTGCCAGTCTTCCGGATGCCGGGCGATGCCCGCCGCCAGACCGTCGGCGATCCGCTGGGTCAGCGACCGGACCCGCTGGTCGAGCGGGCCCTCCTCCGGGCCGGGCAGCGGCAGCGGTCCCTCGATCGAGGCGCACGCCGCGTCCGCCTCGTACCACATCGAGGCGACGTAGAGCGGCGCTCCGGTGCGCAGCGCGAGCAGGGCCGGGCCGGGGGGCATCCGGGTGCGGTGGCCGAAGAACTCGACCTCCACGCCCCGCGCGGAGAGGTCCCGGTCGGCCAGCAGGGGCACCACCGTGCCGGCCCGGACCCGGTCGACCAGCACGTCGAAGGCGTTCCGCTCGCCGCCGTGGGTGGGCAGGATCTCCATGCCCAGGCTGCGCCGGAAGGCGAGGAAGCGCTGGTAGACGCCCTCGGGCTTGAGCCGCTCGGCGACGGTGGTGATCGGCCAGCCGGTCGCCGCGACCCAGGCGCCGGCGGCGTCCCAGTTGCCGGCGTGCGGCAGCGCCACCACCGCGCCCCGGCCGGACGCCACGTCGGCGGCGAGCTTCTCCTCGCCGTCGAGCCGGAAACCGGCCAGGATCTCCGCCCGGCTGAGCGCGGGCAGCCGGAACGCCTCCAGCCAGTAGCGGGCGTACGAGCGCAGGCCACGACGGACCAGCTCGTCGAGCTCGGCCTCCGGCAGGTCGGGGCCGACCACCCGGCGAAGGTTCGCGCGCAGTCGGGCCGTACCCCCGCCGCCGCGACGGTGGGCGCGGTCGGCACCCGCCCGGAACGCCGCCGCCGCGACGGACCGGGGCAGCGCGCGGATCACGCGCCACCCGGCGATGTAGCCGAGCTCGGTGAGGTTCACCGGCGCCGGCCCTCCGGCCCCGGCCGACCGGTGGGTGTCGCGCTCACCCCTGCCCGCCCGGGGTGTGCACCCGCTGGGCCTGGCGGTAGACGTGCGCCATCCGCTGGCCGACGGTGAAGATCGAGACGGCGGCCAGCAGCCAGAGCGCGATCTCCAGCGCGGGCTTGACGCCGACGCCGGTGAGCAGCCCGCCGACGCCGACGATGAGCAGCCGCTCGGTGCGCTCGGCGATGCCCACGTTGCAGGTCATGCCGAGCCCCTCGGCGCGGGCCTTGACGTAGGAGACCAGCCCGCCGGCGGCCAGGCAGAGCAGCGCGGCGGCGACACCCGAGTACTGGTGCTGGGTGGCCAGCCAGTACGCCACCGCACCGAAGACGGCGCTGTCGGCGACCCGGTCCATGCTCGAGTCGAGGAACGCCCCGAACTTCGTCGAGCCCCCGCTCATCCGGGCCATCGTCCCGTCGAGCAGGTCGGTGAGCGCGAAGAAGGTGACTATCAGGGCCCCGGCGACCAGATGACCGCGGGCACCGAAGCCGAGTGCGCCGACGAGCACCCCGAGGGTGCCCGCCACGGTGACCGCGTTGGGAGTTACGCCCGCTCGGAGCAGGCGGCGTGCGACCGGCTCGACGACACGGGTCATCCCCGCGCGGGCCGACACTTGGAAGATCTTCGCCATGGCGGTCCCACGATAACGGTCCGCGTAGCAGCAGCGGTACGGCCGGTCAGGCGACCCGCGGGGACGGAGCCTTGTGTCGGCCCCGGATCGGGTGTGAGATCGAGGCAGGGAAGTGAGCCAGCTCACCCACCCGCCCGTTGATTACCCGCAAACCGGCACCACACCGGAGGATGTCGCCGCGGAACCCGACCGGGCCGCTTCCCCGTCGCGCGCGGCGGTCGCCACCAACCACGGCTGAGGGAGGTGCGCCCCATGGCGCAGAAGAGTCAGGAGAAGGGGGCCGCCGGCGGCGTGCCGGTGGTGACCGAGCCCGGCAGGATCCGCAACGTGGTGCTCGTCGGGCACTCCGGAGCCGGCAAGACGACCCTGGTCGAGGCGCTGCTCGCGGCGAGCGGCACGATCGGCCGGGCCGGCAACGTCGCCGACGGCACCACCGTCTGCGACCACGACCCGGCAGCCGTACGCCAGCAGCGCTCGGTGAGCCTGGCCTGCGCGCCGCTGCTGCACGACGGCGTCAAGGTCAACCTGCTCGACACCCCCGGCTACGCCGACTTCGTGGGCGAGCTGCGGGCAGGCCTGCGGGCCGCCGACGCGGCGCTGTTCGTGGTCTCCGCCGTCGACGGGATGGACGCCGCCACCGCCGCCCTCTGGGAGGAGTGCGCGGCGGTCGACATGCCCCGGGCGGTCGCCGTGGCCCGGCTGGACCACCCGCGCGCCGACTTCGACGAGGCCGTGGCGCTGTGCCAGCGGGTCTTCGGCGACAACGTGCTCCCGCTCTACCTGCCGATGCTCGGCGACGACGGGATCTCCACCGTCGGCCTGCTCGGTTTGATCACCCGCCGGGTCTTCGACTACACCGCCGGGCTGCCGGCCGAGGTACGCGAGCCGGACCCGGAGCACCTGCCCGCCATCGTCGAGTCCCGCAACGAGCTGATCGAGGGGATCATCGCCGAGAGCGAGGACGAGACCCTGATGGACCGCTACCTCGACGGGGAGGAGATCGGCACCGACGTGCTCGTCGACGACCTGGAGAAGGCGGTCGCCCGCGGCCACTTCTACCCGGTGGTGCCGGTCTGCGCCGAGACCGGCGTCGGCCTGGACGCGCTGCTGGAGGTGCTCACCGCCGGCTTCCCCTCGCCGCTGGAGCACGAGCTGCCGGCGGTCGCCGGGGTGGACGGCTCCCCCCGGCCGCCGCTGACCTGCGACCCGGACGGCCCGCTGGTCGCCGAGGTGGTCAAGACGACCGTGGACCGGCACGTCGGCCGGGTCTCCCTGGTCCGGGTCTTCTCCGGCACCCTGCGTCCCGAGCAGACCGTGCACGTCTCCGGGCACGGCATGGCCGAGCGCGGCCACCCCGACCACGACGCCGACGAGCGGGTCGGCCACATCTACACGCCGCTGGGCGCGAGCCTGCGCGAGGTGGGCGCCTGCGTGGCCGGCGACATCTGCGCGATCACCAAGTCGGGCAGCGCGGAGACCGGCGACACCGTCTCCGCCAAGGACGACCCGCTGCTGATCGCCCCCTGGGAGATGCCCGAGCCGCTGCTGCCGGTGGCCGTCGTGGCCCGCAGCCGCGCCGACGAGGACGCCCTCGCGCGGAACCTGGCCCGCCTGGTCGCCGGCGACCCCACCATGCGGCTGGAGCGCAACCCGGAGACCCACCAGCTGGTGCTCTGGTGCATGGGCGAGGCGCACGCCGACGTGGTGCTGGAGCGCCTGCGCGCCGGCGGGGTGGAGCTGGACACCGAGCCCGTCCGGGTCGCGCTGCGCGAGACGCTGACCGTCGGGGCGTCGGGGCACGGCCGGCACGTCAAGCAGTCCGGCGGCCACGGCCAGTACGCCGTCTGCGACATCGAGGTCGAGCCGCTGCCGCCCGGCGCCGGATTCGAGTTCGTCGACCGGGTGGTCGGCGGGGCGGTGCCGCACAACTACGTCCCCTCCGTCGAGAAGGGCGTCCGCGCCCAGATGGAGCGCGGCCTGGTCGCCGGCCACCCGGTGGTGGACCTGCGGGTGACCCTCGTCGACGGCAAGGCGCACAGCGTCGACTCCTCCGACGCGGCCTTCCAGACCGCCGGGGCGCTCGCCCTGCGCGACGCCGCCGGGAAGGGGCAGCCGGCGCTGTTGGAGCCGATCGACGAGGTGGCGGTCCGGGTGCCCGACTCTTCGGTGGGCGCGGTGATGGGCGACCTGTCCGGCCGGCGCGGCCGGGTGCTCGGCACCGAGGCCGACCCCGAGGCCGAGGGGCGCACCGTGGTCCGCGCCGAGGTACCCGCCACGGAGCTGCTCCGCTACGCGGTCGAGCTGCGCTCCATGACGTCGGGCACCGGCACGTTCCGCCGCCACTTCGTCCGCTACGACCCGATGCCCACCCACCTGGCCGACCAACTCCGCAAGGAACACCCCACCCACCCCTGAGCACCGGCCCCGGGCGGGACCGGGTCAGGGGCGGGCGGTGGGGAGACCCGGGGTCGGCCGGTGGGGACGGTCCGCGTCGCGCAAGGCGGCCGAGCGCAGCGCGGCCAGTTGGCGCTCCACCTCGGCGAACTGGTCGGCCGGCAGCGGACCCCGGCGCAGGGCTCCGGCGTTCTCCTCCACCTGGCCCACCGTGCGGCAGCCGGGGATCGGGACGGTGCGGTCGCTGCGCGCCCAGAGCCACCCGAGCGCGCCCTGGGCGAGGGTACGCCCGTCAGCGGTCAACGCCGCCCGCACGGCGGTGACGCGGCGCAGCCACTCCGGCGCCGGCCGGCCGCCCCGGAACCACTCCAGCCAACCGGGGGCGACCCCGCGTACGTCGTCGCGGGGCAGCGTGGAGCCGGCCGTGTACTTGCCGGAGAGCAGGCCCATGCCCAGCGGTCCCCGGTTGACGCTGGCGAGGTCGTACTTGTCGCAGACGGCGAGCAGTTCGGGGGCGTCCCGGAGCACCGACAGCGTGTGCTGCACGGCGGTGGCGTGCCGGGCGTCGCGCCCGAACGCCGCGGCCCGGTCGGGGCGGTCGGTGCTCCAGCCGTACGCCCGGATCAGCCCTTCGGCGACCAGGTCCTCCAGGGTGCCGACGAGCGCCTCGGCCCGCGGCACCGGCAGGTCCGCCAGGTGCAGCTGGTAGAGGTCGATCCGGTCGGTGCCCAACCGGCGCAGCGAGTGTGCGACGGCCCGCCGCAGGTACGCCGGGGAGGGGTCCTCGCCGGTGGCCTGGCGGGTGGCCTCGTCGAAGGTCCAGCCCCACTTGGTGGCGATCACGGCCTCGTCGCGCCGGCCGGCGAGGGCCCGGCCGAGCACCCGCTCGCCGTGCCCGGCCCCGTAGGTGTCGGCGGTGTCGAAGAGCGTCACGCCGAGGTCGAGCGCGTGCCGGATCGCGCGGACCGACTCGTCGTCGTCGACGGCGCCCCAGCCCAGCGGCTGGCTGCCCTCGGCCCAGGGGCCGCCGATCGCCCAGCACCCCATGCCGAGGGCGCTGACCTCGATGCCGCTGCGGCCCAACGTCCGCGTCGTCACTGCCATCGCCAGATCGTGCCACCTCGCGCCCGGCCGGGGGCGGGAAGTTTGCCGACGACACGACCGCCCGCAGCCGCCGACCGGCCCGGACTCTTCTCGGGGGAATGTAGACCGGTGCGGCAGCGAGGCTGGCGGGCGGGGAGGGGCCCGCAGGCGGAGCCGCGCACCGTCACGGACCGCCGGGAAGAGCGAGGGCCGGTCTAGGTCGGCCAGGCCCGGGTGAACAGGTCGCGGGTGTCGGTGAGCAGTTGCGGCAGGACCTTCGTCTGCCCGATCACGGGCATGAAGTTGGCGTCACCACCCCAGCGGGGCACCACGTGCTGGTGCAGGTGCGCGGCGATGCCCGCGCCGGCCACGCCGCCCTGGTTCATGCCCAGGTTGAACCCGTGCGCGTTGCTCACCTTGCGCACCACCCGCATGGCGGTCTGGGTGAACGCCGCCAGTTCGGTGGTCTCTGCCAGGTCCAGCTCGGTGTAGTCGGCCACGTGCCGGTAGGGGCAGACCAGCAGGTGCCCGGGGTTGTAGGGATAGAGGTTGAGCACCGCGAACACGTGCTCGCCCCGGGCCACCACCAGGCTCTCCTCGGGCGCCAGCCCCGGGGCCCGGCAGAACGGGCAGCCAGCGGGCCGCTCGTAGCCGCCCTCGGGCCGGTCCTCCCCGGAGATGTAGGTCATCCGGTGCGGAGTCCAGAGCCGCTCCAGGCCGTCGGCCATGCCGCTGTCCATGTGCCGTTCCACCCCAGTCACGCCACCGATCCTACGTTCCCGGCGACCGTCGCTCCGGACGCCGTACGCCGGTCCGCGCCCGACCCCGACGCCCCCTGGGGCCCGGATCGCGTTCAGGGGGACGGATAGGGGGTGAAGGTTCTTGACGAACTGATGAACATGAATGAAGAATCCATCCACACACATCATCCCTTGTCGATGGGAGCCCATCGTGAGAACCGCATTCCGCCGCTTTGGCCGGGCGCTCGCCGCCTGCGCGCTCGCCGCCTCCACCGCCCTCGTGGGCGTGGTGGCGACCAGCAGCCCCGCGCAGGCGGACGGCTGCTACACCTGGGGACGCACCCTGGCGCAGGGGGCGTCCGGCGAGGACGTCCGGCAGCTGCAGATCCGGCTCTCCGGCTACCCCGGCTACAACGCGGTGCTCGGCCTCGACGGGGCGTTCGGCCCGGCCACCCGGTCCGCCGTGATCCGCTTCCAGCAGGCGTACGGCCTGAGCGCCGACGGCGTCGCCGGCCCGCAGACCTTCAACACGCTCTACGCGTTGCAGGACGACGACTGCACCCCGGTCAACTTCACCTACGCGGAGCTGAACCGGTGCAACAGCACCTGGTCCGGTGGCGCGGTCGCCGCGAGCACCGCCCGGTTCAACGCGCTGGTGTCGATGTGGAAGCTCCAGGCCATGCGGAAGGCCCTCGGCAGCGTGTCGATCAACATCAGCAGCGGCTTCCGCAGCTACTCGTGCAACAGCGCGGTCGGCGGCGCCTCCAACAGCCGGCACCTCTACGGCGACGGCGTCGACCTGGTCGGGTCGCCCTCGTTCTGCCGGCTCGCCCAGCAGGCCCGCTACCACGGCTTCGGCAACATCCTCGGCCCCGGCTACCCGGGTCACAACGACCACACCCACGTCGGGGCGGTCGGCGGCTGGTCCGCGCCGAGCTGCGGGATCTGACACCTGACGACCCCATGACGAAGGCCCCCCGCAGCGCGGGGGGCCTTCGGTGCGTCGCGAGTCAGGCGGCGGACGGGCCGACGTTGGTCCGGGAGCCGACCACGTCGAGCACGTGGGCCACGGCGTCGGCGACCGGCACCCCGTTGCGCTGCGAGCCGTCCCGGTAGCGGAACGAGACGGTGCCGGCGGCCACGTCGTCGTCGCCGGCGATCACCATGAACGGGACCTTCTGCTGCTGGGCGGTGCGGATCTTCTTCTGCATCCGGTCGTCGCCCGCGTCGACCTGGGCGCGGACGCCCTCGGCGCGCAGCGCGGCGACGAAGCCGTGCAGGTAGTCGGTGTGGTCCTCGCGGATCGGGATGCCGACCACCTGCACCGGGGCCAGCCACGCCGGGAACGCGCCCGCGTAGTGCTCGGTGAGCACCCCGAAGAAGCGCTCGATCGAGCCGAAGAGCGCCCGGTGGATCATCACCGGCCGCTGCCGGGTGCCGTCGGCGGCCTGGTACTCCAGCCCGAAGCGCTCCGGCAGGTTGAAGTCGACCTGGATGGTGGACATCTGCCAGGTCCGGCCGATGGCGTCCTTGGCCTGCACCGAGATCTTCGGGCCGTAGAAGGCCGCGCCACCCGGGTCGGGCACCAGGTCCAGCCCGGACTCCTCGGCGGCGGAGCGCAGGGCCTCGGTGGCCCGCTCCCAGTTCTCGTCGGTGCCGACCGACTTCTCCGGGTTGCGGGTGGACAGCTCCAGGTAGAAGTCGTCCAGGCCGTAGTCACGCAGCAGTTCGAGCACGAAGACGAGCAGCGACTTCAGCTCGCCCGCCATCTGCTCCTCGGTGCAGAAGATGTGCGCGTCGTCCTGGGTCATGCCGCGCACCCGGGTCAGGCCGTGCACCACGCCGGACTTCTCGTAGCGGTAGACCGTGCCGAACTCGAACATCCGCAGCGGCAGCTCGCGGTAGGACCGCCCCCGGGACCGGAAGATCAGGTCGTGCATCGGGCAGTTCATCGGCTTGAGGTAGTAGCTCGCGCCCTCGACCTCCATGGGCGGGAACATGCCGTCGGCATACCAGTCCAGGTGCCCGGAGACCTCGTACAGGTGGCCCTTGGTGATGTGCGGGGTGTTGACGAAGGCGTAGCCGGCCTGCTCGTGCTTGATGCGCGAGTAGTTCTCCATCTCCCGGCGGATGATGCCGCCCTTCGGGTGGAAGACCGCCAGGCCCGAACCCAGCTCGTCGGGGAAGCTGAACAGGTCCAGGTCCACGCCCAGCTTGCGGTGGTCGCGCCGCGCGGCCTCCTCCAGCAGCTTCAGGTACGCCTTCAGCTCGTCCCGGGTCGGCCAGGCGGTGCCGTAGACCCGCTGGAGCTGCGGGTTCTTCTCCGACCCGCGCCAGTACGCGGCGGCCGAGCGCATCAGCTTGAACGCGCCGATCAGCCGGGTGTTCGGCAGGTGCGGGCCCCGGCACAGGTCCGACCAGCAGACCTTGTCCTCCTTGGCGGCGAGGTTGTCGTAGATGGTCAGCTCGCCGCCGCCCACCTCCATCACCTCGGAGGTGTCCAGCCCTTCGCCCTTGACGTCGATGAGCTCCAGCTTGAACGGCTCGGCGGCCAGCTCGGCCTTCGCCTCGTCGAGGCTGCCGAAGCGCCGGCGGCGAAACCGCTGGCCGGACTTGACGATCTCCTGCATCCGCTTCTCGAGCTTGCCGAGGTCGTCCGGCTGGAACGGCTTGTCGACGGCGAAGTCGTAGTAGAAGCCGTTCTCGATGGGCGGGCCGATGCCGAGCTTGGCCTCCGGGAAGACGTCCTGCACGGCCTGGGCGAGCACGTGCGCGCAGGAGTGCCGCAGCACGTCGAGCCCGTCGGGCGAGTCGAGGCTGACCGGCTCGACCTCGGTGTCGGCCTGCGGGGCCCAGTCCAGGTCGCGCAGCTGGCCCTGCGGGTCGCGGACCACCACGATCGCCTTCGGGCCGGACGCGGGCAGACCGGCCGCGGCCACCGCGTCGGCCGCCGTGGTCCCGGCGGCGACGACGACGGGGTCGGCCACGGCGGGGTTACGGGGTGCGGACACGGTGACTCCTCCAGCAGACGGCACGGATGACGCCGAACGTTCGGCTCCTGCGATGCTATCGGTCGCCCCCGCCGGCACGGTCGCCGACGCCACCGCCCCCGGGGTCCGTGGGACGGGCGCCGCCCCGCCGGTACCCCGGGACGGGCCGGGCGCGCCGGGTCCGGCCGGCGTCCTGGGTCCTGCGTTGAACCTTTGCGTCCCCGCATCCGAACTACCGGATGTGGCCGGAACCGGTGCCGGCCCGTGGAGACGGATGGGACCGACGATGGCGACGATGCACGGTGTGCGGCCCGAGCCCCGGCCCCGGCGCCGGGCCGCGACGGTGGCCGTCCTGGCGGCGGCCGGGGTGCTGACCTGGCCCGCCCCGGCGTACGCGGCCGACGTGACGACCAGCCCGACGCAGGCGCAACAGGGCGGTTCGGTGAAGCTGGAGTTCGTGGTGCCCGACGAACTGCCGGGCGCCCGCGCCGAGCGGATCGAGATCCGGCTGCCGGCCGACGCCCCGATCGCCGAGGTCTATCCGATGTCGGTGCCCGGCTGGGCGCCCCGGATCACCTCCCGCAGGCTCGACCAGCCGGTCGCCGGCATCCACTCGTCCCGGGTCGACGAGGTGACCAGCGCGGTGACCTGGGTCCGGATGCCCGGCACGGCTCCCGGCCCGGCCCGGCTCACCCTGTCCATGGGGCCGTTGCCGCAGACCGACCGGCTCACCTTCGAGGTGCTGCGCACGTACGCCGACGGCACGGTGGTGCGCTGGGCCGGGCCGACCGGGGCTCGCCGGGCGCCGGCGCTCACCCTGCTGCCGGCGGCCCCCGGCGCGGCGGCCGGGCACGGCGGGCACGGCGCCGCCCCGGCGGCCGGCGGGGCCGGCGACGTCCCGGTCGCGGGGGCCCGGGCGGCCGGTGGGCCGGCGGCCGGCGACGCCCCGGGCGAGGGCGGGAACGCGGACGGGATGCTGGCCGCCGGGCTGCTCGCCGGCCTCGGCGGGGGCGCGGCGATCGGCTGGCTGGTCAGCCGCTGGCGTCGCCGCGAGCCGGCCGAGCCGGTCGACCTGTCGGTGCTGCGGGAGGACCCGACGAACCGAACCGAACCGGACGGGCCCGGACCGGCCGCCGCCGGGGCGGAGTCGCCGGGCAGGCCGGTCGCCGCCCGCTGAGCACGGCGCACGGGACAGGCGGGACGCGGCGGGACGGGCCAGGCGCAGCGGGACGGGGCCAGGCGCAGCGGGACGGGCGTCAGGCCGTGGACCGGGGCGGCGGTCAGCCGGCCCAGTCCGGCAGGGGCTCGCGGGCGGCCAGCCAGTCGGTCGGCACCCCGCCCGGCGTGCCGACGCCGGTGTGCGCGGCCACCACCGCCCCGACGATGGCGGCGGTGGTGTCGACGTCCCCGCCGGCCTCGACGCACGCGCGGACCGCCGCCGGGTAGTCGTCCAGGTGCACGGCGGCCACCCAACAGGTGAAGGCGACGGTGTCCTGGGCGGTGACCCGGGAGCCGTTGCCGAGCACGTCGGCGGCCTCGGCGACCGGGCGGTCGAGCAGGCCGGCGGCCCGGCGTACGCCCCGGTGCACCTCCGTGGCCGGGTCCAGCGCGGCGGTGACGCCGGCCAGCAGCCGCTCCGGGGCGGGCCGGTGGCCGTCGAGGCGGGCGCGGGCGGCCAGCGACGCGGCCACCGCCACCGCCACCGCGCCGGCGACGCCCTCCGGGTGCGCGTGGGTCACCTCCGCCGACGCCCGGGCCTGCGCCGCCGCCCGCGCGGTGGAGTCGGCGTACCACGCGCCCAGCGGGCCGACCCGCATCGCCGCGCCGTTGCCGCAGGAGCCCTGGCCGTCGAAGGCCGAGGCGGCCGCCACCGGCCACGGCGTGCCGGTGCGGATCAGCCGCAGGATGGTCACCGCGCCCGGCCCGTAGCCCCGGTAGGGCTCGCAGCGCTCGGCGAAGGCGGCGGCGAGCGCGTCCCGGTCGATCCGCCCGGTCTCGGCGAGGGCGGCGACCACCGAGCAGGCCATCTCGGTGTCGTCGGTCCACTGCCACGGCGGCGGGGGCAGCTTCCCGGCGGCCAGGTCGGCCGGGTGCCGGCCGGGAACGAAGAACTGTGAGCCGAGCGCGTCGCCGACCGACAGGCCGGCGAGCGAGTCCCGGGCGAGCGCGAGACGAGTGTCGGGAAAGAGCGTGAAGGACATCGTTGTACCAGCTTGCCCTGTTGCCTCATGCGCCGCAAACGCGATCGACTTGCCACCGCGGGTACGGTCTTGCTGTGGCCACCGTGCTCCTGGTCGAAGACGATCACGTCGTACGCGGCGCGATGCTGCGATCCCTCGCCGACCGGGGGCACGCCGTGCACGCCGTCGGCACGGCACTGGACGCGCTGCGCCGGGTGGCGGCCGAGACCCCCGACCTCGTGGTGCTCGACCTCGGGCTGCCCGACCTCGACGGCTCGGACGCGCTGCGGATGCTGCGCGGCATCACCGACGTGCCGATCATCATCGCCACCGCCCGCGACGACGAGCAGTCCGTGGTGCGGCTGCTGCGCGCCGGGGCCGACGACTACATGGTCAAGCCGTTCACCGGCGCGCACCTCGACGCGCGGATCACCACCGTGCTGCGCCGGGCCGGGCGGGCCAGCCGGACGGTGCAGCCGGCCGTGCACAGCGTCGGCGGGCTACGGGTGGACGTCGGCGAACGCAGCGCCCACCTCGACGGCGAGCCGCTGGCGCTGACCCGCAAGGAATTCGACCTGCTGGCCTATCTCGCCGCGCGGCCGGGCCGGGTAGTGTCCCGCCGGGAACTTCTGGAGGAGGTATGGCGGCAGCCATCGGTCGGCGAGGACCAGACCATCGACGTTCACCTGTACTGGCTGCGCCGCAAAATGGGCGAGTCCGCGGCGAAGCCGCGCTACCTGCGCACCGTGCGGGGGGTCGGCTTCCGGCTGGTGGCGCCGGACTGAGGCCGTCGCTGGCCCTGCTCACGGCCGGCATGTGCGCCCTGGTGGCGCTCGCGTTCCTCGTCCCGCTCGCCCTCGGTCTCGCCGACCGGGCGCGCGAGGAGGCCATCGCGGACGCCGCCCGGCGCAGCGCGCTGGTGACCGGCGCGCTCGCCGTCAGCACCGACCCCGCCGTGGTGCAGCGCGTCGTGGCGGCCAGCGGCGACGACCCGGCCACCCGGCCGGTCGTACGCGGGCTCGGGGTGGACGAGTCGGCGGGCCGGGCCGACGCCGGGAGCCTCGAGCGCGCGCGGGCCGAGCGGCGTTCCGTGGTCGTCGACGTCGAGGGCGGCGTGCTCCGGCTGGACCCGGTCGTGCTCGGCGACACGACGGCCGTGGTCGAGGTCTTCGTGCCCGAGTCGGAGCTGACCGGCAACAGTCGGTGGCTGCTGCTGCTCGGGGTGGCCGCCGCCCTGGTGGGCGCGGCGGTGCTGGTGGTGGACCGGGTCGCCGCCCGCGCGGTCGACTCGGCCCGGGGCCTGGTCCGCGCGGCGCTCGCGATCGGCGACGGCGACCAGGGCGTACGCGTCGACCCGAGCGGCCCACGTGAGCTGGCCGAGGCCGGGCACGCCTTCAACCGGATGGCCGACCGGCTCGACGCCGCCCGCACCGACGAGCGGGAGCTGGTCGCCGACCTGTCGCACCGGCTGCGCACCCCGCTGACGGTGCTGCGGCTCGACGCGGAGGCGCTGGAGTCCGACGACACCAGCGTGGGCTCGTTCAGCGAGGCGGAACTGGACCGGCGGCGCGGCATCCGCCGGATCCGGCAGGCGATCGTCACCCTCGAGGGCGAGATCGACGTGCTGATCAAGACCACCCGCAAGGCGGTCGCACACGAGGCCGGGCCGGCGATGTGCGACGTCAGCGAGGTGGTGCGGGACCGGATGGTGTTCTGGGCCGCCCTGGCCGGCGACCAGAACCGGCCGCACCGGGTCAGCGGCGCCCAGCTGCGCATCCCGGCCCCGGTTCCCCGGGCCGAGCTGGCCGCCGCGCTGGACGCGGTGATCGGCAACGTCTTCCGGTACACCCCGCAGGGCACCGCGTTCGAGGTGGCGGTCTCGCGCCGCGACGGGTACGTGGCCATCCGGATCGACGACGCCGGGCCGGGGATCGCCAACCCGGACCGGGCGCTGCGCCGGGGCACCAGCGATCAGGGCTCGACCGGGCTGGGGCTGGACATCGCCAAGCGGGTGGCGTTGCAGGCGAATGGCTCGGTCAGCATCGACCGGGCCCGGCTGGGCGGGGCGAGCGTGGTGATGCTGCTCGCCGACCCGGAGGCGACGCCCCGGCAGGTCAGCCGGTTCGGCCTGGTCGGCCGGATGGCCCGGGAGCAGAAGACCGGCAGCCGCCGCTGGCCCCGCCAGCGGCCCACCGACGACTGAGCCGTAGCCCGGCCGGGCGGCCCCGGTCCGGCGGCCGGTTGTGGGGCGGCGCAAGTCTTCCTTAGATCGCGGTTAACCGTGGTGCCGGAGCGGGCCGGCGCTGACAGGATCGAATCCGAACCCATCAGTTCCACCGGTCAATGCCTCGGGGCACCCCACCGGCCGGTGGAGCCGGGCGCGCGGCGGGAGACTCGGTCCCCCCACACCTCCTCCCGCCGCGCGCCGCCCCCTCTCCGCGTTCAGCCGGTGGCGGCGGCCAGGTGGGCGTCGATCTCGGCGGTGATCCGCCGCTTGCCGGCCGGGTCCAGGAACGAGGCGGTCACCGCGTCGCGGGCCAGCGCCGCCAGCCCCTCCGGGCCCACGTCGAGCAGCCGGGCCGCGACGGCGTACTCCTCGTCGAGGGTGGTGCCGAACATCGGCGGGTCGTCGGAGTTGATGGTGACCAGCAGGCCGGCCTCGACCAACTGCCGCAGCGGGTGCTCCTCGATGCTGGCGACCGCGCGGGTACGCACGTTGGACGTCGGGCAGACCTCCATGCCGATGCGGTGCTCGGCGAGATAGGCCAGCAGCTCCGGGTCCCGCGCGGCGGAGATGCCGTGCCCGATCCGCTCCGCGCCGAGGTCGCGCAGCGCGTCCCAGACCGTCTGCGGGCCGGTGGTCTCGCCGGCGTGCGGCACCGAGCGCAGCCCGGCCGCCCGGGCCCGGTCGAAGTACGGCTTGAACTGCGGCCGGGGCACCCCGATCTCGGGGCCGCCGAGGCCGAAGCTGATCAGCCCGTCCGGGCGCTCCTCCAGCGAGATGCGCAGCGTCTCCTCGGCTGCCGCCAGGCCGGCCTCGCCGGGGATGTCGAAGCACCAGCGCAGCTCGATGCCGAAGTCCGCCTCGGCCCGCTTGCGGGCGTCCTCGATCGCCTCGCAGAAGGCGGGCGCGGGGATCCCCCGGTGCACGTGCGAGTAGGGCGTGACGGTCAGCTCGGCGTAGCGGACCTGCTGGCGGGCCAGCTCGCGGGCGACCTCGTGGGTGAGCAGCCAGACGTCCTCGGGGTCGCGGATGAGGTCCACGACGCTCAGGTAGACCTCGATGAAGTGCGCGAAGTCGCGGAAGGCGAAGTAGTCGGCGAGCGCGGCCGGGTCGGCGGGCACGGGGCTGCGGCCCTCGTGGCGGGCGGCCAGCTCGGCGACGATCCGGGGCGAGGCGGAGCCGACGTGGTGCACGTGCAGCTCCACCTTGGGCAGTCCGGCGATGAAGGTTTGCAGGTCGATCACTGGTTCTCCTCTGCGCGGGCGCCGGTGCGGGCGACGAAGAAGACGCGGCGGAACGGGAAGTGCACCTGAGCGTGCCGCACGGGGTACGCCTCGGCGAGTCGTACGCCCAGCTCGGCCCGGAAGTCGGCCCAGCCGACGGCGTCCAGGGCCGCGCGGACCGGCCGGAGCGCGGTCCCCTCCAGCCAGCTCAGCACGGGGTGGTCCGCGTCGACGCGGGCCGGCAGCAGGTGCACGTAGGTAGTCTCCCAGGCGTCCACCGCGCAGCCGGCAGCGGTCAGCAGCTCGGCGTAGCCGACGGCGCTGTCGTCGGCCGGGGGCCGGCGCAGCAGCGGGGCGACGTCGGCACGCCACGCCGGCCGGTCGGCGACCTCGCGCAGCGCCCGGTGCGAGGGCGCGTCGAAGTTGCCCGGCACCTGCACGGCCAGCCAGGCGCCGACGGGCAGTTCCCGGGCCCAGCGGGTGAGCAGCTCCCGGTGGCCGGGCACCCACTGGAGCACGGCGTTGCTGACCACGACGTCCACGTCGGGTTCCGGGTGCCAGTGCCGGACGTCGCCGACGGCGAAGGAGACCCCGGCGGTGGCGGCAGCGGTGGCGGCGGCCTCCGCGATCATCTCCGGTGAGGAGTCGAGGCCGGCGACCCGGCTGTCCGGCCACCGCGCGGCGAGGGTGGCGGTCAGGTTGCCCGGGCCGCAGCCGAGGTCGACCACCGCGCGCGGGCGCTCGGCGGGGACCCGGGCGAGCAGGTCGTGGAAGGGCCGGGAGCGCTCGTCGCCGTAGCGCAGGTACGTCGTCGGATCCCACATCGCTGCCTCCCAAACCGTACGTCCGTCTTGTTAACCGTACGGCCCGCCGCGCGACCGGACAAGCCCATCACTAGGCTCAGTCCCATGGAGCAGCGCACCTTCCCCCGGCTGGGGCGGCGCGTCGGGGTGATCGGGCTGGGCGCCTGGCAGCTCGGCGCGGACTGGGGCACGGTCAGCGAGGCCGACGCCACCGCCGTGCTGACCGCCGCCGTCGAGTCGGGGGTCACCTTCCTCGACACGGCGGACGTCTACGGCGACGGGCGCAGCGAGCAGCTCATCGGGCGGTTCCTGCGCAGCCGGCCCGACGCCGGGCTGACCGTGGCCACGAAGATGGGCCGCCGCGTCGCGCAGACGCCCGAGGCGTACACCCTGGCGCACTTCCGCGAGTGGACCGACCGGTCCCGGCGCAACCTCGGCACGGACACCCTCGACCTGGTGCAGCTGCACTGCCCGCCCACCGCCGTCTTCGCCGCCGACGCCGTCTTCGACGCGCTGGACACCCTGGTCGCCGAGGAACGCGTCGCCGGCTACGGGGTGAGCGTGGAGACCTGCGAGCAGGCGCTGACCGCCATCGCCCGGCCGGGGGTGGCCAGCGTCCAGATCATCCTCAACGCGCTGCGGCACAAGCCCCTCGACCGGGTGCTCCCGGCCGCTGCCGCCGCCGGGGTCGGCGTCGTCGCCCGCGTCCCGCTGGCCAGCGGGCTGCTCTCCGGCCGGTACGACGAACACACCACCTTCGCCGCCGACGACCACCGCACCTACAACCGGCACGGCGAGGCGTTCGACGTGGGCGAGACCTTCTCCGGTGTCGACTTCGCGCTGGGCCTGGCCGCCGTGCGCCGGCTGGCGCCGCTGGTCGGCGACGGGCGCACGATGGCCCAGTTCGCGCTGCGCTGGGTCGTCGACCAGCCCGGCGTCACCGTGGTCATCCCCGGTGCCCGCGACGCCACCCAGGCCCGGGGCAACGCCGCCGTGGCCAACCAGGCCCCGCTCTCCGAACGGGAGCTGGCGGCGGTGGCGGAGGTCTACGACGAACTGGTCCGTCCGCGGGTGCACGACCGGTGGTGAGCCGGGCGGCCCGGACAGGGATCGACGGAGGGAAATCGCGATGAAGGGCTGGCTGCCGCTCACCCTCGGCCTGCTCGCCGTGGTCGGCGGTGCGGTGTGGACGGTGCAGGGCCTCGGCTACGTCGAGGGCAGCGTGATGACCGACCAGCGGATCTGGGCCGTGCTGGGGCCCGTCGTCGTCCTGGCCGGGCTGGTCGCGCTCTGGTTCGGGCTGCACGCCCGCAAACGACGCTGAGCGCCATCCGCCGCTCGCCGCCGTCTCGGCTCCCCCTCCCGGTGGGCGGCCAGGTTGGCGAGCGACAGGCCGGGCGCGGACAGCTCGCGTCCCGGCCGCGTGGCGGGCCCCGTGAACGCGGAAAGCCCCGCATCCCGGGCGGGATACGGGGCTTCGCTGTGCTCCGGGCGCCGGATCACAGCATTGGCCGGCGGCTGCCGACCGGCACTGCTCAGATGGGGCGGACCTGCTCGGCCTGCGGACCCTTCTGACCCTGGGCGATCTCGAACTCCACCCGCTGGTTCTCCTCCAGCGTGCGGTAGCCGCTGGTCTGGATGGCCGAGAAGTGGACGAACACGTCAGCACCCCCGCCGTCGACGGTGATGAAGCCGAAGCCCTTGTCTGCGTTGAACCACTTCACGGTTCCCTGCGCCATGTGTATCTCCTTCTAAAACTGGCGGCCGAGCACGCCGTGCGGCCGATTGGCCGTTTTCGAGCAGCGGTGCCTGAGGCGGCCCCCACGAAGGAGACTTCGCTCAACCCACGCCATCTCTCAACAGCGTGGAACAGCAAACCACGTAGCGAAAACTCTGCACAGAGTACCGGACGAAATTCTTCGACATGTGACCTGACGGGTGCCGAAGATCCGCTGGGTGGGCCCTTGCACCCGCGCGAAAAGACCCCCGCACCAGCGCGCCGGTACGGGGGTCCTTTTCGTCGTCGTCGGGTCAGTCCGGCCAGCTTCCGGTGAACCGGCGTACGCCCACCGCGCCACCCCGGTCGACGGCGGCCCGGACGACCGCGAAGATCGCTCCCTGCAACGCCGCCGCCGCCAGGATCTCGCCCCAGCCGCGGTCCTCGTCGGTGGCGCTGGGCGCCTCGCCGTCGCCCGCCGTCATCTTCCACACCTGCCGGAAGATCGCGCCAGCGACCGTACCGGCGGCGATGCCCATCAATACGCCGACCGGCTTGTACGCGGCCTTTCCGATACCCCTGCTCACCGCTGCCTCCCCCGTACGATCACCAACACGATCAAGGCCGCCACCGCGCCCGCCGCGAGGGCGACGAACGGCGTCGGGTTACGCCGTACGACGGCACCCTTCTCCTGCGCCTGCTCCCGCGCGAGCTGCGCCTTCTGCGCCGCCTGCCCGCGCACCCGGGCCACGGTCTGCGCCGTCTGGTCCCGCATCCGCTCCTTCGCCTGGTCGGCGGAGGACCTCAGCCGCGCCTTGACGTCGGCCTTGGCCGCCAACGCCTCCATCGTCTCCCCCAGCTCGACCCGGGTCCGCCGGATCTCCTCCCGCAGCGCCTCGGTGTCGCCGGTGCCCCGGCCGTTGCCCGTCGTCATGCCCGTCCCCTGTCCTTCACGGCGGCGGCGACCGTGTCCACGTCCGCCCGGACGCTACGGACCGCGGCCTGCGGCACCGGCGGGACCGCCTGGCTGACCTGCTTCTTGCCCACCAGGGCCAGGACCCCGGCCATCGCGAAGAGCACCACCGCGACGATCAGGGCCGCCGCCCAGGCCGGAAGCACCAGGTCGAGCAGCAGGATCGCGGTGGCGACCAGGGCACCCAGGCCGTAGAGCGCCAGCGCCCCGCCGCCGCCGAAGAGACCGATGCCGATACCGGCGTGCTTGCCCTTCTGGGTCAGCTCCGCCCGGGCCAGGGCCAGTTCGTCCCGGACCAGGCGGGAGACCTGCTCCGTGGCCCGCTGCACCAGCTCGGCGGTGGACGGCTCGCTCCCGGTACGGGATGTGCGGGCGTTCGCCACGTCAGCCATGCTGTCCTCCTTTCATCATCACCGCGCTGTATGCCCGGAGTCGCCGCCCGTCAATCCTTCGCTCGGCAGCCGTTGAGCCCGGACCGCCGCGTCCCCGAGCCGCCGCCCGGCGCGGAAGAAGGTGCAGAAGCGTCGCGCAGCAGGTCCCCGCCAAACGCCCGGTCAAACTTCCCGAGCCAGCGCACTCCGCCCGGCCGCCCCACGAGGCACAACCCCGCCCACACCTCCAACGCCCCGGCCCCCCACAGGTCACGACCCACCCACCCTGGCCCCGTGCCCCGCCCTACCCCGTGGCCCCCGCCCCGCCCACCGCTGGGGTCGATCATGCAGTTGTGGTGGGCTTTATCCGAACGATGCCCCTTTTGCGGGGGACCACAACTGCATGATCGACGCCGCGCCTTGGGCCGGGCGCGCCCGGCTTGGGCGGGGCGCGCCCGGCTTGGGCGGGGCGCGCCCGCCCTTGGGGTGTGCGGGGCGCCGCGCAAGGTGGGACCGGGTGAGGTGGTGGTGGGGGGAGGGTGGTCAGCGGCGGGCTTCGGCGGGCTCGTCGGGGCCGACGAAGGCCTCGCTGCGGGCGTCGCCGTCGTCGCTGCCGCCGAAGACCCGCGCGTCGTCGGGCACCTCGGCGTCGTTGAGCCGGCGCACCGGCCGGCGGGGGCGTACCCACTGCCACGCCAGGTTGCTCTCCGCGTCCCCGATCTCGGTACGCATCCGGGGCATGGCGGTCGGCCGGTGGTCCCGGATCCAGGCGACCAGGTGCTCGCGGACCAGGCAGCGCAGGTCCCAGAGGCTGCCGGCGTCGGCGGCGCTCACGAGGGCACGCACCTTGATCGTCCCGCCGGTCGCGTCGGTCACCTGGAGTACGCAGACCCGGCCGTCCCACAGCTCGGTGCCCTCGACGAGGCGGCGCAGCTCCTCCCGCATGGCCTGCACCGGCACCGCCCAGTCGACGTCGAACTCGGCGGTGCCCAGCACCGCCGCCTCGGTGCGGGTCCAGTTCTGGAACGGCTTGCTGGTGAAGTACGAGGTGGGCAGGATCAGCCGCCGGTCGTCCCAGATCTGCACGACCACGTAGCTGAGCGTCAGCTCCTCGATGCGGCCCCACTCCCCCTCGACCACCACGACGTCGTCGAGGCGGACCGCGTCGCTGAAGGCGAGCTGGAGCCCGGCGAAGACGTTGCCCAGCAGGCTCTGCGCGGCCAGCGCGGCGACCACACCGACCACACCGGCGCTGGTCAGCACGCCGGCGCCGATGCCGCGTACGGCCGGGAAGGTCATCAGCATCACGCCCACCGCCAGCACGACGATCACCGCGATCGTCAACCGGCGCAGCATGACCACCTGGGTCCGCACCCGCCGCGCGTGCCGGTTGTCCGGCACGTCCACCCGGAACCGGGCCAGTGCGGTGTCCTCCGCCACGACGAGCAGCGAGGCGACCAGCCAGGCGACGCTGGCGATCACGCCGAGCACCAGCAGGTGCAGCAGCACCTGGCGCCACTGGTCGCCGACCGCGTAGCCGGTGCTGAACCGCACGGCGAACTGGACGGCGACGACGGTGGCGGCGACCTGGATGGACCGGTGCGCGTGGTCGGTGAGCTCGGTCAGCAGCAGCGAGCGCCGACCGACCCGCCGGATCACGCGGTGCGCGACCTCGACCGCGAACAAGGCGATCGCCGCCGCGGCGAGCGCGGCGACGATCGTCCCGAGGTAGCTCTGCACAGGTTCCTTCCTCCTCCTGACGCCGGGCACGTGCTTCGGGCAAAGGCCCAATAGTGCCCGGCGACGCCGGAATCGACCAGGTTCAGACCTTGCGATACCGGGACTGCAGGAAGCAGAAGACGCCGAAGGCGGCGATGCCGAGCGCCACCAGGGTGAGCAGGATCTGGCCGTACGCCTGGTCGCGCAGCGCGCGCAGTGCCGCGTCCAGACCGCGGGCCTTCTCGGGGTCGTAGTTGACGGCGGCCAGGATGATCAGCAGGCCGGAGATGCCGTACGCGACGCCCTTGGCGATGTAGCCGGCCATGCCCAGCCGGCGGGTGAGCTGGCGCGTCCTGGCATTCATCTCACCGGTCTTGAGGTGCTTCTCGAAACGCTTGATCAGCCCGTAGATCACCAGGCCGACGCCGATCGCGGCGAGGCCGAGCCCGGCCAGGCCGACCAGCCAGCGGCCACCGGAGGACTCCATGAGCTTGCCGGTCAGCGCCTCCTGCTGGTCGGCGCTGTTGGAGCCGGCGTCCTTGAAGACCTTGAAGGCCGTCCAGGCGAAGTAGAGGTAGACGACGGTGCGTCCCGCCGAGGCGATCCGCTCCCAGACGCGCTCCTTGCCGCGCTCGGCGCGGTGCCCGACGGCCGCCTCCAGCGCCTGCCAGATCGCCATGGCGAGCAGGCCGACCGCGATGGCGATGACGAGGAACTTGCCCATCGGCTGCTGGGCGAGGGTGCGCAGCGCGCCGGACTGGTCGCCGTCGTCGCCGGCCTTGCCGAACGCGATCTGCAACGCCAGCCAGGCGAACAGGAGGTGCACGATGCCGTAGCCGATGAAACCGACTCTGGCCAACAACTCGAGCCACCTGCTGTTCGCCGTACGGGAGGCGGTGGCTTCGGCATTCCGGGTGAGTGACATGGCGCCTCAATCACCGAATACGAAGATTTCCAAACGTCGGCCACCGCCGCCCCGGTCGGGTCAGTTGCCCGGGTTCCTCGACACCCGGATCTTGACCTCCTGGTCGGTGACGCTGTCGAGCGTCACCGCGAAGCCGCCGACCTCGGTGGCCTGCTGGCCCGTCGTCAGCGACAGCTGCTCGCCGGCGACCTCGACGGTGACCTGGTCGCCCTGCGCGCCGATCAGCTTCGCCTCCACCCCGAGGATGGTGGCGCTGGCGTCCACGCCCCGGTCGAAGGTGACGGTGCAGGCGTCCAGACCGCAGTCGGTGCTGGCGCCCTCGGAGCTGCAGCCGGCGAGCACGGCGGCGCCGAGCGCCAGGCCGGCCAACAGGCCGGCGGCCCGGCGGGTGGGGGTCAGCGGGAAGGCAACACGTCGGTTCGTCACCCCGCCAAGGGTACGAGACGCGGACCACTCCGGCAGGGCGTGATCATCCGCGCAGGTGGGGCGCCCGGGGCGGGGCGTTAGGGTCCCGGGCATGCCGTTCGACATCGCCCGCACCCGGGCCGCCTACCCCGCCCTCGCCGAGGGCTTCGTCCATCTCGACGGCGCCGGGGGCACCCAGACCGCCGCCGGAGTCGTCGACGCGGTCGCCGCCGCCATGCGCGCGGCGGTGGGCAACCGCAGCGCCGCCTTCGCGCCCGGCCGGCGCTCGCTGAAGATGGTGGCCGCCGCCCGCTCGGCCGTGGCCGACCTGCTCGGCGCCGAACCCGACGGAGTGGTGCTGGGGCCGAGCGCCACGGCGCTGACGTACACCCTGGCCCGGACCCTGGGTGCCGGCTGGCGGCCCGGCGACGAGGTCGTGGTCTCCCGGCTCGACCACGACGCGAACGTTCGACCCTGGGTGCAGGCGGCCGAGGCGGCCGGCGCGACGGTGCGCTGGGCCGAGTTCGACCGGGACACCGCGGAGCTTCCGGCGGCCCGCTACGCGGAACTGGTCGGCGAGCGGACCCGGCTGGTCGCGGTGACTGCGGGAAGCAACGCGACCGGCACCGTCCCGGACGTGGCGGCGATCGCCGCGACCGCGCACGCCGCCGGCGCGCTGGTCTGCGTCGACGGGGTGCACTCGGTGCCGCACGGGCCCACCGACGTCGCCGCGCTGGGCGCCGACTTCCTGGTCACCAGCGCCTACAAGTGGTCGGGGCCGCACCTGGCCGCGATGGTGGCCGCCCCGGCGACGTGGGAGCGGCTGCGCCCGGCGAAGCTGCTGCCCTCCTCCGACGCGGTGCCGGACCGCTTCGAGTACGGCACCCCGAGCTTCCCCCTGCTGGCCGGCGTGGCCGCCGCCGTGGACCACCTGGCCGGGCTGGACCCGGCGGCCACCGGGAGCCGCCGCGAGCGGCTGGTCGCCGGGCTGAGCGCCGCGCGGGCGTACGAGGAGTCGCTGCTGGACCGGCTGCTCGCCGGGCTGGCCGCGCTGCCCGGCGTCACGGTGCTCGGCTCCCCCGCCCGGCGCTGCCCGACGGTGTCCTTCCGGCTGGCCGGGCTCTCCCCGCAGCGGACCCAGGAGGAGCTGGGCGCGGCCGGCTTCTGCCTCTCCGCCGGCGACTACTACGCGTACGAGTACTTCCAGGCGATGGGGCTGCGCGACAGCGGCGGGGCGGTGCGCGCCAGCCTCTACCACTACAACACCGCCGACGAGGTGGACGGGTTGCTGGGGGAACTGGACCGGCTCGCCGGTCGCGGGGGCAGAATGGCCGGGTGAGCACCCTGGTCGAGGACAATCCCGCCAAGCACCGGTTCGAGATCCTGGTCGACGACGCGCTGGCCGGGTTCACCGCGTACCTGCCGCGCGGCGAGGTGCTGGTCTTCACCCACACCGAGGTCGACCCGAGGTTCCAGAACATGGGCGTCGGCGCGGCCCTGGTCCGGGGCACCCTCGACCAGCTCCGCGAGCGCGGCACGACGGTGGTGCCGCGCTGCCCGTTCATGGCGGCCTTCATCGGCCGCCATGCCGAGTACGCCGACCTGGTCACCCCCGAGCCGTAGCCCGGGGGCACCGGTCGGGGGTGCGGGGGCGGTCAGCGGCCCGTCAGCAGCGCGACGGCGGCGTGGGCGGCGGCCCGGGTGGCGCCGTGGGTGGCGACGTGGACCGCGCCGGTGACCAGCTCGGGCACGCCCAGTTCGACCACGACCGCGTCCGGGCGGGCGGCCAGCGCACGGCTCACCGAAGCCCGCATCCAGTCGTGCCGGTGCAGGTCGCGCACCACCAGCACCACGCACCGGCCGGCCGCCCCGGCGGTCGGGTCGGCGGGCACGTCGGCCTCGGCGTAGCGGACGGTGGTGGTGCCGGCGAGCAGGTCGGCCAGCGGGGCGGCGAGCCCCCACGGAGTCTCCGGACCGATCGCGATGTTGCGTGGCGGCTCGAACTCGACCACGTGGGCGGGGCCGGTCAGCGGCAGCGCGCCGACGCCGGCGGGCGCGGTGGTGACCCGCAGCGCCCGGCGGGCGGCGGCCAGCCCGACGGCCGAACCGGCGGCGCTCGGGCGGGACCGGGACGGCCGCTCGGCCCGGGCGGCCACCGTCCAGGCGGCGAGCTGTCCCACCCGCTTGGCCGCCTCGGCGAGGCGCTCCTCGGGCAGGTCGCCGGCGACGACCGCGGCGACGATGGCGTCCCGCAGCAGTCGGGCCGTCCCCTCGTCGGCGCGCTCCCCGCCGATGCAGATCGCGTCGGCGCCGGCGGCGAGGGCGCGCACGGCCGTGGCCGCGAAGCCGTACCGGTCGGCGACCGCCCGCATCTCCACCGCGTCGGTGACCACGACGCCGGAGAAGCCCAGCTCGTCGCGGAGCAGCCCGCCCAGGATCCGGTTGCTGAGGGTGGCGGGCAGCTCCGGGTCCAGCGCCGGCACCAGCAGGTGGCCGGTCATCACGGCCTGCACCCCGGCGGCCACGGCGGCCCGGAACGGGGCCAGCTCCACGGCGTCGAGGCGGGCCCGGTCGGCGCCGATCCGGGGCAGGTCGTGGTGCGAGTCGACCTGGGTGTCGCCGTGTCCCGGGAAGTGCTTGGCGCAGGCGGCTACCCCGCCCGACTGGAGGCCGCGCACCCAGGCGGCGGTGTGCCGGGCGACCAGCGTCGGCTCGGCGCCGAAGGCGCGTACGCCGATGACCGGGTTGGCCGGGTTGGAGTTGACGTCGGCGTCGGGGGCGTAGTCGAGGGTGATCCCCAGCGCGGCGAGGTCGGCGCCCAGGTCGCGGGCGACCTCCTCGGTCAGCGCCGGGTCGTCCACCGCGCCGAGGGCGAAGTTGCCGGGCCGGGAGCTGCCCCGGGCGGACTCGATCCGGGTGACGTCGCCGGCCTCCTCGTCGATGGCGACGACGACGTCGGGGCGCTCGGCGCGCAGGGTGGCGGTGAGGGCGGCCACCTGCTCGGGGTCGACCACGTTGCGGGCGAAGAGCACCACGGAGCCGAGGCCCTCGCCGAGCCAGCGGCAGATCCAGGGTGGCGGCGTGGTGCCGACGAAGCCCGGCTGGAGGACGGCGGCGGCCAGGGCCGTCAGGCTCCCGTCGCGCCCGCTCACGCCGGCCCGCCGGTGTGGTGGCTGATGTGTCGCTCGCTCATGCGGTCGTCGTACCCCCGTCTTCTCCGCGCCCGGCGGCCCGCCACCGGCGGCGGTGCTGACATGGTCACACCGTGCGCAGAAATAGTCAATAAACCTTACAGTTGTCGTCGGGCGCGGAGCTGGGGACAGTTCGGGGATGGATCCCCTGCTGCTGGCCGACGCGACGAGCCCGGCCGACATCCCCGGCGTACGCCTGCTCGGCCTGGTCGTCGGCGGCCTGTTGCTGCTCGCCGCGATCCGCGCGATGTTCCGGCGCTGAGGCGCCGCCCGGCGCCGGCACCGCGGTTCGACGGCGGCCGTCGGGGTACCGCCTGCCTCGTTGGACCGGTACGACACGGCGAGGGGGAACGATGAGGATCGGCTACTTTCTGTCCACCGAGGAGTACACGCCGGCCGAGCTGCTGGAGCAGGCGCGCGGCGCGGAGCGGGCCGGCTTCGAGGCGCTCTGGATCTCCGACCACTACCACCCGTGGACGGACGCGCAGGGGCAGAGCCCCTTCGTCTGGTCGGTGATCGGCGCGCTCAGCCAGGTCTGCCGGCTCCCGGTCACCACCGCCGTGACCTGCCCGACCGTGCGCATCCACCCGGCCGTCCTGGCGCAGGCGGCGGCCACCAGCGCGGTCCTGCACTCCGGGCGGTTCGTACTCGGGGTGGGCAGCGGCGAGGCGCTCAACGAGCACATCCTCGGCGACGCCTGGCCGCAGGCCGACGTCCGGCTGGAGATGCTGGAGGAGGCCGTCAACGTGATGCGCGAGCTGTGGCGGGGCGGCTTCGTCAACCACCACGGCAAGCACTACACCGTCGAGCACGCCCGGATCTACACGCTGCCGGACACTCCCCCGCCGGTCTACGTCTCGGGCTTCGGCCCCAAGGCCGTCGACCTCGCCGCCCGCATCGGCGACGGCTTCGTCAACACCTCGCCCGACGCCGAACTCGTCCGGCGGTTCCGGGAGAACGGCGGCGGCGACAAGCCGTGCCAGGCCGGCTTCAAGGCGGCGTACGCGCAGACCGAGGAAGAGGGCGTGCGGATCGCGTACGAGCGCTGGCCGAACGCCGGGGTGCCCGGTGAGCTGTCCCAGGTGCTGCCGTCGCCGCGGCACTTCGAGCAGGCCGGCCAGCTGGTCCGGCCGGAGGCGATGAAGGAGGCCTTCGTCTGCGGGCGGGACACCGACGCGCACCTGGCGAAAATCGACCAGTACGCCAAGGCCGGCTTCGACGAGGTCTACGTGGCCAACACCGGCCCGAACTGGCAGGGCCTGCTCGACCTCTACCAACGCGAGGTGTTCCCCCGCGTACGCTGACCGCCCCGCTCGCCGGGGCGCCCGGAGAACGGCCGGGCGCCCCGGCGGCGGGCGCGTTCGGCGGGCCGCCTCTGCGGCGGCGACACGGCGGCGACGGGATCACGTCAGCCGCCGGTTTCGCCGCTGATCGCCGGGGGTACCTCCGGCCCTCGATGAAACTGTCCACGCACTCCACGACACTGCGCCGCGCGGCCAAGAGCCTCTTCGGCTGGACCGCACTGCGGCCCCACCAGTTGGCCGCCATGCGGGCGGTCATGAAGCGCCGCGACGCCCTGGTGGTGCTGCCCACCGGCGCCGGCAAGTCGGCGATCTACCAGATCCCGGCCAGCCTGATCCCTGGCCCGACCGTGGTGATCTCCCCGCTGCTCGCCCTCCAGCAGGACCAGATCGCGGCCCTCAACGAGCGGCAGCGGCCGGAGCTGCGTGCGGTGCGGATCAGCTCGAACGAGTCGGCCGCCCAGCAGGCGCAGGCGATCACCGAGATCCGCGAGGGGCGGGCCGAGTTCCTCTTCATCACCCCGGAGCAGCTCGCCAACCCGGACCGGATGGCCGAGGTGAAGTCGCTGAAGCCGGCGCTGGTGGCGATCGACGAGGCGCACTGCATCTCCGCCTGGGGGCACGACTTCCGCCCCGACTACCTGGCGCTGGGCCACCTCATCGACGGCATCGGCCGACCCCCGGTGGTGGCGCTGACCGCCACCGCCTCACCGCCCGTACGCGACGACATCATCGCCCGGCTGCGGCTGACCGAGCCCGAGGTGGTGGTCTCCGGGCTGGACCGGCCGAACCTGTTCCTCGAGGTGGCGCACTGCCCCACCGAGGACTACCGGTGGCGGCGGCTGCTCGCCCTGCTGAGCGACGACACCCGGCCCGGCATCATCTACGTGCCCACCCGGCGCTCCGCCGAGGAGCTGGCGGCCCGGCTCACCGACGCCGGTTACCCGGCCCAGTACTACCACGGCGGAATGGCGGCCGGGCCACGCGCCGAACTGCACGAGGCGTTCCTCGCCGACCAGGTGCCGATCATGGTCGCCACCTCGGCCTTCGGCATGGGCATCGACAAGCCGAACATCGCCTGGGTCGTCCACATGGCACTGCCGGACTCGCCGGACAGCTACTTCCAGGAGATCGGGCGGGCCGGCCGCGACGGCGCCCCGGCCCGGGTGCTGCTGTTGTGGCAGGGCGAGGACGTCGGGCTGCAACGCTTCTTCAGCGGCGGCCTGCCGAACGCCGACGAGCTGCGCGACCTGTCCGCGCTGCTGCGCAAGAAGGCACGGAACAAGAAGGAGCTGCGCGAGCTCACCGGGCTCGGCCCGCGCAAGCTCGGCCAGTACCTCGCCCTGCTGGAGCAGGTCGGCGCGGCCGAGCCGAGGGCGAAGCAGCGCATCGGCGTCCCCCGCTACTCCCCCGCGCCCGTGGACGCCGCCGCGGCGGCCCTGGCGGAGGCCGAGCGGCAGCAGACCGTGACCCGGTCGCGTACCGACATGATGCGGGCCTTCGCCGAGACCACCGCCTGCCGGGGGCAGACGCTGCTGGCCTACTTCGGTGAGCAGATGACCGAGGTCTGCGGGCACTGCGACAACTGCCACGCCGGCACCAGCACCCCCGACGACGGCGCGGTCGGGCCCTTCCCCGTGCACAGCCAGGTCCGGCACCCGGAGTGGGGGCACGGCCTGGTGCTGAGCTACGAGGAGGACCGGATGACGGTTCTCTTCGACGAGGTGGGGTACAAGACGCTGTCCGTCAGCGTGGTGTCCGAACAGGGCCTGCTGACCCTCGACTAGCCTGAGCCGGGCACCGCTGGCCGGGGCCGTGGACGACGAGCGACATCAGTGCGGAAAGGGGCTTTGCCGTGATCGAGCAGCCGGCGTACACCGGATTCGGTTTCTCCGACGAGGAGTGGGGGCTGTTGGTCGGCCTGCCGCAGTCGGTGCTGACCGCGGCGAGCGCCGCCGAGTCCGACGGCACCCGACGCACCATGGCCGAGAACGCGGCCGGGCTGGAGACCATCGCCGCCGGCCGGGAGTCGGCCAGCCCGCTGGTCGCGGCCGTGGCCGGCGAGATCGTCACCCGGGTGGGCGACCCGGAGGCCGGCGAGGAGATGCCGGTCATCGCGCCGTCCGACCCGCGCGCCTACCTGGAGGACGTGCTGGGCCGGGCCAGGGAGGCGGCGGTGCTGCTGGCCGCCCGGACGGACGAGGGCGAGGCCGGCGCCTACAAGCACTGGCTGGTGGAGATCGCCGAGCAGGTGGTGGGCGCGGCCTCCAGCGGCGGCATCCTGGGCCTCGGCGGTGACGTCGTCAGCGACTCCGAGCGGCGCTTCCGCGACCGGCTCTCCCAGGTGCTCAACGACTGACGCGCAGACGACGACGGCGGCACCGGACGAGGTCCGGTGCCGCCGTCGCGTACCCCCGAGGTGGTGGCGGTCAGGCCACACGGCGGCGGAACAGCACGGCGGTCAGGGGCACCGAGACGGCCAGGACGCCGAGGCACCAGGCCACCGCCAGGGCCGGGGCGGTGCCCGTCGGGGTGCCCAGCAGCAGGGCGCGCAGCGTCTCGATGACGGGCGTGACGGGCTGGTGGTCGGCGAAGCCGCGGATCCAGCCCGGCATCGTCTCCACCGGCACGAAGGCGCTGCTCGGGTACGGCAGGAACATCGCCAGGAAGGTGAAGCCGCTGGCGGCCTCCGGGGTGCGGGCCAGCAGGCCGAACGCGGCCGACAGCCAGGACACGGCGAGCAGGAAGAGCAGCAGCACCCCGAACGCGGCCAGCCAGCGCAGCGGGTCCACAGCCGGGCGGAAGCCGATGGCGACGGCGAGGGCCAGCACCAGCACGGTGGAGACGGTGTTGCGGGCGATGCTGGCGGCGACGTGCCCACCGAGGATCGCGGTGGCGCTGACGTCCATCGTGCGGAACCGCTCGATGATCCCGTTGGTCAGGTCGGTGGTCACGCTGACGGCGGTGGTCGCCGCGCCGAAGCTGGCGCAGAGCAGCAGGACGCCGGGCACGACGTAGGTGACGTAGCGGGTGCCGGTGTCGATCGCGCCCCCGAACAGGTAGACGAAGAGCAGCATCAGCAGCACCGGCAGCAGCAGCGAGGTCAGCAGCGCGTCGACGTTGCGCCGGGACAGCCGTACGCAGCGCGCCATCATGACGAGGGCCTCGCCGGCACGGGTCGGTCGCAGGGTCAGCTCAGACACCGGCCGCCTCCCGTCGGGCGGGCACCGGGTCGCCGGTGAGGGTGAGGAAGACGTCGTCCAGGGTCGCCTCGCGGACGGCGAACCGGGCGAGCCCCTGCCGGTCGGGATCGACCTCGTCGAGCAGCTGGCGGATCTCCGGCGCGCCGCCGTCGGTGGCGACCGCCAGCTCCAGCCGGGCCGGGTCGCGGTGCGTCACGCGCCCGCCGAGGCGGTGCGTCGCCTCGGCGAAGCTCCGCGCGTCACGCAGCGTCAGCTCCAGCCGGTGGGCGCCGAACCGGCGCTTGAGGTCGCCCGCGCTGCCCTCGGCGGCCAGCCGGCCACCGTGCAGCACCGCGATCCGGTCGGCGAGGCGGTCGGCCTCCTCCAGGTACTGCGTGGTGAGCAGCACGGTCACCCCGGCGCCGGCCAGCTCGGCGACCACCTCCCACAGCCCCTGCCGGCTGCGCGGGTCGAGGCCGGTGGTCGGCTCGTCGAGGAAGATCACGGACGGCTGGCCGACCAGGCTGGCCGCGAGGTCGAGCCGGCGGCGCATCCCGCCGGAGTAGGTCACCACCCGCCGGCCGCCGGCGGCGACCAGGTCGAAGCGCTCCAACAGGTCCGTGGCGCGCCGCCGGGCGGCGGCCGGGGCCAGCCCGGCCAGCCGGGCCATCATGTGCAGGTTCTCCGCGCCCGTCTGCTGGTCGTCGAGCGCCGCGTGCTGGCCGGCGAGGCTGATCGCCCGCCGGACCCGGCTCCGGTCGCGGACCACGTCGTGGCCGTCCACGCGGGCCACGCCCCCGTCCGGCGTGGTGAGCGTGGCCAGGATCCGGACGGTCGTGGTCTTGCCCGCCCCGTTCGGGCCGAGCAGGGCGTGCACGCTGCCCCGGGCGACCCGCATGCTCAGGCCGTCGAGCACCGCCACCCCGCCGTACGACCTGCGTAGGTCGACGGTCTCCACCGCCGCGTCTGTCACTCCCATCGCCCCTCACTCTCCGCTTTCTGCGTACGTCATACGCTGTTCTGCGTGCACCATACGCAGAAGCTAGGATGACGGTCAACACCGCGTACCGGGAGGTGAGGATGAGCGACGCCGACGTCGAGCTGCCGGAGAGCATCGAGCTCGCCTGGGGCCTGCGGGAACGACCCGGCAAGGGACCCCGGCGCAGCCTCACGATGCGGCAGGTGGTGGCCGCCGGCATCCGGGTGGCCGAGGCCGACGGGCTGCCGGCGGTGTCGATGAGCCGGGTCGCCGGCGAGCTGGGCGTGGCGACCATGTCGCTCTACCGCTACGTCTCCGCCAAGAACGACCTGCTGGAACTCATGGCCGACACCGCGTACGGGGACCCGCCCGCGCCACGCGCCCCGGGCGAGGGCTGGCGGCCGGCACTCGCCCGCTGGGCGCTGGCCAACATGACGGCCATCCACCGCCACCCGTGGATCCGGCAGGTCCCGATCAGCGGCCCGCCGCTGGGCCCCAACCAGGTGCGCTGGATGGAGCAGGGGCTGGCCGCCCTGCACGGCACCGGCCTGCACGGCATCGAGCGGCTTTCGACGATCATGCTGGTCAGCGGGTACGCCCGGAACTGGGCCACCCTCACCGCCGACCTCGACGAGGCCGCGGCGCGCGAACAGCTCGACCCCGACGACGCCGGGATGCGGTACTGGCAGCAGCTCGCCCTGCTGACCCGGCACGGCGCCTACCCGTCGATCCGGGAGCTGCTGGCGGAGAGCGCCGAGGGACAGCAGGACGAGGTGTTCGACACGGAGTGGCAGTTCGGCCTCGACCGGATCCTCGACGGCGTCGAGGTGCTGATCCAGGGCCGGACGGCCACGGCCTGACCCGGCCCCGTCGACCGGGGGCCCGGGGCGGGGCGGGCGCCGGGCCGGAAGCGCGCTGGGCTGGGCGGGAGCCGGGGCCGGGAAACGCGCTGGGCGGGGCGGGCGCCCACGATGGACAATGGGCACCGGACCGGCGCGAGGACGGGGGAGCGGATGCTTCGGCCGACCGTCGTCGACACCGAGCAGGTGCCGGCGGCCGAACGCTTCGACATGTGGCTCGACCTCGTGGCGCGTACGGCCTCGCCGCTGCGGATCCGCACCGAGCACGCGCACGACTTCACCGCCCGGGCGGAGATCGTCGAGCTCGGCCCGATCCAGGTGGTCAACTACCGATACCCGTCGCTGGAGGGCGTCCGGACGCCGAGGCTGGGGCGCGAGTCGGCCCCGGAGATCTACACGCTGGCGCTCACCGTCGACGGGGACGGCGCGGCCAGCCAGGCCGGCCGGAGCAGCGTGCTGGGGCCGGATGAGTTCATCTTCTACGACGGGTCGCGGCCGCACGGGGTGCGGCACCTCGGCGACGACGACGGCCGCGAACCGGCCCGGTCCGTCGTGGCGCTCATCCCGCACGCCGCGCTGCCACTGTCACCGGACCGGCTGGCGCCGCTGCTCGGTGGCCGGATGTCGGGCACCGAGGGGATCGGCGCGCTGCTCGCCCAGTTCCTCCTCCAGATCGCCCACCATCCCGAGCAGTACCACGCCGCCGACGCCACCCGCCTCGGCGCCGTCGGGCTCGACCTGGCGTCCACCATGCTCGGTCGGCACCTGGTGGCCGAGGACGTGGTGCCGGCCGAGGTCCGCAGGCGCGCCCTCGTCACCCAGATGCGGGCGTACATCCAGCGGCACCTCGGGGACGCGACGCTGAGCCCGCAGGTGGTGGCGGACGCGCACCACGTCTCGCTGCGTACCCTGCACCGGCTCTTCGCGGCCGAGGAGTCGACGGTCGCGTCGTACATCCGGGAGCTGCGGCTGGCGCGGTGCCGGCACGACCTCGCCGACCCGGGCCTGCGCGGCCAGCCGATCCAGGCGATCGGGGCCCGCTGGGGCTTCCCCGACAAGGCGCACTTCAGCCGGATCTTCCGCAGGGCGCACGGCGTCGGGCCGCAGGCCTGGCGGGCCGGCCAGGCGGAGTGAGCGCGGCACGGAGAGTCAACCCGGCGGCGTCCACGGTCAACCCGGTCCGGGCAGACTGACGTCGAGGTGACCGATCCCTGCCTGCCCCGGCGCCGGCCGGGATCGGACCGCCGACGGGGGCCGTGGCGAGCCGCCCGCCGCCACGGGGGAGGCGGGCGGTCGCCCGGTGACCGGACCGGCCCCGGCGCCCCCGCTCAGGAGTGGCGCCGGGGCCGCCTCAGGCGTCCTCCAGCAGTTCGAGCACGATCCGCTCGGCCTTCTCGCGGGGCGTCGCGGGGTCGACCGGGGCCACCACGCCGTCGTGGAAGAGGTCGACCACGCGCGGGTCGACGTAGGACGTGCGGGCCACAGTGGCGGTGTTGCCGAGCAGTTCGGCGACGTCACGCATCACCGCCGCGACCGCCCGTTTGCCGGCGGTCGCCGAGCGCGGCGGGCCCACCGTCGCCAGTTCGGTCGCCGCCCGCACCGTGGCGTGCCAGGTGCGGAAGTCCTTCGCCGTCATCTCCCCGCCGCTGGCGTCCCGCAGGTACTCGTTGACCTCGTCGCTGCGCACGTCGCGCCAGTCCCCGCCGTCCCGGTAGCCGAACAGGCGGTCGGCCGACCGGCGCTGGCGGCGCAGGTTGACCAGCACCTGGCACAGCTCCGGGTCCTCGATGCGACGCACCTGCTCGACGCCGCCCTTGGCGGGGAACTCGAACACCACGCAGCCGCCCCGGGACCGGGCGTGCTCGGGGCGCAGGGTCGACACCCCGAACGTCGGGTCGTCGCCGGCCGCGTACTGGTCGCTGCCGACCCGGAACGTGCCCATGTCCAGCAGCCGGGTCACCGTCGCCAGCACCCGGTCGCGGTGCAGTCCCCGGCCGGACAGGTCCCGCCCGACCCGCTCGCGCAGCACCGGCAGCCGGCGGGCCACCTCCAGCACGTGGTCGAACTTCGCCTCGTCGCGCCTCTCCCGCCACGTCGGGTGGTAGAGGTACTGCTTGCGCCCGGCCGCGTCGATGCCGATGGCCTGGATGTGCCCGTTCGGGTACGGACAGATCCACACGTCGCGCCAGGCGGGCGGGATCACCAGCTCACGCAGCCGGCCCAACCGGTCGGGGTCGCGGACCGGCTGCCCGGACGGGTCCAGGAAGAGCCAGCCCCGGCCGCGCCGGCGTCGCCCGTACCCCGGCCTGCCCGGATCACTACGCCGCAACCGCACGGGAGACCCGCACCGCCCGTTCCACCTCGTCCACGGCGGTCACCACCTCGTCGACCCCGATGGCCGCCAGCGTCGGATGGCTCCCCACCCCCTCCCACCTTGGCGAGCCCTGTCCACCCGCCCACAGCGCCCGGTGCCGGGGCCGGCCCGGCGGCGGCCCCCACCGCGCCGGGGAGACCGGGCCGAAGAGCACCACCGACGGCGTGCGGTAGCCGGTCGCCAGGTGCGCCACGCCCGTGTCCCCGCTGACCACCAGGCGGGCGTACGCCACCAGCGCGGCCAGCCGGCCCAGGTCCGTCCGGCCGGCCAGCACCGCGTCGGCGGGCAACCCCGCGGCCTCCGCGATCCGCTGCGCGGTGGCCCGCTCGTCGGGGCTGCCGGTGAGCACCACCCGGTGCCCCCGGGCGGCCAGTTCCCGGGCCAGCGCGGCGAAGCGTCCAGGCGGCCAGCGCTTCGCCGGGATCTTGGAGCCCGGGTGCAGCACGGTCATGCCGGTCGGGGCGCCGCCGGGGGCCGGGCGCCGCAGGTCCAGGTCGGTGCGGTCGGCGGGGATGCCGTACCAGTCGAGGAGCCGGCACCAGCGGTCGACCTCGTGTTCGTCGTCGCGCCATTCGGGGCCGTCGTGGTGGCCGGCCTCCGGGCTGGTGTAGGCGAGCAGCCGACCGGGACGGGTGCCGGCGAGCATCCGGTGCGACTCGGGCCCCCGGCCGTGCAGGTTCACGGCGACGCGCGGCGTCCCCAGGGCCGGGTCGGGGCGACCGAGCCCGTCCGTGGGCACCAGCCGGTCGACGCCGCCGACCAGGTCGACCAGCGGCGCCAGCCAGCCGGGTGCCGCGAGGACGAGGTCCCGGCCGGGGTGGGCGGCACGCAGGGCGCGCAGGGCCGGGACGGCGGTGGCGAGGTCACCGACGCCGAGGGCGCGCAGGGCGAGGATCACGGGTAGGAGGTCTCCTGGTCGGCGCAGACGACCATCTCGCGGACCGCGCAGCCGGCGGGTTGGGACAGCGCGAACATGACGGCGGCGGCGGTGTCGGCGGGGTCGTTCAGGACGGCGTCGGGACCGGGCTTGTACGCGGCGTCGCGCTCGTCGAAGAAGGCCGTGCGCATGCCGCCGGGGATGAGCAGCGTGACGCCGACCCTGCCGGCGAGTTCGGCGGCGAGGGCCCGGGTGAAGCCGACGACTCCGAACTTCGCGGCGCAGTACGCGGTCGCGTCGGCCACGGCCTTCACCCCGAGCGTGGAGGCGACGGTGACGATGCTCCCCCGGGAGGTCTCCAGGAAGGGCAGGGCAGCCCGTACGACGGCCGCCGTGGCGAACAGGTCCACGGCCACGATCCGCTCCCAGGTCTCGCCGGGGGTGTCCGCCAGCTTCCCGGGCACGTCCATCCCCGCCGCGGTGACCACCGCGTCCAGCCCGCCCGAGCGCTCGGCGAGCTGCCGGGTGGCGGCCTCCGCGGCGCGGGTGTCGGCCAGGTCGCACTCCACCCACGGCACCCCGTCGGCGGGCGCCTGCCGGTCCAGCACCAGCGGACGGCCGCCGGCCCGGGCCACGGCCGCGACCACGGCGGCGCCCAGGCCGCTCGATCCGCCCGTGACGAGCACGGTGCGCCCCGCGCCGGGCGACCCGGCGCTCATCGGGTGCCCTCCGCCGTCGTCGGTCCCGCGAGGCCGGCCCGCGCCCGTTCGGGCTCGCCGCCGGGTCTCGCCGGCGCGCCACCGGGAGCGGGACCGGCCGGCGGCACGGTGTCGGTGAGCGGCGGCCCGACGAGCGGCACGGCGGTGCCGGTGGAACGGGCGGCGGCGATCAGCCCGGTCGTGGAGCGGCCGTCCAGGTACGGCACCACCACGGCGTTGCCGCCCCAGCGGCGCAGGACCTCCGCCTCGGGCAGGGCGGGCTCGCCGCCGTCACCGGCGTAGTCGCCACCCTTCACCCAGACGTCCGGCCGCAGCCACGACAGCGCCGCGTTCGGGGTGGCCTCGTCGAAGATCATGACCGCGTCGACGCAGCTCAGCGCCGCGAGCAGCCGGGCCCGGTCGCCCTGCGGGATCACCGGCCGGTCCGGGCCCTTCAGCCCCGACACGCTCGCGTCGGAGTTGAGGCAGACCACCAGGCAGTCGCCGAGCTGCCGGGCGGCCTGCAACGTCGCCACGTGCCCGGCGTGCAGCAGGTCGAAGCAGCCGCCGGTGGCCACCACCGTCCCGCCGGACGCGCGTACCGCCGACACCACGCCGGCGGCCGCGGCCACGCCGACGCGCTCGCCGCCGGGGCCGGAGACCGCCGGCGGCAGCGGACGCGCCGCCCGCGGCAGCGCCGTCGCCACTCCCCCGCCGGCCACGTACGCCGACGCCTCGGCGACCGCCTCCTGCACCGCCTCGGAGACCAGCGCCCCCTGCGCCAGGGCGAGGCTGGCGGTGGCCGCGAACCGGTCACCGGCCCCGCAGGTGTCCCCCTCGGCGACGGCCGGGGCGGGCACCACCATCGGCGTCGCGCCGGCGTGGCAGAGCAGCGCCCCGTCCCCGCCCAGGGTCACCGCGACCGCGCCGGCGCGCCAGCGCTGGCGCAGCCCCTGGGCGCCCCGCGCCGCCGTCGCCAGCCGGGTCGCTCCCGGCGCGACCGTGACCAGCTCCCGCACCTCGGACTCGTTGGGGGTCACCAGGTGCACCCCCGGAACCGCCGCCGGTCCCCGCGGATGCGGGTCCCAGAGCACCGGCGCCCGGGTGGCGGCCAGCGCCGCCCGCAGCGCGGGCTGCCGGGCGACGCCCCGGCCGTAGTCGCTGACCAGCACGGCGGAGGCCCGGGCGATCACCCGCAGCGCCGCCTCGGACGGTTCGCCGGGCGTACCGGCCGCGCCGCCCCGGTCGTGGCGCAGCAGCACCCGGCCCCGGGCGCGCAGCCGGACCTTCTCCGGCGTGCCGCCGCGCAGCCCGAGGGGATACACCTGCACGCCGGCGTCGGTGAGCAACGAGGCGAGCCGGGCACCCCCCGCGTCGTCCGCCAACGCGGTCACCAGCACCACCTCGGCGCCCTGCGCGGCGGCGAAGACCGCGGCCAGCCCGGCGCCACCGGGCCGGTCGACGTGCGCGGTCTCGTCCAGCACCGGCACGGGCGAGTCCGGGCAGAGCCGGTTCACCACCCCCTCGACGTCCCGGTCCAGCAGGGTGTCACCGACCACCACGACGGGTCCCCTCACGCTGCCCTCCTCATCACGCCTGGACCTGCTGACCTGCACCGCCGTCGAGCACCACCTCAACCCCGGTCCGTACGGGCGCGGCGGGCGCCACCGGCAGCGCCCGCTCGACGTACTCGCAGAGGAGGTGGCTGGTCACGAGGTGGAGTTCCTGCACGACCTGGCTGTCGGCCGAGCCGACGGCGAGCACGTCGTGGCACAGCTCCGCCAGGGGGTTGGGGGCGGGGCCGGTCAGGGCCCAGCAGGTGAGTCCGCTGTCGCGGCCGGCCCGGGCGGCGGCCAGCAGGTTGGCGCTGGTACCGCTGGTCGACAGCAGCAGCAGGACGTCGCCGGCGCGGCCGTGGGCGCGTACCTGGCGGGCGAAGACCTCGTCGTAGCCGTAGTCGTTGCCGATGGCGGTCATCGCGGAGGTCTCCGCGTGCAACGCGATGGCGGACAGGGGCTGGCGGTCGTCGCGGAGCTTCCCGACGAGTTCGGCGGTGAGGTGCTGGGCCTCGGCGGCGCTGCCGCCGTTGCCGGCCACCAGCAGCCGGCCGCCGTCGACCAGCCGACGCGCGAGGGCCTCCCCCCACCGGGCCAGCAGCGTCTCGTGCCGCCGGAAGGGCACCAGCGCCGCCGCCAGGTTCGTCAGGTGCGCGTCCAGCGGCGTGGGTGCCGCCATCAGGCCACCACCCGGGCCGGCCGGTGGACCGCCACGTCGCCGTAGACCTCCACCAGCCGCTCCGCCGTGGCCGCCCAGGAGTACCGCCGCCGGGCCCGTTCCCGCGCCGCCGTCGCGTACGCGAAGCGGCGGATCCGGTCGTCGAGCAGCCCCTGGATCGCGGCGCCCAGCGCACGCGGGTCCCGGGCCGGCACCAGGTCGCCGGTGACGCCCTCGACCACGGTGTCCTTGATCCCGCCGACGGCGGTGCCCACCACGGGCACGCCGCACGCCATCGCCTCCAGCGGGGTGAGCCCGAACGGCTCGTACCAGGGGGCGGCCACCAGGACGTCCGCCGAGCGGTACCAGCGGCCCATCTCCTCGCGGGGCACCGCGCCGACCAGTCGCACCCGGTCGGCGACCCCGCAGCTGACCGCGAGGGCGCGCAGCCGGCGGGCGTACGGGTCGGTCTCCAGCAGGCCGGCGGGCGGGCCGCCGACGACCACGCACTCGGCCCCGGGCACGTACGCCATCGCCCGCACCACGGTCTGGAAGCCCTTGCGCTCGACCAGCCGGCCGACGGTCAGGATCCGCGGCCGGCCGTCCTCCCGCTCGGCGGTCGGCCCCAGCGGGGCGAACGTGCCCAGGTTGACCCCGGACGGCACGACCGTCATCCGGGACCGTGGCACGCCCATCCGGACCAGCTCGCCGACCTCGTCGCGGCACTGGGCGATGACCCGGTCGACGGCCCGGCCCAGCTCCCGCTCGTAGCCGATCCGGCGGGCCGGGCTGGTGTCCTGCACGCCCTGGTGGCGCCGCTTGACCACCCCCAGGGCGTGGTACGTCTGCACGACCGGAACGCCGGTCTGCCGGCTGGCGGCCAGCGCGGCGAGGCCGCTCATCCAGAAGTGCGCGTGGATCACCTCGGGCATCCAGTCGCCGCCCCGCCACCGGTCGACCAGCCAGCGGCTGAACTCCCGCATGTGCGGCAGCAGGGCGTCCTTGGCGACCGGCCCGGCCGGCCCCGCCGGGACGTGCACCACGTCGTAGCCGTCGGCGCTGCGTACGGTCACCGGCAGGTCCACGGCGTCGCGGCGGGTGTAGACCCGCACGTCGTGTCCGGCGGCCGCGAGGGCGGCGGAGAGCTCGGCGACATGCGTGTTCTGACCGCCGGCGTCCTCGCCGCCCAGGATGGCGAGCGGGCTGGCGTGCTCCGAGATCATCGCGATGCGCATACTTCCTCCTCCAGCAGCCGGTCCCAGTCGGCGAGGAAACGGTCGAGGCCGTAGCGGTCCCGGGCGGCGGCGCGGGCCCGCTCCCCCGCCCGGCGTGCCTCCGCCGGCTCGTCGACGAACCGGCGGGCGGCGTCGAGCAGGGTGTCGAGCCGGGTGGACAGCGCGCCCGCCCCCGGTGGCACCGCCATCGCCGCCTCCGTGGCGGCCAGCGCGACCACCGGCATCCCGATGGACATCGCCTCGATCAGGCTCAGCCCCAGGGAGGTCCAGCGGCACAGGTGCAGGTACGCCCGCCGCCGCCCCAGCTCGGCGTGCATCCGGTGCTGGGGCAGGTCGTCGTGGCTGGTGAGCCGGTCGGCGGGCAGGCCCAGGTGCTCGGCCAGCCCCGCCACCTTCATGCCGAAGACGTCCAGCGGGGCGATCTCGGCGAAGCGGGGCAGCAGGTCGGTGCCCGTGACCCGCCCCCGGCGTACCGGCTCGTTGATCACCACCGCGAGCCGGTCGAGCTCGCCCGTGTACTCCGCGGCGGGAGGGACGATGCCGTGGTCGACCACGGTGGTGCGGGTGGCCCCGGTGTCCCAGAACAGCTCGTTGAACCCGGTGACGTGGGCGACGAGCAGGTCGTCGCGGTCGGCCATGGGGTGCCGGCTGTTGGGCACGTCGCCGTCCTTGGGCGTGTTGTGCTCGACGTAGACGGCGGGTACGTCACGGCCGGGCCGCCGGCCGAGCCACCGCTCGGCGAGGTCGATCTCCTCGGGGCGTTGCAGGACGACCAGGTCGACGTCGGCGGTGCGCAACTGCTCGGGGGTCACCTCGACGGCCGTGTCGGGCCACGGGTAGGTGCGGGCGCGGCCGAGGCCGTAGGGGCCCCGGTCCGGGGTGACGGGCACCAGGTACCGGTGCTTGCCGTGCACGAACGACGTGGTCCAGGAGCCGTGCACGTGCCACAGGAGCAGGTTCATCCGCCGCTCCCGCCGATGGTGGCCAGCGTCGTCACGCCGGCGGACGAGCCGCCGGTGGGCGGCCCCGACCGGGCCGACGGGGTCACCCCGAGCAGCCGCAACGCGTCGACGACCTCCTCGGGGTCGACGCCGCTCAGGCAGGGGTGCCCGGGCACCGGGCAGCGCGCCGCCCGGGTGTCGCGGCAGGCGGCCTCCGCGTCGCCGAGGCGCACCGTGGGCACCCGCCACGGCCCCCACTGCCCGAACGGCACCGTGGGGGCGAACAGGCTGACCACCGGCACCCCGTGGGCGGCGGCGAGGTGGGCGGGGCCGGTGTTGCCGACCACGACCGCGCCGGCGCCGGCCACCGTCGCGGCCAGCCCGGCGAGGCCGGTCCGCCCGCCCAGGTCGACGGCGACGTCGCCGGCCACCCGCGCGGTCAGCTCCTGCTCGTCGGGGCCGCCGGTGACCACCACCCGGTGGCCGGCGGCCGTCAGGGCGCGGGCGATCCGCGCGGCCAGCTCCGGCGGGCAGCCCCGGGCCTGCGCCGCCGAGCCGGGGTGCAGCACCACGTAGCCGGGCGCGCCGACCTCCGGCGGCGGTGCCTGCGCCGGACGCAGGCGCAGGGCGGGTCCGTCGTGGTCGGCGAGGGCGAAGCCGGCGGCGGCGGCGAGGGAGAGCGCGCGTTCCGGTTCGGGTACGCCGGGCGGCACGCGGTGCCGTACGTCGAGCAGGCTGCCCGGGTAGTCGTCGCTGATGGCGCTCACGCGTCCGACCCCGGCCAGGCGCAGCAGCAGGGCCAGGGGCAGGGGCGACTGGTGGAAACTGGTGAAGACGACCGCCTCGTCGGCGTGCACGGCGGCGAGCCGGTCGGCGAGCTGACGCATGTCGGCGGGGTCGACGGGGTCGGGGGCGGGGTCGATCCAGGGCAGCCGGTGCTCGACGATCTCGTCGACGCCGGGCAGGAGTTCCGCCGCGGCGCGGCCCCGGGGCCCGCACAGCAACACCACCCGCTCGGCGTGGGCGGCGACGGCGCGGATGGCGGGCCCGGTCACCAGCACGTCCCCGGCCGAGTCGGCGCGTACCACCAGCACGGTCCCCGTCCGCCCCCTGCCGGCGCCCCGCGCGGTGTCGGTGTCGGTGTCGGCCTGCCGGTAGGTGGCCGGGTCGAGCGCCGCCTGGCGGCGCAGGATCTCCGCCACCGCCGCCGGGAGATCGGCGGCCACCTGCGGCGCGGCGGCCACCTCCTGCGGCCGGGTCACCGGCGTGGGCACCAGGATCCCCGACGCGCCCGCGGCCGACGCCGCGATCATGTCCCGGCCGATGTCCCCCACCAGCACGCACCGCGCCGGCACGGTGCCCAGCTCCCGCGCCGCGGCGTGCACCAGCCCCGGCGCCGGCTTGCGGCACCCGCATGCGTCGCCGTCGTCGTGCGGACACACCAGCCAGGCGTCGAACGGCCCCAGCAACCGCTCGACCCGGGCGTGCACCGCCTCCATCTGCGTCCCGGTGAACAAGCCACGGGCCAGGCCGGACTGGTTCGTCACCACCGCCAGCCGCAGGCCCGCCGCCCGCAACCGGTCCAGGGCGGCCCGCGCCCCCGGCACCGGCCGTACCTTCTCGGGGTCGCCGTTGTACGGCACGTCCTCGATCAGCGTTCCGTCGCGGTCCAGCAGCACCGCGTCGAACAGGACGGGCCCGGGCCCCGCCGCGCCAGCACCGGCAAAAACCCGGGCTGACCTGCGCTGATCCGGCTCCACCTGGTCCTGTCGCACAGCCGGCGGGTTCCCGGCGCCCCGGGGAGTAAACGTCGTCCCGGACGCGCCCCCCGCGTCGTACGCCGGCGGCGCCGACACGCCGGCTCGCAGGTGCCGTTACCCGTCGCCCGGGAGAAGCTAACCCATCGGCACCGTTAGCCCCGGCCAGACCGGGGGTATGGGAGCACAGTGGCGATTGTGGAGAAAGTGATCAAAGCTTCCCCGCAGCAGGTCTGGGCGGTGCTGGCGGACGGGTGGACGTACAGCGACTGGGTCGTGGGCACGGTGCACGTTCGCGACGTGGACGACGCCTGGCCCCGGGTGGGCAGCCAACTGCACCACAAGGCCGGGCCGTGGCCGTTCTCCCTGCACGACGTCTCCACGGTGCTGACCTGTGACCCGCCGCGCCGGTTGGTGATCCGCGCCGGCCTCTGGCCGGCCGGGGAGGCCATCGTGGTGTTCACCCTCGAAGCGGTCGGCGCGGACGCCACCCGGGTACGCATCGGCGAGGACTTCGCCGCCGGTCCGCTGCACTGGATACGCAACAAGATCAACGACCTGGTGTTGCACCAGCGCAACAAGGAGACCCTGACCCGGCTGGCCGACATCGCCATGCGGCAGAAGGCGGACGCATGACGCAGACCGTGGTGGTCACCGGGGCGAGCGCCGGCGTGGGACGGGCGGTCGCCCGCCGGTACGCCGAGCGCGGCGCCCGGCTCGCGCTGCTCGCCCGCGGCGAGGCCGGGCTGGCGGCCGCCGAGCGCGACTGCCGGGAGCTGGGCGCCTCGGAGGTGTGCACCTACCGGGTGGACGTGGCCGACGCCGGGGCGGTGCAGCAGGCCGCCGACGACGTGGTGCACCGGTTCGGCGGCATCGACGTGTGGGTGAACAACGCGATGGTCTCGGTCTTCGCCCCGGCGTGGGAGATCCCGGCCACCGAGTTCCGGCGGGTCACCGAGGTCAACTACCTCGGCACCGTGCACGGCACCCTCGCGGCGCTGCGGCACATGCGGGCACGCGGGCGGGGCGCGGTCGTGCAGGTCGGTTCCGCGCTGGCCTACCGCGGGATCCCGTTGCAGTCGGCGTACTGCGCGAGCAAGCACGCCGTCCAGGGCTTCAACGACTCGCTGCGGGCGGAACTGCTGCACGACTGCCCGGGCGTGAAGCTGTCGATGGTGCAACTGCCGGCGATCAACACCCCGCAGTTCTCCTGGGTACGCACCCGGCTGCCCCGGCACCCCCAGCCCGTACCGCCGATCTTCGCACCCGAGGTGGCCGCGAAGGCGATCGTCTGGGCGGCCGACCACGGGCCGCGCGAGCTGAATGTGGGCGGACCGACCTGGCGCGCCCGGCTCGGCGACGTCCTCGCCCCCGGCCTGCTCGACCGGAAGCTGGCACGCGACGGCTACGACAGCCAGCAGACCGACACCCCGATCGACCCGGTCGCCTGGCGGGACAACCTGGACCGTCCCGGGGACGACGAACGGGACCGGGGCGCGGAGGGCGTGTTCACCGACCGGGCCCGGGGCCGCTCGGCCGCGCTGTGGATCGGTACGCACAAGCCGGCCGTCTCCGGCGCCGCCCTGGCGGGCCTGGCGGTGGCCCTCACCGCGCTGGCCCGCCGCCTCCGCTGACACCCGGAACGGGCCCTCGTCGGGGCGGAAGACGGGGCGGTAGGGGTGGCCTTTTCGACCCGGATGTGGCAACTGGCTACGCTCTCAGGGAGCCCTGTCCGCCGACCGAGGATGTCCGACATGATCGAACCCGTGCAGTTGCCCGTGCCGTGGCGGGACGCACGCCTGACCGTCGTGGTTCCCACCTACAACGAGGCGGGCAACCTCCCGGTGCTGGTCGAGCGGCTGCTGGCCCTGCCGCTGCCGGGCCTGAAGATCCTGGTCGCCGACGACAACTCGCCGGACGGCACGGGTGAGGTGGCGGACAAGCTGGCCATCGAGCACCCCGACCGGGTCGAGGTCGTGCACCGGGCCGGCAAGGAGGGCCTCGGCCGGGCCTACGTGGACGGCATCGGGCGTGCCCTCGACGGCGGCGCGGAGTACGTGGCGCAGATGGACGCCGACCTGTCGCACCCGCCGGAGGCGCTGCCGGGCATGCTCGGCGCGCTGCTCTCCACCCAGGCCGGCGTGGTGATCGGCTCCCGGTACGTGCCGGGCGGCGAGCTGGACGAGAACTGGCCGTTCTACCGGCGGGCGCTCAGCGGCTGGGCCAACCTCTACGTGCACACGCTGCTGCGGGTCCGGATCCGCGACCTCACCGCCGGCTTCAAGATCTGGCGGGCGGACGCGCTGCGCGACATCGGCCTGGAGCGGGTGCAGTCCAACGGCTACAGCTTCCAGGTGGAGATGCACTACCTGGCCACGAAGCTGGGGCACACCATCCTGGAGGTCCCGATCCGCTTCGAGGAGCGGCGCGACGGCGCGTCCAAGATGACCACCGCGACCAAGGTCGAGAGCGCGCTGATGCCGTTCAAGCTGCGCAGCAAGCACCGCAACATCGAACGCTGACCCGACCCCGCCGTGCCACGCCGCCCCGCCCTGCCCTGGCCCCGGTCCCGGTCCGTTCCGCGGGCCAGGTCCGGGGCGGCAGGCGAGCGGCGGAGGGCGAGGGACGGGCGCAGCGAGGGCGAAGGCGAGCGACAGCAGCGACGAGCGGCAGACGGGCGGAGAGCGGAGGGGCGGAGAGCGGACGGCGACCTTGAGTCCCGGCCGCCCGCCGCACGGGACGTCCGATCAGCCCACACACCGCGACCACGGAGCGCAACCCTCACCTTCCGTGACCGTCGGCTCCGCCTTCGGATCGCCGCTCGCCGCCCTTTGCTCTGCAGCCACGGACGCACCACGTCGCTGAGCTGGGGCTGGCTCGCCGCCGGTGCAGCGGACTCGCCGCACGCCATCACTCAGAGCAACTGTTGCGTATATGGATGCAGAGCAAAGGGCGCGGCGAACGACCCACGCGGCCAGCGCTGCCCTCACTGTCCGTCAGCAATCTCGTCAGACAATCCGCCGGCGGGTCCGGCTTGGCGAAGAGTCGGCCTGGTCACCCAGGCCGTAGTGCACGGCGCCCCGGCCCCACCAGATGCCCCCGCGCGCACGGTGCCGGGCGCCCGGTGCCCGGAGCGCCCCGCGCGCGACGCAGGGGGCGCAGGGCGGGCGCAGGGCGCAGGGCGCGAGCTTGTCGTCTTCGCCGTGCTGGCGGTCAGCGGTAGACCGCGCGGTGCGCGGCGTCGATCCCGGCCGCGTACAGCGGGCCGGTGAGGGCGCGGTCGCGGGCCAGGGCGGCGCGGGCGGCGTTCGCGCCGGGCGCGCCGTGCACGCCGCCGCCCGGGTGCGCCGACGCGCTCGCCAGGAACAGCCGGTCCACCGGCGTGTCCGCGCGGCCCAGGCCGGGGATCGGGCGCAGGAACAGCTGCTGGTACGCGGCGGCGGTGCCGCCGCCGAGCGCGCCGCCGACCAGGCTCGGGTCGCCCGCCTCCAGGTCGGCCGGGCCGGCCACGTGCCGCCCCACGATCAGGCTGCGGAAGCCCGGCGCGGCCTCCTCCAGCACCTGCTCCATCCGCTCGACGTGCGCGGCGATCTCCTCGGCCCGCCACTTCTGACGGAACGGCAGGTGGGTGTACGACCAGAGCGACTCGGTGCCCGGCGGCGAGTGGCTCGGGTCGGCCACCGACATCTGTCCCAGCAGCAGGAACGGGTCGCGCGGGATCTCCTTGCGGGCCAGCGCGGCGGCGTAGCTGGTGAGGCCGTCCAGGTCTGCCCGCAGGTGCACGGTGCCGGCGGTGGCGACCGCCCGGTTGGTCCACGGCACGGGGGCCGACAGCGCCCAGTCCACCTTGAGCGTCGAGCCGTCCCAGCGGAAGTGCGCCAGGTCCTCCACCAGCCGGGGCGGCAGCGCCGCCGCGCCGACCAGGTCCAGGTATAGGGCGGGCGCGGGGACGTCGGCGAGCACCGCGCGGCGGGCCCGCCACAGGGCGCCGCCGGTGGTACGCACGCCCATCGCCCGGCCGCGGGCGGTCAGCACCCGGTCGACGTGTGCGCCGTAGAGGATCCGGCCGCCGCGTTCGGTCAGCCGGGCCACCAGCGCGTCGGTGATCTTCTGGGCGCCGCCGTCGGGCACCGGCCAGCCGACCTGCTGGCCCAGCATGGCGAGCAGCCAGCCGTACACGCCCGAACCGGCCTCCTCGGGTGACAGGTCGGTGTGCAGGGCGCAGCCGGCAAGCAGCACCGGGCCGCCCTCGCCCTCGAAGAGTTCGTCGCCGAGCTTGCGTACCGGCACCACCAGCCGCCGGGCCAGCCGCAGCGCCCCCGACACGCGCAGCCGGCGCAGCAGGCTCAGGCCCCCGCGCACCGGCGGGAACGGCCTGGTGATGCTCTCCAGCATCGGCTCGGCCACCTGGCGCCAGTCGTCGTACGCGTGCAGCCAGCGCTTGCCGTCGCCCGGCGCGAACGCCTCCAGCGAGGCCGCGGTGGCCTCCGGGTCGCGGTTGAGCACCGCCGCCCGCCCGTCGGGCAGTAGGTGGGCCAGCACGTCCGGGGAGTGCCGCCAGCGCAGACCGTAACGGTCGAGCCCCAGCCCGCGCAGCACCGGCGAGGCGTAGCCGAGGGGGTAGAAGGAGCTGTAGAGGTCGCTCAGGTAGCCGGGAGCCGTCACCTCGGCGGAACGCACCGCCCCGCCCGGGGTCTCCGTGGCCTCCAGCACCAGCACGTCCCAGCCGGCGTCGGCGAGCAGATTGGCGGCGACCAGGCCGTTGTGGCCTGCTCCCACGATGACGGCGTCCGCGCTCTCCGCGCCGGGCGAACTCATCCGATCCGCCTACCCGGCCAGCAACCGGGCGAAACGCGTTTGCCGCGCCGGGGCCGGGGCATGCACTGCCATGTACACGGTTGCGCAGCTCATAGGCGGAGTGTGGGGCGCGGGCGGCGAGGGTGGCGAGTTGGTCGTACACGATCCGGCCGACGGCTCCCCGGTCAGCTCGGCGCCGGTCGCGACGGCCGACGAGGTCGGCAAGGCGGTGGAGGCGACGCGCGGCGTCGCGGCGGAGTGGGCGGCGACCGCCCCCGCGGAACGGGCGGCGGCCCTGCACCGGGCGGCGGACGCCGTGGCGGCGGTGGCCGACGACCTGGCCCGGGCCACGACGGCCGAGATGGGCAAACCCCTGTCGGACGCCCGGGGCGGCGTGGAAGCGGGGATCGGCACGCTGCGACAGTACGCGGAACTCGCCCCCGTGCGCGGCGGGCGGACCCTGCACGGCGCCACCCACGCCCTCGACTTCATGACGCCGCAGCCGCGCGGGGTGGTCGCCGCGATCACCCCGTGGAACGACCCGGTGGCGGTCTCCTGCGGGCTGCTCGGCGCGGCCCTGGTCACCGGCAACGTGGTGCTGCACAAGCCGAGCGAGCGCGCCCCGGCGACCGGCTGGCTGCTGGCGAAGGCGCTCGACTCCGCGCTGCCGCCCGGGGTGCTGTCGCTGCTGACCGGGGGCCCGGAGGTCGGCGCGGCGCTGGCCGCCCAGGAGGTGGACGTCGTCGCCCACGTCGGCTCCACCGCCACGGGGCGGGCCATCGCGGCCGCGGCGGCACGGACCGGGGCGAAGGTACTGCTGGAGAACGGCGGCAGCGATCCGCTCGTCGTGGACGGCGACGTCGACCCGGTGTGGGCGGCCGGGCAGGCGGCGATCGGCGCGTTCGCCAACGCGGGGCAGATCTGCGTCGCGGTGGAGCGGATCTACGTGCACCGGGACGTCGCGGAGGACTTCGCGCTGGCGCTGGCGGAGCGGGCCACGAAGCTGCGGACGGGCCCGGGCGGGGACCCGCGTACCGAACTGGGGCCGCTGGTGGACCGGCGGCACCGCGACCACGTGCACGGGCAGGTCACCGCCGCGGTGGCCCAGGGCGCGCGGATCCGCACCGGCGGCACGCTGCCCGACGGGCCGGGGGCGTTCTACCCGGCGACCGTGCTCACCGACTGCCGGCACGACATGACGGTGGTACGCGAGGAGACGTTCGGGCCGGTCGCCCCGATCGTGGCCGTCGACTCGTTCTCCGAGGCGCTGCGGTGCGCCGCCGACTCCCCGTACGGGCTGGCCGCGACGGTGCTGACCGGATCGATGAGTCACGCCCAGCGCGCCTGGCGGGAACTGCCCGTCGGCACCGTGAAGGTCAACGCGGTGTTCGGCGGCGCGCCGGGCGGTGCCGCGCACCCGCGCCGGGGCAGCGGGCACGGTTTCGGCTACGGGCCGGAACTGCTGGACGAGTTCACCGCGACGAAGGCGGTGCACATCGAGGCGCCCGGTGGCGGCCACTGGTGAGACACGCGCGGGGGCTGTCCGCGGACGGACAGCCCCCGCGTTGCGTACCCGAAAGGTGGCCTCAGCGGCCGCGGGCCTTGGCGGTCTGGCGGTTGTTCGCCTTCTCGATGGCCTTGACCAGTTCGGGCTTCGTCATGCTCGAACGGCCGGGCACGTCGAGTTTGCGGGCCACCTTCATCAGGTGGTCCTTGGTGGCGTTGGCGTCCACCCCGCCGGCCGTGGGCGCCCGGCGCTCCGGTCCGCCGCCGGCCGCCTGGCGGTCGCTCGGCCCCTTGCGGCCCTTGGGCTCCCAGTGGTCGCCGACCTTCTCGAACTCGTGCTTGACGGCGGCGAAGGCGGTGCGGTGCGCCCGCTCCCCCTCGCCGTACGTCTCCACGGCCGAGTCGTGCGTCTTCTCCCAGGTGCGCTGCGCCTTCTTGGGGGAGCGTCGCAGCGTGCTGGGCAGTACCTCGCGCCCGGGCATCTCGTCCTCCTCCGCGTCGATGGGTTCCCCTGACCGTTCCCCCGCGTCAGGTCGGCAAACCGGAGGTCGGGTTTGTCGATTTCCGGCCAGGGGTACCGGCGGGCCAGGCGAAGCCGGATGCACCGGGTCATCCGGCGGCCGGGGCGCAGGGAGCGGGCATGACGACGACGGAACCCGGCGCGGTGCTCGCCGGGGAGCGGCGACCGCGGATCCCCCGCCGGGTACGGCAGCTGAGCTGGCGCACCTGGCGCGGAGTGCTGGTGCGCAGCGTGCGCAACTTCGTCAAGGACAACTGCGCGGACTGGGCCGCCGCCCTGACCTACTACGGGGTGCTCGCGCTCTTCCCGTCCACGATCGTGGTGGTCGCCCTGGTCGGGCTGGTGTCCAACGGCGAGCAGACTGTCGACACCGTGCTGGACCTGGCCCGGGACATGGGTGCCGGCTCGGTGGTGGCGAACGAGGGCTTCGTCGGCGTCGTGCGGGGCGTGGTCGACCAGAACGACTCGGCCAGCGCGCTGCTGAGCTTCGGTCTGCTCGGTGCCCTCTGGTCGGCCTCCGGCTTCATCGGGGCGTTCACCCGGGCCTCCAACGCCGTCTACGGGGTCGAGGAGGGGCGGCCGATCTGGAAGCTGCGGCCGGTGCAGATCGGCCTGGCGGCGATCTCGCTGGTGCTGTTGGCGATCGTCGCCACCGGGCTGATCGTCAGCGGGCCGGTCACCGACGCGGTGGGCGACCTGATCAACGCTGGCGGACTGGCGCGTACGGCGTGGAGCGTCGCCAAGTGGCCCGTGCTCGCGATGATCATGATGGTGCTGCTGAGCCTGCTGTTCTGGATCGCGCCGAACGTCCGGCAGCCGCGGTTCCGCTGGCTCACCCCGGGCGGCGCGGTGGCCCTGGTCGCCTGGGCCCTCGCCTCCTTCGGCTTCGGCCTCTACGTCGCCAACTTCGGCTCGTACGACGCCACCTACGGCAGCCTCGGTGCCGTGATCGCCTTCCTGGTCTGGCTCTACCTGTCCAACTCGGCGCTGATGCTCGGCGTGCAGATCAACGCGGAACTCCAGCGCGGCCGGGTGCTCCAGGCCGGCGAGCCGGACCCCGACGAGCCGGTCCTGCCCCCGAAGACGCCGGCCACCACGTGACCCGTACGGGTTTACCGGCCGCGACGCCGGAGCGCCCGTTTACCGCCGGTGCCACCGGGTAGCGCAGAAGGCATGGAACGTGGCAGCAGCAAGCACGGACCGAGGGTCGACGAGCAGATGAGCCGGGAGGTCAGCGGCCTCGTGCAGGGGCCGGGGACCGGCGGCTCGCGGGTCGACGAGTCCCGTGTGCCGGAGCCGGCGGGTGAGGACCAGCCGGAGCCGACCACGGCCCCGGCCGGCGACCTGCGTACGGGCGCGCCCAAGGGGATGAGCTCCGAGGACGTCGAGCGACGCAGCCGGCTCGGCCGGTTCATCACGATGGCCGCCCTGCCCGGTGACCGGGAGACGCTGATCGCCAACGCGCGGGACAACGAGGCGCCGGCGGACATCGTCGCCGAACTGGAGCGGCTGCCCGAGGGCACCCGCTACCAGACGATCTCCGAGGTGTGGGCGGCGCTCGGCCACAAGAACGAGACGACCCGTTGGTGACCGGATCCCCGCACGATCCGGCCCGTCACCGGCGGACGAAGGAGGATGCCTTATGAGTGGCGTTACCGAACACGTGGACGTCTCCGTCCCGGTCCGCACCGCGTACGACCAGTGGACCCAGTTCGAGGACTTCCCCCACTTCATGGAGGGGGTCCAGGAGGTCCGGCAGCTGACGGACACGATGACCCACTGGACGGTGGAGATCGCCGGGGTGAAGCGGGAGTTCGACGCCGAGATCACCGAGCAGCTCCCGGACGAGCGGGTCGCGTGGCGCTCCACGGGCGGCACCCAGCAGGCCGGCGTGGTGACCTTCCACCGGCTGGACCAGGACAACACCCGGGTCACGCTCCAGCTCGAGTTCGAACCGCACGGCGTGGTCGAGCAGGCCGGCGACAAGCTCGGCGTCGTCGACCGGCGCGCGAAGGGCGACCTGGAGCGGTTCAAGCAGTTCATCGAGCGACGCGGTCAGGAGACCGGCGCCTGGCGCGGCAAGGTCGACCGCCCGCAGCCCTGATTCCCCGCCCCCGGGTGTGAACCTCCGATGGCCGCCGGCTCCCCCGGCGGCCATCGTCGTTTGCGGGGACCCGGCCGGGGTACCGCGATTGACATGACGGACGACGACAAGGTGTGGCGGGACGAGGAACGGACTTCGCTCCAGGAACTGGACCGGGCCGTCGCGCGGTCGACCCTGGACGGCCAGGCCGACGACGTGACGGGGAACGACGCCGGCGAGGAGGCGGCCTTCGGGCACGGCCCGGAGGCGGCGGACCGCGGCGGGCAGGCCGCCGGTGCGGGCCGCGAGCCGACCGACCCGGACCGCGCGTACCGGCCCTCGACGACCGGCCGGACCGGACCGGACACGATGTGAACCGCACGGCGCGGCGGGCGGGCCCACCCCGGGTCCGCCCGCCGCGCCCCACGAAGCGAAAGGTCCGCGCCCGCCCCCGCCACGGGGGCGGGCCGCGCGACGCGCCGGGCCCCGCCCCTCAGCGGGGGGGCG
>NZ_JBEYEU010000031.1:0-59169 GCF_040634035.1 Micromonospora sp. NPDC007220 | reverse complement strand
GGGTGTTCCTCGCCGGCGCCGCCACCGCCGCCGTGCCCCTGAAACCCGGCGCCCACGTCCGCGCCGTCGTCGAACACCTCGGCACCACCTCCCTGCGAGCCACCGCATGACCACGAACCAGGGCACGCCCGCGAACCAGGACACGAGCGCCGGCCAGGGTGGGAGTGCCCAGGCGCACGTCGTGGCCGGCAAGGCCGTACCCCGAGGCGCGTTTCCGCACGTCAAGGTCGCCGGCGGCTTTGTCTTCGTCTCCGGCACCTCCAGCCGCCGCCCCGACAACACCTTCGCGGGCGTCGAGGTCGACGAGCTGGGCACGACGAACCTGGACATCCGCGCGCAGACCAGGGCCGTCATCGACAACATCCAAGATCTGCTGAAGACGGTCGGCGCCGACCTGAGCGACCTCGTGCAGGTCACCACCTACCTCGTCAACATGAACGACTTCGGCGGCTACAACCAGGTCTGGGCCGAGTACTTCGACGCCACCGGCCCCACCCGCACCACCGTCGCCGTGCACCAACTACCCCACCCGCACCTGCTCATCGAAATCCAGGCCGTGGCCCTTCTTCCGTCAGGAGGTCAGTCGTGAGTGAGATCGCGGAGCCGTTCAGCTTCCCCGGTTGGATCGCGGAGAACCAGCACCTGCTCAAGCCGCCGGTCGGCAACAAGGAGATGTTCCCGGGCGGGGACGACTTCATCGTGATGGTGGTGGGCGGGCCCAACCAGCGCACCGACTTCCACGTCGACCCGTACGAGGAGTTCTTCTACCAGGTCAAGGGCAACATGCACGTCAACCTGATGACCCCGGAGGGGCCGCGTACGGTGCACGTGCGCGAGGGTCAGATGTGGATGCTGCCGCGCAACACCCCGCACTCGCCGCAGCGGCCCGAGGCCGGCTCGATCGGCGTGGTCGTGGAGCGGGTCCGCGAGGAGGGCACGCTGGAGAAGTTCCAGTGGTACTGCGCCGAGTGCGGACACCAGGTGCACGAGGTGGAGTTGCAGGTCAGGGACATCGCCGCCGACCTGCCCCCGGTGTTCCAGGCGTTCTACGCCGACGAGGCCGCCCGCACCTGCGGCAACTGCGGCGCGCTGCACCCGGGCAAGGGCTGATGCCTGCCGGGCCCGGGCCGGCGCGGCCCCCGGTGGTCGACGTGCACACGCACGTCGTACCGAAGGGGTGGCCGGACCTCGGCGCGGCGTGCGGTGGGTCGGACTGGCCCTGGCTGCGGGTCGACTCCGAGCGGGCGGCCATGATCATGGTGGGGGAGACGGAGTTCCGCCCGGTCGGGGCGGAGTGCTGGGACGCGCCGACCCGACTCGGCGACATGGACGCTGACGGCGTGGACGTGCAGGTCGTGTCGCCCACCCCGGTCTTCTTCAGCTACGACCGGCCTGCCGACCAGGCGGTGAAGGTGGCCCGGATCTTCAACGACCGCACCCTGGAGGTCACCGCCGCCGGTGGCGACCGGCTGGTGCCGTTCTGCCAGGTGCCGTTGCAGGACCCGGAGGCGGCCTGCGCCGAACTGGACCGCTGCCTCGCGGCGGGGCACGCCGGGGTGGAGATCGGCAACCACGTCGGCGACCGCGACCTGGACGACGCCGGGATCGTGGAGTTCCTGACGCACTGCGCCGAGGTGGGCGCGCCGGTCTTCGTCCATCCGTGGGACATGCCGGGCGGCCCCCGGCTGGACCGGTGGATGGCCCGCTGGCTCGCCGGGATGCCCGCCGAGACGCACCTGTCGGTGCTGGCGCTGATTCTCGGCGGCGTCTTCGACCGGGTGCCCGACACGCTGCGGATCTGCTTCGCGCACGGCGGCGGCAGCTTCCCGTTCTGGCTGGGCCGCGCCGACAACGCCTGGCACCGCCGGGGCGACCTGGTACGCGGCGCCTCCACCGCCCCGCCCAGCTCGTACGTCGACCGGTTCTGCGTCGACTCGGTGGTCTTCTCCGCGCCCGCGCTGCGGCTGCTGGTCGACACGATGGGCGCCGAACGGGTGCTCGTCGGCAGCGACTACCCGTATCCGCTGGGGGAGCGGCCGGTCGGCCGGGTGGTGCGCGAGGCGGACTTCCTCACCGGCGAGCAGCGCGACCTGCTGCTCGGCGGCAACGCGCTGCGCTTCCTCGGCATCCGCTCCTGAGCCGCGCCCGGGCGGCGCGGTCCCCGAGGGGCCCCGCGCCGCCCGGCGGGTGGAATCCGGAGCCGTCGCGGCCCCCAGTGCGCGCGACGGCTCCGGAGCATGGGGGTTCAGGAGTGCGGGCAGGTGTCCCGGTACTCCTCGATCGCCGAGCCCCGCGGGGCCGGGCAGAGGAACTGCTCGTAGCGGGTGTCGTCGTCGACGAACCGCTTGAGCCAGGAGATGCTGTACTTCGCCACCGTCACGTTCGCCGAGGTGGGCGCTGAGTGGCTCGCCGCGTTCAGCTCCAGGTACGCCTTGTCCAGAGTGGCCGGCAGGCTGGTGTAGAACGGCTCCGAGTGCGACGAGACCGGGGCCACGGTGTCGTTCTCGGCCCCGATGACCAGGGTCGGTACGCGCACCGACGACCAGCTCTTCTGGGTGTGCCAGCCGGTCAGCGGGATCGCCGCCTGCAACGCGGGCCGGGTGCTGGCCGCCGACAGGCTGCCTCCGCCGCCCATCGAGTGACCCATCACGGCGAGCCGGTTCTGGTCGATCCGGGTGCGGACGGTGCTGGTGTTGGTCAGGTAGTCCAGGGCGGCCAGCAACTGGGTGCCCCGGCTGGCCGGCTGGTCGTACACGGACCGGGTGTCGATGGTGATGACGACGAAGCCCTGCGAGGCCAGGCGGGGGCCGAGCCACGCGACCGAGGTCTGGCGCGCGGTGAAGCCGGGGGAGATGGCGACCGCGCCGAAGGTGCCCTCGGCGGTGCTCGTCGGGTAGTAGATCGTCCCGCCGCCGAAGCCGCTGACGCTGCTCGCGGCCACGGTGGTCTGCGCGGTGACGAACGGGCCCCGGGTGGCCTCGATGCTGGCCACGGTGGGCGCGGGGCCGCGCTCGTAGGGGTTGGCGGCGAGCGGCGCGGCCGTAGGCAGGTCCCGGGCGCCGGCGGGTGCGGCGGGGGCGGCGGCCAGGCTCGCGCCGACCAGGGCGAGGGCCAGCAGCGGACGGGTGGCGCGCGAGGACCAGCGGCGGCGGGGGACCGGGTGCAGAGCGGGTAGAGGTTGCACGGCGACGCTCCCTGCGGGGGTGGGGGTCGGTGGCGGCGGTGCGGGGGGCCACCGGGTGGACGGTGATCGCCATCGATCGGGTCCATCCTGCGTGCCGGGTGCCGGTGGCCGGTCATCCCGATGTGGTCATGTCCGGGGGGATATGGCGCTCGTCGCACCGCCGGCCGGTCGTGTCGTACGGCACACCGGCGGCCGGGCGGGCAGGATGAGGGGATGGCCGAGCCGCACGACCTGACCGCGTTGGAGCAGGCCGCCGCGATCGCCGGCGGCGAGCTGTCCAGCGTCGAACTGGTCGAGCACCACCTGACCCGCGTCGACGCGCTCGGCGACACCGTCGGCGCGTTCGTCACGGTCACCGGCGAGCGGGCCAGCGCGGCGGCCCGCGCCGCCGACGCCGTCCCCGCCGACGAGCGCGGCCCGTTGCACGGCGTGCCGACCGCGATCAAGGACCTGACTCTCACCGCCGGGGTGCGCACCACCTTCGGTTCGGCGGCGTTCGCCGACTTCGTGCCGCCCGTGGACGCCGACGTGGTCCGGTTCATGGCGGAGGCCGGGCTGGTGAGCCTGGGCAAGACCACCACCTCCGAGCTGGGCTGTTCGCTCTACTCGGAGGGGCTGGTCGCGCCGCCGGCCCGTAATCCGTGGGACCTGGCGTACACCGCCGGCGGCTCCAGCGGAGGGGCGGCGGCGGCCGTCGCGGCCGGGCTGGTGCCGGTCGCCCAGGGCTCCGACGGCGGCGGCTCGCTGCGCATCCCGGCGTCGCTGTGCGGCCTGGTCGGCTACAAGCCGAGCCGGGGGCTGGTCTCCGGGGGGCCGGTCGGCTCCGGCGCCTTCGGCCTGCCCACCAACGGCCCGATCGGGCGTACGGTCGCCGACGTGGCGGCGCTGCTCGACGTGCTGGCCCGGCCGGTGCCCGGCGAGCCCTACCTGGCGCCCACCCCGCCCCCGGGCGGCTGGCTCGGCGCGGCCCGCGCGGCCGACCCGGGGCGGCTGCGCGTCGGGCGGTTCACGGCCCCGATGCTCGCCGACGAGCCGGTGCACCCCGACTGCCTCGCCGCCGTGGACCGGGCGGCGGCGCTGCTCACCGCCGCCGGCCACGAGGTGGTCGACGTCCCCGCGCCCCTCGGGCCCGCCGTGTGGCCGCTGTTCGAGATCGTCTGGTACGTGCTGGCGCTCGCGCCCGTACCGCGCGGGCGGGAGAGCGCGCTGCTGCCGCTGACCCGCCACCTGCGGGCCCGAGGCGCGGAGATCTCCGCCGGCACCCTCACCGCCACGCTCGGCGAACTCCAGGCGCAGGTACGCCTCGGCGTGCGCCGCACCGCCGGCTGCGACCTGCTGCTCTGCCCGACCCTCGCCGCGCCGCAGGCGCCGCTGGGCTGGTTCGCCGAGGGGGGCGACCCGGCCGAGGACTTCGACCGGCAACGCCGGTTCTCGCCGTACTGCGCCGTGTTCAACGTCACGGGTGATCCGTCCGTGTCCCTGCCGGTGGGCGTCACCGCCGAAGGGCTGCCCGTGGGGGTCCTGCTGACCGGCCGGTACGGCGACGACGCGAGGTTGATCGCCACGGCTGCGCAACTGGAGCACTCCAGTGGCGGATGGGATCGCCACCCCGCAATCTGGCGGGCCGTGGGCTCCGCTAACGTGAATGGCAGCGGTGTCGGGAGGTCGGCGCCATGATCGTCCACCCGACCCGGAATCTTAAGGTCTCTTCTTCCGCCTGGGGGCGTTGGGATTGTCTGTAACCGAGACGTTGCTGGTCTTCGTCGGCATCCCGGCGGCCGCGGTGCTGGTGATCGCCGGTCTGGCGTACGCCGGTAGTCGTGGCGGCGGCGGTGGCGGCGCCAAGCGCTACCGGCCGGGCCGGTCCTTCGACTTCACTCCGGTCTGGTTCCTGGGCCGGCCGGAGCAGCTGGCCGACTCGGCCGGCACCGCCCTGGCAGCGGGCGCGCAGGCGCCGGCGCTGACCAGCCGCAAGCAGGAGCAGGCCGGCATCGAGGCGCCGGCCGGTGGAACCGGAGGCGCAAGTGACCGTTGGTGAGAAGCAGGCCGGGACGGGGAATCCGCCCGAGGTGCTGGACGGGCCGTTCTCGACCCGCCAGCTGCTGCGCATCGACGAGGCCCTGCGCCTGGCGGACCAGGGCACCGGCCTGGTCTTCTCGGTCTTCGTCGGCGGCCTCGACGAGCCGATCCGGGAGCACGCGGAGCGGCTGCACCGCCAGCTCGCCGAGCCCGACCGGTCGGTCCTGATCGCGGTGTCGCCCAACCAGCGGCAGCTGGAGATCGTCACCGGCCGGCACGCCCGCAAGCGCATCCCCGACACCTACGCCCGGCTCGCCGCGCTGTCGATGGTGGCGGCGTTCGGCGGCGGCGACCTGGCCGGCGGCATCATCAACGGCCTCGACCAGCTCGCCAGCCACGCCGGCAAGGGCTGACCGACCCGGAGCCCCACCCGACGTCCAACGGTGAAGCTCGGTCCGCACCGCGGACCGGGCTTCACCGTGTCGGGCGTACGTCAGGCGCTGCGCGCGTCCCGCTCGCGGGCCCGCAGGGCGCGGACGACGCCGTCGCGGCCCTCGCCCACCAGCCGGCGCAGCGGGGCCGAGTGGCCGTCGCCGGCCAGCCACGCGTCGGTGGCCGCCACGGTCTCGTCGTCCACCAGGTACGCCGGGTACGCCAGCTGCGCGAACTCCTGCGCCGGCTCGCTGTCCCGGCTACCCCAGACCTGGTCCACCGTGGCGAAGTACGCGTCGCGGTAGGGCACCGTCAGCTCGACCTGCGCCGGGTGGATGAGACCCTGCAACAGCGCCCGGTTGCGCCAGTTCGGCAGCGACTCCGGGCCGGTCAGCTGAGCCCAGACGGCGGCCTTGTTCTCCGCCGTCGGCACCAGCGCGTGCGCGTACGCGGCCTCGCGCTCGCCACTGGCCGTGCGGTCCCCGGCCAGCTCGGCCTCGATCTCGGCGGGACCGGCCGCGCCGTTGGCGACCAGCGCGCCCAGCACGGCCCAGCGCAGCTCGGTGTCGATGGACAGGCCGGCCGGAACGTCGCTGCCGGCCAGCCAGCCCCGCAGGGTGGCCAGGTCCTCGGCCGAGCGGGCCGCCGTGGCGTACGCGCGGGCCCAGGTCAGCTGGAAGCCGCTGCCCGGTTCCGCCGCCGCCAGCGTGGTCCGCGCGGTGCGGGCCAGCTCCGCCCAGCCGGTCGGCGCCCAGGCCGGATCGGCGTAGAACGTGAGCGCCGTCTTGGCCTGGCGCAGGGCGGCGTTGACCAGGTTGATGTCGGTCTCGGCGGGCAGCCCCGCCAGCACCAGCGCCACGTAGTCGCGGGCGGCCAGTTCGGCGTCGCGGGTCATGTCCCAGGCGGCGGTCCAGCACAGCGCGCGGGCCAGCGACGACTCGAAGCCGGCGATGTGCTGCACCACGGTGGCCATCGACCGCTCGTCGAGGCGCAGCTTGGTGTAGGTGAGGTCGTCGTCGTTGAGCAGCAGCACGTCGGCGGCGGGCACCCCGCGCAGCGCGCTCAGCTCGGTCCGCTCGCCGGCGACGTCGATCTCGTGGCGCTCGCGGCGGACCAGCCGGCCGTCGGTCAGGTCGTAGAGGCCCACCCCGATCCGGTGGGTACGCAGCGTCGGGTGCGCGGTGGGCGCCTCCTGGAGCACGACCACCTGCTCGTAGGTGCCGTCCGCGCCGATCGTCAGCTCGGGCCGCAGGGTGTTGACCTGCGCCGTCTCCAGCCACTGGGCGGCGAACTTGCGCAGCTCCCGGCCGGAGGCCGTCTCCAGCTCGGAGAGCAGGTCGTCGAAGGTGGCGTTGCCCCAGGCGTGCTTGGCGAAGTAGGCCCGCAGGCCGGCCAGGAACGGCTCCTCACCGACGTACGCGACGAGCTGCTTGAGCACGCTCGCGCCCTTGGCGTAGGTGATGCCGTCGAAGTTGACCTCGACCGCCTCCAGGTCCGGCATCTCGCAGTAGACCGGGTGGGTGGAGGAGAGCTGGTCCTGCCGGTAGCCCCAGTTCTTGCGGATGGACAGGAACGTCGTCCAGGCCTCGGTGAAGCGGGTGGCGTGGGTGTTGCACCAGTGGCTGGCCCACTCGGCGAACGACTCGTTGAGCCACAGGTCGTTCCACCAGCGCATGGTGACCAGGTCACCGAACCACATGTGCGCCAGCTCGTGCAGGATCGTGTTGGCCCGCTGCTCGTACTCGTAGTCGGTCACCTGCGAGCGGAAGAGGTAGTGCGACTCGGCGTGCGTGACGCAGCCGAAGTTCTCCATGGCGCCGGCGTTGAAGTCGGGCACCCACAGCTGGTCGTACTTGGGCAGCGGGTAGCGCACGCCGAACTGCTCGTGGAAGAAGTCGAAGCCCTGCTTGGTGACCAGGAAGAGGTCGTCCGAGTCGAGGTGCGGCGCCATGGAGGCCCGGCAGAACGCGCCCAGGTCGATGCCGTCGTGGCTGTCCCGCACCTCGTGGTACGGCCCGGCACAGAGGGCGGTGATGTAGGTGCTCATCCGCACCGAGGTGGTGAGGTGGACCGTCTTCAGCCCTTCGCCCGCCGCCTCCTCCCGCTCTACCGGCATGTTCGAGACCACCTTCCAGTGGTCCGGGACGGTGGCGTGCCAGGTGTAGACGCTCTTCAGGTCGGGCTGGTCGAAGCAGGCGTAGACCCGCTGGGCGTCGGCCGTCTCGAACTGGCTGTAGAGGTAGGTCTCGCCGTCGACCGGATCGACGGTGCGGTGCAGGCCCTGCCCGCTGTTCGAGTACGCGAAGTCCGCCTCGACGACGAGCGTGTTCTCGCTGTCCAGTCCCGACAGGGTCAGGCCCTTTTCGGCCGACCAGTCGCCCAGGTCCACCGGGGTCCCGTTCAGCGTCGCGGACCGCACCGAGTCGGCGGCCAGCTCGATGAAGGTGCTCGCGCCGGGTTCCGTGCACCGGAACCGCACCTCGGTCCTCGAACGGAAGGTGCGAGCCTCGGCCGCCGCCCGTACGGCGGACGAGAGGTCCAGACTGATGTCGTATCCGGTCACGTCGAGCAGGCGGGCCCGCTCGGTGGCCTCGACCTGCGTCAGGTTGCGCACTCCCGGCACTTTTCGTCTCCATCCCGTTTCGCCGCACGCCTTGGTGGCGCCGTCATCGACCGCTCGTGACGGCCGGATTCGAGTCTTCCATGCACGAACACCCTGTGGTGGGCGAGGTCACGCTCTCATTCCGCTGTGGGTCGACACCCGCTGGGGTGAAGATCGCAGGAGGCGCCGGGAGGCCGGCGCACACCCGTCGTGAAGGGACCAGCCGTGAGTGAGCGTGCCGCCGTAGACATGTTCTTCGACCCCCTCTGCCCGTGGGCGTGGATCACCTCCCGTTGGCTGCTGGAGGTGGAGCAGGTCCGGGACGTGGACGTCCGGTTCCGTGTGATGAGCCTCTCGGTGCTCAACGAGGGCCGGGAGCTGCCGGAGCAGTACCAGGAGCTGATGCGGACCGGCTGGGGCCCGGTGCGGGTCTGCATCGCGGTGGAGCAGCGGTACGGCCAGGACGCCGTCCGGAAGCTCTACACCGCGCTGGGCACCCGGATCCACCTCGGGCAGGAGAAGCTCACTCGTGAGCTGTTCGTCGCCGCGCTGACCGACGTCGGGCTCGACCCGGAGCTGGCCGACGTGGCCGAGGGCACCGCCCACGACGAGGCGCTGCGGGCCAGCCACGAGGCCGGCATGCGTCCGGTCGGCACCGACGTCGGCACCCCGGTGATCCACGCGCCCGGCCCGGACGGCGGCCCGGTCGCCTTCTTCGGCCCGGTGGTCACCCCGGCGCCGAAGGGGGAGGCCGCCGGCCGGCTCTGGGACGGCGTCCTGCTGGTCGCCGGCACCCCCGGCTTCTACGAGCTGAAGCGCTCCCGAGACCAGGACCCCATCTTCGACTGAACCGCTCCTTCGTTCGGCCCCACCGTGGGCAGCTCCCGGACCAACCAGGGGGTTCGCGTCGTGAACCCCCTGGTCGGCGGCGGTGGCGCGGGGCCCGGGTGAGGGCGGGGGCGTCACCGGGGTGGCGGCGGGATCGTTGGCCCGGGTGTCCGCCGCAGCGACCCGCAGGGCCGCACCCGCAGCTCGTGGAGGCAGTTCCGATGGCCAAGCACCGTGTGCCCGGTGACGACCCGTCGACCCGGGAGGGGGTGACCGAGCGCCCGGACGCGGCGTACTGGTCGGTCGACGACTCCCGCTGGCCGGCGGTCCGTCCCGACCTTCCCGCCCACATGGTGGACCTGCTCGCCCCGCCGATCGTGGTCGGCGTCGCCCGCGTGCCGGCCACCTCCCGGCTCACCCCGCCGGCCGAGCACCGGCTGGTACCGGCTGTGCCGGGCGGGACCCGGCGGATCGTGCCCGCCGGACCGGGCGTGCCGGGCCGGCGACCGGCGGGCGGCCCCACGCCGGGCGGCCGGCACCGCAGGACTGCGGGACAGTCCGACCGTACCGCCTGAATCCGGCGCCCGCCCCGGTAGCTCTTTCATCTGGTGGACCCCGCGCGGGTCCCGCGCCGGCGGGACTCGCGTCGCCGGTAGCGTCTCCGCACATGACGGTCGTGCATCCGATCACCCGGGCCTGGATCACCACTGGCGGCACCGGCGCGCAGAACTACGACGAGTTCGCCGACGACGCGGAGATCACCGCGATCATCGAGGCGAACCCGCACAGTGCCCTCGGCATCGAGATGCCGCACCGGGCTCCGGAGAGCCTGGGCAGGTCCTTCCTCGACGCCCTGCCGGACGCGGTGACCCGGCTCGCCGAGGCCAAGGCCGACGGCAGCTACACGCCGGCGGAGCAGGTCGTGGTCCTCTACCGGATCAGCGCGCCGGGGGAGGAGAACGCGTACGGGCTCTTCGCCATGGTGGACACCGACCAGATCTCCACCCGGGCCGACGAGCCCGGCCTGGTCATCCGCAACGAGGACGTCTTCATCGCGAAGGTGCGGGAACGGGTGGCGCTCGCCGAGGCCCTGGGGCATCTGCTGTCGCCCGTACTCCTGCTCCAGACCGGGCGCGGCGACGAGCTGCACGCCGCCCTCGCGGCGGCGACCGACGCGGCCGGCGCGCCGGCGGCGACCGACACCGACCAGGCCGGGCGCACCCACGCCATCTGGCTGCTCGGGCCGGGCCCGCGCCAGGACGAGCTGACCGCCCTGGCGGGCGGCGGGGAGCTGGTCGTGGCCGACGGCAACCACCGCAGCCTGGCCGCGCAGACCGGCGGGCTGCCGCGCTTCCTGTCGGTCATCACGACCCCGGCGTCGGTGGCGATCCAGCCCTACAACCGGCTGGTCAGCGAGCTGACCACCACCGCCGACGACCTGCTCGGCCGGCTCCGCGCCGCCGGCGCGGAGATCAGCCCGATCGACGGCCCGGTCGAGGTCCCGGCGGCCGGCGGCACCGTGCACCTCCGCCTCGCCGGCCAGGGGTACGCGGTCACCCTGCCGCACGTCGGCGACAACCGGCTGGAGAACCTGGACCACGCCCTGGTCGAGCGGCTGCTGCTGCGCGACGCGCTCGGGCTCGACCCGGGCGACAAGCGGATCACCTACGTCGGCGGCGACTACCCGGCGAGCTGGCTGACCGGCGAGGTCGACGCGGGCCGGGCCGAGCTGGCGGTGCTGGTCGCCCCGGTGACGGTGGACGACTTCGTCGCGGTCAACCTGGCGCGGGAGAAGATGCCGCGCAAGAGCACCTGGTTCACCCCGAAGGCCCGCGGCGGCCTGGTGGTCGCCGAGCTGTCCCGCTGACCTTGTGACGAATCCGCCTCCGGGACGCCGCCCGCGCGTCGTCCCGGAGGCGCGCCTGACAGACTGCGCGGTATGCGCGTCTACCTGGGATCCGACCACGCCGGTTTCGAGTTGAAGGTGCACCTGGTCAACCACCTGACCAAGGAGGGGCACGACGTGGTCGACGTCGGCCCGCACGCCTTCGACCCGGACGACGACTACCCGGCCTTCTGCCTGCACACCGGTGACCGGGTGGTGGCTGACGAGGGCAGCCTCGGGGTGGTCATCGGCGGCTCGGGCAACGGCGAGCAGATCGCCGCGAACAAGGTGGCCGGCGTCCGGGCGGCCCTCGCCTGGAGCATCGACACCGCCCAGCTGGCCCGCGAGCACAACGACGCGAACATCGTCGCGGTCGGCGCCCGCCAGCACACGCTGGACGAGGCCACCGCCATCGTCGAGGCGTTCCTGACGACCCCGTTCTCGGGCAACGAGCGGCACGCCCGCCGGATCGCCCAGGTGGCCGACTACGAGAGCACCCGCCAGCTCCCCACGCTGCCCTGACCGCCTGACCGCCTGACCGCCTGACCGCTCGGCCGGGCGGGTCCGAGGGTGGTGGGATCGCCGTAGCTTCCGGACGGGCTGTGCCCCCTGTGGGGCGGTTCCCGCCAGGACCGGGGGTCAGCGGCGGGGGAGGTCCTCGCGGGGCGTCCAGTTGCGGCGGATGATCACCACGCGCTCCTCGGCCGCGGCCAGGTCCTCGTCCGTGGGGCGGGAGGCGTCGCGGGCCCGCATCGCGGCGGTCACGCTCACCTGGGACGAGCCGGGGCCGACGAGACCACGCAGGCCGCGGTCGCCCTCGTCACCCGGGCCGCCCCGGCGGGCACGCGGCGGCTCGGGGCCGTCGTGCACCCCGGCGGTCGTCGCGTCGGGGCCCCCGGTCGCGCCCGCGTCGCCGCTCGGGTGCCGTATCCGGCGCCGGCGTCGCTCCGTGTCACCCATCAGCCGACCGTACCGCCCCGGCCCGATCGGCGCTGGCTCGCGCGTCCGGCGCTGGCTCGCGCGTCCGGCGCTGGCTCGCGCGTCCGGCGTCGGCTTGCGGGTCCGGCGCTGGCTCGCGCGTCCGGCGTCGGCTTGCGGGTCCGGCGCTGGCTCGCGCGTCCGGCGTCGGCTTGCGGGTCCGGCGCTGGCACGCGCGTCCGGCGCTGGCTCGCGGGTTCGGCGTCGGCTTGCGGGTTCGGTGTCGGCTTGCGGGTCCCGCGTCGGCTCGCGCGTCCGGCGCGTGGCGCGCGGAGTGGCCGGTGACCTCGGTCACGACGCCCCGGTCGTCGGCGCACGCGGGGTCGGCCGGCCCTGCCGTGGCCAGCGGATCGGGGCCCGTGCCCGGGTGCGGCCTCGGCGACCGGTTTGCGGGCTGGCTACCCTCGGAACGGACGGCGGCCGGTGGTTGCCGTCGGTCCAGGGGAGGGACGAGATGGTCGACCAGACGCAGCCGTGGGCCGAGCGGACCGTCGAGGTGCCGCCGCAGCCCGGTGCCGGGGTGCCGCCGCAGCGCGACGCGTACCAGCGGGGGGTGGCCTCGGTCGGGCAGTCCCGTACGACGCGCACCGAGCCGTTCCCCGTCGTCGAGCACGAGCCGACGGGCACCGGGTGGCCGGACGCGCCGGCCCCGCGCCGGCCGCTGAGCTGGCATGTCGAGCAGTTGAAGCGCGGCGGCGAGTGGAGTGCGGCCGGCGCGCTCTTCGCCTTCGTCTGTTGGGGGATCTGGGCGATCTCGGGCGGCGGGAACCTGGGCGGCCCGTTCCTGATCTTCCTGCTGAGCCTGCTGGTGGCCGTCGGCCTCTTCGCGTTGGCCCGGCTGCTCGGCCGGGTGGTGCTGGAGCGGCAGCTGGGCCGGGTGCGGCGCAGCGCGCGCGGGGCGCACCTGGTGACGGCGGTCTTCCTGGCCGGTCTCGGGATCGCCTACCTCCAGCAGACCGAGTGGGTCGTGTCGGCCTGGAACTGGATCAGCAACAACTGACCGTACGCCCGGGCGGGCCGGCCTGCGCCGCCCGCCCGCGCGCCCGGTCGCGGCGTCTCGCGACCTCCGGTCGTTCCACCAGGTCGCCGGCTGCTTACCCGGCCGGCCGCGGTTCATCCGCGCCCGGCCGGAGCTGATCCGCAGCTCAGTGCTTCCCGCCGTGGCCCTCCGCGTCGGCCTTCGGGGAGGCCACCCGGGCCGCCGGGTCCTCGACGCCGGGCTCCCCGCCGTCCGGCGCCACCATTCCGTCGTAGTTGTAGACCGTGCCGTCCTCGCCGTGCTGCTTCGTGGTCCGGATGTAGCGGTGCATCATGCCGTCGATCTCCACCTCGAGCAGGGCGTCGCCGCCCGTGTCGATGGTGCTGCCGTCCCGGGGTCCGCCAACGAGGTGTGCCTTCTTGTTCGTGTCCATGTCCAGGCCCGTACCCGGGCGGTCCCGGCGCAAAACGGGCGATGCGCGTCCGGCGCGCCGAATCCTGGTCGGCTGCGGTATGACCGACGCGGGATGTGTCGGGGCATTGCTATCCATCGATAGATCTCCATAGGCTCCCGCCATCGGTTTCCGGCGTGCCGCCTCGGCCCGCCGCGAGGGTTCGGGAGGCTCCCATGGTCCGTTGGCGCACACTCGTCGGCCGGTTGGCCGCCGCGTTGGTGGCGGTCACCGCCGGCTCGTTCGTCCTGGCCGTTCCGGCCTCCGCCAAGCCCGGGCCCGAGGTGACCCCGTACGTCGTGGGCGGGACGCTGGCCGCCCAGGGCGAGTTCCCCTTCATGGTCCGGCTCTCCATGGGCTGCGGCGGTTCCCTCTACAGCCCGCGCCTGGTGCTGACGGCCGCACACTGCGTCGGCGGGACCGGTACGAACACCAGCATCACCGCCACCCTCGGCGTCGTGGACCTCCAGTCGTCGAGCCGGATCCAGGTGCGCTCGAACTACGTCTACCGGGCGCCCGGCTACAACGGCAACGGCAAGGACTGGGCGCTGATCCGGCTGGCCACGCCGGTCACCACGCTCCCGACGCTGAAGATCGCCACCAGCACCGCGTACGACAACGGCACCTTCACGGTCGCCGGCTGGGGCGCCACCCGCGAGAACGGCGCGCAGCAGCGCTACCTGCGCAAGGCCAGCGTGCCGTTCGTCAGCGACGCGACCTGCAACTCCTACTACGGCGGCCAGATCATCGCGAACGAGGAGATCTGCGCCGGCTACGCCAGCGGCGGCATCGATACCTGCCAGGGGGACTCGGGCGGCCCGATGTTCCGGCGCGACGCGAGCAACGCCTGGATCCAGGTCGGCATCGTGAGCTGGGGCAACGGCTGCGCCCGGCCCTCCTACCCCGGCGTCTACACGCAGGTGAGCACCTTCGCCCCGGCGATCGCCTCGGCGGCGGCGAGCCTCGGCGGCTGACCCGGAACCAACCCTGGGGGCCCGGCCGGCTCGTCCGGCCGGGCCCTCGTGCGCGTGCTCCGGCTGGCCTCTGCCCGTGCGCCAGCCCCGCGCGACGGCTGGCCCCTACCCGAGCGGCCCGCCCCGGCGACGGTCGGCCCGCGGCGGGCCGCTCGGGCCGCGGCTTCGACTTCAAGTGACAGAAGACCGAGGTGGCAGAAAGTCGCCTACGCCCCTTCTTCGATCGGTCCCCTAATGCCCGTGGCCGGCGATGGGGGCATGGATCAGCGCCGATAGGCGTAGGTGGCTTTGTCGCCTGTCGATCTCGCCTGTCGAGCACCTTCTTGCGGGTGGTGAGGGGTGCGGGTAGGGGTTACCACCCCCAGCCCCTGTTCGTAATGATCGGACTGTCGTATTTCGGGGTGTACGGGGAGGTAGTTCGTGGCACGCATGGGCGGGAATGGTCACTGCCGTTCGTTCAACGGGAACGGGAGGATGGACATCATGGCCCGTGACGACGACACGGGTGAACTGCTGGTCTTCCCGCACAGCGGCAGCTTCCGTGGTGGCGACACATACGACGAGCCCGTGCTGATCAGCACCGACTTCCATCCGTATCGCAACTACGGGATGGTCCGTCCCATCGACGTCAACGGCAACGGCTACGCCGACGTCATCGGCGTGAGCATGCGACACATGAACGAGACGCACGGGATCTTCCTCTATCCGAACAGGGGTGGGCTGAACGGTCTCGACACCCTCGGCGATCCGATCCGCATCTCCGGCGCCCGGGACGACAAGAAGTGGGAGACGCTCGGCATCGCCGACGTGGACCTGGACGGCTGTGACGACATGTTCGGCCGCGAGCAGGACGCGGGCCACGTCGACGCGTTCTTCAACAAGCGCCAGGTCACGCAGAACGAGACGTACGACCGCACCGCGCACCGCCTGGTGACGATCGACGTCGAGGACTTCCCGCTGGCGATGGCCGACTTCACCGGCACCGGCCGGCCCGACCTTCTGGTCCGCCGCGCCAACGGCGACCTCGACCTGTACGAGTTCGCGCACGACACCTCCGGCGAGGGCCCGTGGTGGCGCGGCGAGGGCCAGTGGTTCACGCTCGGCAAGGGCTGGCAGGAGTTCGCGCACATCACGGTGACCGACATCGACCTCGACGGCCGGCCGGACCTGCTGGCCGTACGCGCCGACGGCACGCTCGTCGTGCACCTGCACAACGGCAAGTTCGACGCGGAGCGGCCCTCGGCCACGTTCTCCGCGCCCGAGGTGCTCGCGACGGGTTGGCAGAAGTACTCGGTGGTGAGCTGACGTAGGCCGCCGGCTGGAGGCCGGCCGCCCGCTGAGGGCCGGCCGGCTCCGTGACGCCAGCTTCTGTCCGGCAGAGGCAATCTCGGTGTTCGACGCGCGGGCCGGTGCACAGACCGTCTCGACGAGGTGACGGCGGCCGGGTCCCGCGCCCGGCTCCCGGCCACGCGGCGACACCACCGGTCCGGCCCGGCGACATCCCGCACCCGCGAACGACCGGCTGAAGCACCGGTGACCCCAGGACATCTCGAAACGGCTGCCGCGCCTTCGCGTGCGAGCGCCCGACCGCCCCGCCGCTCGCGTGCGAGCGCCCCGGCCGCCGCGCTTTCGTGTGGAGGGCGCCCGGCCGCCGCGCTATCGCGTGGGGGGCGCCCGGCCGCCGCGCTATCGCGTGCGAGCGCCCCGGTGATCAGGACGCCATGGACGTTATCCGGCCATTTTAAGGTCCATGGCGTCCTGATCAGCATTGGCTGGGGCGGCGTTCCTGGATTGCGTCAGTTATCAGCCGGACAATTCGGGCGGGGTGCCGCACTGCGTCGTCCGCCTTGAAGCACAGCGCCAACCAGCCCGCCGCGCGGAGAGCATTGAGCCGAGCCATGTCGCGCTGGAAGTGGCTGCGTTCCGGTGGTGGTCACCCTCGTGCTTGATCAGCCCACCGGCCCCGGGTACGCCCGGGGCCGGTGGGCCTTTTCCGTTCCGGAGTGGCCGTTCCCGTCCGCGCAGGGCGGCCGTTCCCGTCCGGGCGGGCCGTTCCCGTCCGGGCGGGCTGTTCCCGTCCGGACGGGGTGGGCCTTCTCCGGTCGGGACTGTTTCCGGTCCGGGCGGGACGGGTCGTTCCCGATCTGGGCGGGGGGCCGTCCCCGGTCGGGCTGCTCCCGGTCCGGTCGCGGCCCGCTTGCGGCCCCGGCGGGCGTCTCGTGCGTCTCGTGAACGGACCAGCCCTCCACCCCGGTCGGGCCTCCCGTGAACGGACCAGCCCCCCACCCCGTCGTGCGTCGGGGTGGGGGGCGGTCGTGGCTCGCCCCGGGGTCAGGCGTTGTCCAGCTCGCTGTCCAGGATGTCGAACAGGTCGTCCGCCGTGACCGAGGCGAGGTCCGTGGCCTCGGCCGGGCTGGACTTGTCGCGCCACCTGGTGAGCAGCCGTTGCAGGGCCGCGGCGATGTCCGTCTCCGCCGTCTGCGCCGCGTCCACCAACTCCAGCGTCGCCTCCACCCTGGCGATGCTGTCGACGAGGGTGCGCAGGTTGAGCTGCGCCTGGTTGCCGCCAAGCTCCCCGATGAGGTGCTCCACGAGCGCCGCGGGCGTGGGGTGGTCGAACGTCAGCGTCGCCGGCATCCGCAGGCCGGTGGCCTGGTTGAGCCGGTTGCGCAGCTCCACCGCCGTCAGCGAGTCGAAGCCCAGCTGCTTGAACGCCTGGTCCGCCGCGATGGTCTCCACCGAGTCGTGGGCCAGCACCGCCGCCACGTTCGTGCGTACCAGGGTCAGCAGCACCTCGCGCTGCTCCGGCTCGGCGAGGCCGGCCAGCCGGCCGGACAGCGACGCCGCGCTGCCGGCCGAGGAGGAGCGCCGGGGGCGGGTGAAGGAGCGCAGCGGTGCCGGCGCCGACGTGCTCGTGCGCAGGACGCCCACGTCCAACCTGATCGGGACCAGGCACGGCTCGTCGGTCCGGCAGGCCGCGTCGAACAGCGCGAGGCCTTCCTCGACGGTGTGCGCCCGCACGCCGGTGCGCCCGATGCGGGCGAGGTCGGCCTCGGTGAGCCCACCGGTCATCGCGCCACCGCTGCGCCACAGGCCCCAGGCCAGCGACGTCGCGGTGAGGCCGGACGCCCGACGCCGCGCGGCGAGCGCGTCCAGGAAGGCGTTCGCCGCCGCGTAGTTCGCCTGGCCGGCCGTGCCCAGCACCCCGGTCGCCGAGGAGAACAGCACGAACATCTCGACGTCGCCGGCCAACTCGTGCAGGTTGAGCGCCGCGTCGACCTTCGCCCGCAGCACCGCGTCCACCCGTTCCGGCGTGAGCGACTCGACCGTACCGTCGTCCAGCACGCCCGCGGCGTGCACGACGCCGACCAGGTCGGGCAGGGACGCCAGGAGGTCCGCCAGCGCGGCCCGGTCGGCGGCGTCGCAGGCGGCGACCGTGATCCTGGCGCCCAGCGACTCCAGCTCGGCCGTCAGCTCCGCGGCGCCTGGCGCGGCCGGGCCACGGCGGGAGGTCAGCACGAGGTGCCGCGCACCGTGCGCGGTGACCAGGTGGCGGGCGAGTTCCGCGCCCAGTGCTCCGGTGCCGCCGGTGACGAGCACGGTGCCCGCCGGGTCGAACAGGCGGCGGTCCGAGGCGGACACGAACGTCGCGAGCCGCGGCACGGTCGACACCCCGTCGCGGACGGCCACCTGTGGTTCACCGGTCGCGACGGCCGCGCCGACGAGAGCCGGGTCGTCGGTGTCGACGAGGACGAAACGATCGGGATGCTCGGTCTGCGCCGAGCGGACCAGGCCCCAGACCGCCGCGCCCGCCGGGTTCGTGCCGTCGGTCGCACCCCGGGACACGAACACCAGCGGGGAGCGGTCGCCGGGCAGCCACTCCTGGACCGCCGCGAGCGCGTCGTGCACGGCGGCCCGTACCGCCTCGGCGTCCGTGCCGGTCCCGACCTGGAACACGTCGAAGGCGCTGGCGGAGGCCACGGGCGTGGGGACCGGCTGCCACTCCAACCGGTGCAGCCCGTCCGGACCGGCGGTGGAGCGCAGCTGCTCGATCGTCACCGGGCGCGCGACCAGGGACTCGACCGTGGCCACCGGCATGCCGGTGCCGTCGGCGAGCGCCAGGGCGTACGCGTCGCCGGCGGTGGGCGTGATCCGCACCCGCAGGGCCGTCGCCCCGGTGGTCAGCACCCGTACGCCGTGCCAGCTGAACGGCAGGCGCAGCGGACCGTCGGCCCCGGTGGCCAGGGAGATCGGGTGCAGGGCCGCGTCCAGCAGCGCCGGGTGCAGTCCGAAGCGACCCGCCGGCGCGTCGACGGGGAGCGCGACCTCCGCGAGCAGTTCGTCGCCGTGCCGCCAGGCCGCCACCAGTCCCCGGAACGCGGGGCCGTAGTCGACGCCGAGGTCGGCGATGCGGTCGTACAGCTCCTCGACCGGGGCCGGCACGGCGTCGGCGGGCGGCCACTCACCGGCCCAGCCGGCCTCGGCCTCCCCTGCGGCGTCGAGCAGGCCGCTCGCGTGCTGCGTCCACGGCTCGCCGTCGAGCGCGTCCTCGCGCCGGGAGTACACCCGCAGCGGCCGGCGCCCGGCCTCGTCGGGCTCCCCGACCTCCACCTGCACCCGTACCGCGCCGTCGGCCGGCAGCACCAGCGGCGCGTGCAGGGTCAGCTCCTCGATGCGGTCGAGGTCGACGTGCTCGGCGGCCCGCCGCGCGAGTTCGACGAACGCGGCACCCGGCAGCAGGACCGTGCCGAGGACGGCGTGGTCGGCGAGCCAGGGCTGTTCGCGCAGGGAGAGCCGGCCGGTGAGCACGCTCCGCTGGGAGTCGGCGAGCGCCAGCACCGCTCCGAGCAGCGGATGGTCCGCCGCCCCGAGCCCGAGCCCGGCGGCGTCCGCCGGCCCCTCGTCGGGGACCAGCCAGTACCGCTGGTGCTGGAACGCGTACGTCGGCAGCTCCACCTCGCGGGCGCCCGCCCGGTACGCGCCGGCGTCGGGGCCGGTCCCGGCGGTGAAGAGTCGCCCGACGGCCCTGCCGAGGGTCGCGGTCTCGGGTTCTCCCCGGCGGGCGGTGGCGATGGCCGTGGCGTCGCCGGTGGCGGCGGCCGTGGCGAGGACGGTGTCGGGGCCGATCTCGAGGAAGGTGCCGACGTGGTGCGTGCCGGCGAGAGCCTCGACGGCCTCGTGGAAGCGGACGGTGTGGCGCAGCTGGGTGACCCAGTGGTCGGGGGTGGAACGCAGCGGTCGGCCGTCGACGGTGGAGATGACGGGAACGGTGGGCTCCCGGTGGGTGATGGAGTCGGCGACGGCGCGGTAGTCGTCGAGGACGGGGTCCATCAGGTGGGAGTGGAAGGCGTGCGAGACGGTGAGCCGCTTCGTCCGGTGGCCCTGCGCGGCGAGTGCCTCGGCGGCCGCTAGGGTGGCGGCCTCGTCGCCGGAGAGGACGAGGTCGGTGCCGGTGTTGACGGCGGCGACGCCGACCACGTCGGAGAGGTACGGGGTGACCTGTTCCTCGGTGGCCTGCACGGCGACCATGGCGCCCCCGGTGGGGAGGGCCTGCATGAGCCGGGCGCGGGCGGCGACGAGTTTCGCGGCGTCGGCGAGGTCCCAGACGCCGGCGACGTGGGCGGCGGCGAGTTCGCCGATGGAGTGTCCGGCGAGGTGGTCGGGGCGGATGCCCCAGGATTCGAGGAGCCGGTAGAGGGCGACCTCGAAGGCGAACAGGGCGGGTTGGGTGTAGCCGGTCTGGTGCACCTCGTCGGTGTCGATGACCTTGCGCAGCGGTTGGTCGAGGTGCGCGTCGAGGGCGGCGCAGACCTCGTCGAACGCGGTGGCGAAGACGGGGTACGCGGCGGCGAGTTCGCCGCCCATGCCCAGCCGCTGCGCGCCCTGCCCGGTGAACAGGAACGCCAACCTGCCGGCCCCGGGGGTGCCGGTGACCAGGTTGGCGGCCTCCTGGCCGGCGGCCAGCGCGGCGAGGCCGTCGAGGAGTTCCCGCCGGTCGGTCCCGACGACGGCGGCCCGCTGTGTGAACCGGACCCGGGCGGCCAGGGAGCGCGCGACGTCGGCGTCCGGCAGTTCGGGGCGGGCCGCGAGGTGGTCGTGCAGGCGGCGGGCCTGCTCCCGCAGGGCCTGCTCCGAGCGGGCGGACAGCAGCCACGGCAGGGCCTGCGGCGGCGTGCCGGCGTCGGCGCTGTCGGCCTCGGCGGGCGGCTCCTCGATGATCACGTGCGCGTTCGTGCCGCTGACGCCGAACGACGACACCCCGGCGCGGCGCGGGTGGCCGTTGCGCTGCCACTCGGCCGGCTCGGTCAGCAGCGCGACCGAGCCCGCCGACCAGTCGACCTTCGGCGACGGCTCGTCGACGTGCAGGGTGCGCGGGAGCAGCCCGTGCCGCAGGGCGAGGACCATCTTGATGACCCCGCCGACGCCGGCGGCGGCCTGGGCGTGGCCGATGTTGGACTTCAGCGAGCCCAACCAGAGCGGGCGTTCGCGGTCCTGGCCGTAGGTGGCGAGGATGGCCTGGGCCTCGATGGGGTCGCCCAGGGAGGTGCCGGTGCCGTGCGCCTCGATGGCGTCCACCTCGCCGGCCGCGAGGCCCGCGTTGGCGAGCGCGGCGCGGATGACCCGCTGCTGCGAGGGCCCGTTGGGGGCGGTGAGGCCGTTGGAGGCGCCGTCCTGGTTGACGGCCGAGCCGCGTACGACCGCCAGCACGCGGTGGCCGTTGCGGCGGGCGTCGGAGAGCCGCTCGACCACCAGTACGCCGACGCCCTCCGCCCAGCCGGTGCCGTCCGCGGCGGCGGCGAACGACTTGCACCGGCCGTCGGGGGCGAGGCCCCGCTGCTTGGAGAACTCGACGTACAGGCTGGGGGTGGACATGACGGTCACGCCGCCGGTCAGCGCGAGGGAGCACTCGCCGGAGCGCAGCGCCTGCACGGCGAGGTGCAGGGCGACCAGCGACGACGAGCAGGCGGTGTCGACGGTGACCGCCGGCCCCTCCAGCCCGAACGTGTACGCCACCCGGCCCGAGGCGACGCTGCCCGCGGTTCCGGTGCCAAGGAATCCCTCGACACCGTCGGGTACGGCGCTCGCCCCGGCGGCGTAGTCGTGCGTCATGAGGCCGGTGAACACGCCGGTGGGTGAGCCGCGCAGCGCGTCCGGCCGGAGGCCGGCGTTCTCCAGCGCCGCCGAGCAGGTCTCCAGGAAGATCCGCTGCTGCGGGTCCATCGCGAGCGCCTCGCGGGGGCTGATGCCGAAGAACTCCGCGTCGAACCCGGCCGCGTCGAGCAGGAATCCGCCCTGGTCGACGTAGCTGGTGCCGGGGGTGTCCGGGTCGGGGTCGAACAGCGTGTCCAGCGACCAGCCGCGGTCGGTCGGGAAGCCGCTGATGCCTTCGCGGCCGTCGAGCAGCAGCTGCCACAGCTCGTCGGGTGAGGTGACGCCGCCGGGGTAGCGGCAGGCCATGCCCACGATCGCGACGGGTTCGTCGGTGGGGCGGGCGGCGACCGCCGCCACGACGGGCCGCGGTTCGTCCTCCCGGTCACCCAGCTCGCCCCGAAGGTACTCGACGAGGGCCTCCGGGGTGGGGTAGTCGAAGGTCAACGTCGCGGGCAGCCGCAGCCCCGTCGCGGTGTTGAGCCGGTTGCGCAGCTCGACGGCCATCAGCGAGTCGAAGCCGAGCTGGCGGAACGGTTCGGCCACGGAGACGGCGTCCGCGTCCGGCTGGGCGAGCACGGTGGCGACCTGCGTACGCACGATGTCGAGCAGCAGCCCGCGCTGCTCCTCCTCGCTGCGCCCGGCCAGCTCGCGGGCCAGCGCGGTGGCGCCCGGCCGGGTCGCGGCCTGCCGCCGGCGCGGCACCCTGGCCAGGCCGTGCAGTGGCGGCGCGGCGTTCGTGGCGGCGCGTACCGCGGCGACGTCGATGGTGACGGGCACCAGGTGCGCGAGGTCCGAGCGGCACGCGGCGTCGAACAGCGCGAGCCCTTCCTCGACGCTGTGCGGGAGGAGACCGCCGCGCGCGATGCGGGCCAGGTCGGTCTCGCCGAGCTGGCTGGTCATCGCGCTGGCCTCGGCCCACAGGCCCCAGGACAGCGAGGTGGCGGCCCGGCCCTCGGCCCGGCGCTGTGCGGCCAGGGCGTCGAGGAACGCGTTCGCCGCCGCGTAGTTCGCCTGCCCCGCGGTGCCGATGACGCTCGCGACGGAGGAGTAGAGCACGAACAGGTCGACGTCGCCGGCCAGCTCGTGCAGGTTGAGCGCGGCGTCGAGCTTGGGTCGCAGGACGGCGTCGAGGCGGTCGGGCGTGAGCGACTCCAGGATGCCGTCGTCGAGCACGCCCGCGGTGTGCACCACGCCCACCAGCGGCCGGGCGAGCCCGTCGAGCAGCGCCGACAGCGCCTCGCGGTCGGCGGTGTCGCACGCGACGACGTCGACCGTGGTGGCGCCGAGGGCGGTCAGCTCCTCGGCCAACGCGGCGGCGCCCGGCGCGTCCAGGCCCCGGCGGGAGGCGAGGACCAGGTGTTCCGCGCCGTGCCGGGTGACCAGGTGGCGGGCGAGCGCGGCGCCGAGCGTGCCGGTGCCACCGGTGATCAGGACGGCCCCCGTCGGGTCGAACAGCGCGCCGTCCCGGGTGGCGGCGGCGTGCCGCGCGAGCCGCGGCACGGTCAGCGCCCCGTCGCGGACGGCGAGCTGCGGCTCCCCGGTGGCGAGCGCGGCGACGAGGGCGCGCTCCGACTTGTCGGTGCCGTCGGTCTCGACGAGGACGAAGCGGTCCGGGTGCTCGGTCTGGGCGGAGCGGACCATGCCCCACGCCGCCGCGCCCGCGAGGTCGCCGCCGCGGGTGACCACGGCCAGCCGCGCGGTGCCGGCCGCGGCCCGCTGGAGCGTCGCCAGCGTGTCGTGGAGGGACTGTCGTACGGCGTCGGCGGTGTCGCCCGCCTCGACCCGGAACACCTCGACGTCGGGCGTGCCGGTGCCGGTCGGGGCGGCCACGGGCACCCAGTCCGTGCGGTACAGCGCGGCGGTGGGGCCGCTCGCGCCGGCCAGGCCGTCCGTCGTGACCGGCCGGACCGCGACCGCGTCGGCGCTCAGCACCGGGTTGCCGTCGTCGTCGGTGGTGCTCACCCGCAGGGTGTTCTCGCCGGCCGGGGTCAGCCGGACCCGCAGCGCCGAGGCCCCGCGGCGGTGCAGCCGCACCCCCCGCCAGGAGAAGGGCAGCCAGGCCCGGCCCGCCGGGTTCCCGCCGCCGTCGAGGTGCAGCACGAGCGGGTGCATGGCGGCGTCGAGCAGCGCCGGGTGTACGCCGTAGCGCACGGCTGCCGGCTCGTCCTCGGTGCGCAGGGTGGCCCGGGCGAACAGCTCGTCGCCGCGCCGCCACACCTCCTGGACGCCCTGGAAGGCAGGGCCGTAGCAGAATCCGCGCGCCAGCAGCCAGCCGTAGAAGTCGCCGACGTCGACGGGCTCCGCGCCGGCTGGCGGCCACTCGTCGACCACCGGGGCCGGCGCGGGTGCGTCGGCCAGCGTGCCCGAGGCGTGGCACGTCCACTCCGCGCCCGGCGGCTGCCCGGCCGGCTGGGAGTACACGCCGAACTCGCGGCGGCCCTGCTCGTCGGGTCGGCCGACCCACACCTGGAGGTTGACCCGCTGCTCCTCGGTCAGCGTCAGCGGGGCCTGGAGGGTGAGTTCCTCGATCGTGCCGCTGCCGGTGTGCTCGGCGGCGTGCGCGGCCAGTTCGAGGAACGCGGTGCCGGGCAGCAGGACCGTGTCGAGGACGGCGTGGTCGACCAGCCACGGCTGCTCGCGCAGGGAGAGCCGCCCGGTGAGCACGAGCCGGTCGGTGTCGACGACGCCCAGCACCGCGCCGAGCAGCGGGTGGCGCGCCGCGGTGAGGCCGGCCGTGCCCACGTCGCCCCCGGCCGTGGGCCGCAGCCAGTACGACCTCCGCTGGAACGGGTACGTCGGCAGCGGCACCTCGCGGACGCCGGGGAAGTAGGCGTCGGCGTCGGGGCTGGTCCCGACGGTGAAGAGGTGGCCGACGGCCCGGGCGAGGCTGTGCGTCTCCGGCTGCCCCCGGCGCATGGTGGCGATGCCGGTGGCGTCGCCGGTGGTGGTGGCCAGGACGGTGTCGGGGCCGATCTCGAGGAAGGTCTCGACGCGGCCGGCGGCGGTGAGGGCGGCGACGGCGTCGTGGAAGCGTACGGCCCGGCGGACCTGGGTGACCCAGTGCTCGGGCGTGGAGCGCAGCGGCTGCCCATCGACCGTGGAGATCAGCCCGATGCGGGGTTCGTGGTGGGTGATGGACGCGGCGACGGCGCGGTAGTCGTCGAGCATCGGGTCCATCAGGTGGGAGTGGGCGCCCAGCGGGATCGGCAGCCGCTTCGTCTTGTGACCGAGCGCGGCGAGCTGCTCGGCGGCGGCGAGGGTGGCGGCCTCGTCGCCGGAGATGACCAGGTCGGTGGGGGTGTTGATGGCGGCGATGCCGACCTGCTCGCTCAGGTACGGGGTGACCTGCTCCTCGGTGGCCTGCACGGCGACCATCACGCCGCCCAGCGGCAGGGCCGCCATGAGGGTGGCGCGGGCGGCGACGAGCTTCGCGGCGTCGGCGAGTGACCAGACACCGGCCACGTACGCGGCGGAGAGCTCGCCGAGGGAGTGCCCCGCCACGAAGTCGGGGCGGATGCCCCACGACTCGACGAGCCGGTGGAGGGCGACCTCGAAGGCGAACAGGGCCGGCTGCGTGTACGCGAAGCGGTGCAGGTCGTCGCTGCGGATGATCTCGCGTACCGGCTTGTCCAGGTGGCGGTCCAGCTCGGCGCAGGCCTCGTCGAAGGCGTCCGCGAAGACGGGGTACGCGGCGGCGAGTTCGGTGCCCATGCCGAGGTACTGGGCGCCCGTACCGGTGAACAGGAACGCCAGCCCGCCGGGGCGGGCGGTGCCGGTGAACACGTCGGGGGTGCCCTGACCGGCGGCGAGGGCGGCGAGGCCGTCGAGCAGGTCCTGCCGGTTGGCGCCGGTGACCGCGGCCCGGTGGCCGAAGGCGACCCGGGTGGTGACGAGGGACCGGCCGACGTCGGCGACCGATAGCTCGGGCCGGTCGGCGAGGTGGTCGTGCAGCCGGCGGGCCTGCTCCCGTACCGCCTGCTCGGAGCGCGCCGACAGCAGCAACGGCAGCACCGGCGGGGCGGCGGGGGCGTCGGCGGCCGGGGCGTCGGCGGCGGGCGGCTCCTCGATGATCACGTGCGCGTTCGTGCCGCTCATCCCGAACGACGAGACGGCGGCCCGGCGCGGCCGTTCGCTGGCGGGCCACGCGACCGGCTCGGTCAGCAGCGACACCGCCCCGGCCGACCAGTCCACCTTGCGGCTCGGCTCCGAGACGTGCAGGGTGCGCGGCAGCAGCCCGTTGCGCAGGGCGAGGACCATCTTGATCACGCCGCCGACGCCGGCGGCGGCCTGCGTGTGGCCGATGTTGGACTTGAGCGAGCCGAGCCAGAGTGGCTGTTCGCGGCCCTGGCCGTAGGTGGCGAGGATCGCCTGGGCCTCGATGGGGTCGCCCAGGGCCGTGCCGGTGCCGTGCGCCTCGAGCGCGTCCACCTCGCCGGCCGCGAGGCCCGCGTTGGCGAGCGCGGCGCGGATGACCCGCTGCTGCGAGGGCCCGTTGGGGGCGGTGAGCCCGTTGGAGGCGCCGTCCTGGTTGACGGCCGAGCCGCGGACGACCGCCAGTACGCGGTGGCCGTTGCGGCGGGCGTCGGAGAGCCGCTCGACCACCAGCACGCCGACGCCCTCGCCCCAACCGGTGCCGTCGGCGTCGTCGGAGAACGCCTTGCACCGCCCGTCGGGGGAGAGGCCGTTCTGCCGGGAGAACTCGGTGAAGGTCTCCGTGCCGGCCATCACGGTCACGCCCCCCGCCAGGGCCATAGAGCACTCGCCGGAGCGCAGCGCGCGTACGGCCAGGTGCAGGGAGACCAGCGACGCCGAGCAGGCGGTGTCGACGGTCATCGCCTGGCCCTCCAGGCCCAGGGCGTACGCGACCCGGCCGGACGCCACGCTGCTCGCGGTGCCGGTGATGAGGTGGCCGTCGACCCCGTCCTCCTCGCTGTGCCCGAGCCGGCCGTAGTTCTGCACGTGCAGGCCCGTGAAGACGGCGGTGTCGCTGCCGCGCATCGAGGTCGGCGGGATGCCGGCGTGCTCCAGCGCCTCCCACGCGGTCTCCAGGAACACCCGCTGCTGCGGGTCCATCGCCAGCGCCTCGCGGGGGCTGATGCCGAAGAACTCCGCGTCGAACTCGTCCGCGTCGTGCAGGAAGCCGCCGGCGGTCGCGTTGCACGTGCCCGGCCCGTCGCCCGCGAACAGCGCCGCGAGGTCCCAGCCGCGGTTGGTGGGGAACTCGCCGATGACGTCCGTGCCGTCCGCGACCACCCGCCACAGGTCGTCCGGGGAGGTGATGCCGCCCGGGTAGCGGCAGGCCATGCCGACGATCGCGATCGGCTCGCTCTCGTCGTACGACTCGACCGTGGCCGGCGCCGCCTCGGCCGTGCCCAGCCCCAGGGCGTCGAGCAGGTGGCCGGCGAGGATGTCCGGCGTCGGGTAGTCGAAGACCAGGCTCGCCGGCAGGCTGAGGCCGGTCGCGGCGCAGAGCCGGTTGCGCAGCTGCACGGCGATGAGCGAGTCGTAGCCGAGTTGGCGGAACGGCGTCTCGCCGTCGATCGTCGCGGGTGCCTGGTCACCCAGGACCTCGCCGGTCGCGGCCCGTACGAGTTCGCGCAGCAGGCCGAGCCGGTCGTCCGCCGGGGACGCCAGTAGCCGCTCGGCCAGGGCGTTGCCGGCGCCGTCGGTGCCGGCGTCGGCGGCCAGCACGGGGCGCGCGGCGACGACGCAGGGCTCGCCCGAGGCCAGCGCGGCGTCGAGGAGGGCGCTACGCCGTGCCGCGGGGGGCCGGGCGAACCCTGGCGCGCTCCACGCCACGGAGACGCCGGGCAGGCCGAGCGCGCGCCGGTGCCGCACCAGCGCGTCGGCGGCGACGGTGGCGGCGAGGTCGCGGCCGTCGGTGAGCAGCACGAGGTTGGCCGGGGCGCGCCCGAGCGGCGCGGTGTGCAGCGCCAGCGTCTCCTCGACCGTGAGGTCCACCGCCGCGACGGTGGTGACCGGCCGGTCGCCGAGCACGGCCGCCAGCGTCTCCGGGTCGAACGGCACGTCCGGGTGCACGCAGACCTCGGCGCCGAACGCCGCCAGCTCCGCCGGGGCGCCCGCCGGCACGTCGTCCGGCCCCACCAGGACCAGTTCGCGTACGTCGTGGGCCGCCACGAGGTGGCGGGTGAGCGCCGCATCGTACGACCGGGCGACGAGCACGACCGTGCCCCGCAGCGGTGCGCCGCCGGGCAGGGCGGGGACGTCCGCGTACCGGGGCACGAGCAGTTCGCCCTCGCGTACGGCCAGCACGTCCTCGCCGCAGGCCACGGCCGCGCGCAGCTCCTCGGCGCCGACCCGGTCGGCGTCGAGCAGCACGAGCCGGCCGGGACGGCGGAGCTGGTGGGCCCGCGCGAGCGCCCAGGCGGCGGCCTGCCCGGGGGCCGCCTCGTCGTCGCCGTGCAGGCCGCCCCGGGTCAGTACGACCAGGCGCGAGTCCGCCGGGTGGTCCTCGTCGAGCACCCGCGCCAGCAGCTCGGACAGCGCGGTGTGGTCGGGGTAGCTGTCGACGGTCAGGTCGTCGTCGGTGAGGTCGGCGGTCAGCTCGGGCGGGCCCACGACCGCCCAGGCGAGCCGACCGGAGTCCGACTCGGAGCCGGGCTCCGGTGCCGGCTCCCAGCGCAGCGCGTGCAGCCGGTCGGGCAGCGACGAGGCCACGCCGACCAGGCGGGCGGGCAGCTCGGGGAGCCGGTGCCGGGCGGGGCTGCCGAGGGCGGTGCGGGGGATCTTCCGCACCAGGTACGTCTCGACCGGCACGGCCGCGGCGGGCAGTTCCGCGCGGCACCGCGCCAGCAGGCCGGCGGTGTCCACGTCGGACCCGACGACGAACGCGACCGGACCGTCGGGCCCGGCGAGGGCTGCCGCGTCGGCCACCCCCGCGACGCCGCGCAGCACCGCGTCGATCCGGTCCAGCCGGACCCGCTCGCCGCCGACCTCGACCGCGTCGGCCAGCCGGCCGGTGACCGTGAGGTGCCCGGAGTCGTCGCGGCGGGCCAGGTCGCCCGTGCGGTACCAGCCGCCGCGCAGTGCCTCGGCCGTCTCGGCGGCGAGGTCGTGGTAGCCGCCGGCCATCACGTTCGGGCCGCTGACCCAGACCTCACCCTCCTGGCCGGGGCCCAGGTCGGCGCCCGATGCGGGGTCGACCACCCGCACGCTCAGGCCCGGCAGGGGCAGGCAGCGTCGTTCCGCGTCGCCGTTGGGCCAGCTCACCGCGATCAGGCCGGACGTCTCGGTGGTCACGTAGCCGGTGAGCAGCGGCGCGGCGAACGCGGCCTCGAAGGAACCGCGCAGCGCCGGGTCCACGGGGCCGACGGCCAGCGCGATCCGTACCCCCTGCGGGTCGGGGCCCGGGGCGTCCAGCAGGGCGCGGTGCGTCGCGCCGGTGCCCACCAGCACGGTGCTGCCCTGCGCGGCGAGCGTGGCCCGCAGCTCGTCGGGGGAGAGGCCGCCGGCGAGGCGTACCGACGCCCCCGCCGCGGTGGCGGCGAGGAGCTGCCCGAAGCAGGCGTGCACGGGCAGCATCCACAGCACCCGGTCGTCCGCCGTCCACCCGAGTCCGGCCACGTAACTTGCCGCGGCGGCGGGCCACAGCGCGTTGCGCTGCGTGGACAGCACGCCCTTGCGGCGGCCGGTCGTCCCCGCCGTCCAGGTGAGGAACGCCAGGTCGTCGAGGCCGGCGTCGTCCTGGGGTGGCGACGCCGGGTCGGTCGTCGCCAGCTCCTCGAACGAGTGCCCGTCGCCGTCGTACCCGCCGTCGACGACGAGGACCGACACGGACACCCGCGCCGCGTTGGCCGCGTCGGTGATGACCGCGTCGGCGCCGGCGTCCTCGACCAGCCGGGCCAGCTCGGCGTCGTCCAGGGCCGGGTTCAGCGGCACCGCGATGCCGCCGGCCCGGACGACGGCGAGGACGCCCTCCACCGCCGTGACGCCGTCGAGCAGGACGACGACGCGGTCCGCCGGCCACACGCCGAGGTCGGCGAGGTGGCCGGCGAGCCGCGCCGTTCGTATCTCCAGCTCCGCGTGGGTCACGTTCCGCCGCGAATCGGCGTACGCGACCTGGTTGCCGGACCGGTCGGCGTTGGTCCGGAGCAGTTCGGGCAGGGGCCGGAGCAGATCGGTACGCGGCATGGTTCAACAACCTCTTGTCGGATAGCAGTGGTGATGCGGACCGTGGGTGGGGATGCGCTCAGACCGTGACCGGAAGGGACACCAGGGCGGGCACCGGCGGCGTACGCCTGACCTTCAGCGACTCCCGGGAGGCGGCGAGCTCGATGTCCGGGAAACGGGTGCACAGCTCCCGGAGGGCGGGTCGGGGAACCGCTTCGGGGCGTCGTACGACGCGTACGGGCTCGCGAAGTGGTCGTCGTCCATCAGTTGCCGATGCCCGTGCACCGGGCACGTGTCCGCCATGTCGTCCTCGCTGTGATCGCTCGGAAGGAATCGCTGTCGGATGCGGTGCGCCGGGCGGGAGGGACCGCCCGCGCGCCCATGGTGCCCTCAGGCCGTCCACGCTCGGGTAACTGCCGGGACGACGGCCGTTGGTGCGGTGACGCCTCACCTCACGGGTACGGGTCCCGAATCGGGCCCGTGGGCCAGTTCTTCCGCTGTTACCGGGTGATGGACACGCGCTGATTACGTTCAGTTCGCACTCGTGCACAAGGAGGAACAGCGATGACGACGTCGCGGGCCAGGCCCAGCGCGGCCGATGGGCTGGCGAGCGCGGAGGGCGATTTCGTCCAGATCATCGACATGCCCCGGCGTCTTGCAGACGACGACGGCGGCATCGCCGAGTGCGAGGTGCGGATGGCGCTGGTCAACCCGCCCGGCATGCGTTCCCAGGCCGACGCGGCGTGAGCCGCCCCCACCCGTACGTCCACTGAGGAGGACTTGGTGACCGTTCAGTTGCGCACGCTCGTCGACGTGGCGCGCCGGCACGCCGTCCAGCAGCCGGACGCCGTCGCGATCATCTGCGAGGGCCGGCGCGTCGACTACGCCACCCTGCACCGCGTCAGCAACCAGGTGGCACGCGGCCTCCAGGCGGCGGGCCTGCGCCCCGGTGACCGCGTCGCCTACCTGGGCAGGGAGTCCGAGCACTTCTACGACCTGCTCTTCGGCGCCGCGAAGGCCGGCGTGGTGTTCGTGCCGATCAACTGGCGGCTGGCCGCCGGCGAGGTCGAGCACATCCTGCGCGACTCGGGCGCCGCCCTGCTCTTCGTCGACGCCGACTCGACCCCGGTCGCCGAGAAGCTGGCGCCGGAGCTGCCGATGCTGCGACAGGTGGTCGCGCTGGACGACGGCGGCGTGGCCCGCGCCGGCTTCGCGGCCTGGGTGTCGGCGCAGCCGGACGCGAACGTGCTGGCCAAGGTCACGTCCGACACGCCGTTGGCGCAGATGTACACCAGCGGCACGACGGGGCTGCCGAAGGGCGTCGTCCTCGCGCACCGCAGCTTCTTCGCGGTACGCGACGGGCTCGCCTCGGAGAACCTGGACTGGCTCGACCTGCGCGAGAGCGACGTCAGCCTCCTCTGCAACGGCGGCTTCCACATCGGCGGCCTGTCGTGGGCGGCGATGGGTTTCGCCGCGGGCGCCACGAACGTGCTGATGCGCGAGTTCAACACTGCGGGCGCGGTCGGGCTGATCAGATCGCTGCGCGTCACCACCATCCTCGCGGTGCCCTCGATGCTGCGACTGCTGCTCGCGGAGCCCGGCGTCACCAAGGCGGACTTCGCTTCGCTGCGGAAGATCGTCTACGGCAGCGCGCCCATCTCGACGGCGCTGCTGGCCCGCTGCATCGAGGGCTTCGGCTGCGAGTTCGCCCAGATCTACGGCCTGACCGAGACCGGCAACTCCGCCGTCTGCCTGCCCCCGGCCGACCACACCCCGGACGGCGGCAAGATGCAGTCGGCGGGGCTGCCGTACCCGGGCTTCGAGGTCAAGATCGTGGACGACAAGGGCGACCCGCTGCCGGCCGGCGAGGTCGGCGAGGTCTGGCTGCGTTCGCCGGGCGTGATGGTGGAGTACTGGAACCTGCCGGAGGCCACGGCGAAGACGCTCGTCGACGGCTGGGTCGTCACCGGTGACGCCGGCTTGCTGGACGAGGACGGCTACCTGTACATCCGGGACCGGATCAAGGACATGATCATCGTCTCGGGGGAGAACGTCTATCCCGTCGAGGTCGAGAACGTGATCAGCCGGCACCCGCTGGTCGCCGAGTCGGCGGTCGTGGGCGTGCCGGACGAGCGCTGGGGCGAGGCCGTCTACGCGTTCGTGGTGCCGGTGGAGGGGCAGCAGCTCACCGAGCGCGACCTGGCGCTGCACCTGCGCGGCCAGCTCGCCGGCTTCAAGCAGCCGCTGCACTACGAGTTCATCGACCGGGTGCCGCGCAACCCCAGCGGGAAGATCCTGCGGCGCGAGCTGCGGGAAAGGTTCTGGCAGGGGCACGACCGTCGGGTGAGCTGATCGCGATGACGGCGGTGACCAGCGAGCGGGACACCCGCGACCCGCTGCGCCGGCTCGAACGGCCCGCGCGTTGCTGGCTACCGTCCGTCATCGCGCCTGCTTGTCGGGTGGCGGGGGTGTCCGTTCGCGCCGCCGGTACACCTCCGCGCGTAACCGACGGTCCAGCGTGGAATCTCCGCGTACGCCGGCAGATGGGCGAAGGATTCCCTGGTGGGAGGCCTGTCTGGCGGACGGGCGGCGCGCGGGGAGCGCGGTCACCACTTCCAAGTGACGGGAATCGATGTAGCAGAAAGTTGCATATTCCCTCCCATCGATCGGCCCTCTAGTGTCCTTGACCAGCAGCCAGGGCATCGACCGGCGCCGATAACTACCCTTGCTGCGCGTCGGGTCGGATTCGTCCCGTCCGCAGCATGACGACAGGCCTGCGGGCACGGGGACAGGAGGCGTGATGAGGGCGGGCGACACCGGATCCGCGGCGGCGGTTCCCGTCTCCGACGGACCCACCTGCCGGTGCACCGCCACCACTGCGGCGGCCGCCGGGAGGGCGTACGACGACCGGCCCTTCCTGGCCGTGCCCGGCATGGTCGAGGAGCGCGTCGACCGGCACCCGCACCGCCGGGCGGTGTCGTTCCGGGGCCGTTCGCTGACGTACCGCGAACTCGACGACCTGGCCAACGGCGTGGCCGCCGCCCTCACCGGGCGGGGCGTCCGGCGGGGCGACGTGGTACCCGTTCTGATCGCCGACGGGCTCGAGCTGCCCGTCGTCGACCTGGCGCTGATGAAGCTCGGCGCGGCCTTCGTGCCCGTCGATCCCGGCTGGCCGGCGGACCGGCTGCACGCCTCGCTGCGGGAGGTGCGGCCCCGGCTCGCGGTGGTACGCGGCACCGGCCCGCGTCCCGACACCGGCGACGTCCCCTGCCTGCCCGTCGACCTCGACGAGATCACCCCGACCCGCCGCCGGCCCGGCGTGCCGATCGGCCCGGCCGACCTGATCTACGGCATCTTCACCTCCGGCACCACCGGCACCCCGAAGTGCGCACTGAACCGGCACGACGGGATCGCCAACCGGCTGCGGTTCATGACGCGGCACTTCGCGGCGACCGGCGACGAGGTGGTGCTCCAGAACAGCCGGCACACCTTCGACTCGTCGGTGTGGCAGATGTTCTGGCCGCTGACCACCGGTGGCCGCACCGTGGTGCCGGTCGAGGGCGGGTTCCTCGACGTCGAGCGGACCATCCGGACCATCGCCGACGAGACCGTCACGATGACCGACTTCGTGCCGAGCGTGCTCGGCGCGCTGGTGTCGGTCCTGGACCGGGACCCGGCGGCCCGGCGCGCCGTCGCCTCGCTGCGCAACGTGATCGTCGGCGGCGAGGAGATCGACCCCTGGGCGGTGCACCGGCTGGTCGAGTTGGTGCCGGGCGTGGCGGTCACCAACGGCTACGGCCCGACCGAGGCGTCGATCGGAATGATCTTCCACACCGTCGCCCGCAGCGACGGTGACGTCATCCCCATCGGCCGGCCCATCGACAACTGCTACGCCGCCGTCGTGGACGACGAGCTGCGCCCCCTGCCGCCGGGCGAGACCGGCGAGATCGTCATCGGCGGCGTGTGCCTGGGCGAGGGATACCTCGGCGACCCGGCCCGCACCGCCGAGGTGTTCGTGCCCAACCCGCTCCCCGACATCCCGGGTGCCCGGCTCTACCGCACCGGCGACCTCGGCCGGATCGCCCCCGACGGCCGGCTGCACTTCGCCGGCCGCCGCGACCACCAGCTCAAGGTCAACGGCGTCCGGATCGAGGCGGGTGAGATCGAGACCGCCGCCACCCGGCTGGCCGGCGTACGGCAGGCGAAGGTCCTGCTCGCCCGCGAGCACCGGGGGAAGTCGCTGGCTCTCTTCCTCGCCGCCGACCCCGAGGTCACCGAGCCGCAGGTGCGGGCGCACCTCCGGCTGCTGCTGCCCCGGACCCACGTGCCCCGGCACGTCGTCGTGCGCGACGCGCTGCCGCTGACCGGCAACGGCAAGGTCGACCGGCAGGCGCTGGAGGCATGGCTGGATCGCACGTTCGCCGACCGGACCCGTCCGTCGGCCGCGCCCGCCGAGGCGCGGACGCTGCCCGAGCGGGTGCTGGGGGTGTTCCGGACGGTCCTCGGCCGGCCCGACCTCGACCCCGACACCGACTTCCTCGACGCCGGGGGCGACTCGCTCCAGGCCCTCGACGCGGTCACCGCCCTCGGCGCGGACCAGAGCCTGCGCGTCGGCGTGCAGGACCTGTTCACCCACCGCAGCGCCGCCCGGCTCGCCCGGGCGCTCGCCGTACGGCTGCGCACGGCCGATCCCACCGAGACCGAGGACGAGCTGGTGGAGCGGGACGCGAAGATCCCGGCCGACCTGCCCGTACGCCCCGTCGGCCGGCGCCGGGCGCCGCGTACGGTCCTGGTAACCGGCGCCACCGGCTTCGTCGGCGCGCGCCTGGTGCACGAGCTGCTCGCCACCACCGACGTCCGGGTGCTCTGCCTGGCCCGCGCGGCCGACGACGCCGAGGCCACCGCCCGCGTCGTGCGCGCGCTGGCCGAGCGGGGCCTGTGGCGGCCCGGCCACGGCCCGCGCCTGCACGGGTACGCGGCCGACCTCGGCAGCCCGGCCCTCGGCCTGACCCCGCAGGCGTGGGACCGGCTGGCCCACGACTGCGACCTCGTGCTGCACGCCGGGGCGCTTGTCAACTTCCTGTTCGACTACCGGGCCCACCGCGCAGCGAACGTCCTCGGCACCGCCGAGCTGCTGCGGCTGTGCCTGACGGGACGGCCGAAGCCGCTGCACCACGTCTCCACCCTCGGCGTCCTCGACAGCGAGGCCGCCCGCCATCCGCAGCCGCTGCCCGAGACGTACGACCCGGCCCTCGCCGTCCCGCCGACGAGCGGCTACAGCCGGTCGAAGTGGGTGGCGGAGCGGTACCTCGACGACGCGCGGCGGCGCGGCGCGACCGTCACGGTGCTGCGCCTCGGCGAGGTGATGCCCGCGGCCGACGACGGCCACCCCAATCCCCGGGCCCTGACCCACCTGCTGCTGGCGGCCTGCCACCGGCTGCGGATGCGGCCCGACGCGCCCGTGCGCTCCGACTGGACGCCGGTGGACTGGGCCGCCCGGCGGATCGTCGCCACGGTCGTCGACCCGCGCCAGTGGGGCGGCACGCTGCACGTCCTGCACCCGGTGAGCGTCGACTTCACCGACCTGCCGCTGGGCGGCGCGGACGCCCTGCCCCGGGTGAGCTGCGCGCGGTTCCTGGCGGGGCTGCGCGAGGCGGCCGGCGAGGGCGACCGCGACGCCGCCGTGCTGCTGGCCCTCTTCCCGCCCGGCGCGGGCGCCGACGAGGAGCGGCTGCGCGCGGTCTTCGCGACGCTGCTCACCGACAACCCCCGGCTCTTCCGGCGCGACGGCTGCGCCGAGTTGGAACGCCGCCGGGGCTTCACCGACCACCGGCTCGGCCCGTCCGTCGGCGCCTACCGCGCCTGGCTGGGCGCGCACGAGGGGCGGGAGGCCGACCGGCTGCTGCTGCCGGCGGGACCAGGGTGAACGGTCGCGCGCGACGCAATTTCCGGCACGGATGAGGGAGTGGAATGCGATACCGCAGGATGGGTCGGCTCGACTGGCAGGTCAGCGAGGTCGGGTACGGGATGTGGGGCATCGGGGGCGGGCCCGGCGGCTTCACCGGCTGGGACTACGACACCGCGCCGGCCTGCCTGGACGAGGCGGTGGAACGGGGCTGCAACTTCTTCGACACCGCCTGGGTCTACGGGCGGGGCGTCAGTGAGCAGCTCCTCGGCGGCCTGGTGCGCCGGCACCCGGACCGCCGGCTGTACCTGGCCACCAAGATCCCGCCGAAGAACCGCGAGTGGCCGCCCGGCCCCCAGGACACCCTGGACGACGTCTTCCCGGCCGAGCACATCCGCGAGTTCACCCACCGCAGCCTCGAGAACCTCGGCGTGGACCGGATCGACCTGCTCCAGTTCCACGTCTGGGAGGACCGGTGGGCCGCCGACGGCCGCTGGCAGGAGGCCGTCGCGGACCTCAAGCGGGAGGGCCTGGTCGACGGCGTCGGGATCAGCGTCAACCGGTGGGAGCCGACGAACTGCCACGCCGCCCTCGACACCGGCCTGATCGACGTCGTGCAGGTCATCTACAACATCTTCGACCAGGCGCCGGAGGACGAGCTGTTCCCGCGCGCCCAGCGCGACGACATCGCGATCATCGCCCGCGTCCCGTTCGACGAGGGGACGCTGACCGGCACGCTGACCGCCGACAGCACCTGGCCGGAGGAGGACTGGCGCAGCACGTACTTCGGGCCGGAGAACCTGCTGCCCAGCGTGGAGCGCGCCGAGCGGCTGGCCGCCGACGTGCCGGCGGGGATGACCATGCCGGAGCTGGCGCTGCGGTTCATCCTGCACCACCCGGCGGTGAGCACGGTGATCCCCGGCATGCGCCGCGCCGAGCACGTCCGCGCCAACCTGGCCGTCAGCGACGGCGTACCGCTGGACGCCGGGCTGCTGGACACGCTGCGCGGCCACCGGTGGGACCGCAAGCCGACGTCGTGGTCGCAGTGAGCGCGCCCCGCCGCGGCGCCGCCCCCGGGTGGCGGGAGACGCGGTACGGGAGGCCGGCATGCCGGTGATCGCCATGTGGGCGCATCCCCGGGCGCTCTCCACCGCGTTCCTGCGCATGATGATCGCCCGCGGCGACGTCACGGTCGTCCACGAGCCCCTGGTCACCCTCGTCGACGAGGGGCACGTCGAGCTGCCCGCCGCCGACGGCGGCACCGTCACCGTGACCGACGCGGCCGAGGTCGTCGCGCACCTGACGGAGCTGGGCCGGGACCGGACCGTCTTCGTCAAGGACACGCTCGAATACCGCTACCGGCACCTGTTCGCCGATCCCGGGGCGATCGCCGACGTCACGCACACCTTCATCGTCCGGGAACCGGCCCGCACGATCAGCTCGCACTACGCGATCAAGCCGACGGTGACCTGCCCGGAGATCGGCTACGAGCACCAGTGGGAGCTGTACGACCTGGTCAGCCGGACCGCGCACCGGCCGCCGGTGGTGATCCGGGCCGAGGACCTGCTGCGGCACCCGGGGGAGACGGTGTCGGCCTGGTGCGAGGCCGTGGGGCTGCCGTTCCTGCCCGAGGCGCTGAACTGGGCGCCGGGGGAGCGCACCGAGTGGCGGCGTACGCGCAAGTGGCACCTCGACGTCGAACGCACCTCGGGCTTCTCGCCGGTCGAGAAGTCCTTCGAGGTGACCGTCGCCAACAACGACACCCTGCGGTCGTACCACGACTACCACCAGCCCTTCTACGAGCGGCTGATCCGGCACGCCATCTCCATCGGGGAGGACTCATGACCACCACCGCCGCGCCGCCCGTGACCGCGTCGTCGACGCTGTCGCCGGGTGAGCTGTTCGCCCGCGCGTACGCCGACGATCCCGCCGGCGCCGAGGTGCGCTTCGACTACACCATCACGGACGCCTTCCAACCGACCAAGGAACGCCCCCGGGTGACCGTGCGCAACCTGTTCCGCAAGCGGCCGGTCGGCATGGAGCCGGTCCGGTTCTGGTCCGAGGGCCGGCCCGACGCGGGCGAGGCCGCCGCCGTGCACGAGTCGGTCCTGCGCCGGGAGGCCGCCTTCCGGTTCGGCACCGCCTCCGCCGGGGTGCACCCGATCCGCGCCTGGGTGCGTATCCCCGAGGAACTCGCCGACGACCCGGAGGCGCTGGCCTCCTTCATCGACTACCGGCTGCTGGTCCGCCTCGCCACGGCCGAGAACCAGGCGCTGACCATCGGCGAGGGCGGCCTGCTGCGGCACCCGGAGATCGGGCGGCTGCCGTACCGGCACGACTGGCTCAGCGGCCTGCTCGCCGCCTGCGACGAGATCGAGCAGACCGGGGCCACCCCGCACGCGATGATCGTCAACCCGCGGGACTACTACACCCACCTGCTCGGGAAGGGCTCCCTCCTGACGGACCTGACCCGCAACGGCGTCCAGATCAGCCGTACGCGGATGGTGGCGCCGGGCGAGGCGGTGGTGGGCGACTTCGCGATGGCGGCCCGCCTGCTGGACGCGGGGCGGTCCGCGATCCGCGTCGACACCCCGCCGCCCGGCACCCTGTCCACCGACGGCCCGGCCGTCTGCGCCGAGATCCACGAGGGACTGGCCGTGCACCTGCCGACCCACTTCTTCCACGTCGTACCGGCCTAGCGCCTCGTCGTACAGCCTTGGCCGGGTGATCCGTGCTGCGTGGGACGGTGGTGGCCGCCGAGCCGGTCTGGGGCGGGAGGGTGTGTGACGCTGTCGAGCTGAGTCGTCTGTGACATCAGGCGTCGTCCGGGCCACCGTGGCCCCAGACGGCGGTGAATCGTCTGCGACATCAGCTCGACAGCGTCCCACGTGCGGACACTTCCGCCGACGGACACCATGACGGACCCTGGAGTTCGTCGCGAACCCGCGCCTCGGTCGGAATGCTGGTTCCCCAGCGGTTACCCGACCGAACGCCGGACCAGCCGTTCGTGGTCAGGACGCCATGTACCTCAAAGGGGGCTGCTCCGCTCGCGGTCGGATGGCATGCTCGTGTCCCGTGATCGATGATCTCGCGAAGGACAACCTGCATGGCCGATTCAGATCTGTCCGTCAGGCGATAGGGACGAATGCTCCCGGCCTGGTCAAGCGCCTGGCGACCGGGGAGGCCAGGAATCTTGGCGAGATCTTCGACCGCCCGCTCTCGGAATCGCTGCCGCGGTGGCAGGGCGCGGACGGCAGCGACCTGCGGGTGACCCCGGGCGTGGAGGCTCGCCCGTGAGGGCGGTCATCGTCGCGGCTGTGGTCGCATTCGTCATCTCCCTGTTCGGCACGCCGGTGGCGATTCGCGTCTTCACCGCGCTCAAGGCAGGCCAGCCGATCCGATCCATCGGGCTTGCCAGCAACCAGGGAAAGAAGGGCACGCCCACGATGGGCGGCGTCATCTTCATCGTGGCGACCGTCTTCGCCTACGTCGCCGGGCACATCGCCCTGACCACCCTCCCGCAACGGCAGATCGCGCAGGAGGGCCCGACAATGACGGCCCTCGTCCTGCTCGGCCTGTTCGTCTTCTGCGGCGCGGTCGGCTTCTTCGACGACTTCCTGAAGGTGCGCCGGCGCAACTCCGACGGACTGTCCGCCAAAGGCAAGCTGCTCGGCCAGGCGATCGTCGGCGGCGGGTTCGGCATCGCCGCGCTCTACGTGCCGAGCACCGACGGCCAGACCGTGGCCAGCGAGCACATCTCGCTCATCCGCGACATCAGCTGGCTGGACGTCGGCAAGGTCGGCGCGGTCCTGGTCATCGTCTTCGTGATCATGGCGATGTCGAACGGCGTGAACCTCACCGACGGCCTCGACGGCTTGGCCACGGGCGCGTCGATCCTGGTGCTCGGCGCGTACGCGGTGATCGGCTTCTGGCAGTACCGGCACTGGTGTGCCGACGACGCGTACGCCCGCGTGAACGACTATTGCTACCAGGTCCGGGACCCCCTGGAGATCGCCATGATCGCGGCGGCGGCGGCCGGCGCCTGCGTGGGCTTCCTGTGGTGGAACACGTCTCCGGCGCGGATCTTCATGGGTGACGTGGGCTCGCTCGGGCTCGGCGGCCTGATCGGCGGGCTCGCGGTGGCAACCCGCACGACGCTGCTTTCGGTCATGATTGGCGGGCTCTTCGTCATCATCACGACGACCTGGGTGATCCAGATCGTCTCGTTCCGGACCACCGGAAGACGTGTCTTCCGGATGGTGCCGCTGCACCACCATTTCGAGTTGGCCGGGTGGAGCGAGGTCAACATCGTGGTCCGGTTCTGGATCGTGGCCGGTGTCTGTGTGGCGGTCGGCCTGGGCCTGTTCTACTCGGATTTCCTGGCGGTCGTTGGATGAGGTCACGCGACGCGGAGGTTCGCCCCGGGGCTGCTCCGTCAGCAGGCTGCCGCCGGGGCTGGTGCGTTCGCGGACCCGGTTGAGGGGTCGTGGATCCAGGTGGTGGCGCAGCCGTCGGCGACGGTCTTGAGTCGTTGATTGGATCGTTCCGCTTCGATGCCGCTATCCTGAGCGCGAGGTGCCCGGTCGGCCTTCGGTCTGCCTGGTCGCTGGTCGATCCACTGGGGACTCGACCTGCGTCGGCAACCGCGATGCCGGACCACCTCACCGCCCAGCAAGGCCTCACGGAGCACGGGCTAGGAGCGTCACCGCATGACCACGACCGGCGGGAAACTATCGTTCTACCGGCCCATCGTCCCGCTCTTCGCCGCGATCTTCCTGTGCCTGCTCGGCGTGGGCGCGTCCCTGGCGGTGCTGCCGTTCTACGTCCTCGACGAGCTGGGCGGCAACCGGGTCGAGGTGGGGGTGGTGATCGCCGCGATCGCGGTCTCCGCCGTGATCGCCCGGCCCATCGCCGGCCGGGTCGGCGACCGGCACGGGTACCGGACGGTGATGCTGGGCGGGGCGGTGGTGTGTGCCGCCGCCGGGGCGGCCTACCTGGTGGCCGGCAACATCGGCGTGCTGGTCGGCGTCCGGGTCCTGCACGGGATCGGTGAGGCGGCCGTCTACACCGCCGGCGCGGCCTGGCTGGTGGCGCTGGCGCCGGCCGACCGGCGGGGCCGCGTCGTCGGCCTGTACGGCATCTACATGTGGCTGGGCATCACGCTGGGCGCCCTGCTCGGCGCGGTGCTGCTGCGTACCTCCGGTTATCCCGCGGTGTGGCTGTTCGCGGTCCTGGCGGCGGCCGTCGGGGCCGCGCTCGTCGCGACCCGACCGCGGCCGCAGCAGGCGAGCCCGGCGGGCCGGGCCGGCATCCTGCCGCGCAGCGCGGTGGCGCCCGGCGTCGCGCTCTCCCTGGCCGGGTTCGGCTACGCCGCGCTGGCCGCGTTCGTGGCCCTGCACATGGCGGAGCGGGGCATCGAGAACGGCATCGTCGCGTTCAACGCGTTCGGCTTCACCTACGTGGGGGTCCGGCTCGTCGTGGGCGGGCTGCCCGACAAGCTCGGCGCCGGCCGGGTGGCCGTCGGGTCGGCCCTGATGGAGGCGGTGGGGCTGCTCCTGGTCGCGGTCGCGCCGAACCTGCTGGTCGCGGTCCTCGGCGGGCTGGTGATCGGCGCCGGGCTCTCGCTGCTCTTCCCGGCGCTGGCCCTGTTGGTGATCAACCGCACGGACCCGGCCCACCAGGGGACGGCGCTCGGCGCGTTCACCTCGTTCTGGGACATCGGCCTGGTGGCCGGGGCGCCGCTGGCCGGCCTGGTCGCCAGCATGGCCGGCTACCCGGCGGTCTTCCAGGTGATGCTGCTGGCGGCGCTGCTGTCGGCGGCCCTCTCGGCGTGGACGATGCTGCCCCGCCGCTCCCCGTTGAACCAACACTCCGGCTGACCTCCCACCCACCCATGCCTCGCTGATCATGGGGTTGGCGGCGAAGCCGATCTCCTCGGCGCCCGCCAACCTCATGATCGACCCGGGTGGCCGGGTGGCCGGGTCGGGTCAGGGGAGGCGGGACGGGGACAGCGGGGTGGGGTCGACCGGGGGCGGGGCGTCGACCGCCAGCGCGGCTAGCAGGGCGCCCGCCGCCGGCGAGGTCTGGACGCCGTAGCCGCCGAGCCCGGCCATCCAGAGGAAATCCGGCGCGTCGGGCGCCGGGCCGATCACGGGCACGTCGTCCGGGACGGAGGTCCGCAGCCCGGCCCAGGGCTGGTGGACGCGACGGATGTCCAGTGTGGTCGCCGCCTGCACCCGGTCGGCGCCGATCGCCACGTCGAGGTCGTCGGGGCGGGCGTCGCCCGGCGGCACGGGAGTGGTGTCGCACGGGGAGACCAGCAGGCGCCCCGACTCCGGCTTGAAGTAGAAGGTGCCGTCGACGTCGTTGACCATCGGCCAGTCCCCCGCCGGGACACCGGCCGGCGCGTCCACCAGGAAGGCGGTGCGCCGCAGGGGCGTCAACCCCACCGGTCGTACGCCGGCCGCCGTCGCGACCTCGTCGGCCCAGGCGCCTGCCGCGTTGACGACGACCCGGGCGGTGAACTCGCCGGCGTCCGTGTCCACCTGCCAACCGTCGCCGCCGCGCCGCAGCCGGCGTACCCGCGCGCCGCACACGACCCGGCCGCCGGCCGCCCGGATGCCGCGCAGGTAGCCCTGGTGCAGCGCGGCGACGTCGAGGTCCCGCACGGCCGGTTTCACCATCGCCCGCCGGCACCACTGCGGCCGTACGACGGGGCAGTGCCGGGGCAGGTCGGCGACGTCGATTTCGCGGGCCGGCGGGTCCACCTCGGCCCCGTCGCGCAGCGCCGCCTCGAAGGCGTCCTCGCTGCCCGGTGGGCAGAGGCTGAGCGTGCCGCGCGGGGTGAGCAGCGGGTGCTCGGCGAACCCCGGCGGCGGCGCGGTGAGGAAGCCCCGGCTGGCCCGGGTCAGCGCGCGCACCGCCGGCCCGCCGTAGTACTCGGAGAACACGGCGGCCGAGCGGCCGGTGGAGTGCTGGCCGGGGACCTGCTCCATCTCCAGCAGCACCACGGTCCCGTACGCGGCGAGGTGGTGTCCGGCGCTGGCGCCCGCGATTCCGCCGCCGATGACCAGATAGTCGATCATCGATTGAACGGTAGTCGGCGAGCCCTGCGCGGACAAGGCCCGCCGAACATCGATCTTCCCGCCGCAGCCGCAGCCGCAGCCGCAGCCGCAGCCCTGGCCCCAGCCGCGGCCGCAGCCGGAGTTCACGGCCGCGGCCGCAGGTGAGCCGTGCGGCCCGCCGGTGCGACGGGCCGCGCGGGTCAGGGGCCGCAGTAGAGCAGACGGTTCGGCGTGCCGCTGACCACGCCCGTCACCACTCCCGTCGTCGCCCTGCCGACCAGGTACGCGGCCACCTGCGCCGGGCTCCAGGTCGGATTGGCCGAGAGGGCGAGCGCGGCGCAGCCGGTGACGTGCGCGGCGGCCATCGAGCTGCCGCTGATGGTGGTCACCGCCGCGTCGCCGGTGTGCCAGGTGGAGGTGATGTTGGCGCCGGGGGCGAACAGGTCGATGCAGCTGCCGTGGTTGCCGCTCGGCATCCGGGCGTCGGTGCTGGTGGTGCCCGCCACGGTGAGCGCCGCCGCGACCCGCGCCGGCGAGAAGTTGCAGGCGTTGGCGTTCGAGCTGCCCGCCGTGACGGAGTAGGTCACCCCGGACGAGATCGACCGGTTCACCGCGGCGTCCAGTGCCGTGCTGGCGCCGCCGCCGAGTGCCAGGAGCGCCACCGCAGGCCGCACGGCGTTCGCGGTGACCCAGTCCACCCCGGCGATCACCTGGGAGAAGGTGCCGCTGCCGGCGCAGTTGAGCACCCGTACCGGCCGCAGCCGGATCTCCTTCGCCACCCCGTGCAGGGTGCCGCCGATGGTGCCGGCGAGGTGGGTGCCGTGGCCGTTGCAGTCGTCCGCCGGGCCGCCGTCGACGAGGTCGACGCCGCCGCCGGCCCGGACGCCGAAGTCGCCGTGCGTACTCCGGATGCCGGTGTCGATGACGTACGCGTGCACGTTGTGCGCGGTGTTGGGGTAGGCGTACCGGCCGTCGAGCGGGAGGTTGCGCTGGTCGATGCGGTCCAGGCCCCACGACGGCGGGTTGAGCTGTACGCCCGGCCCGACGAGGGTCACCACCCGGTCCCGCTCCACGTACGCCACGGCCGGGTCGGCGGCGAGCCGCCGGGCGGCCCGCTCCGGCAGGTGCGCCACGAATCCGTTGAGCGCGTGCCCGTAGACGCGGTCGACGGTGGCCCCGTAGCGGTCGGCCAGCCGCCCGGCGGCGTCCGTGACGGTGGCCCGCCGGTCGTCGGCGCGTCCGATGGCGTCGTCCCTGAGCACGACGACGTATCCGTCGGTCACCGCGTTCGGGGCGTCGGCGTGCAGGATCTCGCCGGTGGCCGGGGTGGCCGCCGCGGGGGTGCCCATCGCGGCGACGACCGCGGCGGCGGCGAGTACGCCCACCGCGCGGGCCCGCCATCGCCGGGTACGGGGAAGTGTCATCTGCCGGTCCTCCTCCTGTCGGCCCCGCGCCGGCTCGTGACCGGACGCGGAGCAGCCTGGCCGTTGAGAGGAGGCTATCGGCTATATAGATCCATCTGAATGCCTGTCGGGGTGTCGGCTACCCGGCGAACCGGTAGAGCACGAATCCGTACGGGGACTCCGCCCCGGCGTCCCCGCTCTGCCTGCCGGCACCGCAGGCGATCACGCTGGTGTTCCACGAGCACGTGTCGCTGCGTACGTCCGCCAACTGGCCCAGCTCGGCCACCTCACCCGAGCCCACCGACAGCCCGGCGACGCTGCGGTCGTCCTCGACCGAGCTGGGCGGGTCGGCGAGGAGCAGCAGGTTGCCCGCGTCGAGCCGGACCGCCACCCCGCGACGGTCGGAGAGCACGGCGCGACCGTCGGGGCCGAACAGCGTGCCGGCCGACTCCGGGGAGGTCCGCCGGGCGAGCAGGTGCTCGCCGAGCGGCACGAGCCGGGTCGCCCGGGGCGCCTTCCACTTGCTCACCTTCTCCTCGGTGGCCGCCACGACCTCGGTGGTCTCGTCGTCGCCGCCGGTCACCTCCAGCAGGCACGCCCGCCGCTCGCCGCAGGGCACCAGGGCCTCCGGCCGGCGCTTGTCGTCCTCGGCCGTGTACAGCACCTTCGGCTGGGCGTCGCTCGTCAGGTCGTACGCGAGCAGCTGGTAACCGGCGTCGTCGCGGGCCACGTAGAGGCGGTCCTCGTGCGCCACCACCAGGTCGTCGTGGTCGGCCACCCCGGCGCGGGTGCGGACCACCTGGCCGCTGCCCATGTCGACCAGTCGGACGGACCGGTCCGCGCCCACCTGCACGATCCGGTTGACCTCGCCGCGCCAGGGATCGCGCGGGGAGCCGTCGAGGAAGGCCGGGCCGCCCAGGGCCTTGTCGGTGGTGACCGGGTGGACGCTGGTGCGGGTGTTGTCGTACTCGTCGCGCGGGCTGGGCTGCGACCAGACCTCCCCGCCGTCGCCCAGGCGCAGCCCGACGAGCCGCTTCCCGGCGCGGTCCACCTGCACCGCGACGCCGTCGCCGAAGATCACGTCGTCGTTGCCCAGGATCGACCGGCGCCACCGCTGGTCGCCGGAGGCGCCGTCGAGCAGCACGAGGTCCCGGGGGGTGTCGTCGCCGATCGCGTCGGCGAAGACCGCGACCGCGCCGGGCAGGGCGACGATCCCCTTCCACCGGTCGGAGGACACCGCGGTCTGCTTCCGCCACTTCACCGCGCCGGTGCCGGCGTCGACCGACACCACCTCCAGCCGCCCGTCGCCGAGCGGATACCCGAGATAGGCCCGCTGCCCGAGGACCGCAGTGAACATGTCCGCCGGTCGTTCCGTGCCGGCGGGCACCCGGGTCAGCTGGTCGACGGTCCGGAACTCCAGGGCGGGGTAGCGGTCGCGGGTCAGGTACAGCACCGCCGCCGTCGCCACGCCGGCGAGCGCCAACACGGCGGCGAGCGAGACCCACAGCGCCCGGCGTCGGGGGAGCGCCGGCCGACTCCGGCCGCCGCCGGGCGACGCCGACACGGGCGTGCCGGAGACGGGTACGCCCGGCCACACCCCCGCAGGACCACCCTGGGGTACGCCCGGCGGCGCGTAGGGTGCCGCGCCGCCCGCCGGTGCGCCCGAGGCCGGGGCTGCGGCCGGAGTCCCCGGCGGTGCGTACGGTGCCGAGCCTTCGGCCGGTGCGCCCGACGAGCCCGCAGCCGGCGCCCACGGCGGTGCGAACGGTGACTGGCCCGCTCCCGGCGGTGCGAACGGTGCCGGGCCCGCGCCCGGTGGTGCGAACGGGTCGGCCGGTGACGGTGCGGCGGGCACGGTCGGGGCGGTCGGCGGCCCGGCGACCATGGTCGGCGTCAGCCCGGCGGGCAGGGCCGGCGTGACGCCCTCCGGTCCGGCGACGGCGGTCGGCGTGGGGGCCGGGCCGGCGGGCACGGTCGGCGCACTGCCGTCCTGGCCGCCGACGCCGTCCCCCGACGCGGCGGGCGCGTGCGGCGTGCTGCCGGCGGATGCGGGCTGCGCCGGCACGGCGGGCGGTGCCGGTGCGGAGGCCTGCGGTGCCGGCGCGGCGGGATCGGGCTGTGGTGCGCCGGCCGGTTGCGCCGCAGCGGGGGGTTGCGCGGGTGCGGCGAAGGCGTCGGCGGCCCGGGCGCGCCGGGGCAGGGGCAGGTCGGTCAGCGCCCCCTCGGCCACCGGCAGCTCCGGCTGCTCCAGCACGGTCGGGGCGATGCCCAGTTCGGCGTGCAGCAGCCGGGCCACCATCGGCATCCGGGTGGCGCCACCGACCAGGAACAGGCCGGAGAGCTGCTGCGGGTCGAGGCCGGCCGCGCCGATCACGTCCCGGGTCACCGCCACCGCCCGGCCCAGCAGCGGCCCGGCCACCCGCTCCAGGTCGGCCCGGGTGAGCGTGACCGCCGCCTCCACCCCCGGTACGGCCACCGGCGCCGCCGGCACCCGCGACAACATCTCCTTCGCGCCCCGGACGTTCTCCCAGAGCTCGTGGCGCTCCCGCCACTGGGTCGCGGACTCCGGGCGGGTGAGCCGCTCCCACCGGTCGGGGTGCGCCTCGGCGACCAGTTCGCCGAGGCGACCCAGCAGGGCGGTGTCCACGTCCAGGCCACCGAGGTCGTCCGCGCCGCCCGCGGTGACGACCGTGAACCCGGAGTCGCCCCACGGGTCCGCGCCCTCGTTGCGCAGCACCGCGACGTCCAGCGTCCCGGCGCCGAAGTCGAAGACCGCGATCGTTCCGCCCACCGGCACCGGGCGGCGCAGCACCTGCGTGTAGTAGCGGGCGGCGGCCACCGGTTCCCGCAGCAGACGGGTGCCCGGCGGCGTGGGACCGGAGAGCGTGTGCTCGGCCGCCGACGGCCAACCGGCCGTCGCCAGGGCGTCGGCCAGCACCTGGCGGCGGGCGGCGTCCCAGGTCGCCGGGCACGTCAGCACCGCCGGGGGCAGGAACCCGACCGCCTCGACGGCCGCCCGGGCCACCGCGTGCAGCGTCGCGGCCAGCAGTTCGGCCGGCGGATACCGGCGGTCACCCAACACGACGGCGGGCTCGTCGATGCGCCGCTTCGGGTTGGGCTCGTACCGGCCCGGATCGGTGCGGGCCAGCCGCTGGGCGTCCCGGCCGGCGTGCAGCAGCCCGTCCGCGTCGGCGTACACGCCGGAGGGGATGATCGGCTGCCCGTCCACGAGCAGTGCTCGGGTGTGCCCGTCGGGCCGGCGCAGCACGGCGACGGTGTGGGACGTGCCGAGGTCGACGCCGAGGGCGTACCCCTCGTGCTGGCCTGCCATCTGCCGTTACCTCCGCGGGACGAGGGGATGCCCGGCCCCGAATCGTACGCAGCAGCCGCACCAGCGCCGATCGCGCCCTGACGTGCGACTCAGGCGGCGCGCACCGTCACCCGACAACCAGGTCCAGGCCGGCGATCTGCTCGGGGTCGGCGACCACCTCGATGCCGAGGATCCGGTCGGCGACCACGAAGCTGAGCACCAGGCGGGTACGGCCGTCGACGAGCACCACCGCCCCCGGTGCGCCGTCCACGAACGCCGGCACCGCCCCCTGCGCCTTGCCGGAGAAGAAGCTGGCGACCGTGGCCGAGCCGCATGCCTCGCCGGCCCCGCCCATCCGCACGGCCGCCGCGTCGGAGCGCAGGACGACGTGCGGGTCGAGCAGGGTGAGCAGGTCGTCGAAGCGCCCCTCGCGGGACGCGGCGAGGAACGCCTCGACGGTCCCACGCTGCCGGGCCCGGTCGGCCTCCGGCGCCGGCGACCCGCCCTGCACGCGCCGGCGGGCCCGGCTGGCGATCTGCCGGACGGCGGCCGGGCTGCGGTCGACCACGGGCGCGAGCTCGTCGAAGGAGACCGCGAACATGTCGTGCAGCACGAACACGAGCCGTTCGGTGGGGCCGAGGGTCCGGAGCACCACGTCCAGCGCGCGCCCGACCGACTCCGTGAGCATCGCCTCCCGCTCGGGGTCGGGCTCGCCGTCTCCGGGCGTGGTCGACTCGTCGGCGGCCACGTCGGCGGGCCGCTCGTGCCGCGCGGCGCTGGAGCCCAGCCGGTCGAGGCAGACCCGCCCGACGGTGGTGGTGAGCCAGCCCGGCAGGTTCTCGATGCCATCGACGTCGGCGCGGCTGAGCCGCAGCCAGGTGTCCTGGACCGCGTCGTCGGCCTCGGCCCGGGAGCCGAGCATCCGCTGGGCCACGGAGCGCAGCCGGTGGCGCTGCTCCTCGAAGCGCTCGGCGAGCAGGTCGGTGTCGCTCACGGCATCGCCATCCCGGTCGGCCTCCGGCCTTCGTGTGGCCCGGGTCACATCTGTCACGTCGCCCCTCCGGCTGTCGACAGCAGGGTGACGAACGAGGAAAGCGCTGCGGCGGGGGCGTCGGCAGCGTAACAGGAAGGACGGCACACGATGTCCGTACAGGCCCGTATGCGGAACCCCGCGACCCTGCTTCCCGACGCGGTGAAGGCGATCAATCTGCTCTACAAGGCGGCCCACTCGGCCGGGGTCCCGGGGAGCACCCTGGAGCTGGTCCACCTGCGGGCCAGCCAGATCAACGGGTGCAGCGCCTGCCTCGATTCCGGCGCCCGCAACGCCCGGAAGGCGGGGGAGACCGAGGAGCGGCTGTTCGCGCTGGCCGCCTGGCGGGAGACGCCGTACTTCACCGACGCCGAGCGGGCCGCACTCGCGCTCGCCGAGTCCGCGACCCGGCTGGCCGACCGGGCCGACCCCGTGCCCGACGAGGTGTGGGACGAGGCCGCCCGGCACTTCGAGGAGAAGGAACTGGCCGCGCTGGTGCTCTGGCTCGCCACCACCAACTTCTTCAACCGGTTGAACGCCACCACCCGCCAGCCCGCCCCGCAGAACTGGGGCTGAGCGGGCGACCGACCCGGGCGTACGGCGCGCGCCGCCGCACGCCCGGGTCGCCGCGTACGGCAAGAGGCGCTCAGACGGTGTGCACCAGCCGGAAGCGCTCGAGCAGCACCGGGGTGTCGTCGTCGACGGTGAAGCCCGGGTCACCCAGCTCCGCGCGCACCTCCGCGCTGTGCCAGAACGTCTCGTGCCCGGCCCGCCACTGCGCCACCGACTCGTACCCCTCGCCCTCGTCGAGGGCGTGCGGCAGGTCGACGTCGCCGAGCCGGACCACGCGTACCTCGGTCACCTCGATCACCGCGACCCGCCGGCCCGCCGAGTCGACCACCGCCGAGCGCTCACCCACCTCGGGCATCGGCTCGTCCGTCCGCTCGTAGCCGAGCACGAGGCTGGACGTCGAGGTCTTCGCACCGGACAGGATCGCGGCCACCAACTGGTCCCGCAGTGGCCCCGGGAACGCGAACTCCGCAGGGGAAAGATCATCAAGTTCCACGTCCGAAGGGTACGCGTCAGCGCTGCTCGGGGCGGTCGGGTTTTCGTCGACGACGTCGGCATCCACCGATGCCTGGCCCCGGCTCCGGTCTAATGGACCCATGTTCACCAGCCGAGCGCCGGTCGTCGCGACGTTCCTCGCCGCGCCACTGTCGTGATTGCCCAGACGCCCGGCTGGCTCTGCTCTTCTGCACCGCGCACACCCGCTACTTCGAGTCCACCGGGGTCGTGATCGGTCGGGCCGGGGCTACCGGCTGTTGCCGGTCAGCGTGGTCTTGAGGGTGGAGACGGCGCGTTCGCCGAGGGCTCTACCGGCGCCAGGCCGGCGTAGGCGGCAAGGTGACCGGGTTGTCGAAGGTCGACAGGCCCCCGACCGCGTCGATGAACTCCGCCGACAACGCACAGGAGCAGCTTGACCAGCACACCCGGCGGGCCGCGGGCGGGTGCTTCCAGCGCCTCCCGGCGCTGCCCGTGCACCTGCCGATCGGCGGCTCTCGACGCTAACTACCTTTGATGTACGCAATCGTGGGCTTGTCGGAGTTGTACCGAACAAAATGGTCAGTATTGCTGAAGGTGTTGCACCGGTAGCTGTCACCTTCCTGGTCGAAGAATTCGTAGTCGTAATGCTCTTCGTTGGAGAAATCCAGCCGGTAGGCATAGCCGCCGACATTGTCACCCGACATGTCAGCATTGGAATGCAGCTTGTACCTCGAGATGGCCGTCGTGGTCTTGAAGCTGCTCTCGGTGGTTATCCAGTCGTTTCCGCCAACAGGCCAGTTGCAGCTGATGCCGAAGTCGGTCTTCCCCATGGGTGCACCCGACCCGCCCTGGTCCGCGCCGGATTCGCCGAGGTAGCCCACCTCGTACTTCTTCCCCCTGGCGCTGGTGAACTCCTTCCAGACGATCGCATCCTCGTTGACTTTGACGGCAACCTTCTTCGCCATTTCCCACTTCTTCCGACAGGGCGGTCGTTGCTCCGCCTCGGCCATTCCCTGGTGTGATCAATGGCCACGATAGGCGAGTGATCGGCGGATCGACCTAATTTGCTCACTACCGCCTCGGCCTGACGGTGTTTCGGTACCATGTCGCTTTCTGCCGTGCCGTGCGGGCTAGCAGGCCGTTCAAGTTCGGGTACGAGGCTCCGCCCGTAATCGGTCACCGACCGCGACCCGCTGACGACCACCCTCCGGTTCGGCGGCGACCCTGGGTCACCTCCAGGCGCGGGCGGGACCGGCTTCGCGGTCGACGACCCCGCCCGGCGAACGACTCCGGGATAGCTGTGGGGCCCGTCGACAGCCGGCTGGAGGTTTGCCACCATCGGCGGATGCTCGGAAGGGAGAGGCCGGTGGTGGTTGCCGTATGCGGATCTCCCGGAGCCGGAAAGACCACGGTCGCCATCGCGTCGGCGCGCCGCCTCGGGCTACCGCTGCTGACCCGGGACGAGTTGAAGGCCGGTCTCGGGTTGTCCTCCGCTTCCGTCACGCACGGTGGCGGTGTCCAGCTCGATTCCGATTTCCACATCGCCGGTGGTCCCTTCAGCCTCCGCGCCGAGGCCGTGATGGCCGACGCGGCCCGGCTGTTCGCGACCGCACGGGTGAGTTTCGTCGTGGAGTCCTCGGTGCTGTCGCACAGGCTGCTCGATGCGCTGATCACGTGTGGCGCACGAGTGCTCGCTGTGCACGTCGTGGCCGATGAGGCAGTGATCCGCGATCGCCTCCGTGCCAGAGCGGTCAGCGGCGCGGCTGTCGACCAACAGCTCGAATCCCAGTTTCAGCGAGGCGACATGAAGCGGTCGATCTTCGAGCCGCCGGACGGAGTCGACGCCGTCGTCGAAGTGGACACCTCAGGCCATGGGGATCCGGTCATCGAACCCATCGAGGAAGCGGTCCTCACCCTGCTTCGGTCAACGCCTGACCGTACGTTCCGGTCCAGGCGGTAAGTGCGTAGCGTGTCTTTGCGCGTGTTGGGACACTGCGCCGGTGACCGGATCCGCACTGCCTCAGCTGCTTCGGCCTCGTGCCCTGAGGCCCGGAGATCTCGTCGTCATCGCATCGCTGTCCGGGCCGCTCCATGCCGCTTACGAGCCCGACCTCGAGCAGGCGATGGTCGTGCTCGAGCGGATGGGGTTTCGCGTGCGTCGGGCTCCGCTACTCGAAGCAGGGCGCCACCACTGGTGGAGCGCGGCTACGCCAGCGGAGATCGCCAGGGAAATCAATGCTCTTCTGCGTGATCCTGAGGTGCGCGCCATCATCGCGCACGACGGTGGCCAGACGGCGCTCGGCTACCTCGACCTGATCGACGTTGCGGCGATCGCTGCCGACCCCAAGCCGATCCTCGGCTACAGCGACATCTCGCTGCTGCATCTGGTGCTCTACGCACGCACGGGACTCGTCGGGTTCCATGCCGACTTGGCCACGCCTGGACTTGGCGGGGCGTGGCAGGTTGCGCCCGCAGCACGCCGAGCGGAACTTGAAAGGCTCTACTCGACGTTGCTGACCAGTACCGAGGCCATCGGTGCGCTGCCTGCCACCCCGTCATGGGAGTGCTGGCGTGGCGGTCGTGCCGAAGGCCGGCTGATCGGCGGGGTGATCAATCGTATTGTGCTGGCGCAGGCGACGCCTTACGCGCTGCCGCTCGAGTGGTTCGACGGTGCGGTGCTGTTCTGGGAGGAAATGGGCGGCCACGCGTCGTACGTGTGGAGCTACCTGCAGGTGCTGCGGCACTGCGGCATCCTCGATCGGATCTCCGGCATGGTCGTCGGCGTTCCGTACGCGATCGACGGGCTCGGGGCGCCCGACGCGTCCCCGACCCTGCCCGAGATAGTCCTCGACGTTCTCGGTGAACGTGACATCCCGGTCCTGGGTAACGTCGAGTTCGGACACGCTGGCCCGAATCTGCCGATGCCGGTCGGCATCCACGTCGGCCTCGATGCCCAGCAGCGGACGTTGTCACTGCTCGAACCGGCGGTACGGCCGCATGCGACAACGGGACCGCTCGGCTGAGCAACACGGATCGGTCAGGGGCATCGACGAGTCGGCGAAGGTAACGGACGGCCGGGGAACCAGACTGTCGGCCACCTGCACAAGGACCCGCCTCGGACGGCACGGCCGACGCTACTGGCCCGCCAATGGCACGCAAGATCAGAAAGAGCTGAGACGAGAGCGGCCCAGGCTCGGCGACAACGCCGCTGACCTGGGCCGGTACTGCTGGAGCGGGCGACGAGAATCGAACTCGCACCGTCAGTTTGGAAGACTGAAGCTCTGCCATTGAGCTACGCCCGCGTGCGCCCCGCCATCGCAGGGCGCGCCGACAGCGTACCGAATGACCCGCGTGCTCCGCGCGGCCGTATCCCCGGCGGGTGGTGTCGGAGCGTCGGATGTCCGGTTGGTCCCCCTTCGGCGCGTTGAGGGACGCCCCGGGACTTCCGGCGGGTCGCGACGGCATAGACTGCTCGTCGCCACGGGGTGTGGCGCAGCTTGGTAGCGCACTCGCTTTGGGAGCGAGGGGCCGTGGGTTCAAATCCCGCCACCCCGACTGTCGTCCGCGGCCGGTCGCCGGGGTCGCCCTCTGTGCGGTCCCCGGCCGCTGCCGGTGCGTCCGGCCGGCTCGCCTACACTCGATGGGCTAATCACGCCCAGACTAAAACCGAGATCCGTCAAGGAGTACGCCTGTGAAGAGCACCGTCGAGACTCTGAGCCCGACGCGCGTGCGGCTCGCCATCGAGGTGCCGTTCGTCGAGCTCGAGCCGAGCCTCAGGAAGGCGTACCGGGAGATCGGGCAGCAGGTCCAGGTGCCCGGCTTCCGCAAGGGCAAGATTCCTGCGGCCGTGATCGACCAGCGGGTCGGCCGGGGCACCGTCCTCAACGAGGCGGTGCAGGAGGCCATCCCGCAGAACATCCTCGCCGCCGTCCGCGAGCACGACCTGAAGACGCTCGGCCGCCCCGAGGTCGAGATCACCGAGTTCAACGACGGTGACTCGCTGAACTTCACCGCCGAGGTCGACGTCCGCCCGGAGATCACCCTGCCGGACCCGGCCACCATCGAGGTGACCGTCGACGAGCTCCAGATCGACGACAGCGAGATCGACGAGCAGGTGAAGAACCTGCGCGAGCGGTTCGCCACCCTGAAGACCGTCGAGCGGGCCGCCCAGGAGGGCGACTACGTCCAGATCGACCTGAACGCGACCGTCGACGGCGAGGACGTGCCGGGCGGCTCCGCCAGCAACATCTCCCACGAGGTCGGCAGCAAGCAGCTCCTCCCGGGCCTGGACGAGGCCGTCGTCGGCCTGGCCGCCGGCGAGGACACCAGCTTCACCACCCAGCTCGTCGGCGGCGACTTCGCCGGCCGCGACGCCGAGGTGGCGGTGACCGTCCGCACGGTCAAGGAGAAGGAGCTGCCGGAGCTCAACGACGAGTTCGCCCAGATGGCGAGCGAGTTCGACAGCATCGAGGAGCTGCGCGGCGACCTGCGGGAGCGGGTCACCCGGGGCAAGCGGGTCGAGCAGATCTACGCCGCCCGCGACAAGGCGCTGGAGCAGATGGTGGCCGCCGCCGAGGTGCCGGCGCCGGAGGGCATCGTCCGCGAGGAGGTCGAGAGCCGCAAGCAGGCGATGGTCGACCAGCTCGAGCGGATCGGCGCCTCCCTGGAGGAATACCTCGCGGCCGAGGAGAAGACCGAGGAGCAGATCGACGCCGAGCTGACCGAGGCGGCGACCGAGGGCGTCAAGGTCCAGCTGCTGCTGGACACCCTGGCCGACGCCGAGGACGTGCAGGTCTCCGACGACGAGTTCGGCCACGAGATCGTGCACCGGGCCCAGCGCGCCGGGATGGCTCCGCAGCAGTACTACGACCAGCTGGTCCGCTCGGGCGCGGCCGGTGCCGTCTTCGGTGACGTGCGGCGGGGCAAGGCCCTGGCCTCGGTCATGGAGCGCATCAAGATCAAGGACTCGGCGGGCAACGAGGTCACCCTCGACGCGCTGCGCGCCGAGAACGAGGCCGAGCACAACCACGAGCACTGACAGTGCGGGGAGGCCGCCGTCCGCCGCCTGCGGTGGACGGCGGCCGATTCCCTTTTCGGGTACGCCTCGGCGGTACTGCGCTGATAGCGAACACTGCCCGGACCGGCGCTCTGCCATCCGGCTGAGCGGTTAGTGTCGGGTAGGACGGTACGGAGAGCGAAGGGCTGCCATGACCGACATGCACATCCAAGCGAAGCCGCTCCGGGCGATCGATGCCCGCGGTGGCGACACCATTGGCAACCTCGACGACTCGGTCTACAACCGGTTGCTCAAGGAACGCATCATCTTCCTGGGCAGCGAGGTGACCGACCAGGTCGCCAACCGCATCTGCGCGCAGCTCCTGCTGCTCGCCGCGGAGGACCCGGACCGCGACATCAACCTCTGGATCAACTCGCCGGGCGGTTCGGTCTACTCCGGCATGGCGATCTACGACACCATGCAGTTCATCGACAACGACGTCTCGACCGTGGCGATGGGCATGGCGGCGTCCATGGGTCAGCTGCTGCTCTGCGCCGGCACCAAGGGCAAGCGCTACGCCCTGCCGCACGCGCGGATCATGATGCACCAGCCCTCCGGCGGTCTGGGCGGCACCGCGTCCGACATCGCCATCCAGGCGGAGCAGATGCTCTACACCAAGCGGATGTTCCAGGAGCGGGTCGCGCACCACACCGGCCAGAGCCAGGCGCAGATCGAGGCCGACTCCGACCGCGACCGCTGGTTCACCGCCCAGGAGGCCCTGGACTACGGCTTCATCGACAAGGTGATCATCGGGGCCGCCCAGGTTCCGGATGGCGCCGGGACCCTGAGCTGAGGAGCTGACGATGACCGACCTGAGCCTGCCGCCCCAGTTCGCGGCCGTGCACAACCGCTACGTCCTGCCGTCGTTCGTCGAGCGCACGTCGTACGGGGTCAAGGAGTCCAACCCCTACAACAAGCTCTTCGAGGACCGGATCATCTTCCTCGGCGTCCAGGTCGACGACGCGTCGGCCAACGACGTGATGGCGCAGCTGCTGACGCTCGAGGGCACCGACCCGGACCGCGACATCATCATGTACATCAACTCGCCCGGCGGTTCGTTCACCGCCATGACGGCGATCTACGACACCATGCAGTACGTCCGGCCGGACATCTCGACGGTCTGCCTCGGCCAGGCCGCCAGCGCGGCGGCCGTGCTGCTGGCCGCTGGCACCCCGGGCAAGCGGATGGCGCTGCCGAACTCGCGGATCATCATCCACCAGCCGGCCACCGAGGGCGGCTACGGGCAGGGCTCGGACATCGAGATCCAGGCCCGGGAGATCCTGCGGATGCGGACGCAGCTCGAGGAGATGCTCTCCCGGCACTGCAACCGGCCGATCGAGAAGGTCCGCAAGGACATCGACCGTGACAAGATCATGACGGCCGAGGAGTCCAAGGAGTACGGGCTGGTGGACACCATCCTCACCAGCCGCAAGAAGGGCCTGCTGGCGGCCAACGCCGCCAGCTGAACAGCTCGGGTCGCGGTCGGCCGGGAGTCCGCTCCCGGCCGACCGTCTGACACACCCGATTTGGGGGTCGGAGAAACCTCCGCCAGCGGGTAACGTCGGGTCTGTGCCGCTCCACCGGTCCGCCGGCGGGGTGAAACGAGCGGGGTGAAACGAGGCGGGCGCTTCCACGTCCGCAGGCAAGGGCCGGGTCTCCGGCCGACGAGTGCAGGGAGAACGTAGGTGGCACGGATCGGTGACGGCGGCGACCTACTGAAATGCTCGTTCTGCGGTAAGTCGCAGAAGCAGGTCAAGAAGCTCATCGCGGGCCCTGGGGTCTACATCTGCGACGAGTGCATCGATCTCTGCAACGAGATCATCGAGGAGGAGTTGGCCGAGTCGGGCGAGGTGAAGTGGGAAGAGCTTCCCAAGCCGATGGAGATCTGCCAGTTCCTCGACACCTACGTCGTCGGGCAGGACCAGGCCAAGAAGGCGCTCGCCGTCGCGGTCTACAACCACTACAAGCGGATCCAGGCCGAGGCGGCCGGCGCGCCGGGCTCCGGCAGTGACGCCGTCGAGCTGGCCAAGTCCAACATCCTGCTGCTCGGCCCGACGGGGTGCGGCAAGACCCACCTGGCGCAGACCCTGGCGCGGATGCTGAACGTGCCGTTCGCCATCGCCGACGCCACCGCGCTGACGGAGGCCGGCTACGTCGGCGAGGACGTGGAGAACATCCTCCTCAAGCTGATCCAGGCCGCCGATTACGACATCAAGCGCGCCGAGACCGGCATCATCTACATCGACGAGGTCGACAAGATCGCCCGCAAGTCGGAGAACCCGTCGATCACGCGGGACGTCTCCGGCGAGGGCGTCCAGCAGGCGCTGCTCAAGATGCTGGAAGGCACGGTGGCCAACGTGCCGCCGCAGGGTGGGCGCAAGCACCCCCACCAGGAGTTCATCCAGATCGACACCACAAACGTGCTGTTCATCTGCGGTGGTGCCTTCGCCGGGCTCGACCAGATCATCGAGGCCCGCACCGGCCACGGCGGCACGGGCTTCGGCGCCCGGCTCCGGTCGGTCTCCGAGCGGTCGACCGACGACATCTTCAGCCAGGTCATGCCGGAGGACATGCTCAAGTTCGGGCTGATCCCCGAGTTCATCGGCCGGCTCCCGGTGATCACCAACGTGCGCAGCCTCGACCGCATCGCCCTGGTGCGCATCCTCACCGAGCCGCGCAACGCCCTGGTCCGGCAGTACCAGCGCCTCTTCGAGCTCGACGGCGTCGAGCTGGAGTTCGAGCCGCCGGCCCTGGAGGCGATCGCCGACCAGGCGATGCTGCGCGGCACGGGCGCCCGCGGCCTGCGCGCGATCATGGAAGAGGTCCTGCTCTCCGTGATGTACGAGGTGCCGAGCAACCCCGACGCCGCCCGGGTGCTGATCACCCGCGAGGTGGTGCTCGAGAACGTCAACCCGACGATCGTTCCCCGCGAGTTCACCGGCCGGCGTGCCCGGCGGGACCGCGAGGAGAAGTCGGCCTGATCCACCGCCGCCGCGCCCGACCACTCCGGTCGGGCGCGGTGTCGTGTCCGGCCCGGCCGATGCCGGTGGCCCGATCCACCCGTGGCCCGGGAGCCCCGCCACCTCTTCGACGCTGTCGCCGCGCCCCCTCCGGTCGTACGCTGATCCCATGCGCGTCGCCGTCTGTCAGCTGAACTCTCGGGAAGACCGTGAGGCGAACCTCGCGGCCGCGGAGGCCATGCTGGAACGTGCGGCGGCGGCCGGCGCGGACCTCGCGCTCCTGCCGGAGTTCGTCGACTATCTCGGCCCCGCCGCGGGGCTCCCCGAGCCGGAGCCGGTCGACGGCGAGGTCGGCCAGTTCTTCGCCGGCGTCGCCCGGCGGCTGGGCATGTGGCTGATCGCCGGGTCGATCCACGAGCGCGGGCCGGATCCGGCCCGCACCTGGAACACCTCCCTGGTCTTCGACCGCTCCGGCACGCTGGCCGCCAGCTACCGGAAGATCCACCTGTACGACGTGGAGATCCCCGGCCGGGTCTCCTACCTGGAGTCGGCCACCGTCGCCCCGGGCGACCAGCCGGTGGTCGTCGACGTCGAGGGCCTTCGCGTCGGCCTGTCGATCTGCTACGACCTCCGGTTCCCGGAGCTGTACCGGCAGCTCGTGGTCGAGGGCGGCGCCCAGTTGCTCGTGGTGCCGGCGGCCTTCATGGTCCACACCGGGCGGGATCACTGGGAGGTGCTGCTGCGCGCGCGGGCGATCGAGAACCAGTGCTTCGTCGCCGCGGCGGGGCAGACCGGCGACCACCAGCCGAGCCGGAGCTGTTACGGCCGCAGCATGGTGGTCGACCCGTGGGGGACGGTGCTCACCCAGGTGCCCGACGGCCCGGGCCTCGCCGTCGCCGACCTTGATCTCGACCGGCTGCGGACGATCCGCGCCGAGCTGCCCAGCCTCGCGAACCGCCGCCTCTGACGCTCACCCCTGAAGCAGTACGCCCAGCACGGCGAAGCCGGCGATCGCGGCGGCCGTGACCAGGAGTGCCGTCGTCATGCGGGACCGACCACGGCGGGCCAGCCGAGCCACCGAGACCAGGACGACGAAGACCACGAAGGCGCCGATGACCAGCTGCCAGAACGGCAGCAGCAGTCCCGTCAGCGCGTCCTCGGCGAGCACGGTCACCCGGGTGCGCGGGAGGTCAGCCATGACAGACACTCTGGCACGCCGGGACCGCCTTCGGACCCCGGCGGTCATCACGAATGCGCGACCGCCGGCGGTCGTTCCGGACCGACAGTGACGAGCGCCGATTTGCCTTCTCCGGGCGGGCGGCGTAACTTTCTCTCTGCACGCGGGAGGCCGGACAAACCGGCCGACAACGGCACCAGGCTCGTGGCGGAGACGCCGGGCGAGGCTGAGGATCCGGGCGGTGCGAGGACACTCCAAGATGGGGTTGCGATCGCGAGGCCGACCGGGTAGAGTTCGGGAGCCGGCAGGAGCCGGGCGGATGGCCACGAAGTGGCGATCGGCCGGTCTGCGGTTCCCCACGACAGCAACGACCGCCGTGATACGGCGAGCGTCATCGTGGATTCGGAACACTTCCTTGATCACCTCGGACACGAGGTTGACGACGGGAAGCGGGCCGAGTAAGGTAAAGAGGTTGCCCCAAGCGGGTTCCCACGATGTGGGACGCCTGAGTGGTGTGTGGTTGTTCTTTGAGAACTCAACAGGGTGCTTGATAAGCCAGTGCCAATTATGATTTATACCCCGGACTGGTCAGGCTTCGGTTTGGCT
>NZ_JBEYEU010000030.1:0-61657 GCF_040634035.1 Micromonospora sp. NPDC007220 | reverse complement strand
GCCTCGGTGTCACGGTCCTGGGCGCCGCTGCCTTCCACGTCGAGTGCGACGATCTCGGTGCCGTGCCACAGCCGGAAACCCATCGGCGCCAGTCTCCCGTAGCTTGCCTCAGTCGTCCTCATGCCGCGCCGCCTGCTCGAACGATCCACGAAGGACCGCCAGCGCCATGAACTGCTCAGGGCCGAGGGTCGGTCCGTGGTAGGCGCGGGAGCCGACGGAGACGTGGCCCCACCGCTGCCGAGAATGCCCCACACGATGTAGCCGACAGGCATCGCTGGTCACGATCGCTCTTGCGCCTGAGCGCGGCGCAGCGCGACGGTGAGGGCTCGTTCGCCGGTGGCGGTCAGGCTGACGGTTATCGCCCGCTGATGCGGGACCAGATCAACCAATCGCAGGCTCAGCAGCAGGTTGATCGTGTCGCGGACGGCTGTCTCTTTGACGCAGGCGTGCATCGCCAGTGCGTCGCTCAGTGTGCGAACCGTCCAGTGCCTCTCGGGCTGTTGCACGAGGGTCTGATAGATCCGGCGCCGTGCCGAGGTTGGCCGCTTCAATGGGGTATACATCACAGCGTTCCGAATCGCGTGATGGAAGCCCGGCGTGACGCGGAGGCTGTGCCGTACTCGGGTCCGCCCATCTCTCTCAGCTTCCGACGGAGCATGTCAGGGCATCGCTCGCGATTCTTGCTGCTTCGCGGAGAGTTCGCAGGGTTGCCTCGGGCATTGAGCCGGCCCTGAGACCGGCTGTTGTCGTGATGTGGGCGAGAGCGTGCTCATGTGGCTCGTTGAGGTGCAGGGCGGTGCGGTGGGCGAGGACTTCCCGGGCGGCGTATCCGTCGGGTGCTTCGAGGACCTCGGTGGCCACGTGACGCAGGAGTTGTTGAGCGGTTGCTTCGTCGTGTCTGCTGGACAGCGTGGCGGCGGTGAGGCCCCATCGGGCTCGATAGACGGCGTAGTCGGTGACGGGTTCCTGTGCTAGGAACTGCTCGACCATGGCGGACATACCAGAGTTGGCCGTTGCGGGTGTTGCGCACATTACGGTGAGGCATGAGCCGACATGTTGTTCCCACGGTTGGGTGCTGGTGCTGTCATCGAGGATGACGCGGGCGGTGTCGGTGTCTCCGCGCAGGAGGTGAGCGATGATCGTGGCTTGTCGTCCCTCCATGAGGTGACCGCCGATGCCGTTGAGTGCGTTGGCGTGTGTGACGGCGTCGTCCCACCGGCCGGCGAGGGCGAGGATGCGGATGCCTTCGCTGAGGTGTTGCAGCCAGGTCCACTGGCGCAGCTTGCCGAGATCGTCGCGTGTGCCGGTCAGGTTGGTCAGTGGCAGTGTCCGGCCGTCGATGGTCAGGTTGGTGCCTGTGGTGATGGCTTGGTACATCGCTTGAAGCAGGTGTAGTGCGGGCTGGCCGTTGTCGGCGCGGATCTGTAGGCGGGCGAGGTTGAGGACGGGTTCGAGCAGGTAGCTGGCTTGTAGGGCGGTGAGCGTGCCGCGTTGCCGGTAGATGTTGATGTGGTCCCAGCACCATTGGTGGGCGAGGTTCGGCAGGCCGCAGTCGCTGGCGATCAGCGCGGCTTTGTTTAGGGCGTGGGCCGCTTCGGCCATGCCGTTGTCGTGGTGCGCGGCAGCCGTCTCGGCGAGTTCGGCGACTTCGGTGACACGGTCGGTCAGGGCGGGGCATGCGGGTCGGGGTCGGCCGAGTAGTGGGAAACGGCGGACGGCGGCGCGGATGGTGGTGGGGTCGAGGGCGGTGTTCATGGTCAGCTCCGCGGCAGGAACGCTTCGAGTGCGGCGCGGGCGAGGACGCCTTGGGTGTGGGCGGGTAGCCCGAGTCGATTCCAGTGGAAGATCACGATGTGGCTGGTGACGGCTCGTAGGCCGCGGTGGAGGGTGCCGGCTGTCGCGGCGGCGGCGAGGGCGCGTCCGGCTTCGATGTACGCGCGGTGCCATGGGGCGGCGAAGGGAACTACCCCGTCGGCTTCGAACAGGGAGTTGTCCGTGGTGGGCGCTACCGTGAGGAGGCCGCGTACGTTGGCAGTGAGCGCGTCGAGTCGGCTGTTGGTGATGTGGTTGATCGGACGCATCTGGGCGACTCGTGCGAAGACGTCGCCGCGTTCGAACCAGTCGAGGCCGGCGGCTTGGAGAAGGCCGCCGAGCAGGAGGAGGGACAGTTCGCGGCGGCCGAGGGCTGGTTGTGGTTGGCAGAGGTAGGTGAGGACGCCGTGGCTGTCGGCGCAGAACAGGTCGTGGACGATGCGGATGCCGGCTGTGCCGCCGAAGGCGGCGGTTTCCGGTTCGTACAGGCTGGGCCACCATCTGGTGAGTTCGCCGGTGGTGGTGAGGTCGTCGAGGACGTGGTTCACGGCGTCGACGTGGGCGTGGGTGAAGCGCAGGCGCCAGCAGGGATGTTTGCGCAGGAACCACCACCCGCCGCAGGCGCCCTCGTTCGTAAGGTGGTCGAGGCGGGGGCCGAGTGAGGTGACCGCGGTCGTCTCTGCGGTGTTCCAGTCGGGAAACTCGACGCGTACCTGGTACCAGGGGCCGTCGGCGTGTTCGGCGTCGGCAAGGGCGGCGCCGCCGGCGCGGTGGTAGGTGTCGACGGCGTCGGCGAGGTCGGCGGGATCGATGGCTGCGGTCGCCGCGACTGTCTGCAGGGGGGTGCCGGCGAGTACGGTGAGCACGCTGGCGGCCAGTGGGGTGGTCAGGTGATCAGCAGGCATGTGTCCCATCCGGTGTGGGTGGTGCCGTGTCGTGCGGTTTCGGCGGCCAGGTGGATGCCGGCGTGGCCGGTCAGCAGCCCGGCGTTGCCGTCCTGGTCGTGGTGGTGCGCGGCTGTCTGTATGGCGGTGGCCAGGGCGGGTAGCTGGTGGTGGAGGGCGTGGCTTTGGGCGTCGGCGGTGGCGTGGTGGGCGGTGGCGTAGAGACCGGCGAGGCCGTGGCAGAGGCCGAGGTCGGTGAGCCGGCTTCGGTGGCGGTCGGTGAGGCAGGCGGCGAGGGCGTGTTCGGCGTCGGCGCGGCGGGCCGGGTCGTTCGTGGCGATCGCGGCGAGTTGGAGTGCGCGGGCGATGCCGGGGGTGCCGTAGCACCAGGACGGCCGGCCCGGTGTGGGCTGGCTGACGCGACCGGTGTTGAGGTCGTCGAGGGTGAGCCACTGTGGCCACCAACTGCCGCCGTCGACGTCGTGCTGGCGCCATCGGTCGAAGTGTTGGGTGAGCTGGTCGATGGCCTCGGCGTGGTGGTCCACGACGTGGCCGTGACGCATGGCGAGGGCCAGCAGGGCGAGGATTCCCGCCGCGCCGTGCGCCATACCGAGGTTGGCGTGCCCGCCGGGTGTCGGCAGGGTCGGGTCGGGGTCGTGGGCGGCCCACCAGCCGGGCAGTAGGCGGCCGTCCTGCTCACGCGGGCGCACCAGCACCGTCAGGTAGCGCAGCACATCGGCGAAGGTGTCGCTGTGGGGCATGCGCTGCATCAGCAGTACGCCGATGCCGGTGAGGCCGTAAAAGAGGTCGTATTCGCCGAGCGAGCCGCCGCCACCGTGCCGCAGGCGGGCGGTGGCGGCGGTGAGGCGGCGGCGTGCCAGCCGTGCCACGTGTTTATCGAGGGTCGCCGCCGCAATGCGGTAGCGGTCGTCGGCCTCGGCAGCGCGGTGCAGGAGAAACGCGATGGCGGGGATGCCGTAGTACAAGCCGGTGTGCTGGCCGCCGTCGAGCGGCCCGGTCGCCGCTGCCCGGATCTGCGCATGCGCGTCTGCCCAGGATCCGCTGCCGGCGACGGCCCGTTCGAGGTGCAGCAGAGCGATGCCTGCCGCTCCGGTGGCCAGCGACTGGCGGGCGGCATCCGGACCATCCATCGTCGGCGTCCCGACATCGGCACTGGCGGTGGCGCTGGTCGCTGGCCTGTTCATCACTGGGCGGTCCGGGCCAGGGCGCGCAGTGCGGCGGCGCGAGCCAGACGGTTGGTGCTCTGCTCGAAGGTGGGATCGACGCCGAGCGCACGGATGTGGTGGTCACGCAGCAGGGTCGGCAGGACACCGGACGGGTCACGCTGCGCGGCGAGAGCGTCGAAGTACCGACGCAGGGCGGTGCTGCGGGCCTGCCACGCGTCGCCGACCGCCTTCCCGGCGGGGTGTGACTGTGGCTGCCGCCCGTCGACAGGTAGGTCGACCAGTCGTAGCGTTTGCTCGCACAGTGCACGGTCCAGCGGCCCGGTCTGCTGCGGCAGGCATTGGAGCAGGGCCTGATATCCCGAAGTCCCGTCGGTGGCGAACGCGGCGGCGAGCCGGGCCATGGACGCGGCAGCCAGCGCCTGCGCCGGCACGTTGAGGTCGGCGGCGGCTGCTATCTGGGCGATGACGCAGGTGGTGTCGGCGCCGAACACGTCCTCGGCGGCGACGAGCGCCTCGTCGCAGCCGTAGCGGCCGGGATGGTCCTGGTACGGCACGAGCGACAACTGGCCGGGCAGACCACGGGCGGCGAGGTCAGCGGCGAACGCGGCCAAAGCTGCGATGACAGTCGGGTGGTGCTCGGGTGCGGTCAGCCGGAGCACGACGATGAGGTGCTGGTCGGCGTCCATACGGACCAGGTCGCGACGTCGCCGAATCCACCACCGGTGCACCGTGCCGTCCAGCGTCGCGGTGAACGACGCGAGGTGCCGGATGATGTCGTCGAAACGCGCCGGGTTGCCGGCCAGCCGCGCCTGCAGCACGCCTGCGCCGCCGGGCACCTGAAGCCGACCGGGCGGCGCGAGGTGCGGCAGCGGCCGGCGCGCGGGCGTGATGGCGAGCATCGGGATCAGCAGCTCTGCGGCACGGCCGATCCACCCGTGGTCGTCGGGCTGGGCGTCCTCGCGCAGCTCCACCCGTTCGGCCTGTGCCAGCCGGTGGCGCAGCAACGCCCGGTCGAGCCGGTCATCGAGGTGCAACGGCTGGCGGAACTCGCCGTGACAGAGCACGACCCGGGCGGGGACCCGCCAGTGCCGTTGCCACGCCTGCAGCGCGGAGTCCCAGCCGTGGCCGTCTCGCGACGGCAGGTGGTCGCTGGTGAGGAGCCATCGTGCGGCGGCGAGAATCGTGCGTCGATACCGAACGCGCGGCAGGTACGGCAGCGTGCGGGCGGCACCGACGTCGAGTGGGCCGAACACCGTGGTGCGCGCGTCGGCGACCTCGGCGAGGAAGCGTGCCAGCGGAGGGCTTTGCACGATGGTGTCGAGTGCGTGGGGGATGTGGGGGATGACTCGGCGGCCGGTGGAGATCTGCACCAGGTACATCTGGTCGGCGTCGGCGGTGACGGCCAGGTCGTCGAGGCTGATCGGATTACCGGTGGGGTGTTCGGCGAGCGCGACGACGTCGGGCAGGAGCTGGGGGACCCGGGTGACGTTCTCGTTGTGCGGGCGCCGCGGCGGAAACGACAGTTGCACCGCCACCGCGTCGCCGTACGGCGCGTCTGGCGCGCATGCGGCCTGAAGCTGGGTCTGCTGGTAGTTGTCGAAGAGGTGGATGAAGCGGCCGACCATACTCGTCGGCGAGCCCGGCGCCGCGGCGAAGCGCAGCCGGAAGTCCCCCCGGTCGAGGGCGTCGATCGATGCGGCGTGAACGGTCACGCCGAGCTCGATACGTGCCGGCGGTATCACGTCTGCCGGCTCGCCCACGGTCAACGCTGCCACCTCCGCGTCGGTCAAGACGATCTCGTCGCGTCCGTCGAGCGCGGCCCGCTGCACCAGGGCAAGGAACGTCGCGTCGCGTTCGTTGACGCTGCGCCAGCTCGGATGCGCGCGGGGCGCACCGAGGTATCCGGTCGGGTAACCAAGCCCGGAGTCAGCCAGCAGGTCTCGCACCGCCACGAGCGACCCTTGGCCGTAGCGGGCCCGGAACCGGGACCGGTAGTCCTGCCAGGCGGTCGACCCGAACGGCTTGGTGCTGACCCGCAGCAGGACTTGCGCCGCCTCGACAGCTTCCGTCAGCACCTGCTCGGGAACGCGGATCTGAGCGTCGAGGCGGGTGTCGACCGCCAGCGTGTGCTGGCTGGCGGCAACGACCCCGCGCATCCGCTGCGCGAGCGAGGCCCGGACCGCGGTCGCCTGCCGTGGGTCGTCGTGGTTGTTGTGCTCATCGATCAGGTGCCGCACCATCTTCAGGTCGCGTAGCACGGCGGCGACGTCGCCGAACTGCTCAACGCCAGCGGCTGTCACTGTCTCGATCACGTGGGTGAGACTGTCGGTGACCGTCATCGGCGGGCGCAGAGCGCTGATGAGAGCGCCCTGCCGCAACAGGTTGTCCAGGACGGTGGTGATCTGTTCGGGCTGGGCTGTGGGGAACCGCTCGGCCAACTCGGCGGCGAGCTCGTCATACCGGATGCCAACGGCGGCGCTGGCGAGCGCCGTTTTCACCGGCGCTGTGTAGCGCACGGACGTGTCGCGCAGCGGGACCGCCTTGCCGCCGCCCGGGTCGGCCCGGCGGGCGGTGATGAACCGGCCGTCACGAACAACGCCGGTGTTGTCGGCGATCACCCGCAGGCGACGGCGCAGCTGCGGGTGCTGCTCCAGCCGATCGATCACGGCCGCCAGCCACTCGCTGTCGACCCGCGCCACCGTACGGTGGCGCCGTCCGACCTGCACGCTGCCCGATCCGGTGGCGGCGATCGTGACGCCGGCGAACAGACCGAACGGTGTCGCCCGCCGCTGCCACCGCAGCAGGTAGCCGGCGACGGAGATGACGGCCCGCCGAACCACCTTGGCCGTCACCGTGTCAGGACCCGCGCTGATGCGGTCAAGCTGTTCCGCGAGGGCGGGGCTCGCCAGCGTGACGGCATCACGGACGTCAGCACGAGCCCACGTCTTTATCAGCCACGGCAGGCCCTCACGCAGCACTGCGTCGTCGCTGGCGAGGTCCAGTTGCGAAGGCACATCAAGATCGCCGGGATCCGTGGTGGCACGCACCATGATCACGCCGGCGCTACGGAAGATGGGCGGAGCTGGCACGAAGGTCGTCCCCTCAACGAAGAAACCGCGCCGTCGGCGCCCGGGCGGGCGCCGACGGCATCGTCGGGATCAGGCGGCCTGGATCAGACCGGGTCGCAGGACTTGGTCGTGCAGGCGCTCGTGCTGCAGCTGCTGCCGCAACCGTCGCTCGTACTGCACATCATGACCACCAGCGGGGTCGTGGACTCCACGACCCGCATGTCGAGCACGAAGTCGTCGTCGGTGGCGGCGGTGGGGGCGTCCGTGCGATCGAGTTCCAGCAGCGGCGGGGCCATCGTCTTCACTCCTCGGGTAGGTCGAATAGGGGTGTGAAACACCTGGCCGAGGGCGGCTAGCTCGCCGCCGGCCAGGAGATCTGGAGCAGGCCGTACGTCTTCGCCAACACCGCCACGTCGGCCGGCGTACTGCCGACGTTGATGCCGGACGGCCAGTAGGCGAAAGTCGGTACCGGCCTGCGATGGGCCCGCTGATACCAGGCCTGAATCTGTTCCGTCATCGCCGCCGCGGCGTCCTTACCGTGTGCCCCGAAGGCACGGGCCCCGAGCTCAGCACCCGAGTCACCCTCAGCCGGACGCCAGGCCAGGTAGGCGAACGAGTCACCACGCACGACACCGAACGGAAACCAACGACGCTCGGCAGCCAGCTCGGTGCCGTCGTCCGCCGCGAGCAGGCAGAAACCAGGCAGGAATCCGGCCAGCCACAGGTGAAGATCCGCGAAGGACTCGCTGTGTCCGACCGTGACTCCCGACCAGACCTCGCTGCGTTCGGTGTCCAGCACACCATCCAGCTGACGAACGTCGTCCGGGGCGCCGACGTCGAAGCGCAAGCTGACGAACCGGCCCTGCCGGTCGGGCAGCCGGAAGATCCGCTCGGGCCGGGCACCGTCGCCCTGCAGGGGCACGAACCCCGCCACCTCACTAGAGGTACTGGTCAAGTGGTCGCCGTCGCGGCGCAACGCGATCGTCCGGGTCACGCCGTTCATCCGCAGCGGGACCACGATCACCCCGTCCGGGGCGAGGTGATCCAGCCAGGCGGGAGGGATGTCCCACGCGCCGACCGTGACAAGGATTCGGTCGAACACGCCCTCACCGGGCAGGCCGTGCACCGCGTCGGCCTGTACCACCCGTACCCGGTGCTCGTAGCCCGTCTCGCGCAGCAGGACCTCGGCGCGGTCGGTGATGTCCGGATCGATGTCCACGCTGACGACGTGTCCGTCCGCTCCGACCACCTCGGCCAGCAGCGCGGCGTTGTAACCACCCGAACCGATCTCCAGAACCCGCATGCCGGGCTCGACACCGGCTTGTTCGATCATGCGCGCCTGGATGTACGCGGCGCTGACCGAGGACAGGTGCACCCCGTGCTCATCCGTCTTGGTGATCACCGACTGGTCGACGTCGTAGACGACCTTGAGTGGTGTGCCAGCCGGCACGAACGCATGCCGCGGCACTGCCCGGAACGCCGCCTCCACGACCGAGGAAGTGATCATGCCGTCAGCGACGAGCCGATCCACGAGGGCGTCTCGGATCATTCCGACCTGATCCGGGGAACTCGGTACGTCAGCCGTGTACGTCACTCGGCGCTCCAATCTCATGTTTCTCGTGCCGTCTGGTGCTGGCAGGTGCCGGATGCGGTAGCGCGCAACGCAGCGCCGACAGAGCCTGCCGCCTACAAGCAGGTGGGTCATGAACGGCTACCTGCCGCACGAGCCCTACCGAGTACGCTTCACACGATTACTCATTGTGAACAGCGCGGGAATACCGACTTACGGTCCGACTTTGCCGGCACCCGCTTCGGCCCTCGGCCACGCAGCGCGGCCGGTGCTCCAATCAGGGACATCGGTGGCATAGTCGGCAGGGCCGCCCTATCGGTTGAACGGGGAGACAGTGCCTCGCCATCCAGACACCACGATCAAGCCCAACTCCGCGCTCAGCGGTGCCCGGCAACGCCTGCCCTCGCCCAGACGCTCCGGCCAGTGCATGTCCCGCACCGAGCTGGCCGACGCGGTCAACGCGGCACTCGACGCCAGCTGCTCCGGCCGCGACATGACCACCCAATACGTGGACTTTCGCTGGTCGGCAAACTGGAACGTGGAGAACATCGCTGGCCCAGCGAAGCGCGTCGAGCTGCCCTTCGTCAGGTACTCGGCGCCACCCGCGACGACGAACTTGACCTCTACAGCCCCCGACGAAGTGACCAGACGCGCGACGACGGCGAAGCGACCGAGCCTCGACCAGGCAGTTGGGAGGAAACCATCCATCTGCTGCGCGAAGAGTGGCACCTCCTGGTCCAGAACGACAAGGTCTTCGGCCCTGAGTACGCACTGATGGGCGTTTCCAGGCAGCTGGCGGCAATCGAGGACTTGTCGAAGGCCGCTCCCGAGGCGCTACGTCCCGCGGTCATCCGCCTCGCCGCCCAGTACGCCGAATCCGCGGCATGGCTGCACCAGTCCCTCAACGACCACGCCGCGGGCCACCGCCGTACCCATCAGGCACTCGCATGGGCGGGCCAGATCGGCGACCCGACCATGACCGCGTGGGCCACATACCGTAGCAGCCAACAGTGGTTGACCAGCGGACACCCCACGGAAGCCGTAGTGCAGGCAGAAGCCGCCCTGCGCTACGACCAGAAACTGCCCGCACCGATGCGCGCAGCGTTGCGTGTCCAGCACGCGCACTCCCTAGCCGCCGTCGGCGAGCACCACACGGCCATGCGCCTGCTTGACGACGCGCACCGCTGGGCAGCAGACCGCCAGCAAGGAAAGCCGGAAGGGGAACACGGCTCCTACTGCACCAGCGGCTACATCGAGGTGCACCGCGGAGCCTGCCTTCGCCTGGCGCAGCGCCCACAGGAAGCAATCGCGGTACTCGACGAAGCCCTTCCCACGATTCCCCGACGTCATCGCCAAGACTTCGCCTCCGCCCTGACGAACAAGGCAGAAGCCCATCTCGCGGCGAACCAACCAGAACTCGCCGCAGCGACGGCACACCACGCGGTACCGATCGTGCGCCGGGCCGGATCACGACGAATCCTGCAACGACTTGCACAGCTCGGCGCCCCGGTCAGCGGACACCAGCAACTGCCAGAGGTCCGCGCCTTCCTCAACGAACTCAAGGAGACGACCTTCTGATGGCATCCGACGCCGAGCTGGCCGCGATGCGACACGCGATCACCCTGTCGTCATTCGGCCTAGGCACCACAAGCCCCAACCCACCCGTCGGCTGCGTCATCCTCGACCGCAACGGAGCCACTGTCGGCACCGGCTACCACCGACGCAAAGGAGAAGCCCACGCCGAGGCCAACGCACTCAAAGCAGCCGGCGCGGCAGCACGAGGCGGCACCGCCGTCGTCACGCTCGAACCCTGCAACCACACCGGCGTCACTCCGGCCTGCCGCCAAGAACTCATCAACGCCGGCATCACCCGGGTCGTCATCAGCATCATCGATCCGACGTCCCGAGGCGACGGAGGCGCCGCCGTACTCGCCGCCCACGGCATCGACGTGGAAACCAACGTGCTCCCCAACGAGACCCTCACCGTCCTCGGCCCCTGGCTCACCGCTACCCGACGCCGTCGGCCCTACCTGATCTGGGCCTATGTCCTGAATGCCAAGGACAGCCAACACAGCAACGATCAACTTGTAGCGGATCTGCGCAGCAGGGCAGACCTCGTGCACAGCGGGAAGGCACTTGAGGAGGGCATCCCAGGTGGCCACGCCCCTGAACACTTCACGCTGCCAGATGACCCAAGCGGCGATCTCCACCAGTGGATCTCCACCTGCTACGCCACAGGTTCGCGCGCCATTCTCGCCGTTGGAGCTGATTCCAATGGGCTCCACGTCAATCTTGATTGCGTCGATGAAATCGTGGTCGCCGTCGGAAAGGCCCCGCCGGCGAGCGGTCTCGCGGCAGCCACCATAGACCTCACACCGGCGGGTTTCGAGTGGGCCGACATCTCGCCCAGCAGCACGGGTAATCGTATTCGCCTTCGCCGGTCCGAGCATTCTTCTTTGCAAGCCGGTATCGCACAAACAAGGATGCGCTGATGCCCGCCGGCATCGAGCGGCTATCGCCTGCCACGCCAGCCCGAGACCAGTAGCCCTCCGGTTGTCGCCATCGCTCAAGCGGCTGCCTCCGCGAACACCCGTAGCCGGCCCGCCGATCCGCCGATCCGCCGATCCGCAAGCCTTGACGGAAGTCGCAGTACCCGGCCCCTGGCATCGTCGTGGAACTTCCTGATGGGACAGCGGCGACGGGATAGCCGCGCTTGTCGATTAACTGTGACTACGTCGGGTGCCGCAGCGACCTGTGGATCGAGTTCCCCTGGTCGGGCGAGCCGGCGGTACCGTAGCGCCGCCGTACCTTGCGTCTACTCGTCCGTTGTCGGCGGTGGGCGCAGGAACGCCACCCCGACGATCAGGGCAGCGGCGGCACCGAGGAGGCCCGGCAGGAGCCACAGGCTTCCGTACGATGCTTCCGTGCGCTGTCCCCCGGCGGACGCCGTTAGGATGGCCAGTGGGATGGCCAGCACTGCGGTCGTCAAGGGGACGGCTGTCCACCGAGCAACGATTTCCCACCTCCGGCCGGGTGCTGCGCCGATGTCGACGAGCGTGCGTCTGGTTAACGTGTGCGCGACGACCAACGCGACGCCGCCCAGTAGCAGGATTAACATGGCGGTGGTCGCGCCCAGGAAACTGGCGGTGTTGGCGACAGAGCGCAGCCGGTCGTAGGCCGTTGGGTCGGTTCCGCTGGCCATCTGTGCGCTTGGAGCGAGACGGATGGCCGCCGCTCGGACGAGGAACTGCTCGCGCGGCGACAACCGGGCGAAGTCCGGGAGAAGCACCTCGCTGGTGCCGTTCGCGGTGAGCCCGAACCTCTTAGCCACGGCGCTGTCCGGGGCGACCACCAGGCCGGGCAGGTTGCCGCCGAGCAGCGGGTCGGCTTCCGCCCGGCTGTCGGCGAGGGAAGTTGCCGTCCCGTCCCCGCTGGCGAACACCAGCAGTCCGACTTTCCCGTTGTCCAGTAGGTGTGGATCGGCTCGTGGTGCCGATCCCGGGTCGCCGAGCATGACCCGGTTGAGCGGCGCCGCCGACTCCCGGGGGAAGCAGTCCGTCACTTCGGTGGGATTGAGAGTGCGCTGGCTGGACATGCACGCAAGGACCTTCGGCGCTGTCACCCGGAGCTGGGCTTTGGACTCGTCGGGGATCGCGTAGCGAACGACTTGCCGCCCACCGTGCGATCGGTAGAACGCCTCCAACGCCTGGATCGCGCTGTCAGGCATCTCGCTGACGACGAAGGAACCGGCCGGTTCGAGCGGGCTTGACAGAGCTTCGCCGACGTTGGCGTCGTAGGTGTTCTGCGCCGACCAGTATCCGCTGAGCACGATGACGACCGCGCCGGTGGCCGCGACCGGCCGCAGGCCCGCATGCAGGTGCCGCATGAGCGTTTTGGTAGCCGTGGGCAGTTTCCAGCAGAGGATCGGTGCGACGACCGACGGCAGGGCGAACGCGACGACACTAGCCGCTAACGGCGTGAGCGCGGCCACGCGGCTTCCGTGCGACTCCAGGGACACCCGCGTCAGGACCACAAGTGTGGCAAGACCAAGACCCACGCCCAGCGCTCCCGCCAGGTTCGCCCAGCGCCCCTGCGAGGGCCTTTTAGGATGGCGTTGCGCCCACCGCGTGCCGAGGCGCGTCATCGGCACGGCCGACAGCGCTAACAGGATGGTCAGACCCAGAAGGGCCACGGTCTCCTGCCATGGCATCGCGATCCCTACCCATTGCTGCCCTACCCACGCGGACACCGGGTCGCGCGAGAGGAACAGGACCGCGGACGCGGCGCAGCCGCCGAGGACCTCGCCGGCCAGCACCGTCCCGCAGATGACCGACAGTAACCTCCGCCATGCCAGGGCGGGCGGCATCCCCACTGCGATCAGCGCGTCGGCGTCGAGCCGCCACCGACGGGACAGCACCACACCCGCCGCGACGAGCAGGATGCCCATCAGAAGGCCACAGCCGGCCGGGACGAACCGCATGGCGCTGAGGAACTGGGGCCGGTTTCCCGCGGATGCCTCGAGAACGGTGTCGACGGACTGGTAGGTCGCCGTGCGCTGATCGAGGACGGGCCGCAGCGCCGCCACGGTGTAGAAGTCCGTGTCACTCAACCAGATGGTGGGCCGGAACTCCGCCGACTCCGCCACGAGCTGCACCAACGTGCTCGTCGTCCGGTTGGCCGGGTCCACTGACAGACCCACGACCCGTCCCGTCCGCTGGCCATCCCCAGTCCGTATCCGGACGGTGTCGCCGATCGCGATGCCCAGGGCCTGCGCGGTCGACTCCGACAACAGGAGTTCGCCCGCGACTCGGGGCCGGAGGCCCCGAGTGACGATCCCCAACTCCAACGACGACTTGGTGTAGTCGCGAACCAGTACGGGTGCGGAGAGGTCACCCGCGAGCACGTCACCCATCTGGTCCTGCACCGGCATGGTGTCCGGAACCATCGAAATGGCCCTGCTCGCAGCGGGATCGCCGGTCTGCAGCGCGTAGCGACTTCCCCCGATGTCGGCGCGAACCGAGTCCTGGATCGCCCGCTCGGCGCTGCTGCGCGCCACGGCCAGACCGATGACGGTGCCGCCCAGCATGAAGCCCAGCAGCGTGAGCACCGCCATCTGCGCCACGCGGTGGCGCATGAAGGCCACGGTCAGCGCCGTGCCACCGACGCGAGAGCTCATGCCAACTGCACCAGCTTGCCCCGGGACAGCTCGAAGCGACGGTCCAGCCGCCGCGCAACGTCCGGGTCGTGGGTAGCGACTACGACCACCAGTCGTTCCCGAAGCCCGAGATCGACAAGGATGTCCGTTACCCGCTCGGTATTGTCCACGTCCAACGCCCCGGTCGGCTCATCCGCGAGGATGACCGAGGTCCCCGCCATCAGGGCACGCGCGATCGCCACCCGCTGTTGCTGCCCGCCCGACAACTTCGCCGGCAGGCGGTCTCGCATCGACAAAGGCAGCGCAACACGGCCGAGCATCGAGCCGACGTCCGCCCGCGAGCGGCTGACGCCCCTCAGCTCAGCGGCCAGCAACATGTTCTGCTCGACGGTCAGAAAAGGCACCAGACGGTAGTCCTGATGGATGAAGGACACTCGGGCATCGCCCGCCGAATTCCACGACGCCGTGACCACGGCGGTGCCGTCGATGTTGACCACGCCGCAAGTGGGCGCTTGTAAACCAGCGATGAGGCGCAACAGCGTGCTCTTGCCGCTGCCGCTCGGCCCCATGACCCCAGTCGTACCGGGCCCCAGGGTGAGGTCAAGGTTATCGAGCGGTGTGGCATCCGAATACTTGACGGTCACTTGCTCAAGCGTGATCATGACGCTCCTGGCCGACCCGCGTGATGGGCCGAAGGTGCGAGCCCATCACGTGGTCCTGCCATGAGTCAGACGTGCGTGATCTCATACGCCCCTTCGCATCCGGCGTAGCAGGTGTACCAGTCGGTGTACCTCCACACATTGAGCGCCGTGAAGTAGTCACCGTGGTAGTCCGGCCCCAGTTCCCGGATGAGCTTGGGCCGAGCCCTCGAATCGGCCTGCAATGACGTGCAGAGTGCGCCGCCCCGGTTGTTCAGCCCGCTCGTCTCCTTCTTCGAGGTGCAGTCGCCGCCAACCGCGAAAGCGGGTGCCGGGCCCATGATCGCCATGGTCGATAGGGCGCATGTCGTCAGGATACCCGCTGCCACGCTCTTTCGGAATCCATTGATCAATAGATCCACCCCCTGAGCTCTGAAAAGTGAATTGCTTACGGAACCCCGCTCGTACCTGCTCATACTGATGGCGTGAGCAGGGTGCTGTAAAGCCCTACATTCATGATTGTTTATTGACGTGGCGCCTGTCGGCGGCAGCAGGTCGTGGATCTTTCACGGTGGTGCCGCGCTGCCGCGACTCGCCGCTCCTGTCCCGCTCGGTCATTGCCGTCTCGGTGCGACCTTTCGTCCGTGCCCTCCCGGACCGCAACGGCCTGGTCGAACACACTTTTGGTCTGGGCACCACGAGCCCCAACCCGCCTGTCGGCTGCGTCATCCTCGATGGCCATGGTGTGGCTGTCGGTGCCTGCCGAGGGGAGGATGGTCGCGTGCGTGAGGAAGAGGCGATCGACGCGGTGAAGTTGGCGGCCATCGGAGCGGGCCTCCCGGCTCATGACGCCAGCGTGGTGCGTGTGGGCGAGAACGGTGTGGTCCTGCTGCCGAGCGCTGGTGTGCTGGCGCGAGTGGTGCCAAGGGCGGCCAAGGGGAGCGATCCCCGTCGGGAGATCGACATTGCTGCCTGGTTCGCCTCGCGCCAGGTGCCTGTCGTTCACCCCGCACGGCCGGAGCCATTAATCGTCGGACAGTACGTGGTGTCGCTGTGGGAGTACCTGGCAAATAGCCGGTCGGCCGACTTGGTCACCCTAGCCAAGTGTCTGCGTCGGCTACACGCGGTTGCCATCCCGGAAAAATCCTTGCCTATTTTGTCGCCGTTCGACAGGTTCGAAGAGCGGTTACAGGCGGGCGCCTGCCTCGATGCTGGCGACCGCATTTTTCTGCGCCAACTCCGCGATCAGCTCTCGGGTCGGTGGGCCGCCGCGGAATTCATGCTCGGCGAGGCAGTTCTGCACGGCGACGCGCATATGGAGAATCTCCTGGTGACGGCAGACGGCCGAGAAGCATTCGTGGATCTGGAGACAGTGTGTATCGGACCGCCGGAATGGGACCTGACCCTGACGGCCCTTTATTACGAGTGTGGGTGGTTCTCCGATAAGGAGTACGCTGACTTCGTTCAGACGTATGAATTCGATGTCCGCCTGACCCCGTCGTGGTCTGAGCTGCGACTGGCTCGCATGCTGCGGATGACTTTATGGCTGGCTCAATCGGCGGACAATGATCCGCAACGACAGCGCCAGCTGAGGCATCGCATCGATACGTTGCGAGACGGAACTGCTCCTGCTGGCTGGACGGGCTATTGAATTTGTGAGCGCAAGGCCTCTGATACGTGCGCCCGCGCTGCCTCCAGCTCACCAGCAAGGTTTGGCTCCGGATCTGCGTTCGCGAGTATGGAACCAAGGGCGAGCAGGTCATCCCGTAGCCGGCTGGAGTGGACCCCCCGTGCATCTGCCAAGCCAGCCTGTATCGAGTTCAATCCACCGGCAAAATTACCATTGCATATCTGGAGATAGGCGATCCGAATCATGGTGAGAGCCCGCGATCTGGCAGCTTCCGTCGGATGGTAGGAGTACGCGGACTGCAATCGATTGAGAAGTTTGTCCGTCTGCTGGTGTTTGTCGGTCGTTACGGCGACATCGAAGAGAGCATGGCCAGCATCGCCGAGAATCTGGCCGACATCGGCGTAGTAGCCCCAAACTGGATTTTCCGGCCCATCCAATCCGCTGGCCGCGAACTCCTCATCACATGAAGCGACCGCGCGCATGCACGCTGCCCCGTCATGGCTCCTTGCATAGGCACGAGCCTCCACGATCCGAACCGCCGCACGTCCCAGCGGAGGGATTTTCCGCCAGTCTGAGTGGACGAGGCCAATCACATTAAGAGCATCCGAGACCTGCCCGACGTAAGTGAGGTGCCTGCTCAAGGTGGTGGCGGTGTGTGCCCGCTGCTGCACGTCCTCGGCTTCGCTGGCCATCTGAATCGCCATAACGAGGTATCGCTGGGCTGTGCTGGGTCTATCGCCTGAATCGAAGCATGCCCATCCGGCAAGGTCAGCAAGTCGTGCTGCCGTCGACAGCCAGGTGCGGCGTACTGCTTCCGTTGCCGACGCTTGGCGGGCGACCCGGCAAGCCCATTCGAGCTGACCGGCCATCGCTGCACGGGCGAGTCCACCACCGTGCTGGTGGTCCCACTCTTCGAACAGGGTGATGCTGCGTTTAAGCGCCTCGACATGGGGCGACTCGATTTTGGCCGGTGCCTGCAATTCCGATCCGGACGTCCACGGTCCCGGAAGCTGAGCAAGGGCACCTGGCAGCTTGCCGAACCATGCAGCCGTCACTTGCTGGCGATCGGAGATCGCCTGGCCCTCGGTACGTCGAGGGCTGTAGAGGCCGAGATCGGCGTCTGTCGCGGCACCGAGCACCTGGCGAGTGGCAGTGCGCCGTTCGTGGCTGGGCCAGCGGTGTTCGCCGCGTTCGAGTTTGCCGACCCAGCGGTGGTCAACGTAGTGAGCGGTGAGGCTTCGGCCGGGGTAGAGGCGATCGAGAGCCGCGTTGATGGCATCTGCCAGTTCGGCTCGCGACAGGTGCTGGCCGGGCCGTTGCGGTGATGCAAGGCGCTGGCGGGCCCGGGCGAGCAGCGTGTTGGGCGTGATGATTGTGTCGGGGTGGCGCGCCATCTTGTACCTCCCTCCGAAGCCCGGTCCGGGGCGCTAGTCGAGATGTAGTTGCGGAACGTCGTAGAGGCCAGTGTTTGGTAGTCGACGCATGGCGGGTGAAGCGACCTCGATGATGAGCATTTCGGTGAGGAATTGGACGGTGGCGTCCAGTAGGTGGCTGGTGTGAGCGGTAGCGCTGTGTTCCTTGAGTCCGGCGGTGATGTGGATGTGCGGGAGGATCTTCTGGTTGGTGTCGTCCCAGGCGATGGTGCCGCCGCCGAGTGCTTCGACGTTGGTGAGGTCGACGTGGGTCCAGACGGGGGCGTCGGGGTTGTCGAGGCGTTGACAGGTACCGACGATCTTGGCGGTTGACAGGCCGGCGATGAACATCGGGATGTAGCCCTGTTTGATGTCGTGGGCGCGGCAGGCGTCGGTGAGGGCGGTGAAGAAGTCGTCGCCGTGGTCGAAGACCACGCCAATCATGCGTCCTGGGCTCAGGTTGTGGCTACGCATGCGCTGCTGGGGCCTCCGCTCGATCGGCAGTCTGGATTGGGTTGGGCCAGGGCCACGAGGACGGTTCGGCGCGGTTGCCGGCGACGGCGAATGCGGTGGGGATGTCCTCGGGGTTGATCTGTGCCGCGAGGAGGGCGTGAAGAAGGATGCGGGCCTTGTAGGGGTGCAGCCAGCCGGCGGGGATGAGTCCGCGGGTGAGGAGGTCTCGTTCGGAGCCGGGGAAGCCGTAGGTGTGGGTGAGTGTTGGGCCGGCCGGGGTGCGGGACGTGAGGACGATCGGGATGTGCGCGGCGAGGGTGGTGAGCGGGTCGACGAGGGGTTCGGGTACGTGGCCGCCTCCGAAGCCTGCAATGACGAGGCCGTCGCAGCAGTCGGCGATGGCGTTGAGGAGGGCCGGGTCGTCGTCGAGGCTGACCGTGTAGAGGCCGACGCGGGGGCGCTCGTCTTGGTGCGGGGCGGGGATGGTGAATCGGTACGGCACGCGGGTCAGCAGGCGCACGACGCCTTCGACCACGTAGCCGATGGGGCCGGTGTCCGGTGAGCGGAAGGTGCCGCCGTGGGTGGAGTGGGTTTTGGCGACCCAGCGGGCGGTGTGAATCTCGTCGGCGAGGACGACGAGGCAGCCCTGGCCGCGGGTGGTGGGGGATGCGGCGGTCTGGATCGCGGCGAGGAGGTTGGCGGGTCCGTCCGCGCCGGCGAGGGTGGGGTTGCGCATCGCACCGGTGACGACCAGGGGTTCGGGGCGGTGGTGCAGCAGGTCGAGCAGGTACGCGGTTTCCTCGATCGTGTCGGTGCCCTGGGTGACGACGACGCCGGTGGCGCCGGCGGCGAGTTCGCGGGTCGCCGCTGCAGCGAGCGCGGTGATGTCAGCGAAGGTGAGGGAGGCGCCGGGGCGGCGGCGGAAGTCGACCACCTTGATGTCGATTCCGGTCGGGGCCAGTCCGGGTACGGCGTCGACCAGGTCGCGAGCGGACAGAGTGGGGCTGACGCCGTCGCCGGTGCCGCTGGTCATGGCGATCGTGCCGCCAAGACCGAACACGACGACGTTCGGCACGAGTTCTGGCGGGGGCGGGGACACGATCGTTCCTTCCGGCGGTCGCGGCGGGTGCGGGAAGCCTATTACGGCATGGTGCCGATGAAGCGGCATGCCTGGTCGACGCCGTCGAGGGAGAGCAGGCGGCTGCGGGGCTCGGCGAGTCCGGCGAATCCGTATTGGCCGAGGTCGGCGCAGCGGCCTTGCAGCCAGTGCCAGTCGAGGCTGAGGTGGTCGGCCAGGTGACGGAGCCGTCCGCCGGGGGTGTCGCTAGCGGTCACGGAGTGAGCTAGCACGTCGCCGAGAGCGTCACGGTAGGTGGCGATGGTGTGGGAGTCGTCGGTGACATCGACGTGCCAGACGTCATCGCCGCGAATCCAGGTGGCCATGATTGCGCGTCTGCTGTCCATGACAAGCCCGGGCAGCGCGGTGTACTCCGGGTCATCGGTGACCGCGGTGTGGATTCCGACGGATTCCATCAATGCCATGGCGAGCAGCAGCAGGATCCGTTCGGACATCGAGGACGCGGCTACCGCGTGCGGGGGTAGGCAGAACATCCTCGTCATCGGTTGGGAGCTGCTTTGGAACCGTTCGGCGGTGTCGCGCAGGTAGCGCAGTTTGTGGCGGAACAGCAGCCACGTGCTGGCTTCCTCCCCGCGTTGCTCCCGGGTCCAGTAGACGGGCACGTCGGACAGGACATGGCTGTGGCGGCGGATGTGGTCGGCGCAGAACGCTGATCCCATCCACAGCCGCGACACTGATTCCAGGTCCTCGGCGATGTCGTGGCTGGCGGCGGACCGGGTCAGGTGTCTGTACGGCGACGCTGCGGCTCGGGCGGCGTCCAAACGGGCGTCGTCCAGCAGCAGCGACAGGTCGAGGTTCGTTACCGCCCATATGACGCCGGTGGTGATCGCGTCGAGCTGGTACGCGCGAGGGATGAGCAAGTGGGCGTCCCGACCGGCTTCGATCAGGTGCCGATCCGCCTGTCGAGAGTCGAGCGCGAACACACCAGGACGATCCAGTGCGTCTACGTGCCCCAAGATCAGCCGCCGCTGAACCGACCGGCGCCACCCCCGGTGCGTGCCGCAAGGGGGGATGGTGGCGAGGACGCGGCCGTCGTCGACCGCTGGGTATACCTCGACGTCGATGAGCGCTCCAGGGAAGTGCTGTCCTGTCGGGACGGGGATTGTTCGGTGCACGTCACCGCTGGACAGCGCAGGCGCGCAGTGTTCGAGCTGCAGCAGACTGCCTGCGGGAAGCAGGTCGGGATGTGAACCTGACTGGGCGACCTGTTGGCGGTCCACGGCGTCCGGTATTCCGCTGCTGGAGCGCCGAGGGCTGTAGAGGTCGAGATCGGCATCACTTGCGGCGTCAAGGGCGAGTCGTAGCGCGGCACGCCGCTCTTCGCTGGGCCATCGGCTCTCTCCGCGTTCCAGCTTGCCAACCCATCGGTGGTCAACATACTGGGCGGTGAGGTCGTGGCCCGGATAGAGCCGATCGAGGGCGATGTTCACGGCGTCGGCCAGCTCTGTCCGGGACATGCGCTGTCCGGGTCGCCGCGGCGACGACAAGCCCGCGCGTCTCGTCGCGAGCTGTGCGTTCGGCGTGATCACCGTCTCCGGATGACGAGGCACCGACAGACCTTCCCCGTGAACTTCGTCGGACTGCAGCAGATGGGCGCCCTAGCCGGGCGTTCTCAGTCGAGGCCGGTGACGTCCCGCGACCCACTGCTGCCATCGTGGCGACAGGGTAACGCAGCGTCAGCGCGGGCTTGGGTGGGCGTCGCCGAGACCGCAAGGCCGGCCTCGGCCGCCACGTGCCAGGAGCGGTGCCCTGGAACGCTGGGGCTCTCCTACTGCTCCCGCGCGGGCACAGACGAGAAGCCGCGTCCACACACGTCCTGCGTGAAAACGCGCCACTGCTTGGGACCGAATCGCAGCACCGGTCCGGCGCTGTCCTTCGAGTCGCGTACCAGGATCGATCCGAGGGTGCTGGCGACCTCGACGCAGTTGCCGTCGTCACTGCGACTGGACTTGCGCCAGACAACCTGATCATTGAACTGGGTGGTCATACCAGGGCTCCTTTGGTGGGTGCCAGACTCTCCGCCGCGGCGCGGAGGAGACGAATGCTCGATTCGGCAGACAGTGCTGCGGCCTTGAGCCGGCCGTGCAGGCTCACATAGGGGTCCAGCTCATCAGGATCGGTGTGAATCATGTCGCGGGTCAGGGTGTCGACCGCTACAGCTTGTGAGCCGTGCGGGTCGCGATAGCGGTAGATCGAGTACGCCGATCGTGGCGCGCTGTGTCCTCGGATCGAGGTGTCGGCCGGCAGCACCTGGACGACCACGGATGGATTGTTGGTGCACACGGCGACGACATGTCGAAGTTGCTCAGCGACGACCACGGGGTCAGCGGCGCGCCGTCGGATGGCGCTTTCATCGATGACGGCGGCGTATTGCGGCCCGCCGACGGCGAGCACCAGGCTCTGGCGGCGAGCGCGGGCGGCGACTGCGGCGGCAGGGTCGAACCCGTCACCATGACGGCCGGGTTCGCTGCGTAGCCGGGCATTGGCGAACGCTGGTGTCTGCAGTAAGCCGGGGATCAGTGAAATGGCGTACTCGGTGATCGTCTCGGTGCCGCTTTCCAGATCGGCATAGGTGGCCTGCCGGATCCCCATCCGTTCTGCGTCCGCCACCCACCATCCACGCGCCCAACCGTCGGCGGCGGCGTCCACGATCGCGGCTCGTCGGTTCACACCCGCCGCGAGGTAGTCACAGATTCCGCTGACGAGATCAATATCAGGGCCGAGACGTCCGTTCTCCAACGCACTGATCTGTTGCCGCGGAAATCCCAGCGCACGGGCGATCGACTCGCCCGTCACGCCATGCTCCTCCCGCAGCCGACGGATCTCACGTCCGAGCCATCGTCGGCGGACATACGGACTAGGGCGATTCACCGGCAGCCTCCAGGGACCACGCACGCCCGGTCGACAGTGGAGCTGACCGGGTGCGCTCACTGTAACCCCACCAATCCCTTGGTGGTGACCGAGCCGGCGGACGGTCCGCCACTGTTTCCGCAGGCCATGCACTGGTCGAACCGCAAGTCGGTACGCGAAGTCGGACCGAAGGTAGGTATTCCCAGCGTCAACCTCTGGCGGGCATGATCTTTTTGGATGGCGATTGGTTCAGCTTGGCGCTCCACTGCTGATCGGTATTGACGGTCATTCAGACGGGCGGTGCCTGCGTGTTGCTATTGATGATTGCCATTCTGGTGAGTCTGGCTGTCGGCTGGATGGCCGGAATGGTTACGTATCGAGCTTCCCGACGGTGGTGTGGCCGGTGCGGTGGTTCTCTTCGCTGCGCTGCCTGCGAACCGGCCACGATGACGGCCACCTGATTCAACAATTTCAGCAGCAAGTTTGATCACCAGCAGAACCAGGGCAGAGGTGACGGGGTTGGAAAGCGCTGCGAGACGAGGAATCGTCGCGAGGACGCGTCCGTTGGCGGACCTTCCTGTTCGGCTCAAGGCAGCACTGATTGTCGTGCCGACGGTATTGGCCGCGGTGCTCTCGACAGGGTTCGGCCTCTGGGCTTCTGTTCGGGAGGCTGGGGCTACGCGGCGCGCCGGGGACATGTTCATCGCGGGTGGAGCCGCTGGCGAGGTGACGCAGCGGCTTCAGGTCGAGCGGAACGCCGCGGTGGGCCTGCTGCTGCCCGGCTCGACGGTCACTCCAGCCGCTTTCGAGCGTGCGGTTCAGGACACGGATCGTGCGGTATCGCGGTTTCACCAGCAGCGTGACCGGCTTGATGACGTCCCGGAGTCCGTGCGACTGGTGTTAACCAGGGTGGACGCCGGCTTGATGGACGTTGGGGCGCAGCGGCAGCGGGTGCGAGGCGATGGGCTGGTGTCGTTGTCGGCGGTGGCCTTCGGTTACCGCGGGGTAATCGCTGATCTTGATGACTTGCTGCCCGCAGTGGCGCAGAGCGGCGTTACTCCTCAGCTCGCTGACGAGATGCGCGCGGCGGCGGCGATGTCGCGGGCTCGGGAGTCGGTGGGTCAGCAGCAGGTGGCGGTGTTGCAGGCGCTGGCGGCTAGGCGGTTGACCCCGGCGCTGCATGCCGAAATCGTGGCCGCCCGATCCGCGCAGGACGAGGCGTTGCGTGAGTTCGACGCGTTGGCGCGGCCGTCGTGGCAGGCGCTGCTGGGTCGAACGCTGACTGGCCCGGACGTGCTGGCCGCCGTGCGGCTAGACGGGGCGGTGTCCGGCACGGGCGTGTATGAGCCGGTGCGGTTGGCGGGCGGTGCTGCTCAGTGGAGCCGGGTGATGACCACCCGGGCGGACCTGCTGGCCCAGGTGCAGTCGGCGGTGAACGGTGACATCGGGGCTGGCGCTGATGACCTGTGGCTGGAGCAGGTTCGGTCTGCCGCGCTACAGGCCGCCGTGTTGATAGTGATGCTGATCGTTGCTGTGGTCACCGCGGTGCGGGTGGCGCGGTCGCTGGTCGGCCAGTTGTCGTTGTTGGAACAGGGCGCGCGGCGAGTCGCGGACGTTGAGCTGCCGGGTCTGGTCCGGCGGTTGCGGGCGGCATCGGATCCGACGGCGGCGCAGCGGTTGGCCGAGGGCGCTGGTGGAGTGGCGGTACCCGTCGTCGGTCGCGACGAGGTGGGACAGGTCGCTGACGCGTTCAACCTGGTGTTGCGTTCCGCCGTGGACGCGACGGTGGATCAGGCGCGGGGCCGTGCCCTGATCAGTGCGATGATCACGTCGGTTGGGCGGCGGGTCCAGGCGCTGACGGAGCAACTTCTGGGAAGTATCGATCTCCTTGAACGTGATGAGGAAGATCCGGATCGGCTGGCGATGGTGTTCGCCGCTGATCAGCAGGCGACTCGCCTGCGCCGCTTTGGGGCGAACCTGCTGATTGTCGCCGGTGGCGGTCCGGGTCAGTCGCAGCGGATGCCGGTTGAGTTGGGCGACCTGGTGAACGCGGCTTTGTCGGAGACCGAAGGTTTCGCCCGGATCAGTGTCGAGCGGCTGGTTGGGGTCGAGATCGACGCTCGCGCTGTCAACGCGGTCAAATCCATCCTGGCGGAGCTGCTGGACAACGCGACCCGGTTTTCCGCCGATCAGGTGCAGGTGTTGGCGGCATGGTCCGGGCGAGACGTGCAGATCCTCGTGGTCGACTCCGGTCTCGGGCTGGGTGCGAAGCAGTTGGAGCGTGCCAACGCGTTGCTGGCGAGCCCGGAGGTGGAAGTCACGGTCACCGACCAGATGGGCCTGGTCGTGATCTCACGCCTTGCCCGCGAGTTCGGGGTCCGCGTGCGCCTGACCATGACCAGACCGACTGGTATCACGGCCGAGGTGACCGTGCCGGCCGAGTACGTCACCCGAGTTCATGTACGCGAGATTGTGGTGCCCAGCCAGGTCCAGCGACGAGCCCGTCCCGAACTCGCGCCAGCACCCCAACCGGTTGCCCCGGTACAGCCTGTCGCCCCGGCGGTGCCCCGGACTGGCGACGGCTGGGCCGGTCCGACCCGGCCGTCCACGGCCGTGCCGGCGCCACCGCCGGACGCGACCATGGAATTACCGCAGGTGCGCCGCGATCGGGCACCGCTGCTGTTGCCGGCTGGCGACTCCCGTCCGGCTGACACTCCGGTGTTCCGTGAGGTCGTGGCGCGCTCACCGTGGTTGTGGCCGCAGACCGACGACGCAGGCGGGTTTCGCACCGCAGCCGATGCGGGCTGGCAGGCGGCGGCGTCCACCGCCGAGCCGGCCACGGATGGGCGTACCGCGTCCGGTCTTCCTCGACGCCGCCCCCACGCACACGTGGTGCCCGGTGGGCTGCCGACGCAGCGCACCCGCTCCGAGCCTTCCGCACCGATCGATCCTGCGGCGATCAGAGCACAGGTCGCCGGAACGCTACGTGGCCTGCGGGCCGCGTCTGTCACCCCTCCCCTCGCGACAGGAGAACACTGATGGCCCCCACCACTACCGCCACACCCCGTAATCCGCAGCTATCGACTGTGCTGGACGGGTTGGCGCAGCAGATGCCGGCCGTGGCGCACGTCGTCGCGGTGTCTGCGGATGGGCTGCTGCTGGCCAGCACCTCCGGCCTGGAGATTGACCGGGGCGACCAGCTCGCCGCGATCGTGTCCGGTCTGGTCAGTCTGGCCCGCGGTGCCACCGATCTACTGCTGACCGGGAGTGTGCAGTTCCAACTGCTGATGATGGCCGACGGGATCCTCGTCGTGCAGCAGGTGCCCGACGGCACGTCGCTGGCCGCGCTGGCCCGCGTCGACTGCGACCCGTCGCTCGTCGCCTACCAGCTGGCGGCGCTCGCGGCACGCATCGGCGAGCAGGCAAGACCGGGACCACGCGTGGCGGGCTGACCCAGGTGCCGGTGGCGACGAGCATGGGCTTGGACCCGAGCGTGATTGACGGTCATGCCTCGACGGTCACGGTTCTGGTGACCGGCGGCCCGGGGACGGGCAAGACCTGCTTCCTGCGGGCCGCGAGCCACGGCCACGCGGTGCTGGCTGGCCAACCGGGCAGCGTGTGGGAGGCCGGCTCCGCCACCCTGCCCACCGGCGTCACCGTCGCCTTGCGTACCACCCCCGGGCAGCGGCGCTGGTGGTGGATGTGGGACCAGCTCGCCACAGGCGTCTTCGGGGCTGTGGTGCTGGTCGACTCCACTCGCCTGGCGGCCTCGTTTCCGGCGCTGGATTACCTCGACGCCCGTCGTCTGCCGCACCTGGTGGCGATCAACCGGCCTCTCGGTGGCTCGCGCAACCGCCGCGAGATCCGCGAGGCCCTGCGGGTCACCGCGCAGGTGCCGGTCCTGACCTGTGACGCCACTGAGCCCGCCTCCGTGTTGGCCGTCCTGCACCACCTCACCACCGCCGTACCCGCCACCCATGACCCGTCTTCCACGCCCCTTCCTTACTGATCAGCGCACTCGCACGAAAGGACTCCGACTCCCGTGATCCCTCAAAACACCGCCCGCCGATCTCGGTGGCGCCTGGCTTTGGCCGCCGCCATCGCTGCCGTGCTCATCGCCGTCTCCGGATGCTCCGGGTCGAGCCTCGGCGGCTCGGACACCGCCGGTGGCGAGATCCGCATCGGCCTGATCGTGCCGAAGTCCGGCCCGTACAAGGCGGTCGGTGACGATCAGTCGGCCGGGTGGCGGCTGGCCCTGGAAAAGCTGGGCGGCAAGCTCGGCGGCCGACCCGTCAAGGTGATTGAGGCCGACGAGGGCGACGGTAAAGCCACCGCGCTCGCGTCGGCGCGCAAGCTGATCGAGCAGGACAAGGTCCTCGCCCTGGTCGGCGGGGGCACCGCGGACACGGTGCAGACCCTGTACCCGCTGTTGAAGGAGTCCGGGGTGCCGCTGATCGGCACCGGCGGCCGGCCCTCCACAGTCGCCGACCCGACGTACCTGTGGTCGACGTCGTGGCTGAGTCAGGAGACCGGCGCGTCGATCGCCGGCTACCTGCGGCAAAAGGTCGGCGACGGCCGGGTATGGGTAATCGGCCCCGACTACATCGGCGGACGCGACCAAATCGCCGGGTTCGTCGACACGTTCCGCAAGGCAGGCGGGAAGCTGGCCAACCCGGGCGGCGAGCCGACGTGGACGCCGTGGGCGCCGGCCCCGACCACCGAGTTCTCCCCTTACCTGACGAAGATCAAGCAGGCTGCTCCGGCGGCGGTCTACACCTTCTACGCCGGCGCGTCCGCGATCGAGTTCGTCAAGCAGTACAGGCAGTACGGCGTCGATGTGCCGCTGTACGCCTCGGGCTTCCTCACCGAGGGCGCGCCGCTCGCGGCCTTGGGGCAGCAGGCCAAGGGCGTCTACACCGCGCTGAACTACTCGACAACGCTGGACAACGCGGCCAACCGGGACTTCGTGCGCCGCTACACGGCGGCCAACGACGGGCGCCTGCCGAACCTCTACCACGTCTGTTCCTGGGACGCGGCCCTCGTGCTGGACAAGGCGATAGCGGAGGCGCTCACCCGCCCCGACGCCCCGGCGGCCACCCCTGCCACCACGACGTCACCGGCTTCCGGTAGCCCAGCGGCATTCGGTTTGGCCGCGTCGTCGGCTGCCGAAGGAGACGAGGCGGGCGGTGAGTTGACCTCGCGGTCGCTGACGGCGGCGCTGTCGCGGGTCGGGTCGATCGACTCACCCCGGGGTGCCTGGCAGTTCGGGCCGACCAACCACACCCCCGTGCAGGCGTACTACCTGCGCGAGGTCGCCCAAGACGGGCAGGTGTGGGTCAACCGCACCGTGCAGACGCTCACCACCCTCGGCTCCTGAGAACGAAGGACAGACACGATGACCACGACCACCGCCGGCGAGCAGATCGCCGGGTACATGTTCGACAACGCCACCGACGAAGCCAAGAACCAGCTTCGCCACCTCGGGGAGATCCTCGACGCCGGCACCCGCCGGATCCTGGTCGAGGCCGGCTTGGCGCCGGGCTGGAGCGTCACCGACGTCGGTGCCGGGGCGGGCACGCTGACCGCCTGGCTGTCCGACCAGGTCGCCCCGGGCGGGCACGTGACCGCCGTGGACCTGGACCCTCGCCACATCCCCACCGGCCCCAACATCACTGTGCGGGCTGGAGACATTCGGCACCTGAAGCTGGAGGGCTCGCAGCAGGCGGTCGTGGCGCGGCTGGTGCTGATGCACCTGCCCGAACGGGAGCAGGTCCTCGCCCGACTTACTGAAGCCCTCGCTCCGGGCGGGGTGCTCGTGGTGGCCGACTGGGACTGCACCTGGCGGGACATGATCCGCCGCAGCCCCCACCAGCGTGCCACCGAGCTGCTCGAACAGTTCCACGACGGCTTGCTCGCCTTCGGCGAGTCGCGTGGGGCGGACATGGGATGGGCCAAACGGGCACCGGAGGCGATGCTGCGCGCCGGCCTGGCCGATGTCGAGAGCCACATCGAGTCCCGGTCGTGGCGCGGCGGCACCGGCATCTGCCTGCTGCACCGCTCCAACTCCATCCAGCGCGAGGCCGAATTGCTCGACGCCGGCATGACCCGCGAGGACCTGACCGAGCTGCGGGAGGTGCTGATGGACCCGGAGCTGCTGCTGTCGGGCTACCTGATGCACACCACCGTCGGCCGCCGCATCACCCAGGCCTGATCGGCAAAACCAGAGAAAAAGGGGGAGTGTCGTGGGCTGGAGCGGGCTCGTCAACGCCTACACGATCACCGCACTGGATGGTGTCGCGTACGGGTTGCTGCTGTTCACCATCGCCGCCGGACTGACGTTGATCTTCGGCGTTGCCGGGGTGTTCAGCATGGCTCACGGCACTCTCTACCTCGCTGGGGCCTACCTTGCCTGGCACTACGCCGACGGCGGCTGGACCGGTCTTGCTCTCGCGCTGGCCGCCGCCGTGCTGCTCGGCAGCCTCGGGGGAGCAGGTCTGGCCGCCGCGGTGCGCCCGCTGACCGACCGACCGTTGGATCAGGTGCTGGCCACGCTCGGCATCGCCTACATCGCCGCCGACCAGTTCAGCTTCGTGTTCGGCGCCGAGCCGCGCTCGGTTGATCCGCCCCGGGCGGTCGCCGGCTCGGTGAGCCTGGGCGGTTTCCAGTACCCGGTCTACCGGCTGCTGTTCATCGCGGTCGGCCTCGCGGTGGTGGCGGCGCTGTTCATGCTCGTCGAGCGGTCCCGCGCCGGAGCGGTCGTGCGGGCGGTGGTCGCCGATGCGGGCATGGCCGCCGCCACCGGCCTACGCACCGGCATCGTCCGGACCGGGGTGTTGGTGGGTGGGGGAGTCCTCGCCGTGACCGCCGGGGTCCTCGGCGCACCGGTTATCGGCCCCTCGCCGGGGGTGGACACCACCATCCTGGTCTACTCGTTGATCGTCTGCGTCGTCGGCGGTCTCGGCAGCATCCGCGGCGCACTGCTCGCCGCCCTCGGCGTCGGGCAGATCCTCACCCTCGGCGTCGCCCTCGTCCCTGGGGCCGCCGCATTCGTTCTCGCCGCCGCGATGCTCGCCGCGCTTACCCTCCGTCAGCGCACCGCACTGCCGGGACGGCCCGCATGACCACCACCCTCACTCCCACCCCCGCGTCCACTGGCACCCCGGCTCGCCGGCCGGTTCGGCTGCCGTCCTGGGCCCTACCGACGATCGGGGCCCTAGGCTTGGCGGCAGCGGTGGGACTGCCGTGGCTGGTCAACGCCTACCTGATCTCCCTTGCCGCCACCGCCCTGGTCATGGCCGTGCTCGCGATGAGCACCCAACTCCTGGCCGGCCTCGCCGGGCTCGCGCCGCTGGGACAGGCCGCCTACCTGACCGTCGGCGCCTACACCGCCGCGAGCATCGCCACGCTGACCAGCCTCGGCCCGGTCCACCTACTCGCGGCTGCCGCCGCCGGGGCCCTCGCCGCCGCCGTGACCGGCCTGTTGGCGGTGCGTGCCCGGGGCACCACCTTTCTCATGGTCACCTTCGGCCTCGGCGAGCTCATCCACGCCGCCGCGAACCAGTGGGCCCCGGGCGGCAACGAAGGCGTCCACATCCCACCCGCCATCGCGCTGCCCGGCCTGACCGCGATGGTGCGCCCCGGCTGGGTGTACCTGTACGTGCTCGCCGCCACGCTGCTCATCGGCGTCGTCGTCGCCATCCTCGTCCGGACCCGCTTCGGCCTGCTGCTGCGCGGCATCGCCGCCCACGAACCCCGAGTACAGGCAGCAGGACACCACACCAGCCGACTTCTGCTCGTCGCGTACACGCTCGCCGGGGGGATCGCCGGCGCGGCCGGAGCCCTACTGATCGCGGTCACCCGGTACGTCTCACCCGCCGACGCCGCCATGGGCATCTCCGCCCTCGCCCTGGCCGCCGCGCTCATCGGATCCGGCAGCATGGCCGGCGCCTGCGCCGCCGCGATCCTCCTCGTCGCCGCCCGCGACTGGATTGGCGGACTACTCGGCGGCCACGGCCCCACCCTGCTCGGCCTGGCATTTCTGCTGCTGGCCTACCTACCCCGGCACCGCCTTGCCGGCCTCACCACCCGACTCCCCGGGAGGCGGACATGAGCGTCCCCCTGCTGCGTGTGGACACCGTCAGCCGCTCCTACGGATCCCGCCGCGCTGTCGACAAGGTCAGCGTCGACCTGGAGGCCGGGGCCCGACACGCGATCATCGGCCCCAACGGCGCCGGCAAGTCCACGCTGCTGCACCTCGTCGCCGGCACACTGCGCCCCACCGCCGGCCGCATCCACTACGCCGGCCACGACATCGGCCGCTGGCCTGCCCACCGCCGCGCCCGCGCCGGCATCGCCCGCACCTGGCAACACCCCGCCCTCGCCCGCCCACTCACCGCCATCCAGAACGTGCTACTCGCCGTCCCCGGACAGCGCCTCGCAGCGCTGCGCCCGCAGCCGCACGCCGTAACGGCCGCCCACACGGCGCTGGCGCAGGTCGGCCTGGCCGCCCACGCCGACCGGCCCGCCGGCCAGCTCGCCTACGGCGACCAACGCCGCCTGGAGATCGCCGTCGCGCTCGCCGCCGGGCCCCGGCTACTGCTGCTCGACGAACCCTCCGCCGGCCTCGCCACCGACGAGATCACCCGCCTCGCGGAGCTGATCCGCGCGCTGCCGGACGACATCACCGTGCTGCTAGTCGACCACAACCTCGACTTCGTCGCCGCCGTCGCCGACACGATCACCGTGCTGCACCACGGCCAGCACATCGCCACCGGCACCCCCACCATGATCCGCGAACACCCCGACGTACGCCGCGCCTACCTCGGCGTCGACACCACCGCCAGCCCCGAACCGCGCGACGCCCACGGCCGCCGGGACACCGTCGCGGACGGAACACCGGTCCTGCGCGTGCGCCACCTGCACGCGGGCTACACCGGGGCACCGGTGCTCACCGACATCACCCTCGACGTGCGGGCCGGGCGGGTGACCGCAGTCGTCGGCCGCAACGGCGCCGGCAAAACCACCCTGATCAACACCATCGCCGGCCTACACCCCGCCGATCCTGGCACCGAACTCCTCCTGCATGGCCAGTCCTTGACCGAGTGCGACACCCGCGCCCGCGTTCGCGCAGGTCTCGGCCTGGTCCCGCAAGGACGCCGCCTGTTCGCCGGACTCACCGTCGACGAACACCTCGCGCTACCCCGACCGCATCCCAGCCGGCCCAGGACCATCGACGTCCGCCAGGTGCTCGACCTGTTCCCGGCGCTCGCGCAGCGATGCCATCATCAACCCCACCAGCTCTCCGGAGGCGAGCAGCAGATGCTCGCCCTGGCCCGCGCGCTCATCGCCGCCCCCGACGTGCTGCTGCTCGACGAACCGTCCGAAGGCCTCGCCCCCGCCGTCGTCGGCCACCTCGCGGCGATCATCACCGGCCTCGCCGCCGAAGGCACCGCGGTCCTGCTCGCCGAACAGAACCTCGCACTGGCCTGTCAGGTCGCGCACGACATCGCCGTCCTGGACCGCACCCGGATCACCCACCACGTCGCCACAGCCGATCTACGCGAGTACCCCACCGAACTGCACGACCTGCTCACCGTCTCGACCACCACACCGACACCGTCATGACTGCAACCCACGATCGTTTCCGATGCGGTGGGGTCACCCCCGTGCCTTGCCGCTGTTCATCCGGCGCAGCGGCCCGGCCGCGCCGGGTGGACGCCGCCGCCCGCACGGCACACCCCGTAGCGGGCGGCGGCGGGTGGTTGGCGACGCTGACCCGGACACGGTCGCCAACCACCCCACCCACCACCAACCACGTGCTGGTGGAGCCGTGACCGACGACGACATCAGCCTGTGGCTGCTCACCGACCTGGCCAGCTGCACCACCTGCGGGCAGACACTCCAGCCCTACGCCGCCACCCCACGACGCCGCTTCTACGTCTGCTTCTGCTTCACCCTGCACGACGCCGCATACCTGGAGGCCCTCGTCGTCGGGCATGCCGCCGCCCACGACAGGCGCACCGCCACCGAACGACCCCTCATCACCTACTACCGGTGGCGCCAGTCCACCCGAGCGGACCTGCGCCAACACCTTGTCCGCATGGTCGACCAGGTTTTCGTCCGCACACCACACGCCATCGACCTGCGCTGGCACGCCCATTTACCCACCACCACCGCCGCCTACCACCCATGACCGGAACGAGGCCCACCATCGCTGCCGTGCGAAACCGGCACGTCCCCGCGAGGACCAACTGAGCACCTGATGCCGCCGGCATCACCCACCACACCGACACCCAAGGAACGCCATGACGACCACACTGCCGACCCACCCCGCGCCGATACACCAGCTGCTCAACCCGAGCATCCACAACGTCCTGGACCACCTCGACATCAAAGTCAACCAGCGGGTACTGGAGGTTGGCGCCGGTACCGGCGAGATCACCGCCCGCCTGGCGCAGCTCGTCGGCCGCTACGGGGCCGTCACCGCCGTTGACACCGACACCAGCCACCTGACCGGCACCCCCGTTATCGACGTCCAGCAGCTCGACCCGAACCGCGACCTCCTGCCCGGCCAGGCCGACAGCTACGACCACATCATTGCCCGCTGGCTTCACGGCACCCTGCGCGATCCCGCAGACGTGGTCGAGCAGATGATCGCCCGGCTGCGTCCGGGTGGCTGGCTCGTCCTCGCCGACATCAGACGCACCCCACCCCGGGTCTACCGCAGCCCCGACGACGAATCCCTCACCCTGATCTCCGCCGTCATGCATGAGGTTCAATGCGCCGTCACCGGCTCGTATCGCGGAACCTGGACTACTACGCCCGAAACCGTTCTCCTGCACCACGGCCTGGTGCAGCACTGCATCCACTCGGGCGCCGAGACCTGGACCGGGGGCGGACCCGAATGCCGACTACTCGCCGACATCGTCACCCACCTGCATTCCACCCTGACCGACATCACGCAGGAGGACGTCGACCGGTTCGCCAGCCTCATGGCGGACCCCCGCGTACTCCTCGGCTCCTACGAACACCGGGTCATCCACGCCCGCGAGCGCACCTAAAGGGCGTGAACCATGACTCACCTGGTCCTACCGGCGCGCCGTCTCTTGGGCGCACTACTCGGCGGCAGCCTCGTCCTCGCGGCGCTCACCGCGTGCCAGAGCGACGGCACTGCCCCTGCCACGTCAGGACGAGACGTGAGCCCGCCACCCGCAGAACAACCGTCCGCCTCGCCCGCTACGACAGCAACCGCCGCCGGGCTCACCACTCGGCAGCGCTTGGAACTGCTCGCTAGCACCATCAGCGCCACGCCCGCTGACACCACCGCCGGGCTGCCCTACACGTACCTGCACCTGCAAACGTGGGCACGCGCGACCAACACGATCGTTCTCACCGACCTACGACGCTGGCGCCACGACAGAGACGGCTCAGGCCGAGAGATCAGCCGCCGGGCACCGGACCTGTGGGGCGTAAACCACCAGCTCACGCCCGACGATCGTGACCAGTTCAGCCGGGCGGCGCAGACCTCGACCCGATACGGGGCCGGACAGCTGCATCCCTACCTTCCCGGTGCGATCCCGGCCGACCCGGGGGAGCTGGCCAAACTGCTGGTGCCGCCAGAGCTGGTCGACGAGCCGGCCTACCCGAGGCTGCTGGCCGGCGGCGTCGTCGGCCTAGCCACCAACCAGTACCTCGACCAACGGCAACGCGCGACAGCCCTGCGCGTCCTGGCGACGATTCCTGGGATCACGTATAGGGGCGCGACGAGGGACCTCGCTGGCCGACCCGGACTGCTCTTCCGAGTCGTCGCCGGGGGATCCACCTCGACGTTGGTGATCGACCCGGCCACCGGCGATCTGCTCGCCGCCCAGGAGTGGCTCGATGGCGGGCGCCGGCCAGGGCTGTTCTCCCACATCCTCCTGCTGGAGCGGGGCCGTGCCGGTACCTCCACGGCATCACCATCGCCGCCCGCGTGACCTACGGGCGGTGACAAGCCACCGGCCGCCGAACCCTTGGGGGTAGGGCGGCGGCCGATCCTGCGTGGCCGGCGGCAGCGGTTCCCCCGTTCCCTCCCGCCGGCCACCCCACTTCCCCCAGCAACAAGACAGCCAGCAAGGAGTACGAGGTGACGCATCACATCCGGGCCGCCCGATGGACGGAGCAGGGTCCTGTCGCCGCGGTGATCGCCGGGGCCCTACAGCCCACTCCTCTTGCCGCCTGGCTGGTACCCGACGAGGAAGAGCGCGGACGCGTTCTGACCGACGTCGCCAAAATCTGGGTCGAACACGCCCTCTTCTTCGGCGACGTCTACGTCACCACCGACCTCGCCGCCGCCGCGGTCTGCTTCCACCGGTTGCGGCCCCTTCCGCCACCGGTCAAATACACCACTCGCCTCGCCACCGCCGCCGGCCCGCACGCAGAGCGCTTCCTCGCCCTGGACGACATCATCGCCAGCAGCCAACCGGCCCACGCCCACTACCACCTCGCGTACCTCGCCGTGCGCCCCACACACCAGAGGTCCGGCCGAGGCCGCGCACTGATGACTCACGTTCGCAACCGGACCTACCGTCTCGACCTACCGTCATGGACTGTCGCACTCCCGCCCGGGCAACACCTCCTCGCCCAGGTCGGCTACGACACCACCCAGTCAACCGTGCAGCCGAGCACCGGCGTGACCATGCACCCGATGAGCCGCAGCCCACGCCAGCGCAGCGGGGCCCGATCACCGTCCGTCACACGCAGTAAAGAGGCGAAGCCGTGACCCCAGAGCGGGCAGGCGCAGTGGCCAGCCCTGCCCTGGTCGCCACGATGCGCAGGGCAACGCCCCGCGACGTCGCCGCGATCACGGTGCTGCTGGCCAGCGCCCTGGACACCGACCCCGTCGTGCGGTGGCTGCTGCCCAACTCGACACAGCGCGTCACCATCCTGCACCGATTGCTCGCCGTTGGCGTCGACCACGCCATCGAAACCGGGACCGTCGACGTAACCGTGAACCTCTCGGCGGTCGCGGTGTGGCGTCGCTACGACCCGCACGCCTCTGCCTGCCCGCTCGCAGATCACCAGCTGACCATCCTCGCCGGCACCGCGGCCGGCCGCCTGAGGCAGCTGACCTCGGCCGTCGACGGCTACCGGTCCTGGGTGCCGCACCACTGGCTGTCATGGCTGGCAGTGCACCCCGCCTACCGCCGACAGGGCCTCGCCAGCGAGCTACTACGACGGCATCACGCCGTCGTCGGCAGCTCCGGATGGCCGGCCTGCACCGTGGTCACCACCGAGGCGGTCCGCGACCTGCTGCGCAGACAGGGCTACCACGCCGCCCTGCCGCTGGCCCTACCCGACGGACCGAAACTCTGGCCGCTGAGCAGGGAAGCCCGACCGGTACGTCCCGGAGCCTCTCTCCTGCCTGACCGCCGAAGCCCGAGCCGTCCGCCACGATCCGAGAGCCCTTGATGCCCCAGAACATGACCCAGCGCCCGACCGCGTGGACCCCCGCGTTCGTCGCGGACGTGGTAGCCGACGTCCTTGGCAGCGGCGAGAGCGCCGGCCTCTACCGAGCCGCCACACTGGCGGCGCAGATCCACCGGATCCCGGCAGCCACCGTATGGCGGTGGGTGGCCAGCGCTACCGGCATCGAGACGGTGTCACTGCCGCCAGGGCTGCTCGTCTGCCGATTGTGCGCGCAGCCGATGGTGCTCGTGGATCTGCCTCAGCATGAGCCGTGCTACAGCTGCCGCTCAGCCTGCCCACGCAGACCGCTGCCCGCCTCGCAGATCAGCACCCTTATCGCCGAGGCCATGCTGCAACGCGTCCCCCAGCTCGTCCCCCGCGGTCGGACCCACGACGCCGCCCTCTACGCACCCGGCATCATCCGCCGCATCACCGTCGGCGCGACCGCCACAGACCTGCACATTACCTGGCACCCCGCACCACGACGGCTACACCGACCCGACCTGACCACACGCCAGCGGCTCGACCTCGCCCGCCAGCGGATGGACGCCGGCGATATGACTGACGCACTCGGACTACTGGAGACCGGCCTCCGCCAAATCGATCCCCACCGCACGGGCGCCACCGCACGTGACGAAACCACCGCTACCGTCGCCGTCCTCTACGCGCAAATCCTGCTCACCACCCACCGCGCCTCGACCGCTATCACCTGGGCCGCCTACGGCCACCGGTCCCTGCGCAAATTCCTTGGTGACCACAACCCGACGACGTGCCACGCGCTGAAAGTCCTTGCCGCCGCGCACCGCCACGCCGGTCACACATCCCACGCCGCCGACCTGTACGCCGAGCTCGCCGCCCACCTCCACCGCATGCTGGGCCCCCGCGCGCTCCCCACCATCGCGGCTCACGCCACCCACGCGCTACTGCTGTTCGATAGCGGCGACTGCGTCACCGCACGGCAACTGCTAGCAAACACCCTTGCCGCCCACAAGGCCCAGCGACGCGAGCACCCCGACGGGCCTCGGATGCAACACGAACTCGAACGCATGCGCCGCCACTGCCTCAACAGCAAGCACCGACACGCCATCGACGCCGATGCCTAACGCCCATTGGCTCCTACCCGCCAGTCCGTTAACGGCGAGGCGAGGCGGACTCACCTCGCGGTGATGGCGGCGGCATCACCGCGAGGTGGGTGTCGCGCAGCGCAGAATCGCACGGGAGAACTGGGTGGATTGGTGCTACCTGGCTACGTGTTCTTGTCGCTGCGTCGCTCGTGGGGCCATCGGGTCGACGCGACCTGGCGGAATCCGCCTATTTCACGCCCTCGTTCGCCAGCGGAGGGTGCCGCAGTGCGCGAGTAGTGACCAAAAAGACGCTTTGGTGTTGATTAAAGACCGTCTGATCACTTAAGTTCCCGCTGATCCCGATAAATCTTAGGAGGTGTCGCCATGCGTAAGGGCGTTGAGTGGGGCTGAAGGGCCGATGCGGGCTGCTACTGTGGACGATTCGCACGAGGGGCTGGGTTGATGATTACGGGGGTCTGTTGATGCCAAGCCAGCGTGGAAGATGGGCGCTGGTTACATTGACATGCATGGTTTGCATTATTGCGGTCGCGTGCCTTGTGTGGGCGGTGACTCGCGCGGGGCGGCCGCCGCCTTACTATTTGATTTATCCGCTCATGGGGGCGGCGTTGATGGCGGTGGGTGCGATGTGTTCGGCACCACTGCCGCAAAGAATGCCGATCCGGATCACTCTGACGCCAACAGCGTCGCTGGTGTGTGCCGCAGCGCTACCAGTGCCGTGGGTGATCTTGTGTGCGGCGGTCGGCGTGGTGATAGCGCGGATCGTGACGCGGTACCCGCGGGCATCAGGTCTACACAAGGCGGTCCACAACACCGGCATGGACATCGTTGCCGCGACGGCGGCAGCGCTGGTCATGTACCTATTCGGTGTGCGTCCAGGCTTCACCGAGGCTGAGCTGGACGCGAACGGGCTGCTTCAGCTTGGGGCAGGGCTCCTAGTGGCGGCGGTCGCGGTGTTCGCCATCCAGGAGCTAATCACAGGCGCCGCAGTGATGTTGGCGACCAGGATGCCTTTTGCGCTGGTGATACGAAATCTGTGGCGTACCCGTCTGATCGTCGCGGCCGGTGAGATCGTCACCGCCGGATTGTTCGCGGTCGTCATCGGCCTCGACAAGCGGGCGTTGATAGCCCTGCCTGCGGTGATGCTTGTTCTGCACCTTGCCGTGACGTACCGGCTGCGCATCCGTGAGGAGCGGCGCGCCTGGGAGCACCTGGCGGCGTTGACCGACGCGCTCGCGGCCCGCGACCTCGACACTGTCCTGCACACCGCCGCAGCCGGAGCGGTCGGATTGTTCGGAGCTCGGGCGGCGGACATCGAGGTTTCTGGCGGTGAGCGGCTGGTGCGCGCCGACAGCGAGGCGGGGGAGGCTGGCGTGGTCTACGACGGCCCTGCGGCCGAAGCCCCGGAGCCGGCCGACGATCGAGCAGTGGTGCGCCACGAGATCAGGCGTGACGCGACCGGGTCGCAGGGTGTGGTGCGGCTGTACCTGACGGGCCGGCGTGACGTGCTGTCGGTGCGCGAGCGGTCAACGTTGCAGGCTTTCGCCGCGAACCTGTCGACAAGCTTGGACGGCGTCCACGCCTACAGGCTGCTGGCGCAGGATGCGCGTCGGCACGAGTTGGCAGCTACCGAGGACCCCGACACCCACCTGCCGAATCGAGCAGCGTTGCTGTCTCGCGTGGCGGCAATTGCGGCGGCGACGTGCCACGTGGTTGTCGTTCGCCTAGAGAATTACCAGTTTCTGGCTGACGCGATCGGCAGGGAACGCGCCCTAGCTCTGCTGAACGAACTCGCGGGCCGGCTGTCTTACGCGGCCCGGGACTCGGCGTCCACCGTCGGTCGTGTCGGCGACGCGGAGTTCGCGCTGGTCACGTGGAACTTGTCGAAGGACACCGCCTACCAGCGGGCATGCTGGGCGGTGGCCCTGCTCCGTCGACCGGTCGCAAACGAACAGGGCGGGTTGAGCGTACGGGCAAGCGCCGGGATGACCTCGGGCCCGCCGACTCAGGCGCACCACCTGCTCGATGCCGCGGAGCGGGTGATGTGGCGAGCGATCCGCGCAGGCCAAGACCGGCTAATCACCTACCAAGCCGCCCCCGTACCTGCCGCCTCACTGGCCCGAGAGTTGTTGGACGCACGGATGGCGATCTCGTGCGAGCCAGTCGTGGACCTCAACACCGGTCGCATCGCGATGGTGCAGTCGATACCGCGCTTCCTCTACTCCCGGCACGACGTGTTCGCGGCCGACGAGGACATCTACCAACTCATCGACGACGAGGACGGCTTGCAAGACCTCGCGCGCAAGGTGATCGGACGCTCGTTGTCGGCTGCAACCACCTGGCGCGAGGCGCTGCCCCGGGCTGAGTTGATCGTGCCGGTGCCGGCACGTGCCCTGACGCCCAAGTTCACTGAATCTCTGCGCGAAATGCTGAGTGGCTCCGGCGTTGCCGCGTCATCACTGGTCTTGGAAGTAGCGGAACCAAACGCTCTGCCTAACCGGGACACCGTGGAGCAGCTTCGGCACTACGGCATACGGCTCCTGCTGGGCAACTACGGCAGCATCGAGGGCAGCATCGAGGCGCTCAACGCCGTCACCTGGAGCTACCTACGTCTGCACCCAGCCTACGCACTGGACGCGGGCTGGCGCCCGGCCCGCTCCGTCACCCGAGCAGCTGTCGACCTCTCCATCGATCTTGGCCTCGCAGTCATCGCACCGGGAATCGCCAACGAGAACGAGCGGGAAGAGCTGGCCACTCGCGGCTGTGCCCTGGGCAGCGGTTCACTGTTCGGCGGCGAGATGTTCCCCAGCCAGCTCAGAAACCACGCGCAGTTGTGGCAGCCACAGGCTCTACCCGGACGGGCGAGAGTGCTGCGCCTGCACCGCTTCGGATGACCGGTCGCGCCGGACGATTCCCTCGGGCAACGGCGACACGGGCAGCATCTGCACAAGAGACGGACGAAGTCGATCGCTGTGCGTGCTGGTAGCCGCGACCACCGGCACCCAGCGAGCGACCTCGGCGGCCACGACGGGCGAATCGAACCACGCGCACGAAATGCGAGCGAGACGCCGGGCCTCCCCGCGCACATCGAACACGTCAACAGGCGATGTCGTATCGAGCGGATCCTCGACGGCAGGCAACGCAGCTTGGCGCCGGCGCATCGCCACGGCGAGCGTGGCAGCGTCCGCGACCGCTTCGACGAAAGCGGGGTCCAGTCGGTACCGGTGCGCCCGCCGTTGCGCGCTGGCATGCACCTGGCTACTGCACCACGGACGCAGTAGCCGAAGCGCGTCATGGACCTCGATGACCCGGCGGTGGCGGTGACGGCTACCGCCGACCTCCACCGGAACCTGCACGCCCGTGGTTGTGCTGACGATCGTCACATCAGGCATACCTGCACGTAGCTTGATCCACAACTGGTTGACATGCCAGTCCGTGCGGCGGTCCGTCCACCACGCCGAGGGCCGCCAAGACGGCAACTGTGCCAGCAACTCGCCTCCGCGGCGGCCAGACCTGGCAGCGGCACGAATCATCTGCTGGTACAAAAGGTCAGCGGCGAGTTCCGCTTCGACCTCCAAGGCGGGATCGATGATGGAGTGCATAGCGTCGCCGTCGTGGCCAAGCATCAGATGTGCGACCTCGTGTAGCACGGTTTGTGCCCGCGCAAGCGTGGGCAGGCTCGCGTCGACAAGGATGTAATCGGCGCGGTCTAGCGGAACAAGTACCCCGGAAGGGACCTCCGCTCCGAACTCGAATGGCTCGTCGCGGATGCACACGGGCCGACCTCGTTGACGTCCGATTGCCTCGCACCAGGCATCCACGGTGTAAGGCTCAGGCGGCGGCGGCATCTTCGCTCTGCGCAGACGCCGCCGTAGACGCGCACGAGCCCAGAGCACACAACCTCCCGAAACTACGAGCAGTAGTGATCGAAGGGTCAGAGTGTAGCGCCCAAATGGTCCCCTGCGGGTATCCGATCATCGTGTCCCACCAGAGGGAATCCAGCGATCGGGATCCATGACATCGGTCCGCCATCGGCGGGTAACCACACCGCTAGGGACAGACAAGCGGGCCGTCGAAGTAGCAGCTATCCCGTAGGCTGCGAGATCCACAAGTGACTGGACCTGCGACGGGAGACCGTGATGAGCAGCCCGCCGACGAGTACATCGAGTCATGACCAAGGCCGCGCCACCGTCGCCCGGATATACGACTACCTTCTCGGTGGCAAGCAGAACTTCGAAGCCGACCGGGAGGCCGCGCGGCGGCTCCTGCAAGCCATACCCGACTCGGCGGACATCGCACGGTCTAACCGGCTCTTCATGCAGCGGGCGGTCCGGACCCTCGCAGAGGACGGCATCAAGCAGTTCCTCGATCTGGGTTCCGGTATCCCCACGCAGGGCAACGTGCACGAGATTGCCCAGGCGATCGATCCCAGCATCCGCGTGCTGTACCTGGATATTGATCCCGTCGCGGTCGTCGTCTCCAACCAGATCCTCAGAGACAACCCCACCTGCCGGGCCATCGAGGGCGACTTTACCCGCCCCGATCTGATTCTCGACGCGCTCGCCGACGGCGACCTCGCCAGCGTCATCGACCTCGACCAGCCGACGGCCGTACTGTACTGCTCCGTGCTGCAGCAGGTCCCCGACGATCGTATCGACGCCGTCGTCACCCCGGTCCGCGAGCGGCTTGCCCCCGGTAGCGCGATGGTCATGTCCCACATCAGCGCCGCCGTGGCCGATCGCTATGACGACACGACCGTGTCCGAGGGCAAGGCCGTCTTCCGCGCCCGCGCCGCCACCGAGGTCACCCTGCGCACCAACGCACAACTCGCCGCTCTCTTCGGCGACCTCACGCTGATCGAACCGGGCCTGGTGCCCCTCAACGAATGGCGCCCAGAACTCGGCGAGCCGGACCCCTACGCCGGCCGCCTCACGCCTTCGCCGATGCGGGGAGCCGTCGCCATCGATCTCTAATCGTGACGGCGAGAGGCGCCAGGTCCTTGGATCACCCGGTAGCCGGCCCTGGCCACCGCCGATGCCCGCACCCGGTCTGATCAACCTGCCTACCGGCGAGCGGGCACCTGCTTCCTCCGCGGCTCGGTTGCGGCGCGCGGTGGCGGCGCGTGAGAGACCGCGCTCGGTGCCGTAAAGGTGCAGTTGCTCTTCTCGACCTCAGTGCGCGCCACCGGCCGATGGCGCGGGGCCGCCGGTAGCGGTCAGCCCGCCAGGGTCACCTGTGCCGGGGTCGACTGGCGGGTGATGGTGCCGTCGCCGAGCTGCCTGAAAGGAGTTGTCGCTCAAGCACCACAGGCTGCCATCGGTACGCGGTTTACATGCTCGCACGTCGGCTCGTTGTGAGAAGACACTGGCGTCCGGTCAGCAATCGCGAGCTGATCAAGCTTGTGGAAGCAAGTCATCCCGCCATCGGCTCGGATTCAACGACGATCGTTAGGTCGACCTCCGGATTTCCTTGCCAACCTGGAAGTCGTCCTCGGAGTCGAGCAGGTTCGCGCCGTGGCGCTCGGTTTTCGAGCAGGGCAAATCGCACTCGACAGGGCGCATCCTTCGATCATGCGTCTGGAAGCGCTTCTTCCCTGATCAGGTGTGGTGCGAGCGTGTTGCAGTAGGGCGGCAAATGGGGCTAGGGGTAGCCGAAACTGTGGACAGTGAGGTCGGGGCTGTGCTGAATTTGCTGCGTTAGCGGCGCAGTCCCGATGACTGGGGAGCGGGTCTGCGTCAAAGCATGCCCGGTTGATTAGCGCGGGCAACTACCCTGCATCCCCGGGATAGGTGGATCCTGTGAGCCTGCCCGCCTTGTCTGCCCTTAATCGATACTGTGGCCGCCGTAATGCGTACCCGTTCTTTGGGCGGCGCCGCGCAGTGGCGGCGATGGCCTTTCTTGTCGCCCTGGTGTTGGCGGCAACGGGCTGTACTGAAAAGTCCAGAGATCGAGACGCTTCGGGCACGACTACGGCGACCACCGCCTCCGACACCGTTGGCACTACGAGGACGACCGAGGCAACGACGCCCACAGCAGGCGCGTCGACCGAAGCGCCGTATCACCCGGTAGACGCGCTGTGCTCGAAACTGGCCCTCACGCCGATCGCCGAGATCGTCGGTCCGGTCGGAAGCCAACAGAACGACTCCCGCGCGGCGGGCAACACCGTCAGCACGGCCTGCACTGCCACGGTGGGCCGCCTACCCGACGGCATCGTGGTGACTGCACGCGCCGACATCGGGGCACCCGGCTCCGGCAAACTCATGTACGAGGGCCTGCGCCAGGCCCAGCAGCCTGATGGCCCGAGCATGGACGTCATCGGCCTTGGGGCCGCCGCCTACGCCTACGCAGACCGGGCTAGCGGCTTCACCATCTGCGCCTATGACGCGAACCTCTACCTGACTGTCACCGCCGCACCGCTGCGTCCCGGGACGGTCCTGCACGGGGACCTGCCCGCCCGAGTGCGCACCGTAGCGGCCTCCACGCTCGCCGCCCTGCGCACCTGACCTGCATGTGCCACCGGCACGCCTCGACCTGACGCGAAAGCCACCCGGGCAGTTGCCCGAACGCCCTTGGAGAGTTCCATGCCTACGTCCCCTCTGCCCGCTGTGCTGCCGGGAACCGGTGACACCGACTACGCCCGCTACATGCGCACCGAAGACCTGCTATCCCTGCAACGAGGGCCGGGGGAGTGGGTTCACGCCGACGAGCTGCTGTTCCAGATCGTGCACCAGAGCACCGAGCTGTGGCTGAAACTCACCCGCTCCCACCTGATGCGGGCCCTGGCGCACCTCGACGCCGACCGACCGTCCGCGGCCGAACTGCTGCTGCATCGCGCCGCGGAAGCGCTGCGCCTGATCACCGAGCAGCTCCACATGCTGCGGTCTCTGCCGCCGGCCCGGTTCGCCGTCATCCGCACCGCACTGGGCAACGGATCCGGCTTCGAGTCCCCCGGGTGGGCGCTTCTGCGCTCAGCGACCACCGAACTGGACATCGCGTTCGCCCGCCTGCTGTCATCGCTGGACCTCTCCGCCGTCGACGTATACCGGGGCGAGCCGTCGGACCCGCTGTACCGGCTCGCCGAAGCGCTCGTGGGGCTGGACGAGCGGATCGCCCTGTGGCGCACTGAGCACTACACCGTCGCCACCCGCGTCATCGGCCACGGTGTGCTCGGCACCCGCCACACCCCGGTCGACAGCCTGACCAAACTCATCGCCCACCGCCGCTTCCCGACGCTCTGGGACGCCCGCACCGTCCTCACCCAAGGAGCCACACAGCCGGTCTGCCCCGAGCAGGTGCAGCCGTGACGGCCACGACCGAAACCCTGCCCTTGCTGCTACGGCACAAGCTTCGGCTGCCCTCTGGCAGCGCTCACGTGGCGGCGTGCAGCATCGCGCCGCGCACCGTCGACGTCGACGAGGCCATCGCGCGGATGCTCGATGACCTGTCACGCCCAGGCTTCTGGCAGGCATGCGAACAGCAGGTCACCGAAGCCCGCATCTTGTTCGCGCGGCTCATCGGCGCCGATGTCGAGCAGATCGCAGTCCTGCCCAACGCCAGTGTTGCCGCCCACCAGGCGGCAGCCGGCCGCCGTTGGCGCCGACGCGGCGACATCCTGACCAGCCACGCCGAATTCCCCGGAATCGCCCACACCTGGCTGGCCCAACCCGGCGCGCGAGTGCGCTGGTGCGGCACCCCCGCGACGGTCCGCACCGGCGACTACCTGTCGCACATCACCCCGCGCACCGCCCTGGTATCGGTGCCCGCCGTCACCTACCGAGACTCCCGGTGCCTCGACGTGGCCCGTATCGCCGACACCGCGCACGCCGCCGGCGCCGCCGTGTTCGTCGACGCCTACCAGGCCGCCGGCGTGATGCCCCTCGACGTCGACGCCCTGCACTGCGACTACCTCGTCACCGGCACCGGCAAATACCTGCTCGGGCTCCCCGGGCTGGCCTTCCTCTACGTCCGCAACCCCGACGGACCACGGCCGACCCTCACCGGCTGGCTCGGCCGCGCCAACCCTCACGCCTACCACGCCACCGTCCTGGACTTCCCGCCACACGCCCGCCGCTACGAGACCGGCACACCCGCCGTCGCCGCCGTATACGCCGCCGTCGCCGGCCTGTCCATGGTGCATGGCCTCGACCTGCGGCAGGTACGCCGCCACACCCAACGCATGGTCTTCGGACTGGCGACACGACTGGCCACCCAAGGCGAGATCGTGCGCCTGGCCGCCGACGTCGACACGCAAGGCGCGCACCTGGCGCTCGTCGAGCCACACGCGGAGGCCATGGCGGCCTGGCTCGGACACCGCGGCGTTATCGCCGCACCCCGCACTGGCGTCCTGCGCCTGGCCGCGCATGCCTACACCACCACCGACGACCTCGACGCCGTATCCGAGGCAGTTGCCTCCTACCGCTGCCGCAGCCGTACCCGCCGAGGAGCAGCCCGATGAACCCCGAACCCCTACAGCGATGGCTAGCCCAGCGACGACCCACCGCACGTCGTTTCCCGTACGACTGCGTCGTGGACGCCTACCAGCACCACGGCAAGCAGTGTGTGCCCGAGACGTGGACCGCGCTGCTGCAAGCGGCCCGCGAACGCCTGCCGCAGGTCTCTGGGCCGCACCGTCAACTGAGTACCTTCCTAAACATCGTCCTCGACAAAACCGACGACCGGTACGACTACCGCAGCTACCTCGCCCTGCCCCTGCTGCCGATACCTGACCCGGACCGGGACACCGAACGAGCAGACCGGCTGCTAGCCCGCCGCGACCGCCTCCACCTCCTGCTCCTGTCCGACCTCATCGCCTTCGAGATCCACGCCCTCGACACCACGAAGGCGCCGCTGCCGCAGCTGCGCCCCGACCCCCTACTGGTGCGCAAACGCCTCCGACACGCCACTCGCTCCGCAGCCCCGGCCCTGCACCGCCTCAGCTTCGACCTTCACGCCGTCGGCGACCCGGTGACGCTCGCCCGCCGGCTGATCGCCATGACTTCCATCGACCGCAGCAGCGACGAGCGGCTGACAATGCGCACGACCATGCTGCCCGTCTCAACCGTGCACGACGAATACCTGTTCATCCGGGTCCTACAAACGTTCGAGCTGACCTTCGGACTCTTGGCCGTAGACCTCACCGCGGTCACCACCGCCGTAGCCGAAAGCCGCCTACCCGCAGCCGGTACCCGGCTTACCCTCGCCGCCACACTCCTGCGTGAGACCGCACCACTGTGGCCCCTGCTGGCGACCATGCAAACGGAGGCCTTCCACACCTTCCGCACCCACACCGACGGCGCCAGCGCCATCCAGTCCCGCGCCTACAAACTGGCCGAATCGCTGTGCCGTATACCCGACCCGCAGCGCCTCGGCTCGGCTGCGTACCTGTCCGTACCCGATGTTCGTGCCCGCATCAACCAAGGACAACTCAGCGTCGAAGACGCCCTCGACACCATTCGCGCCGACCATCACGCGCTCGCTGAGATGCCCGTCCTTGCTGATGGACTACGACACTTCACCGCCGCCGTTCACCAATGGCGCCGCACCCACTACAGCCTTGCCGTCCGAATGCTTGGCACCCACCAGCCAGGGACCGGTGACACACCGGGCACCCCCTACCTGTTACACAGCCGCGACCAGCCAGTCTTCTCGCATCGTAACGCGAGCCACCATGACCACGGCACCCCGTGAAACCTCGATCAATCCTAGGACGATCTTCCAGATGAGAGCGACGTCTCGGTTCTCGCAACCTGTTTGCGCTGTTAGTCGCAGGCAGTCCTACATCAATGAGCTTCGAGCTCTATAGGAGTTCGCCATGAAAGAACGGCATCCACAAAACGAAAGTGAGAAGGCTGTTGCCAAGTGGACTGTAGAGCGCGTTCAGTCTCTTGGTGCCGTGACCAATGTCGTGACGGCCGGAGCCGTATTGGGTATCGGTCGAACAAAAGCTTATGAACTGGCCAAGGTGAACCAGTTTCCGGTCCGAATCCTGAAGGTCGGTCGCCGCTATCTGGTGCCGGTCGCTGACATCATGGATCTACTGGTTGGAGGAACGGCATCGAATCATTCTTCTATTCGGGAGAACGGAGCTAGCCCATAGAGTGCGTGGGTAGAAACAGGGATCCGGAGCGGGGCTACCGCGACAAGTGAAATTGCGTCACCACGTCGTCGTCGGCGGCCGTCCTCGCCACGCCGGCACAAGTTTGGAAATCCTACACAGAGGATGGGGTAGACGGAGATGCAGGCGCTGACAGATGCTGCGCATATGGAATTCGTGGAGGCCACCAACACGCTGGGCGCCCGACTCGCCGCTGGCAACGACGACCTTGCCGCGGCCGGTGCGATCTGCCTCGCTGTCGAAGCCTGGAAACACCTAGCCGGAGAGGACACTGCGTGGGACCGGTTCGGTCTGGAGATCCTCGACGTGCGGAGCAGGCTCTACACCCACTACGACGACGTCGCCGTCGACACAACCGTCCCCACCACCAGCAGCGCTCACATCAGAGACGCCGTGAGAGAACTCGTCGCGCAACTTGCGCGTTACCACGATCAGCGTGCCGTCGACGCCGACAGTGCGCTGTCTGAACGACTCGACCACGATGCCGCCGCCCAGCAACTGCGCCGTGCGGTCGCAGCCCTGGCATGACGGTCGGCTTCTGGCATGAGGAGGCACAGCGGGCGCTGCGGGCCGCAACTTCGGCGGTGACCGGCCGCCGCGCTGCCGACGCTGGCGAGATCAACGCCCTCATGCATGCCCGAGCGGACCTGTATCACCAAATGGCCAGGATCACCGAACTACTGGTCGGGGGCCGGCCAGTAGCAGAGGAAGCCAACAGGGCGACCGCAACGCTGATCCTCGGGCGGCAGGGGCAGAACCTGACCCGCCTCTACGTCGGCCTGCGCGCCGCCGCAATGCTGGACGAAGACCTTCCGCCAGCACCCGCTATCACCGCCGGCCCGGCGGGTTCCCTGCGCCGCGCTGCCGATGCCCTTGGCGTCATCGGCGACATCATCGCCGGGCACCTTCCGTTCAAGCGACGTTCCGGGACGCCCGAGGGCAGGGCGATCCGCGCCGGAGGCGGTGTTCAGGGAGCACTAGCTGATCTCGCACGGCTTACTGTTGAGGCGATCCAGCTCGATCGCCGGCTTCCGGCCTGGCTCAACCGCGGCGGGCCCTTGGCACACACGTACCGATCAGCCGCGGAGGCAGCCAGATGGACGAGCAACAGCCAACTGGGCCTCGCCGCCGCGCAGCTGGTAGCAGCCGCGAAACTCGAGCCGGACCTGCGCGAGCTCGATACCGCCCGGTCGCCCCTGCGCCCCGCGCCGGCGGTCGACACCGTCGATACGGCGATCGCCGCAATCCGGGCCGCACGGACGTGGCTCTGGCTCCACCCAGAGCAGGTCACCGGCGTGCACCTGCAAACCGGTACCCAATTGGGTCTAGCCGTGCATGTCCTTACCACCGGAAACAACCCCGACATGATCGGCGGCTGGCGACAAGCAGCAATCGCCGCTGCCGACCTACGAGCCACCCCCGCAAGCGGCCCTGCCCAAGACGCCGCCGCCGAGATCGGCGAAGCGCTGCGGTGGACGCGCTCACTGCTGGTCATCACCGCTCAGGAACACGTTCACCAGCAGGCGAGAAACCCAGAACGGCTCGTCAGCGAGATGCGGCTCATGGCCGCCACCATGCATCGAGGACTGCGCGCCGCAGTACGGCACTGCAACCTGTTCGTCCGAGCAGACACCATCCTTCACCGTCCCGCCGGCTCGTTGGTCTACCGCGCCGCTCCCCGCTGGCGGCCCGCAACCAACAGCGACGACCTGGTGCGCGACCTCAGCCGCGCGTTGTGGCAGACAATTGGGCAGAACGCCCACGGCGACACGGCCGGCATGATTGCTCGGGTGCTCGCCACACCGCCCCACCCGAACTCGATGAGCCCGACAGCCGTTGTGACCACGCAGAGTTTGAACCAGGGCCAGGTGTCTCAGGATTCCGCAGGCCCTGCCTGGCGCCACACAGGCAACGGTCACCTATCCCGACTGGCAACGCAGTCCTCGACTCGGGTCGCGTGCAGTGAGGCCGTCGAAGACAGCCAGAAGTCGATGTCGGGCGGCATCTCGATCGACTGAACTACTGCCCATGACGCTGAAGGAGCTTCAGGAGCGCTCTTGGCTTCTCTTGCAGCCGCAGCCAACGCTCATTTGTCAAGCGATGGCACATGACTCACGACCAGGCCGCGAGGTGCGTTGGCAGCACCGCGTCCTCCAGGCATACATGGGCTCCTGACCGGCGGCCGTTGCTTGCTACCTTCAGGTCTTGGGTGGCGCTGTCGCCAACGACCAGGCGGACTCGCTGTCCGTGTTGCCGCAGCAATTGTTCAACTGCCGCAGCGAACTCGGGATCGGCCTCGTTACCCCAATCCGCCGGAGATCAGGATCCTGTCGACGAACAGTCTCAACTCGGTGGCCGACTGGTCGGCTGGTTGCTGGCAGCCCTGAATTCGATGAGTTGACCGAGATGACGATTACTGTTGTCTGCGCCGATGGTGTCTTCGTGCGATCGCATTCATGGTGGCGTCCAATTCGCTTTAACTTGTGGGCATTAGCCGTAAGTCGGGTTGGCTGGACTCCAAACGGTCACGGAGTGTGTTTCTGGTGAAGGTGATTGGGTGGCTTTAGTGATATTTGTGGTTGCAGTTTGTGATCGATCTTGACCGATGAGGTTGATCTCCCTAGCCTTCGCGATCACGTGTTGTGTGGCTGGGGAGGCCCCGAGTGGTTGATGGCGTTGGTGCGTCGTCTCTGTTTGTCCGTCTGGAGAAGGCGGTTCGCTGGGGGTCTCTGGCGGTGGCGTCGTTGCTGGCGGTGACGTTGTTGCCGCCTGTGCCTGCGGTGGCGCGCCCGTCTTCGCCGGCAGCGGTGAAGGATCGCTCGGTGCCGGTGCAGAGGCTGGCTGCGCGGGAGCGTGGAGTGTCTGCGTCTGACGGGCAGCAGTGGGAGACGGAGCCTGCTTCTTTGCCGGGGCCTGCGTCTGCGGTGTTGGATGTTGAGCCGGCTTCGCCCGATCCTGGCGGGGGCGAGCGTGAGCTGGTGGGGGATCTTCCGCTTCGGTTTACGGCGGATGCGGCTGTGCCGTTGCCGGCGCCTGCGCAGATGCGTGTGCAGGTGGCTGATCGGGCGGAGTCGACGGCGGCGGGTGTGCCGGTGTTGTTGCGGTTGGACCGGGTGGACGACGGCGAGAGTCGTGCGCGTGTGCGTCTTGAGGTGGACTACTCAGGTTTTCGGGATGCGTACGGGGCGGATTGGGCTTCGCGGCTGCGGTTGGCGCGGTTGACGCCGTGCTCCGGTGAGCGGGCGGGCACGGCTGCGGGTTGCGGTGTTGAGGAAGTGCTTCCGTCGACGAATGACGCGACCTCCGGTGTGCTGTCAGCGGGCGTCGATCTCGCTGCCAGTACTGGCAGCGACTTCAACTCCCTGAACTCGGCCGATAGTGAGATCGCTGCCGATGCGGTGGTGGCTTTGGTGGCCGGCACGGATGGCGAGACTGGGTCGTTTGCCAAGACTTCGTTGGCCGGATCGTCGGGGTGGCAGGCAGGGAAGCCGTCGGGCGACTTCAGCTATTCGTATGAGGTGGACGTTCCGGCGGCTCCGGCTGGCATGGAGCCGGAGGTGGAGTTCAGCTACTCGTCCGGGGCGGTGGACGGCCGCACGAACGGTGAGAATGGGCAGACGTCGTGGCTGGGGGAGGGCTGGGGCTTCGAGCCGGGCTATGTCGAGCGGTCGTACCGCTCGTGCAAGGACGACCAGCTGCCGGCCCCGACCTACACCAACGCGACCGGGGATCTGTGCTGGAGGCAGGACAACGCGACTCTGGTGTGGCAGGGCCGCTCCACGGAGTTGGTGCGCGATACGGCCAGCGGTTTGTGGCGGTTGGCCGACGATGATGGCAGTCGTGTCGAGCTGTTGCAGGATGGCGCGGACTGGAACGCCGCCACCGACATGTTTTCACCCGGCGACTTCGACGGCGATGGCAAGACGGATGTGCTTCTGCGTCGGGCTGCCGACGCGGATCTCTACCTGGTGCGTGGTGACGGAGCCGGCGGTTGGCTGAACGGTGGCGCGGCGACGAAGATCGGCTCGTTCGACGCCGCGAACATCGTCTTCTCTCCGGGCGACTTTACGGGCGACGGGAATCCGGATGTGCTGTGGCGCAAGGCGGCGGATGGCACGTTGTGGCTGCTACGCGGTAACGGCGCTGGAGGCTTTCTCTCAGGCACCAGCGAGCAGATCGGCTCGTTCAGCACCGCGAATGTGATGTTCGGTCGCGGTGACTTTAGCGGTGACGGCAAGGTCGATGTGCTGTGGCGCCGGGCCTCTGACGGGGTGCTGTTCATGATGCGCGGCAACGGCACCGGCGGCTGGGTGACCGCTCAAAGCGAGCAGATCGGTACGGGCTTCAACAGCCAGGACCTGATGCTCTCGCCGGGTGATTTCAACGGTGACAACAAGGTCGACGTGATCACCCGTGACGGCACGACCAAGAACTTGATGTTGTTTACCGGCAACGGCACCGGCGGGTGGATCTCGGGCATTGGTACGCAGATTGCTTCCGGCCCGGGAAGCGCCGACATCGTCTTTTCCGGTGGTGACCACGACGGCGACGCTAAGCCCGACGTGATGTGGCGCCAGGCCAGCAGCAAGGACGTCTACCTGTTCACGGGCAACGGCACCGGAGGGTGGAAGACCGGTGTGTCGGTCAACATCACCGATCCGGTCCGTCTGAAGAACGGCGACGACAACGGCGAGCACTGGCGGCTGACCACCAGCGACGGGGTGCAGTACTACTTCGGCCGCACGCGCCTGCCGGGGTGGACCGCGAACCAGCGAGAGACCGCATCGGTGTGGACCGCCCCGGTGTTCGGCAACAGCGCGGCTGAGCCCTGCTGGCGCAGTGGCGGCTTCGCATCTTCCTATTGTTCCCAGGGGTGGAGGTGGAACCTCGACCACGTCGTGGATCCGCACCAGAACTCGATGTCCTACTGGTACAGCCGGGAGCAGGCCCGCACCGGGTTGGCGAACAACGCCAACGCCACCGCGGTCTACGAGCGCGGCGGCAGGTTGGAGCGCATCGAGTACGGCACCCGCGTCGGCCAGGAAACCACCGGCACGCCGGGTATGCGGGTGGTGTTCTCGCCGGGTGATCGGTGCCTGACGTCCTGCTGGTCCGGGACGACGCCCACGGTGGCGAACTGGCCGGACACGCCATGGGACCTCAACTGTGCGATCACCGCCACGTCGTGCGCCAGCAACCTCAGCCCGTCGTTCTGGACGACGAAGCGGCTGGCGAAGGTCACCACCCAGGTGTGGGACGGTTCCACCCACGCTCCGATCGACGAGTGGACTCTGACCCACCAGTTCCCCGCCACGGGTGAGGCGTCGGTCAGTCCGGCACTGTGGTTGGCGAACATCGTCAAGACCGGTAAGGACGGTGGCAGCAAGGCCCTACCGATGATCGACTTCGGTGGTACCCGCTACGCCAACCGCACCGACTACAACCTGTCCGCCGGTGTGCCGATGGTCAACCGCTACCGCATCACCCGCGTCAGTGACGAGCACGGTGGCGAAACCGTCGTGACCTACGAAGGGTCTGACTGCACCGTCACCTCGCAGGCAGACCCCGACGTCAACTCCAAGCGCTGCTTCCCCCAGTACTACTACCCGCCGCTCGCACCGGCCCCCGGCTGGTCCTGGTGGAACAAGTACCGCGTCACGAAGGTCGTCGACAAGGACCTCGTCGGCGGCAACCCGGACCTCGAGGAAACCTACAGTTACTCGACCGACGGATCCTCCACCACGGTGCTGTGGCATCACAGCGACGGCGCCGCCACCTGGGCCAGCCCGCTGGACAAGCGAACCTGGTCGGACTTTCGCGGCTGGCCCACCGTGACCGTCACCGCCGGTGCTACCGGTGCGCCTCAATCCCGAACCAAGTCTCTGTACTTCCGCGGGATGGACGGCGACCGTACCGACAACGGCGAGGGCGCCCGAGACGCGAAGATCACGAACTCGTTGGGTGAGGTGACCGAGGACCACTCGCACCTCGCCGGCATCCTGCACGAGGAGATCGAATACGACGGTGCCGCCGGTGCGGCCCGCAGCAAGTCGATCACCGCACCGTGGCAGCACCAAACCGCGCACCGCCAGTCCGCCGCCGCTGTCGCGCAGCCTTCCAGCGCCTACGCCTACTACACCGACGCCGGCACCACTAGGTCCATGACCTGGCTGGCCGCGTCGTCGACGTGGCGGACGACCAGAACGGTCAACACCTACGAGACCACCTACGGCACCATCACTGGCGTCGCCGACCACGGCGACATCAACGTCGCCACCGACGACACCTGCACCACCTACGAGTACGCCCGCAACACGACGGCCTGGCTCATCGACTTCCCGTCACAGACAACGACGACGACCTGCGCCACCACGCCGGGCCCCGACGACACCCTGTCCGGCAGCCGCACCTACTACGACAACAACCCCCTCGGCACCATCGGTACCCGGGGCCTGCCCACCCGTACGGAAGCGCTGTCGGGTTTCACCGGCACGACCCCCACATACCTGAAGCGGTCGACCGCCACTTACGACGCCCTCGGCCGCATCCTGACCTCCGCCGACGGCCTGGACCAGACCACCACCATCGCCTACACGCCCGCGGCGGGCGGCCCGGTAACCCAGGTCACAGAGACCGACCCGAAGTCACACACCACCACCGCGAATCTCAACCTGAGAGGCGCACCAACGACTGTCGTTGACGCCAACGGCAAAACCACCACCGCCAGCTACGACCCCCTCGGACGGCAGTTGAAGCTCTGGCTGCCTGGCCGCCCCACGAGCGGCACTGCCAACGAGGAGTACGTTTACGGCACCGACAGCCGCGCGGTCGCCAACTACCTACACAGCAAGCACCTGGGGCCGAACGGCAACCAGATCAGTAGCTTCGAGATCTACGACGGGCACCTGCGGCTTCGGCAAGCACAGGCCACCGCGCCTGACGGCAAACGCGTCATCTCGGATATCCGCTACGACTCTCGTGGCCTCGTCGTCAAGGAGTCGGCGTTCTACAACAGCGCCAGCGCCCCCACCAGCGCCCTGGTGACCTTCACCGACGCCACCGTTCCCACGCAGCGCCGCTACACCTACGACGGCACCGAAGACCTCACCCACGACGCCCTGTGGTCACTCAACGTCGAGAAGTGGCACACCGCCATCACCTACGACGGCGACCGCGTCAACGTCGACCCACCCACCGGCGGTATCCCCACCACCACCATCGAAGACGCCTCCGGCCGCACCATCGCCCAACGCCAGTACAAGGGCACCAGCCCGGCCGGCGACTACGACGAGACCACCTACACCTACGACCGCCTCGACCGGCTCACCTCCGTCACCGACTCCGCCGGCAACACCTGGACGCACACCTACGACCGCCTCAACCGCCAAACTCAGAGCACCGACCCGGACGCCGGCACGAGCACCTTCGGCTACGACAACAACGACCAGCTGACCACCACCACCGACGGCCGCGGTGAAGTCCTGCACCACGCCTACGACTCACTCGGCCGACCCACCGCACTGCGTGACGACAACGCGAGCGGTGCGCTGCGCGCCTCCTGGGTCTACGACACCCTCGCCAAGGGCTACCCCACCTCCGCGACCCGCCACCACACCAGCGGCGCCTACGTCCAGCAGGTCACCGGATACACAGACCTCTACCAGCCGACCGGCAACACCGACACCATCCCCGCCAGCCAGGGACTCCTCGGCGGCACCTACACCACCGGCTTCGGCTACCACCCCAACGGCACCCCCGCCACCACCGACCTGCCCGCCAAGGGCGGATTGCCCGCCGAAACGGTGACGTACAACTTCACCGACCAGGGTTACCTCGCCGGCGTCACCGGCCTGGACACCTACCTCGCCAGCGCCCAGTACTACTGGCACGGCGCCATCAAGCAACAAACCCTGGGCTCCGGCACCACCCGCGCCCGCCTCACGACCACCCTTGACGATGCCACCGGCCGACTCACCAAGTCGGAAGTCCACACCGAGAACCAGACCACCCCGGACACGTGGGTCGAGAAATTAACCGAGCAATACACCCACGACCCCGCCGGCAACGTCACCAGCATCACCGAAACCAACGGCACCACCACTGTGGCCAACCAGTGCTTCGGCTACGACTACCTCCAACGACTCACCGAAGCCTGGACCACCAGCGCCGCCACCTGCCAAACCACACCCACACAGTCCATCGTCGGCGGCGCCGACGCCTACTGGCACTCCTATACCTACGACAAGACCGGCAACCGCCTCACCGACACCCGCCACACCGCCAGCGGCGACATCATCCGCGACTACACCTACCCCACCGCTGGAAGCACCCGCCCCCACACCCTCACCAGCGTCACCACCCGAGGCGGCGGACCCAGCAGCACCTACACCTACGACAACGGCGGCTACCTAAGCACCCGCACCAGCACCGGCAAGCCCAACCAAACCCTCACCTTCGACGCCGAAGGCAACCTCACCTCACTCGCCAACGGCACCACCACCCACACCTACATCTACGACACCACCGGCAACCGCCTCATCGCCGACAACTCCGGCACCGAAAAGACCCTCTACCTCGGCGACACCGAATACCACCTCAGCCACACCACCGGCCAGGTCACCGCCACCCGCTACTACCCCAACGCCGTACGCACCACCACCAACGGCCTCACCTGGATGGCCGCCAACCACCACGGCACCAACCAACTCGCCATCAACACCACCACCCTCACCACCACCCGCCGACGCCTCACCCCCTTTGGCGAAGACCGCGGCGCACCACCAGCCACCTGGCCCGACAACAAGGGCTTCGTCGGCGGCACCAACGACCCCACCGGATACACCCACCTCGGCGCCCGCCAATACGACCCCACCACCGGCCGCTTCACCTCCGTCGACCCCCTCATCGACTACAGCGACCCACAAACCCTGCACGGCTACGCCTACGCCAACAACAGCCCCATCACCTACACCGATCCCGATGGCTTGATGCGCTACTCCCAGGCCCCGGGCGGCGGGGGAGTTGCTGGTGGCGCCCGCGGTGGTTCACGCCCTCCTACCCGTACAGGCGCCAACGGCGGAGCGTCCAGCGTCCGAGGCGGCACCTACCGAGGCCCCAACCCTCGGATGGAAGCACGCCAAATGCAGCAACAGAAGAACGCCGCTCGACAGCAGCAGTCGCGCCTGCGCGCGCAAGCCTCCCGCCCCAAGCCCAGTAAGCCCAATAGGCCACAGACCTCTAGTCGGAATCAGCAGAAAACTAATCGAAGCAAGTCGAAGTCGACGCGGGCCAGCAGTTCAGGTTCGTCGAAGAAGCAGATTAATAAATCCAGCAGCAAGAGGGGTGGAAAGGGGTCCGGTGGGAAGCGGGAGGAGAGTGAAAAAAAGAAGACCCGGATCCTGAATAACAAAAAGGTCGGTGATGATGCTTCCGATAGAATTGCGAGCCGTTATCCGGAAGCTAAGCGAGAGTCTTCCATCTCCACTACTCAAGGTACGAGGTATCCTGATGTCCGAGTGGACAATGAACTGATCGAGTCTAAGGTTGGCAGGACGGACTTCAGTAGTCGGATCCGCAAGGAGGTGATGAAGGATCACGAGATTCTTGAGGGTTCCTTGTCTGGAGTTACAAGGATTACGTGGGAATTCTCCAGGAGTCCGACGACGGGTAGAATTGGCCCGACGCCCAACCTGGCAGCAGCCCTCTGGACTGCAGGGATTAGGATTGTGATTGTAAAATAATGAGTATTCTCGATGCGTATGAGATCTATGATCCTGGTGTATCCGGGCTCTGGAAGAACCTCTCTCGAGGCGAGGCTGCCAGGGCGGTTCGCCGCTTGCTCGCTGATCGGCCTCGTCGCCTCCAGGAACTGCGACGGCTTGCCGAGCGAGCCGAGATTGAGTTGCCTGAACCACAAGATGCAACAGATGGGCAACTGCAGGGCCTTTCGCAATGGTTTTTTGCGAACCTAGAGCGGGACGGGCGAAGTTCGGCGCGCCTGGCTCCTGCTTGGTATTCCGTGGTGAGTGACATGGGGCTGTATGTTGGGGAGGTAATCATTGCCAGGGGTAGCGGCTTGGAGTGGCGGATGTTCACTGGCGATCGTCGATCAGACTCATATCAGGAGCTGGTCGTCATGGGTTTCCCGGTCGCTAACAAAAACTACTACGTCAATCCAGGATTCGTTCTAGCGGATTTGGCTTCGGCGCATTTGTCCGGTGCTTTCGTGTCTGAGGATCCGATAGTGGACATGGTGCGGCACGCAGTCGCAACTAGCCATTCGGAAGATGACTAACTGACCTCGGCCCTCGTTAAGGCTGTGTAGCGACGGTCTCGTGAACGGGAGCAGTGTATCGGTCAACGCGTTGGCTTCTGATGTGCTTTGTTGGCTGCGTGTCTCAGGTAGCAATGGACGGCCCAGTCTGGTAGGTCGTTTCTGCTGTGGTCGAGCGCGCCTCCCGCAACTCGGTCGACTCACTGCTGGACGTCCCCGGCGTGGTTCCGGCGTCGACGTCCGTCTGGCGCGCCTGCGGTGAAAGCCGTGGAGGCGGGCCTGGACTCGCCCAGCCGGTAAAGGGCCGCCCGGTTGGCAGGCTCGTGTGTAACCAGGTGGCAGCGCTGACGCCACCGTAAGGCTGACGGGTGGATGGAACGGTCCACCATACCCTGACCCGGTGCTAGCTGCCGAGGCTCGGAAGATCACCGACTGGATGCAGGCATGGGGAAGCTTGGCCGGGCTGGTGATGTCGACCCTCGCCGTCATCGTTACCGGCCTGCTGCTTCGTCACGAAATCCGGGTGCGTCGGGAAGAGAAGCGGGCCAGCGAATCCGCGCAGGATGCGGTACCGGGCCAACCACTCCCCGGCGTCGGTCTGCACCGCCAGGCGCTCCCCGGCTCGCCGCACGTTCTGAGCCCGGACCGGCCGGTGCACCGGCCGGTCGTACCGCAGCTCGTAGGCCCGCAGGTAGTCCGCGACGTGCCCGGCGGTCGGGAAGTCCTCGCTCTCCTGCCGCAGCATGCCCCACCCCGGCAGCGGCCGTACTCCGCCGGGGAGAACAAACGTAACGACTCCCAGCCATCCACATCACCCGACCCAGGCATGCACGACACCTGCCTCGATCCAACGTGGGCCAGTTGGATCGCCTACATCCTCGAAGCGGACGGCTTCGCCGTAACGATTCAGGAGTGGGAATTCCGGCCAGGCAGCAACTTTGCCGTTGAGTGCGTCAATAGGATTCGCCGTAAGGAGCGTTTCCAGGACGGCGCTGTGGACAGTTGTGACGAGCCCCGGCGCAGAGCCGCACCTCCCCTGGTCGGTGGCCCGGCGGAGGTTTGCCTGGCACCCTCATCCGCCGCAGCTCGTGCATCGAGCGGTTGCATCCTCCGACTCGCGAGATGCGGATGCGGGCGTGTTCCCGGCGTTGGTGCGGCCAGCACGTCGGGTGGTGGCGTTGACAATGGTGAGCGAGTCTTACGGCATCCCACCTCTGGTCAGGTCGGTCGTCGGGGCTGGAGGCTCAGCCGCGCAGCCCCTTTCCGGTGGCCACGATGGCCTTCTCAAACCATGCTGCGGTGTTGGTTGCAGAGCGGGTCCAGACCGCGACGCACTGGGTCACCCGACCCTGGTGCAGGCAGCCGTAGCGGTGGGGAAAAGGCGTGCCGTCGGGGAGCGTCATGGTGGCGGTCACTGCGCGGCCGGACGCGTCGAGTCCGGCCGGTAGACCGGTGGCGGTATGCCCCTCGGTAACCTGGCCCTCCTCCACGTCTTGGTCGCAGGCCTCCAGCAGGTCGAAGAGTCGCCGTACGGACTCGCTGGCCACCGCTTCGCTCGGGTAGACCACAGTCTGTTGGTAGACCTCGACGAACTCTCCCGGTTCTGTGCCAGCCGGGGTGCCGAATACTCGTGCTACCGCGACCATCCGTCGATCCAGCAACGGCTGCGGTTGGCCGCACACCACCCCGTCGGAATCGAGTCTCTCGTCCACGTGGGCAGGCTTCTCGGCCAACCCGACCAGGTGCCCGGTGGCGGCGAAGCGCTCTCGCAGTTCCCTCGCGACACCGCCGTCACTAGGCGAGGGAGCAGCCAGGGCCGTGGCTGATGTTGTGGGTGCCGACGCGTCTGCGGCCGGAACCGAGTCGCAGGCGCCGACTGACGTGAGTACGGCCAGGAGCGCCGCTGTAGCAGACAGGCGTCGATGCATGGCGGGGAGCATACGTGCCGGACGGCAATCGATCGCCAGCGGCCGGCGTGGACACCGGGTTATGTGGTCGAGACCCGCCGCAACGACGACATGATCACCACCATGGGTATCGCCCGGGCGGACAGCCTGACTGCTGCCCTGCCGGCTCGGGCTGGTGCCGGCTGTCAGCCGGCGCTGGCGCCCACGGCCCTCGTGAGTACTGGTGGCCGCGGACCCCCGCCGCACCCGCCTGGTCGACCTCGCCCGTATCGCAGCGGCTCGTTGGGCGATAGAGGAGAGCTTCCAGCAGGCCATGAACGAAGCCGGCCTCGACGAATACCAGGTCCGCGACTGGCGAGCCTGGTACGCCGACATGAACAGACTCGTCGTTGACGGCTGCTCATCAGGCCCAGCGCTTGGTCTCGTTGCTTCAGCAGGGCCACGCAGCCATCGCGTTCTGTAACGGCAGGATCACGATTGGTCTTGGGGTGTAGACCTGATCAGCGCTTCTGAGCCTCTTCTGGATAGCGATGATTCACGTCGCTCACGCCCCCAAGGAGGACGTCCGTGCTTGGTACATCGTGGTGCGGCAGCATGCAGTGGCCGAGGCAATGTGTCTCTACTGAAGCCGGTTACGAACCGTGCCGATTCCATAGCGGGCAGGGCCGGCCGACGCTGAGCCGCTGGCTGTCCGGCGCCGTGGGCGCGGGATGCGGGCAGTGAGCAATGAGGAGGCGAACGACCAGTTCATCGCCTTCTACACGACATGGCGAGGAAAGTTGTACAAGGCAGTGGCGACCTGGACCGGTGACCGGCACGCTGCCGAAGACATCGTCCAAGAGGTCATGATCTTGGTGCGGCATTACTGGGGTCGCTACACCCGACCGGAGATCCTCATGTACCGGCTGGCTCGTCAGCAGCTTGCTCGCCACACGAGCGCCACCCCGATACAGATGGATTCACTCGAACAGCGCCTGCAGGCCGACGACCTACCCTCCGGCCCCGCCCGTGACCTGGAGCAGCAGCTGGACCTGCTCGCCGCCTTGCGGCAGCTTCCGACCCGGCAACGTGAGGTCGTGGTCTTGACCGAGCTATGTGATCTGGAACAGTCCACAGCTGCGGAAATCCTTGGGATCAGCGTGTCGGCGCTCAAAACCCACAAGGCCCGCGGACTGCGCACCCTGCAATCCCGAATGGCCGGGCGGATGGCCAGCGCGGGTGCTGACACCGAAGGAGGTACCAACGCGTGAGCATCGCAGATGACCTAGAGCGTGCCGTGGACACCTGCCTCGGCCCTCGATCGGCCCGCAACACCTCCGTAGAAGCGCGGCATGTACTTAACCAGTACTCGAAACGAGCGGGAGACCCACAGCAACGGCAACGCATGGACGAAGCCGTTGCTGAGGCCGAACTCGGCATAGCCGCATACCTGCTCGGTGTGCACTACCAAGTTCACGGACGCCCAGATCAGGCAGAGCACTGGCTGCGCACCGCCGCCGATCGTGACGTTGCCGATGCTGCCGTTCGTCTGGCCATGCTGCTCGAATACCGATCGGTCATCGCCGCCAACACCAGCATCGACTCCACTCCGGCGGTCGATGACGATCTGACCGCGGCCCGCCGCTGGTACCGCATCGCCGCACATGCTGGTTACCACCTGCACGACGACAGCAAGCCTGCTGACCCCACACCGCTGACACTCGACTGTTGTCCCGCTGTCGAACAAGCCGCTGGCGTCGAAACGGCCGAAGAGATCATCGGCGACGCCCGCCGTCAAGCTGACGCCCTTCTCCGGCAGGCACGCGCCGACGTCAGAATAATCATCGAAACGGCTCGGCAAGAGGTGAACGACCTTGCAGGACAACGAGCCGAGGTAGAGCAACAGATGCAGCTACTGCAACAGATCGTCACCACCATCGCTGCTGCTGAAACCCAGCCCCGACGACGTCGCTGGCGACCCTCATCAACGACCACCGTCGTCACGTCCGGCAATGACCAGCGGGACGCATGGCGGCAGATGGCCGATCACTTCCGTCGGCAGGAGGACGCTCCTCGGCGACGCGCGGTACGGCGCTCGCTGATAAGTCGAATCATGGCGATCCTGCAGGTCAGCGATGCTGTGGAACTTGATGTTCTCGATCTTGATGTCGAGAGCAAGGAGGCAGTGGCGCCGCCGAGACTGACATGGGCTCCGTCGGATACATCGATGCGAGCCCGGGCGGGGTGATACGGCAACGTGGGCCAGACTTCCGCCCGGCTAGACGTAGGGCGAAGCGGCAACCATCCCCAAGGGCGCGGGAAGCAGGAGGTCGACGCGTACGCGGAGCAGAAGCTGCGGGACGCCAAGGGCCGGGCGGATGCGGGATCACCCCCGCGTGCGCGGGGAGCAGCGGGCGGTCGTCGCCGAGGGCGACCGGTACCGCGGATCACCCCCGGCATGCGCGGGGAGCAAACCTCGCCAAGAAGACCCAACGGAGGTAGTCCCGGATCACCCCCGTGCGCGGGGAGCAGGGGAAGAAGGCGGGGTTCGTGGTCCAGGTCCCGGGATCACCCCCGCGTGCGCGGGGAGCAGCCGACGCAGATTCCCTCGCGCACCAGGTCCTCCGGATCACCCCCGCGTGCGCGGGGAGCAGGTGACAGCACACCTCGCGTTCCATCCTCTACGGGGATTACCCCCGCGTGCGCGGGGAGCAGGGCGCGCGGATCGCGGCATAGATGCGCTGATACGGATCACCCCCGCGTGCGCGGGGAGCAGAGGTCGAGGCCCACGACGCGGGGCTGAGACTTGGGATCACCCCCGCGTGCGCGGGGAGCAGGCGGTGTCCTACGGCGGCCTGTGGGTGCTGACGGGATCACCCCCGCGTGCGCGGGGAGCAGAGCGGCGCCGGGATCGGCAGGGTCCGCTCGCTCGGATCACCCCCGCGTGCGCGGGGAGCAGAACTCTGTCGGCTCCGCCTGAAAACTGGCTCTGGCACACTTCCTGTGATTGATCTTGGTGGCGGCTCACGGGTTGGTCAGGACGCGTTTGCGTAGGAGGT
>NZ_JBEYEU010000029.1:0-63857 GCF_040634035.1 Micromonospora sp. NPDC007220 | reverse complement strand
ACCACCCCCCACCCCCCAACCCCCTACTCACACCGCTTGTGCTGGTGTTCCGCGGGGTCCTTCTCCGCGCTGGGGGGGGGGGGCGCCCGCCCGCCCCCCGCCGAGTTGACCGGGGCGGGCGTCCGCCCCGGCGGGTGGGGCGGAGGCAGCGCCTCCGCCCCGGTGGTGCTGGTCCGGGCCTCCCGGGGGAGTCGGTTGTTGCGCACAGCGCGGGCCCGCGACGCGGGCCCGCGTACCGCCCCTGGTTGCAGCCAGTGGCCGGCGGTACCCGACCATCATCGGGCACGGAACCGGCCCAACTGAAGCGCGTGAACCAAGCTGAAACGCCGGGACGGCCGCCGCCGGACACCGTTGTCGTCAATGCGCGGAACCGGCGCAGAAAACCGTACGTCCGTCCTGCGCGAACCCGCGACGCGAACGGAATTGTCGATACGCACCGAAAAACAGAAACCCCCCGCTGCAACGGGGGGTTTCCATTTGCGCTTCTTCCGAAATCCGGCCCGGACCAGCAGGCAGCAACTCGGAGGTTTTCCCGATGGAGAAAACCGGTAGCGCTGATCGGCCGACACTGGCAGCCGAGTCGGCTACAGGTTTCCCGATCGGGCGGGATACCTCAACCCACGGAGCCGGACCTGCAACGGGATGAAACACATCGAAGCACGAACATGAGGCAATGCCCCACCCCTTCGGCCCTTCGTCCCATTTAAGCCTTTTGAAGGTTGATCCACCAGCTCCGTCCGGAGAAAGTTTCATCCCAGCGTGATCACACGGCGACCGAGAGTCCGATCGACACTCGGTCACGTTGACACCGATGGCCCGAACAGCCCGAACCGGATCCCCCGAACGTGAGGTTTCACGAGGAGACGGTCCAGGATTATTCGACAGTCAGTTGACAGCCCGCCAGGAGTGCCGACGGCCGGGAGCCAAAAGGACATTACCGGCAGGTAGCTCCACCTCGGGGCAACGACCGATGCCGAACTGGCGACACCTGGAGCACCTGCAATCGATACCGGCGAATGCCGCTTTCTGAGCGCAAACGGTGAGCCGGCCGGCGCTCCCAAGGCGGGCGACGGGGCGGGGGGCGACCGGTGGGACCCATCGATGCCCAACGATCGATCCCGGCCGCCCGCGCTGGCCGGAGCCGGCGAAAAATCCTCCCGCTCCGGCGTGTCGCCGCTGCAACATCGGCTGCCGCACTGCGCGACATGGCGCGCCCGCGCGGCGATTCGGGCAGCAACGCGCGCGACTGTCGGCATCACGACGCGGGCGCCGAGCGGCGGGCAGACCGACCATGGAAATTCCACGATTGAAAATTGCACACTTCGAGATCGCAGTTGCCGGCGGACCATTTTCGGCGCCGCCCGGCGCTCTTTCCAGTCGGGCACGTCGGCTCCGGACGGGGCGTGGGCGCACCCCGCGGCAGAGCATCGTCGCACCGCGCCGGCAGAGCCCCGGAACGCCGGGCGGGCAGACCCTCGGCAGGCCGCGCGGCAGTGCCCCGGAACGCCGGGCGGGCAGACCTTCGGCACGCAGCGCGGGCAGAGGCATCGTCGCACCGCGCGGCAGCGCCTCGGCGCCGAGGTTCGTCGCCTCGTGTTCCGCGCGACGGAGCGCCACGAGAGCAAACCCTCGCGGCAGCGACTCGGAGCGCCGCGCGGGCAGCGCCTCGGCACGCCGCCGTGAGACGTGCCGGGGTGGCTCAGCGGGGGGTGAGTTCCTTGGCGAGGAGTTCGGCTATCTGGGCCGTGTTCAGGGCGGCGCCCTTGCGGAGGTTGTCGCCGGTGACGAAGAAGTCCAGGGCGCGGGGGTCGTCGACGGCGCGGCGGATCCGGCCCACCCAGGACGGGTCGGTGCCGACCGCGTCGATCGGCATCGGGAACTCGCCCGCGGCCGGGTCGTCGACCAGGATCACCCCGGGCGCGTTCCGCAGCACCTCGCGGGCGCCCTCGGCGTCCACCTCGGTGGCGAAGACCGCGTGCACCGCGACGGAGTGGCCGGTCACCACCGGCACCCGTACGCAGGTGGCGGAGACCTTCAGGTCGGGCAGCCCGAGGATCTTGCGCGACTCGTTGCGCAGCTTCATCTCCTCGGACGACCATCCCGCGTCGGCCAGGGAACCCGCCCAGGGCACCACGTTGAGCGCCAGCGGCGCGGGGAACGGGCCCACGTCGTCGCCGACCGCCTGGCGTACGTCGCCGGGGCGGGAGCCGAGCACCCGGTCCCCCGCGATCTTGGTGAGCTGGGCGTGCAGGGTGTCCACGCCGCTCTGGCCGGCGCCGGAGGCCGCCTGGTAGGAGGCGAGCACGAGTTCGCGCAGCCCGTACTCGCGGTGCAGCGGGGCGATCGCGATGATCATCGCCAGCGTGGTGCAGTTGGCGTTGGCGATGATCCCCTTCGGCCGGTTGCGTACCTGCTCGGGGTTGATCTCCGGCACTACCAGCGGGACGTCGCGGTCCATCCGGAAGGCGCCGGAGTTGTCCACCGCGACGGCCCCGTGGCCGACCGCGATCGGGGCCCACCGCGCCGAGACCTCGTCCGGGACGTCGAACATCGCCACGTCGACGCCGTCGAACGCCTCCGGGGTCAGCGCCTGGACGGTCAGCTCCTCGCCCCGGCACCGCACCCGCCGCCCCACCGAGCGCTCGGAGGCGAGCAGCCGGATCTCGCCCCAGACGTTCTTGCGGCCGCTGAGCAGCTCGCACATCACCGTGCCGACGGCACCGGTCGCCCCGACCACGGCCAGGGTGGGCAGCGGCGACACGGTGGCTACCGTCCCGTCCCCGCGTAGACGACGGCCTCGGTGTCGCCGCCGAGGTCGAAGGCCTCGTGGATGGCGCGTACGGCGGCGTCCAGGTCGGTGTCGCGGCAGACCACGGAGACCCGGATCTCCGAGGTGGAGATCATCTCGATGTTCACCCCGGCCGCGCCGAGGGCGGCGAAGAAGCCGGCCGCGACGCCGGGGTGCGAGCGCATGCCGGCCCCGATCAGCGAGACCTTGCCGACGTGGTCGTCGTAGAGCAGGCCCTTGAACTTGACCGACTCCTGGATCTTGCTCAGGGCGGCCATGGCCGTCGGGCCGTCGGCCTTGGGCAGCGTGAAGGAGATGTCCGTGCGGCCCGTGCCCTCGGTGGAGACGTTCTGCACGATCATGTCGAGGTTGATCTCGGCGCCGGCCACGGTGTCGAAGATCCGCGCGGCGGCGCCCGGCTCGTCGGGCACCCCCACGATCGTGATCTTGGCTTCGCTGCGGTCGTGCGCTACCCCGGTGATCAGTGCCTGCTCCACGGGAAGGTCCTCCATCGATCCGGTGACCATCGTGCCGGTGTTGGTCGAGTATGACGAACGGACGTGGATCGGCAACCCCGCCCGGCGGGCGTACTCCACGCTGCGCAGGTGCAGGATCTTGGCGCCGCAGGCGGCCAGCTCCAGCATCTCCTCGTAGGTGATCTGGGTGATGTGCCGCGCGTTCGGCACGATCCGCGGGTCGGCGGTGAAGACGCCGTCCACGTCGGTGTAGATCTCGCAGACGTCCGCGTGCAGCGCGGCGGCGAGCGCCACGGCGGTGGTGTCGGAACCGCCCCGGCCCAGCGTCGTGACGTCCTTGGTGTCCTGCGAGACGCCCTGGAAGCCGGCGACGATGACCACCGCGCCCTCGTCGAGCGCGCCCTTGAGCCGCCCCGGCGTGACGTCGATGATCCGCGCCCGGCCGTGCACCGACGTGGTGATCACGCCCGCCTGCGAGCCGGTGAACGAGCGGGCCTCGTACCCCAGGTTGTGGATGGCCATGGCGAGCAGCGCCATGGAGATCCGCTCCCCGGCGGTGAGCAGCATGTCCAGCTCGCGGCCCGGCGGCAACGGGCTGACCTGGTTGGCCAGGTCGAGCAGCTCGTCGGTCGTGTCCCCCATGGCGGAGACCACCACGACGACGTCGTCACCGGCCTTGCGGGCGGCCACGATGCGCTCGGCCACCCGCTTGATCCGCTCCGCGTTGGCGACGGAGGACCCGCCGTACTTCTGCACCACGAGTGCCACGACGGTGCACTCCCTCCCAGCGACGACCCTGAGCGTGCCGACGCCGCCGGATCAGGGCCGGCGGCGCGTGTCAGACGCACCCAGGGTATCGGTCGGGCAACTCGGCCGGGTCAGGTGATCCCACGATCCGGCCCGGCAGCCCGGGGCGGGGTGGTGCGCGACACGCCGGGGCGCCGCGCGTGGCAGGGGCCCCACGCATCGTTTCCGGGCCGCAGAATGGCCCCGTGCACGCCCATCTCCGCCCGGCCGGCCCTCCCGCGAAGCCCGCGCGCCCGCCGGTGCGCCCGGCTCGACGCCTGGCCGGTCCGCTCGCGCTCGCCCTGCCCGCGCTCCTCGTCGCCTGCACCGCCGACGAACCGGCCACCCGGCCCACGCCCACCTCGACACCGGTGCCGGCGGGGGTGGACGCGGCGCGCGACGAGCTGGCGGCGCTGGCGGCCGCCGCGCAGGATCGGCACCTCGTCGCCAGCTACACGCTGCGCGCCCCGGAGTCCCCGGACCGGACGATCCTGGTGACCAGCGCGAACGACGGGAGCTGGCGGGTCGACGTGCCGGGCGGCGCGCTCGGCGGGACCGCCGACGTCTCGTTCGCCGCCACCGCCGACGGGCTGTTCCAGTGCGCCCTGCCGTCCGCCGCCCGGCCCGAGCCGGCGACCTGCGTACGCCTCGGCGACCGGGACGAGGCCGTGCCCCGCCGGCTCGACCCCCGGGTGCAGCACCCGTTCACCGACTGGCTGGACGTGCTGACCGACCGCCGGGCCCCGCTCGCCGTCTCCCCCGCCGAGCCGCCGCCCGGCGCGTCCGGCGCCTGCTACTCGGTGGAGACCACCTCGGCGTCGATCAACGCGCCGCTGGACGTGGGGATCTACTGCTACGACGCCGACGGCACGCCCACGGCGGTGCGCACCGCGTCCGGCACGCTGATCCTCGCCGGGACACCCGCGCCCGCCCCGGCCACCGTGCAGCTGGCCGGGCCGGTGGTCGACGCCGAGCCGCTCGGCACGGCGGCTCCTGATCCGACCGCAGAGGCGACCACGAGCCCGAGCACGGGAACGCCGTGACCGTCCGTGACGTTACGGGTGCCGTTCGCCACATTCGGACATCCCACCTTTAACCGCTGAATCGCCCTTACGGGACACTTGGCCCATGGCCGACCTCACCCCGCTGCTCGCGTTCCGCTGGAGCCCTCGGTCCTTCGACCCGGTGGCGGAGCTGTCCCGCGAGGACGCGTCCGCGCTGCTGGAGGCGGCCCGCTGGGCGCCCTCGGCCGGCAACGCCCAGCCGTGGCGGTTCGCGCTCGGGCACCGCGACGACGAGACGTTCAAGCGGATCCTGGTCAACCTGCCGGAGGCTGATCAGCGGTGGGCGCAGCGCGCCGCCGCCCTGCTGCTCGGCGCGCACCGGACCGGATCGGCCGGGCACGCGTACGACCTGGGCCAGGCCGTCGCCCACCTCACCGTGCAGGCCACCGCGCTCGGCCTGCACGTACGCCAACTGCACGACCTCGACCACGCCGGTCTGGCCGCCGACCTCGACCTGCCGGCGGGCGTACGACCGCACGTGGTGGCGGCCGTCGGGCAGCTCGGCGACCCGCTCAGCCTCCCGGCGGACCTGCTGCGCTCCGAGACCGGCCTGCGCCGCCGGCTCCCCCTGGCCGAACTCCTGCTGACCAGCCAGGCTGCGAAGTGCGTCTCATAGTCCGGACCCGCCTTCCCGCACCCCGGCCCGCCACGTAGGGTTACCTGGTCATGTGGCGGGCGTACCTTCTCCTTGGTCGCCGCGACGAGGCCTGAAGGCCGGCACCTCGTCGCGGAGTCGAACCGCGCCGTCCAGCACATCCGAAACTTCCCATCGGCAACCGCCCGGGCACCGTCGCCCGGCACCTGGCCGACACCTTCCGATTGCTGACGCCACATGTTCCAGGGAGCACTCCGTCATGGCTCAACCCATCGCCGACGCTGAGACCGACCCGATCGCCCGGCAGCGCCCCAGCCGGATGCCGTACCACCGCTACCAGCCGTACCACCAGCAGTTCCGGCTCGACCTGCCCGACCGCACCTGGCCGACCCGGCACGTCGAGGCCGCGCCGCGCTGGTGCGCGGTGGACCTGCGCGACGGCAACCAGGCGCTGATCGACCCGATGTCGCCGGAGCGCAAGCGCCGGATGTTCCAGCTGCTCGTGCAGATGGGCTACAAGGAGATCGAGGTCGGCTTCCCCTCGGCCAGCCAGACGGACTACGACTTCGTACGCCAGCTCATCGAGCAGGACCTGATCCCGGAGGACGTCACGATCCAGGTGCTCACCCAGTGCCGGGAGCACCTGATCGACCGCACCTTCGAGTCGCTGCGCGGCGCGCGGCGGGCGATCGTGCACTTCTACAACTCGACCTCCACGCTCCAGCGGCGGGTGGTCTTCGGGCTGGACCGCGACGGCATCGCCGACATCGCCACCCAGGGCGCGCGGCTCTGCCGCAAGTACGCGGAGATCCACACCCCGGACACGGACATCCACTACGAGTACTCGCCCGAGTCCTACACGGGCACGGAGCTGGAGTACGCGCTGGAGGTCTGCACCAAGGTCATCGAGGTCATCGACCCGACCCCGGACCGCAAGCTGATCGTCAACCTGCCGGCCACCGTCGAGATGGCCATGCCGAACGTCTACGCCGACTCGATCGAGTGGATGCACCGGCACCTGCCCCGCCGGGACAGCCTGGTGTTGAGCCTGCACCCGCACAACGACCGGGGCACGGGCGTCGCCGCCGCCGAGCTGGGGCTGCTGGCCGGCGCGGACCGGGTCGAGGGCTGCCTGTTCGGCAACGGCGAGCGCACCGGCAACGTCGACCTGGTGACGCTGGGGCTGAACCTCTTCTCCCAGGGCGTCGACCCGATGATCGACTTCTCGAACATCGACGAGGTGCGGCGCGCCGTCGAGTACTGCAACCAGCTGCCGGTGCACGAGCGCCACCCGTACGCGGGCGACCTCGTCTACACCGCCTTCTCCGGCTCCCACCAGGACGCGATCAAGAAGGGCTTCGACGCGCTCGCCAAGGACGCGGCGGCGGCCGGGGTGCCGATCGACCAGCACACCTGGGCGGTGCCCTACCTGCCGGTCGACCCGAAGGACCTGGGCCGCACCTACGAGGCGGTCATCCGGGTCAACTCGCAGTCCGGCAAGGGCGGCGTCGCGTACATCATGAAGAGCGAGCACCAGCTCGACCTGCCGCGCCGGCTCCAGATCGAGTTCTCCGGCGTGGTGCAGCAGGTCACCGACCACGACGGCGGCGAGGTCGACCCGGGCACCATGTGGGAGATCTTCGCCACCCACTACCTGATCGACCACCAGGTCGACCCGGCGCTCGCCCTGGACGGCTACGCCATCGGCACCGCCGAGGGCAAGGTCGAGATCGAGGCCCGCGTCGGCCTGGGCGCGGAGCCCCGCTCGCTGACCGCCGTCGGCAACGGCCCGATCGACGCGTACGTCAACGCGCTCCAGTCGGTGGGCGTGGCGGTACGGGTGCTCGACTACCACGAGCACGCGCTCTCCTCCGGCGGGGACGCGCAGGCCGCCGCCTACGTGGAGTGCGAGGTCGACGGCCGTACGGTCTGGGGCGTCGGCACCGACGCGAACATCGTCACCGCCTCCGTGAAGGCCGTGACGAGCGCCGTCAACCGCGCCCGCGCCTGACGCGGCGAGGAAGGGCATCCGGTTGCGGCAGGGTGCCCTTCCTACCGCTTCGGTGGGCGGTGGATGAGCAGGGCCGCCATCGCCGCCCCGGCCAGCAGCAGGCCGGCGCACCAGAGCATCGCGCCCCGGTACGCGCTGGTCAGCGCGGCCGGCTGCGCGTAGCCGGAGCCGGAGAGCCCGACCAGCAGCGGGAGCGCGGCCACCGCCAGCAGGCCGCCCGCCCGGGACGCCGCGTTGTTGAAGCCGCTCGCCACGCCGGCGAACCGGTCGTCGACCGCGGCCAGCACGGAGGCGGTCAGCGGCGCCACCACCAGCGTCAGCCCGATCCCGAAGAGCACCACCCCGGGCAGCACGTCCCGCCAGTACGACGCGCCGGGGCCGACACCGCGCAGCAGCACCAGCCCCGCGGCGGCGACCACCGGCCCGACGGTCAGCGGCAGCCGCGGCCCGATCCGCGCCGACAGCGCGCCCGCCCGCGCCGAGCCGACCAGCAGCAGCACCGTCATCGGCAGCAGCGCGACCCCGGTGAGCAGCGCCGACCAGCCGACCACGTTCTGCAGGTAGACGGCGAGGAAGAACGTGAAGCCGCCGAGCGCCGCGTAGACGAGCACGGTGAAGACGTTCAGCACCGAGAAGAGCCGGCTGCCGAACAGGCCGGTGGGCAGCATCGCGCCGTCCCCCCGGCGCCGCTCGACCAGCACGAAGGCAACCGCGCCGACCACGCCCGCCAGCACGGCGACGAGCACCGGCACCGAGTCGAGGCCCCGGACGGGGGCGTCGATCAGCGCGTACGTGACGCCGGCCAGGGCGAGCGCGCCGAGCAGCGCGCCGGCCACGTCGAACCGGCGGCGGTGACGTCCCGGCCCCCCGGTGCGGGACGCGGCCTCGTCCCGGCTCTCCGGCACCCAGCGCAGCGCCGCCAGCACCACGAGCACGGCCAGCGGCAGGTTGAGGAAGAAGATCCACCGCCAGGAGAGCGCGTCGACCAGCCAGCCGCCGAGGAAGGGGCCGAGCGCGGTGGAGACGCCGGAGAGCCCCGACCAGGCGCCGATGGCGCGACCCCGGTCGTCCGGGTGGAAGCTGGCCTGGAGCACCGACAGCGAGCCGGGGGTGAGCAGCGCGCCCCCGGCGCCCTGGAGGAACCGGGCCGCGATCAGCCACTCGGTGCCCTGGGCCAGGCCGCAGAGCAGCGACGCTAGCGTGAACCAGACCACCCCGAGCAGGAAGACCCGCCGCCGCCCGAAGCGGTCGCCGAGCGCGCCGCCGAGCAGGACGAAGGCGGCCAGCATCAGCAGGTACCCGTTGACCGTCCACTGGAGACCGGCGACGGTGGCGTCCAGGTCCGCACCGAGGCGGGGCAGCGCCACGTTGACCACGGTGGTGTCGAGGAAGACCATGCCGGAGGCGAGGACGGCGGCGAGCAGGGTGCCCCGCCCGTGCGCGGTGCCCAGCCGGAGCGCGGGCGTGGTTTCGGTCATGGCGTCCAATCTGCCCCGCACGATATGAGAGACGCCACGAATCGCCGAAACCCGGCCCGGGTACTGTGCGGGATCGCCGGGAGCCCGCAAGCTGGAGAGGTGTCGTCTGTGCGTACCAGATCAGGACCGCGCGCCGCAGTGACGGCCGCGCTCGCCGCGGCGCTGGCGCTCGGCGCGGCCGGTTGTGTCGCCGTCGACGAGCCGGACGTCGCGCCGAGCAGCGGTGGCAGCGGCGGCAACGCCGCGCAGAAGCTGACCCAACTCACCGTGGCCACCGCCGGGTCGATGAAGGGCTACAGCCGCAGCCGCTTCCCGCACTGGCGGGACACCGGCAAGAACTGCGATGTACGCGACAGCGTGCTGAAACGCGACGGGGAGGACATCAAGCTCTCCGGCTGCAACGTGGTCGGCGGCCGCTGGGAGAGCGTCTACGACGACCGCGCGTTCACCGACCCGTCCGACGTGGACATCGACCACACCGTGCCGCTGGCGAACGCGTGGCGCTCGGGCGCCGACGAGTGGGACGACGCGAAGCGTGGCGAGTTCGCCAACGACCTGGACCGGCCGCAGCTCATCGCGGTTTCCGCGTCCTCCAACCGGGCAAAGGGTGACCAGGACCCGTCCCAGTGGAAGCCGGCGAACCGGTCGTTCTGGTGCCAGTACGCCGACAACTGGGTGACGGTCAAGCACCACTGGCGGCTGACGGTGACCAGTGCCGAGAAGGCCGCCCTGACCGACATGCTGGAGGGCTGCACATGGGCGAGCAAGCCGTGACCGGAGCCGGGGCGACCCCCGCCCCGGAGCAGACGCCGGACGCCACCGGGGAGGACGCGGCGGCGGCCACCGGCAGCGCGCCGCCCGGGCCGACCACGGCCGGCATGACGGCGGACGGCGCGGCCGGCACGACCACCGGCGTGCCGGGGGCTGGGATGGCCGCCGACGCCGAGGGCACGTCGACCGCGGCGCGGGAGCGTACGGCCGACGTGGTGCCCGGCCCGGGCGGGGTGATGACCGACGAGGTCGGGGTGGTCACCGGCGAGCTGACCCTGCGCACCGCGTACGCCGACGGCCAGGTGACGCTGACGGTGCAGTACCGGGACGCCGACGAGTGGTACAGGGTCACCGGCGGCACGGTCGCGCTGGCCGACCCGGCCGGGCTGGACGCGGTGCACGGGATCGCGGTCGCGCTCCTGCACCGCCCGGAGGGCTGACCCGCCGACCGCCCGGACGCGGCCCCCTCGACGAGGACCGCGTCCGCGACGCGGATCAGACGTACGAGCCGGGCTCGTTGGGGGCGGAGACGGTGTGCGGCTCCTCGCCCTCGCCGAGCGGGCGGGTGAGCTGCACGCTGACCTTGTGCGGGCGCAGCTCCCCGCTGGCGATCCGCTCGGCGAAGTGGCAGGCGACCCGGCTGCCGCCGACATCCCGCAGCGCGGGCCGCTCGTCCGCGCAGCGGGTCGGCTGCGCCCACGGGCAGCGGGTGTGGAACCGGCAGCCCGCCGGCGGGTTGGCCGGCGAGGGCAGGTCGCCGGCGAGCAGGATGCGCTCTCGGCGGTCCTCCACGTCCGGGTCCGGCACCGGCACCGCCGACATCAGCGCCCGCGTGTACGGGTGCATCGGCTCCGTGTAGAGCCGGTCGCTCGGCGCCTCCTCGACCAGCGCGCCCAGGTACATCACGCCGACGGTGTCGGAGATGTGCCGGACCACCGCGAGGTCGTGCGCGATCACCAGGTAGGTCAGGCCGAGGGTGTCCTGGAGGTCGTCGAGGAGGTTCACCACCTGGGCCTGGATCGACACGTCGAGCGCGGAGACCGGCTCGTCGGCGACGATCAGGTCGGGACCGAGCACCAGCGCGCGGGCGATGCCGATGCGCTGCCGCTGGCCGCCGGAGAACTCGTGCGGATAGCGGGAGAGCGCCCAGCGGGGCAGGCCGACCTTGTCCAGGGTCTCGCCGATGACCCGGCGCCGCTCGTCCCGGTTGCCGCCGATGCCGTGGGCCTGAAGGCCCTCGGTGAGGATCGACTCGACGTTCTGCCGGGGGTCCAGGCTCGACATCGGGTCCTGGAAGATCATCTGCATCCGGCGGCGCATCGACCGCAGCTTGCCCGCCGGCAGCTTCGTCAGCTCGACACCGTCGAACCGGACCTCGCCGCTGGTGGGCGGGGTGAGCTGGAGCAGCGCCCGCCCCAGCGTCGACTTGCCGCAGCCGGACTCGCCGACCAGGCCGTACGTCTTGCCGCGCGGGATGCTGAGGTCGACGCCGTCGACGGCCTTCACGTGGCCGATCGTCCGGTCGAAGATCACCCCCGTGCGGATCGGGAAGTGCACCTTCAGGTCGCGGACCTCGACGAGGAATTCGCTCTCGGTCACGGCTTCTCCTCCTCGCGCGGGGCGGGCACCTGGCCCGCGGTCGCCTCCGCCGCCGGGGCGGTGGCGGCCGGTGCCTCCGCCGGGGCGGTGCTGGTGGCGGCCGGCGCCGCCGCAGGCGCGGTGCTGCTGCTGGCGGCCGGCCGGGGCACGGTGCCAGGCACCGGCGCCGGGTTGACGCAACGGTAGCTGCGCCCGTCGTGGGCGTGCACCAGCGCGGGCGGCTCCCCCACGCACTCGTCGACCCGCCGGGTGCAGCGCGGCGCGAAGGCGCAGCCGTCCGTCCAGGGCAGCAGGTCGCGGACCGAGCCCGGGATCGGGTTCAGCCGCTCGCCGCGCCCGGCGTCCAGGCGCGGCACCGAGCCGAGCAGACCCACGGTGTACGGGTGGCGGGGCTCGCGGAACAGCGGGCGACGGCGGGCCGTCTCCACCACCCGGCCGCCGTAGAGCACGTTGATGGAGTCGCACATGCCGGCGACCACACCCAGGTCGTGCGTGATCATCACCAGGGCGGTGCCGGACTCCCGGACCAGCTCCTTGAGCAGTTCCAGGATCTGCGCCTGGATGGTCACGTCCAGCGCCGTGGTCGGCTCGTCGGCGATCAGCAGCCGGGGCTGGCAGGCCACCGCCATCGCGATCAGGGCGCGCTGGCGCATGCCGCCGGAGAGCTGGTGCGGGTACTCCTTCAGCCGCCGCTTCGGGTCGGGGATGCCGACCCGGTCGAGCAGCGCCGCCGCCTCCTTCTCCGCCGCCGCGCCCTTCATCCCCCGGTGCCGGGTGAGCACCTCGGTGACCTGCAACCCGATCGGGATCACCGGGTTCAGCGACGAGAGCGGGTCCTGGAAGATCATCGCGACGTCGCGGCCCCGGATGTCCCGCCGGGACCGGTCGTCGAGCTGGAGCAGGTCCGTGCCGTCGAAGACGGCCTTGCCGCCGACGCGCAGGCCCGGCTGCTTGGGCAGCAGACCCATGATCGCCAGCGAGGTGACGCTCTTGCCGCAGCCGGACTCGCCGACCAGGCCGACCACCTCGCCCGCGTCGACGGAGAAGGAGACCCCGTCCACGGCGTGCACGGCGCGCTGACCGCGCCGGGCGAAGGTGACGGAGAGATCTTCGACATCAAGCAGAGCCATGTCGGGCCCGCCTTTCGTTCGCGACTGCGGGGCTCGCAAGCTCACTCCTCGCGCTCACCGTGCTGGCCTTTTCGTTCGCGACTGCGGGGCTCGCAAGCTCACTCCTCGCGCTCACCGGCCCTACTTCCGCAGCTTCGGGTCGAGTGCCTCGCGCATCGCCTCGCCGAGCAGGGTGAAGCCCAGCGCGGTGACGATGATGGCGAGGGCGGGCAGGATCGCCAGCCGGGGCGCGGAGTCGAGGTACTGCTGCGCGTCGGCGAGCATCACACCCCACTCGGGGATGGAGGCGTCGTTGTTGCCGAGCCCGAGGAAGGAGAGCGCCGCGGCCTCGATGATCGCGGTGGCCAGGGTGAGGGTGGCCTGCACGATGACCGGGGCGAGCGAGTTCGGCACCACGTGGGTCAGCGCGATCTTCGGCTTCTTCACGCCCAGCGAGACGGCGGCCAGGACGTAGTCGCTGTTGGCCTGGGAGATCATCGAGCCGCGCAGCAGCCGGGCGAAGACCGGCACCGACACCACGCCGACCGCGATCATGACCGTGGTCAGACCGGCGCCGAGCAGGGCGGCGATGCTGATCGCCAGCAGCAGGCTCGGCATGGCCAGCAGCATGTCGACGAAACGCATCAGCACGTTGTCGACCGCCCGGCCCCACCGGCCGCCGAGGCCGGCGGCGGCGCCGGCGACCCCGCCGATCAGCGAGCCGACCGCGAGGCCGATCAGGGTGGAGACCACGCCGACCAGCAGGGTCTGCCGGGCACCGACGATCATGCGGCTGAACTCGTCGCGACCGATGTGGTCGACGCCGAACCAGTTCTCGCCCCGGAAGCCGGGGAAGTCGCCGAGGCGGATCTCGCTCTTCCAGAGCTGGGCGTCGGGCGCGTACGGGACGAAGAACGGCCCGAGGATGGCGACCAGCAGGAACAGGCTCAGGATCACCGCGCCGACGATCGCCGCCGGGTTGCGCCGCAGCCGGCGGAACGCCTCCTTCCAGAGGCTGACGCCGCGCTCGTCCTCCCGGGCCGCCAACTCGGCGAGCCGGTCGATCTTTTCCTTCTTGGTGCCGCCGGTGATCGTCATCGGACCCTCACCCTCGGGTCAATCAGGCTGTAGGAGAGGTCGACCAGGAGGTTCACCAGCACGTACACCACCGCGATGATCAGGATGAAGCCCATCAGCACGGGATAGTCACGCTGGCTGATCGCCTCGTAGATGAAGGCTCCGATGCCGCTGAAGGCGAAGACGGTCTCGGTCAGCACCGCACCGGAGAGCAGGCCGCCGGTGAGCAGGCCGATCGAGGTGACCACCGGCAGCATGGAGTTGCGCAGCACGTGCCGGCGCCGGACCGTGCTCTCGGTCAGGCCCTTCGCCTCGGCGGTGCGTACGAAGTCCTCGTTGAGCACCTCCAGCACGCTGGCGCGGGTGATCCGGACGATGATCGCCAGCGGGATGCTGGCCAGCGCGACGGCCGGCAGCACCAGGTGCCAGAGCGCGTCGGCGGCGGCGTCCCACTCCCGGGTCATGATCCCGTCGAGGACGAAGAAGTTGGTGACCCGCGTCGCCCCGAGCGTCGGGTCCTGCCGGCCGCTCGCCGGGAACCAGCCGAGGTTCTCCGCGAAGATCGCCTTGAGCACGTACGCGAGGAAGAAGACGGGGATGCAGATGCCGATCAGGGAGCCGCCGACCGAGAGGTGGTCCAGCATCCGGCCGCGGCGTCGGGCCGCCAGGTAGCCCAGCGGGATGCCGACGCCGACCGCGATCAGCATCGCCGTGACGGAGAGCTCCACCGTGCCGGGGAAGCGCTCGACGAACTCGGTGACCACCGTCCGCTTGGTGGAGGTCGACGTGCCCAGGTCGAGGCGGATCAGCCGCCGCACGAACCGGCCGTACTGCACCAGGATCGGCTCGTCGAGGCCCATGTTGCGCCGGATCGCGGCGCGCATCTCGGGCGTCCCGCGCTCACCGAGGATGGCGGTCTCGGGACCGCCGGGCAGTCGGCGGAGCCAGATGAACAGCAGGAGGGAGAGCCCGAACAGCGTGGGTATCAGCTGAAGCAGGCGTCTGACGATGAACCGGAACACGGCGGCCTCGAAAGGGGTACGGAGGGTCGTGGGCGGGCGCTGCCGAAACAGCGCCCGCCCACGACTCGGAGCGTCAGATCAGGACTTGAACTCGGCGGTGGAGAACCGCTCGTCGGTGAGCGGGCTCGCCTTGACCCCGGTCACGTCCTTGCCGAACACGATCGCCGGCGGCGAGTGCGACACCGGGACACCGGGCAGGAAGTCCATGATGGCCTTGTTCAGGGCCTTGTACTTCTCGGTCCGGGCCGCCACGTCGGCGGTGCTGTCCGCGTCCTTGAACTGGTCGAACAGGGCCTTGTTGGTGAAGCCCCACTCGGCCTTCGTCCGGTCGAACATGGTGCCGATGAAGTTGTAGCCGTCGCCGTAGTCACCGGTCCAGCCGAGGAAGTGCAGGTCGTGCTTGTTGCCCGAGGTGGTGGCGTTCAGGTAGTCCGGGCTCCACTTGAGCGGGATGGCCTGGACGTTGATGCCGACCGCCTTGAGGTCCGCCGAGAGCAGCTCGAAGATGTCCTTCGGGTTCGGCATGTACGGCCGGGTGACCTCGGTCGGGTAGTGGAACCGCAGGGTCAGGTTCGTCGCGCCGGCCTCGGCCAGCAGCGCCTTCGCCTTCGCCGGGTCGTAGTTGTACTTGGTGACGTCGCCGTTCCAACCCTCGACGGTGTCCGGCATGAAGTTGTCGGCGACCTTGGCGCCCGGGGGCAGCTTCGAGTCGACGAGAGCCTGCCGGTTCAGCGCGTGCGCGATGGCCTGGCGGACCTTCACGTCGGCGAGCTTCGGGTTCCCCTTCTGGTTCATGGCCAGGTAGAGGATGTTGAACGCCGGGCGGGTCAGGACGTTGAAGCCCTCACCCTTCAGCGGCTCGACGTCGGCCGGGCCGACCAGGTCGTAGCCCTGGATGTCGCCGGAGCGCAGCGCCTGCTTGCGCGCGTTCTCGTCCGAGATCGTCTTGTAGATGAGGGTCTTCAGCTTCGCCTTGGTGCCGGCGTAGTCCTCGTTGCGCTCGATGGTGAGCGTCTTGTTGGCGACGTCCCAGGACTTGAACTTGAACGGGCCGGTGCCGGTCGGGTGCGCCGTGGCGTAGGCCGGGTACTTGATGTCCTCGGCGGTGCCGCCCACGTTGCTGGCGTCGTACTTCTCCAGCGCGGTCGGGCTGTGCATCGAGAACGAGGGCAGCATCAGCGCGGCCGGGATCTTGCTGGAGACCCGGGTGAAGGCCAGGTCGACGGTCGTGGCGTCCTTGGCGGTGCACGACTTGAAGAGGCTCGGCGGCAGGTCCGCGCTCTCGTTCTTGGCGAAGCCGCCCATGACGTCCTGCCAGTACGGGGTCACGTCCGGGCTCTGCATGAGGCCCTTGGCGTTGTACCAGCGGTCGAAGTTCTTGCAGACCGCCTCGGCGTTGAATTCGGTGCCGTCGTGGAACTTCACGCCGGAGCGCAGCTTGAAGGTCCACGTGGTGCCGGCGGCGTCCGGGGTCCAGGTCTCGGCCAGACCGGGGGTGACCTTGGTGCCACCCTCCTCCGGACGGACCAGCGTCTCGAAGACCTGACGCGCCACGCGCAGCGACTCACCGTCGCTGGCGAAGCTCGGGTCGAGCACCTTCGGATCTCCGGCTACGCCGAAGACGAGGGTGTCCTTCTTGCTACCGCCGGAACTGTCATCGCGGTTGCTCTCGGCGCAGCCTGCTACCGCGAGGGCCGCGACCGCGACGGCCGCGAGGGCGACCTTCGGCCTGGATGCACGCATGGGTGCTTCACCTCGTCCTTGGGGTTACGGACAATCGTGGTGACAGGGGTCACCGATCGCCGTGACCTTAGCCGCCGTTCGGACCGGCGGGAAACCATCGCGGAACCGGTTGGTACCGGATCGTGTCTTAACCGATGCGCACCGCCTCAGCGGCCGTTCCGGACCGTCGACAAAGGGGCGCTATGTCCGGGTTGGCCGATGCCGATTTGTTACATCGATCGTCGCCTGCTTCACTCCGATGTCAGACCCCACAGTGGATCCGACAGTGCCCGTACGGCGATGGTCGGCACCCGATTCGGGTGCCGACCATCGCGGAAACGTCAGACGGCGCGCCGGCCCTCGAAGGCGCGGCCGAGCGTGATCTCGTCGGCGTACTCCAGGTCGCCGCCGACCGGCAGGCCGCTCGCCAACCGGGTCACCGAGATGCCCATCGGCTTGACCATCAACGCCAGGTACGTCGCGGTCGCCTCGCCCTCGGTGTTCGGGTCCGTGGCCAGGATCAGCTCCCGCACGGTGCCGTCGCTGAGCCGGGCCATCAGCTCGCGGATGCGCAGATTGTCCGGCCCGATCCCCTCCAGCGGATTGATCGCCCCGCCGAGCACGTGGTAGCGGCCCCGGAACTCGCCGGTCCGCTCGATCGCGACCACGTCCTTCGGCTCCTCGACCACGCAGAGCACCTCGTCCGTGCGGCGCGGATCGCGGCAGATCCGGCACCGGTCGGACTCGGCCACGTTGTAGCAACTGGTGCAGAACCGCACCAGCTCCTTGACCTTGCGCAACGCCCCGGCCAGCCGGTTGACGTCGGCCGGGTCGGCGGACAGGACGTGGAAGGCGATCCGCTGGGCGCTCTTCGGGCCCACGCCCGGCAGCCGCCCCAGCTCGTCGATCAGGTCCTGGATGGCGCCCTCGTACATCTGCCGCTCAGAAACCGGGCAGGCCGAGGCCGCCCATGCCGCCGGTGACCGGGCCCATCTTCTGCTCGGTCAGCTCCCGCGCCGCCTCGGCGGCGTTGTGCATGGCCGCGACGACGAGGTCCTCCAGGGTCTCCACGTCCTCCGGGTCCACCGCCTTCGGGTCGATCCTGATCGACTTCAGCTCGCCGCTGCCGGCGACGGTCGCGGTGACCAGGCCCCCGCCGGCGGTGCCGGTCAGCTCCGCCTCGGCGAGCTCGGCCTGCGCCTTGGCGATCTGCTGCTGCATCTTCTGCGCCTGCTTCAGCATCTGCTGCATGTTCGGCTGTCCACCTGGGCGCACGGATGGCTCCTTCTCGCACTCGTCTGCTCGGCCGCCGCTCAGCCTATCGGCTGTGAGCAGCCTCGCCCCGCCCGGTGCTTCCCTCGCGCCGGGTCCGGGCGCAGGATCACGGGACCGACCGGACGGAGGTGGCGGATGTCCCGGGAACAGGCCGCGGCGGCCATGGAACGACAGGCCCGGGCCTGCGCCGACATGGATGCCGCCCTCTACGCCCACCTGCTGGCGCGCGCCGCCGGTGACGTGCGGGCCGGCGGCCCGTGCGCCACCGTCATCAAGGGGTACGAGGACGCCGACGCCGACGCCCTCGTGTCGATACGCCTGCTCGGCGGGGTGCACGCCCTGGTGCTGTCCGGCCGGGCGCCCGAGCTGGCCCGGTTCTACCCCAGCGCGGGTGGGGCGCACCGGGCGGCGGACGCCCCCGCCTGCTGGGCCGCGTTCCGGGCGGTCGTCGGGGCCGAGCACGACACGCTGCGCGGCTGGCTGCGCCGACCGCCCCAGACCAACGAGGTCGGCCGGGCCAACCTGCTGCTGGCCGGCCTGCTGCATGCCGTCCACGCGGTGGGCGGGCTGCCGGTGCGCCTCGTCGAGCTGGGCGCGAGCGCCGGGCTGAACCTGCGCGCCGACCGGTTCCGCATCGAGGCCGCCGGCTTCGCCTGGGGACCGGCCGACTCCCCGGTACGCCTGCCGGACGCCTGGCGGGGCGGGGCGCCCGACTGGCTGCGGGCGGCGGCCGAGGCGTACCCCGAGCTGACCGTGGTGGAGCGGCTCGGCTGCGACGTCAGCCCGCTCGACCCGGGCGACTCCGACGGCGCGCTCGCGCTGCGGGCGTACCTCTGGCCGGAGCACACCGCCCGCGCGGCCCGGCTGGCCGGCGCGCTGGAGCTGGCCGGGCGACTGCCGGCCCGGGTCGTCGCGGCGGGGGCGGCGGACTTCCTCGCCGGGATCACCCCGCGCCCCGGCACGCTGACCGTGGTGTGGCACTCGGTGATGCGCCAGTACGTCCCGGGCGAGGAGTGGGCGCGGGTCACCGCCGAGCTGGACCGGCTGGCCGCCGCCGGCGGCACCGACGCGCCGGTCGCCCACCTGTCCTTCGAGCCGCACCCGCGGGAGGCCCGCAACGACTTCCAGCTCCGCGCCCGGCTCGGTACCGGCCCGGAACGCCTGCTGGCCGAGGCACACCCCCACGGCCTCCCGGCCTGGCCCGCCTGACCCACCGCGCCCACCGCGTCCGGTGCGTCGTCGCCAGAGATCTTGGTACCGGAGTGCCCCTGGAGGGGCCGATTCCTACCAAGATCTGCCGCGGTTCGCCTCGCCGTGTCCGGCGAGGCGTGCCCTCCGCGTCGGTGTCGGCGTCGGGGAGGGCTATCGGGCGTCGACCTCGTCGATCTTCTCTGCGCCGAACGCCTCGCGGAGCAGTCGTACCGCCTGTTCCTCGCTGGACTCCCGCGCGGTCTGCTCGTCGATGACCTCGTCCAGCGGCTCGTCGCCCGGGTCGAAGCCCTCGAAGTTCGGGGCCGCCGGCCGGGCACCGCCGGGGCGTCCCGCGCCGCCGCGCACCGGGCCGTCGAAGTCAGGATCGTACGGCGGTTCGCCGGCCCAATCGGCGTCCGCGGTCTTCCGGGCTGCCTGGGCGGTACGCGGACCGCGTCCCGCCGCCGCCCGCGCCGCCGCGATCGCGCTGCTCACCGGGGGGCCGGCGGGGGCCGCCTGCTGCGGTGCCGTCGAAGGACCGGCCGGCTTCGGTACGCCGGACGTCTCGGTCGCCGACGCGGCGGCGCTCGCCGGCCTGGCAGTCGACGTGCCGGTGGTCGGCGTGGCGGTCGACGCGCCGCCGGGGCGGGCCGGTTCCGGCCAGTCGTCCTCGCTGCCGGCCCCGGTCGCGGCGCCGCCGGGGCGGACGGGCTCGGGCCAGTCCTCGCCACCGCCGACGGCGCCGCCGGGTCGGGCCGGCTCGGGCCAGTCCTCGGTCTCCTCGACGACAGCAGCGCCCCCGGCCCGCGCCGGCCCCGAGGTCGGACGGGCCGCCCCAGCCGAGGGACCGCCCACCACGCCGGAACCGCCGGACGGGCCGCCACCGGGGAGACCCCCGCCGGCCACATCGCTGCGGCCACCGCCCGACAGGCCGCCGGACCTGCCGGCCGCACCGCCGTTCGGGCCGCCACCGGGGAGGCCGCCGCCAGGTCCGCCGGGCTCTACGCCGACTACTCGTCCGGGCCTGATACGGAGGTCTGCGCCAGCGGGCCACGCGGGCAGGCCATCGAGGGGTAGGTGGCCAGGCAACGGCGGCATCGCTGGTGCACGCGCTGGTACTCTCCGGCCAGGCTTCTGACCTGGTCCGCACTCGCTACCGCGGTCGGGACGCCCCGGCCAGGCAACTTGAACGCCTGCTGGGCCGCATGCCGGCGGTCGTCACCATCTTTGGGCAGGTCCAGCCGAGGGTCTGCTTGAACAGGCGGAACGTGCGCTCGATGTCGAAACGACACAGGAACGTCTGCCAGAGCCGGTCGACATCAGCGCTGGCGGCCTCGACGTCGGACCACCATAGCCACACCGGCCACGTTGGCCCGCCGCGATCAGCCGCCCCACGATTCGGGCTTGGCAGGATCTGGGGCGGGTCGCGCGTTCACGGACGAGCCTGGCGACCCATACTCGGTCAGTCTACCGACCTGCGTCATATGACAATGGGGCTCTCGGACCCGAGTGTGGCCGAGAGCCCATTGTCAGCTGGCGGATCGGACTAACAGCCGACTGGAATGCTGGTGTAGAACGTGGGGAGCATGAAGTAGGGCTCACCTGCGTTGCTACGGAAATTGTACTTTCCCTGCGAGTTGCGCGTGAAATACACGCTGCGCGCCGTCCCGGAGTACCGCACATCGAGGGTTTCGCCGCTCTGACCTGTTACGCCAAGCTTCCAGTCCGCGTAGCCGAAGGTCGCCGTTCCGACAACACCGTCGGCGGTTAGGCTACGGGCCGCCTGCCAATTCTTGGTTGCAGCCTCGGTCGTCGGCCCAAACTCGCAGTCGATGTCGGACGAGGTAAGGTATCCGTCGGCGTACAGGATCCACTGCCACAGTCCGGTGGCGCCACTGTTGGCGTACAGGCCGCCCCGTCGCAGGGTCCCCTCGTCGCCGAAGTCGTCCGTTACGTCACCGCTACCTATGACGTACCCCTGAGAGGCCGACGCCTGCGCCGGCGCGGAATTGATAAGCCCGGCGGTCAGCACGATTGCGGCTGCAGCCCCCCCGGCAACCAAGGCCTTGCGCAGACCGGCCTTCAATGAAACATGCACATGAGCCTCCGGTGTTCATTGGCAGTGATCGAACCTTACAGGACCCAGTCCGGTCATGGGGGGCAGTTTTTCGGCTCATCGAAGTTAAGCGGGGTTAAGGTGTCCACGGTGGCGTCGAGCGGTCGCGGTGCGGCGCGTAGCCGTTGATTCTGGCGTTTCGGAGCAGTAGGCGTCGCGGGCGACGGCCTTGATGAGCCGGTTGGTTCCTTCCGAGCCAGCGTTGGTGATGCGGGTGATCAGGAACGCGAGGATCTGCGGCCACCCAGTCTCGATCGTGGTGGTCGCGAGCAGGTCGAGCAGGCCTTCCTTGGCGCCACCGAGTGGCAAAGACATAGCTGGGACCGGGATCGAAAGGTCCTCGCGACCATCTGTGGCGTGGATCATCACCGCCACCAACCCGTAGAGCGCCGGTGACTGCTCATCTATCGCAACCGCACCACCGGGCGAGCTGGCCTTCTACCCGCGCTGGTCACCGCACTGATGCCACTGCACACCCTGGTCCGGGTGGCCAAGGCGTTGGGGAGTCGGCGGCTCTCGGCGACGGTCAACGCGATGATCTCGGGGTCAGCGTCGGGACTGCTGCGTGGTGGTGGTGGTGAGGATGGTCAGGACGGCCAGGGCGAGCATGGCCAGGGTGACGACCGGTGCCAGCCGGTCCAGCCGCGGACCTGGTGGTGGTCCAGGCCAACCTGGCCTTGCCCGTCTGGAACAACTCCTCGATGCTCCAGCGGGAATCATTCTCACCGTGGCGCTACCGCCAGAGCAAACCCTGCACTGGTCGGTCTCGCGACGAACATCCCAAGCCCGAGCCCGATGATCCCACTACCAAGGCAGACAAGCGATCTGACGTCGGAGTACTGACCGGGCGGCACGGTTCCTGAGCGGGCAGCGCCCTACCGGGCGTCCACCTCGTTGATCTTTTCCGCGCCGAACGCCTCGCGGAGCAGCCGTACCGCCTGTTCCTCGCTGGACTCCCGCGCGGTCTGCTCGTCGATGACCTCGTCCAGCGGCTCGTCGCCCGGGTCGAAGCCCTCGAAGTTCGGGGCCGCCGGCGCGGCGCCGCCGGGGCGTCCCGCGCCGCCGCGCACCGGGCCGTCGAAGTCCGGGTCGTACGGCGGCTCGCCGGCCCAGTCGGCGTCCGCGGTCTTCCGGGCCGCCTGACCGGTACGTGGACCGCGTCCCGCCGCAGCCGCCCGCGCCGCCGCGATCGCGCTGCTCACCGGAGGGCCGGCGGGCGCGGCCTGCTGCGGCGCCGCCGAAGGACCGGCCGGCTTTGGCACGGCGGGTGCGGCGGTCGCCGACGCCATGGCGGCGCTGGCCGGCCTGGCTGTCGACGCCGCGCGCGGCCCGCCGGTCGCTGTCGGGGCAACCGCCGCCGCGTCGCTGGCCGACGCTCCGGTGCCCGATGCGCCGCCCGGTCGGGCCGGCTCGGGCCATTCGTCCTCGTCGCCGGCACCCGTCGCGGCACCACCCGGTCGGGCGGGCTCGGGCCAGTCCTCGTCATCGGTGGCGCCACCGGACGCGCCGGTCACGCTGCCGTTCGAGCTGCTGCCGTTGACGCCGCCCGTGTTCGGAGCGCCGCTGGGTGGCCCGCCGTGCGGAGCGCCACCGGCCACGCCGCTCGGACCGCCAACGGGCAGCCCGCCGCTCGGACCGCCCCGACCGTCAGGACCACCACCGCTCGGGCCGGCGCCGCTCGGACCAGCGCCGGTCGGGTCCTGGTGGGCGGGGGCCGCGGGCGGCGGGGATGCCGGGCGGGCCGGCGCGGCGGGACGGGACGGGCCACCGAGTGACGCGCCACCCCGCTCGCCGGCCACCTCGCAGCGGATCTGCCAGCGGCCGCCGAACTCCTCGTACAGCACCTCGGCCAGCACCGACGTGTGGTTGCCCATCATCTGTGCGAGCACCGGCGACTTGACGGTCAGCACCAGGGTGTCGCCGTCCACGTCGCGGACCACCGCGTCGCGCATCAGCGCGGCGGCCGGCTTCTTGATCCGGTTGACCTTCGCGACGATGTCCGGCCAGACCCGGCGCACCGCGACGGCGTCCAGGGTGCCCGCCGCAGCCGCGCCGGGGCGGGGCGGGGCGGGGGTGGCCGGGTCGGGCATCACCGCCGAGGGCGGCACCTGACGGCGGGCGGGAGCATCGGCGGGCAGGCTACTGGCGGGTGGGCTACCGGCGGGTGGGCTACCGGCGGGCGCACCCACCGGTTCCGCGGCGCCCGGGACTGCCTCCGTCGCGCGGGAACCGGCGGCGGCCAGAGCCGCGGCGCGGGCTGCCGCGGCACCGGACGTGGCGCCGGAAGGCGCCGGCGGGCCGGCGGGCCCCGGGTCAGCCGCGGTCGTGGTGGGGGTGGGCTCGGGGCGTACCGGAGGCTCGGGGCGTACCGGAGGGGCGGAGGTGACCGGCGCGGGGCCGGCGGCGGCCGGCGGCATGTCGGTGCCGGCGAGGGTGAGCCGGCGCTCCATGCGTTCGAGGCGCTGGAGCAGGCCGCCGGTGCTGTCGTCGGCGCCGGGCAGCAGCATCCGGGCGCAGATCAGCTCCAGCAGCAGCCGGGGCGCGGTGGTGCCGCGCATCTCCACCAGGCCGTTGTGCACGATGTCGGCGCAGCGGGACAGCGTGGCCGGGCCGAGCCGCTGGGCCTGGGCGGCCATCCGCTCGATCTGGTCGGCCGGGCCGTCGATGAGGCCCTTGGCGGCGGCGTCCGGCACCTGCTGGAGCACGATCAGGTCGCGCAGCCGCTCCAGCAGGTCGGAGGCGAACCGGCGCGCGTCGTGCCCGGCCTCGGCGACCCGGTCGACGGTCGCGTACGCCGTCGCGCCGTCCCCGGCCGCCAGCGCGTCGCACATCTCGTCGATGAGGGCGGCGTCGGTCACGCCGAGCAGGGCGGCGGCCCGGGAGTAGGTGACTCCCTCCGGCCCGGCCCCGGCGATGAGCTGGTCGAGCACGGAGAGGCTGTCCCGGGCGCTGCCGCCGCCGGCGCGCACCACCAGCGGGAAGACCGCCGGCTCGACGGCGACGTTCTCGGCCTCGCAGAGCTGCTCCAGGTAGGGCCGGAGCACCTTCGGCGGGATCAGCCGGAACGGGTAGTGGTGGGTCCGCGACTTGATCGTGCCGAGGACCTTCTCCGGCTCGGTGGTCGCGAAGATGAACTTGACGTACTCCGGCGGCTCCTCGACCAGCTTGAGCAGGGCGTTGAAGCCGGCCGACGAGACCATGTGGGCCTCGTCGATGACGTAGATCTTGAAGCGGCTCTTGGCCGGCGCGAAGATCGCCTTCTCGCGCAGCTCGCGGGCGTCGTCGACGCCGCCGTGGCTGGCCGCGTCGATCTCCAGTACGTCGATCGAGCCGCCGTCGGTGGCCAGCTCGCGGCAGGAGTCGCACTGCCCGCACGGCTCCGGCGTCGGGCCCTGCTCGCAGTTCAGCGAGCGGGCCAGGATCCGGGCGCTTGAGGTCTTGCCGCAGCCGCGTGGGCCGGAGAAGAGGTAGGCGTGGTTGAGCCGCCCGCTGCGCAGCGCCTGCGACAGCGGCTCGGTGACGTGCTCCTGCCCGATGACCTCGGCGAAGGTACGCGGCCGGTACTTGCGGTAGAGCGCCAGTGCCACTCGTCCCGCCTCCTCTCGACCGAGCCATTCTGCGCCGGTCGGGCGCGGGTGACCACCCACCACCCCGTGACCTGACCCGCAGGGACGTTACCGGGACCCGGAGACAAAAAGGCCTCCCGTGCACCCGGCAGAGCCCGCTTATCCTTGCTGCCTTCCGGCCCTGGGGAGGTTCACGAGATACCGCCGCACGGGAGGTACCGCCAACCCTACCCGACGCCGCGTCGATCTTCAGGGGGTGGTGGGGTGGCCCACCCGCCGGGGACCTGTATCCTCGTCTGCGGAGGATTCGCCTAGAGGCCTAGGGCGCACGCTTGGAAAGCGTGTTGGGTTAACACCCTCACGAGTTCGAATCTCGTATCCTCCGCTCGCTGAGCAGCACGAACGCGAGGGCCGACCCCCATCGGGGACGGCCCTCGTACCGTTTCTGCCGAGCGCCACGGCGGCTCCCCTGGTTACGCTCCTCCGACCTGTGTCGATGCCTCATCGACGATCGGTCGGTGGCGGTCGCGCCTCTCGACGGGTGAGGCCGGAAGGGGCGACCCGCTTGGGCAAAAATCCGCGCTGGCTGCTCTGGACGCAACTGGTCGCGATGTCCTGCGTCCTTCTCTCCCAGGTGGGGTCCGGGTTCGACCGACCGCTGGAGATCGTCGTCGGCTGCGGGGCGGCCGGGATGGCGCTGTACTGTGTCGCCGCGCTGATCATCGGCCGCACCAGCGGCAACGCCGAGAAACCCGATGCCGGGTGAGCGAGCGGCCGACCGACCCGGAGTTCGACGAATGCGACTGCCCGGAGAAGGTCGACGCGGCCTTGGCGCGTACGGAGCCCGGGGCCGGGCCGGCGCTTCTCTGGCTGGTGCTGGACGAGTTCCACCCGCCTGCCGTCGTCCTTCCCCGGATCAAGCGCGGGCTCCGGTCGCGGGACGCGCAGACCAGGGGGAACGCGTTGCAGTCGCTGGGTCACTTCGGGCGCCTGCACCGCGACGTCGACGTCGAGTCGCTGGCGCTGCTCCGGGGCGCGCTGCGCGACCGCACCCCGCTCGGTGGCTGTCAGCTACGCGGCTACGCCGACAACGCGGCGGACGACATCGGCACGTTCGTGCCCCGGCACCGTCTGCCCCGCTGGCTGCGCCGCCGCCACGCCGGGCCCTGGCGACCGCGCCGGCTGCGACGGTGAACGCCGCCGACGAAGCGACTGGTCACGGCGTGATCCCTGCCGCACGTCGATCAGGAAACACCGCCCGCGTCCTACGCTGACAGCCGCATCCGACAGCGAGACAACCGGGCGGCGGCGACCTGCGGGCGTCGACCGGCCCGGGGAGAGCGCGGACACAGGTGAACGCAACGCTGAACGTCGCCGACGGGCTGGCCGTGCTGGCTGCCGGGGTCGCGGCGGGAGCCATCAACGCGGTGGTGGGCTCGGGCACGCTGGTGACCTTCCCGGTCCTGCTCTCCCTCGGCTATCCGCCCGTGGTGGCGAACGTGTCCAACACCGTCGGGCTGGTGCCGGGGTCGTTCACCGCGGCGTACGCCTATCGCCAGGAACTGGCCGGGCACGGCCGGCTGCTGGCCCGCCTGGGTCTCGCCGCCGTGCTCGGCGGGATCACGGGCGGCGTACTGCTGCTGCTCCTGCCGCCCGGTGCGTTCCGGGCGATCGTGCCGGTGCTGATCGTCCTGGCGTTGGTGCTCGTGGTGGTGCAGCCGTGGCTGGCGCGGGCGTTGGCCCACCGGCGGCCGGTCGCGGACGACGCGGGCGCGTCGTCGGCGGGCGGTCAGGCGGTACGGCGGGCGGGGCCGCTGCTGCTGCTCGGCGTCTTCGGCACGGGGGTGTACGGGGGCTACTTCGGCGCCGCCCAGGGAGTGTTGCTGCTGGGGCTGCTCGGCGTGCTGCTCTCGGCCGACCTGCGCTGGGTCAACGGGGTGAAGAACGTGCTCGCCGGCCTCGTGAACGGGGTCGCGGCGGTCCTCTTCGTCGCCGTGGGATCGGTGGCGTGGCAGCCGGCGCTGCTGATCGCGGCGGGTTCCGTGGTGGGCGGCCTGATCGGCGGCCGGTGGGGACGCCGGCTGCCGCCGGTGGCGTTGCGCGCCACGATCGTGGTCGTCGGGCTCGCCGCCCTGGTCAACCTGCTGCGCTGACCACCGACCCGGGTACGGGCCGCACCGGACGAATCCGGGCGGCGCGACAACGGGTGGGCGCGGCAACGAGCGGGCACGGCCACGGGTGGGCGCGGCTCGGCGGGCGGTCATCCGCGTGGGCGGGCCCAGGAGACGAAGCGGTCGGCTAGTTGGGCCGGGCTCACGCCGGGGTCGAGTGCGACGAGCTGTGCGGCGGCCTCGACCTGGAGAGTCGCCAGGTGGACGGTGAGCGCGGCGCGGTCGTGGCGGTACTCGCCGAGCAGCCGCAGCTTCGCCGGCGAGCAGGGCCAGGCAATGCCGCACGCCCGGCACCGCCACGTGGGCCGGGTCGGGACGTGCTCCCGGGTGCGGCGGCTCACCGCGCCGCCGGTCCCGCAGACCCGACCCGGTCCACCGACCCGGGTTGCTCCGTCCCGAGCCGGTCCACCGTCCCGAGCCGATCAGCCGTCCCGGGCTGTTGAGCCGCCCCGAGCCCGTCCGCAGCCCGGACCCGGGGCGTATCGGTGGCGATCACCCGGGCGCGGTCGACGCGGATCGAGGCGAAGCGCTTGCGGGGGCGGAGGGTGCCGTCGGCGTTCACCTGATGGCCGCGTACCTCGGCCCAGAGCCGACCCTCGAACGGGCCGACGCTCAGCACCTCGGTGACGCGCAGCGTCAGAGGGCCCTCGCCGAAGCGGTAGGCGTCGTCGGGAACGCGGATGGTCGTACCGGCGGGCCATCCCACCGGCCGGCTCCGGGCGGGGGCGGCCGGTGGGGGCGGATCGTCGCGGTCGGCCGGGGGACGGGGCTCGCCCCGAGGCTCGGAGACTGGAGCGCGGCGGGTTGGCACGGGCGGACCTCCTTGGCGGCTCGGCAGGGCTCGCCCTGGCGGGACGAAAGGCTGAAAGGGCCGGGCTGGCAGGGACGTGGGACTGGAGGGGGGCCGCCCCGCCCTCCCCGCCGGGGCGGCCCCGCGACTGACGCCGACCGCCGGGCTCCTTCGCCTCCACCGGCCGCGCCGTCTTCGTCACCCCAACTTGCCGTGTGTGGGCAGACAGATACATCCCGTAGCGCTATGGTCGCCAGATATTTGAGACATCCGATGGGAGGAGCCCGTGAACGATGCGCTCCGGGTGGCGCTCAGCGACACCGGGCACACGATCGAATCCCTGGCCGAGACCGTCGGCGTCGACCCGAAGACGGTCGGGCGGTGGCTGACCGAGGACCGCATCCCGCACGCCCGGCACCGGTTGGGGGCGGCGGAGGCCCTCCGCCGGGACGTGTCGGACATCTGGCCGGACACTTCGAGACGTCGTGACCCGATCTGGTTCCGTCCGTGGCAGGAGATCGAGCGCGAGGCGGTGTCGCTGCGGTCGTACCAATCGATGGTGTTGCCGGGCCTGCTCCAGACCGAGGCGTACGCGCGGGCCGTGCTGACCGGCGGCGGCCTCTTTCCCCGCGGCGACGTCGAGCGCCACCTCGCCTCCCGGCTCGCCCGCCAGGGCATCCTGCGGCAGGACGAGCCGCCGCAGTTCACGGCCGTGATCGACGAGGGGGTGCTGCGCCGTCCGGTCGGCGGCCGGGCCACGATGCGCGAGCAGCTCCGGGCCGTCGTCGCCGCCTGCGCCGAACCACACGTGCGGGTGCACGTCGTGCTGTCGTCGGTCGGCGCCTACGCGGGCCTGAACGGGCCGTTCGTGATCGCCAGCAGCCACGACCACCGGGTCGCCGGCTACCTCGACAACCAACTCCAGGGCCAACTGGTTAGCGATCCCGCGGACATCGCCGCCATGATGGCTGCGTGGGAGAACGTGCGCGGCGAGGCGCTGTCCCACTGGCAGTCGGTCGATCTCATCACGGAAGTGGCGGAGACATGGAGCTGAACGGCGCGCGGTGGCGCAAGAGCAGCCGCAGCAGCGGCAACGGCGGTGACTGCGTCGAGGTCGCCGACAACCTGCCCGGCGTCGTCGCGGTGCGCGACTCGAAGGACCCGGCCGGCCCGGCGCTCGCCTTCGCCCCGGCGGCGTGGCGCGCGTTCGTCGCCACCATCGCCGAGCGCCCCTGAACCGAGCCCGCCCACGGCAGAGGTACCCCCGACACAAGGCGCGGGTGGAACACCACGGGTGCCTCCCGACGCGGGATGCACCCGTCCCGCCCTTGGCGGCGGCATCGATCACCTCCTGCCTCTCCGCCCTGCCCGACCGACCCTCGCCGGAGGCCGCGTCACGCCCGGAGGAGGGCCGGCAGTGCGGCATCGCGGGGCGGTGCCGGAAGGGGACGATTGGGTACGGTGCGGAGAACGGCGTAGGCGGGACTCGTCGTACACATGTTCCATCCACAGGCTGTGGACGGCGGAGGGCTCCCATGGGTTACCAGCTCAGCGCGGTCGTCGCGGACACCGAGCTGCTCCGCGAGCACACCGCCGACCTGGACCACGCGGTCCTCGGCGAGTTGCGCCAGGAGTTCGCGCTGCTGCCGGTCACCCCGCAACTGGTCGAGGAGCTGACCGGGGCGCCGCCCGACTACTCGACGGCGGAGCGGTCCCCGGAGCAGCCGTTCCACCTGGTGCTCTCGGCACCCCTCGCCGAGGTCCTCGCCCGCTGGTCACGGTCGGGTCCGGTGGCGTACCTGGAGGCGGAGTTCCTCGGCGGCGCCGGCTACCAGTCGGCGCTGGTGTGGCTCGGCGGCCAGGTGAGCTGGGGGCCGGGGTTCGACCGTCTCTTCGACGGGCCGCGCCCGGAGTGGCCGCTCAACGCGGCGCTCGCCCGGCTCGGGGCGGAGCCCGGCGCGTGGATCGACCCGTTCGCCGAGCTGGGCCTGCACGTCGAGCGGAGCACCGCCGGCTGGCTGGCGCACGGGCGCCGACGGCTGAGCGCCGACTACTGGGACGAGCTGGCCGAGGAATGGGAAAACCGGCAATCTGCGGGCGGGCAGCAACCTGAACGGCCCGGTCCCGTTGGGGACTGGGGGATTCCATGAAATTGCGACAATTTGGCTTTATAGCCGCGCTGACGACGGCTGCCTGGGTCTCGGGCAGCGGCGTGCACCCGCCGCTGCGCGAGTTGGACGGCCGGCCCGTCGGGGCCGTCGAGGTGGTCGACCTCAACGGCCTGCGCGACGTCGAGTTCGGCGACACCGAGGACGAGCTGACCCGGCGGGGCATCCTGCGCTCCGACATCGACGCCTGCGGCCCGGCGCTGGCCGGGTACGACACGACCAGTCCCATCTTCGTCGACGACCGGCTGGTGCTGCTCTGGCTCGGCGAGGCGACGCGCACCCCGCAGGGAGTCACCGCCGGCATGCCGGTCGACGAGGTCCGCACCCGCTACCCGTCCGCCCGGGAGCTGGACGCTCCACAGGGGACGTACCGGCTCGACGGGCTGCTCGCCCGGCAGGGCGACCGGGCGTACCTCTTCCTGCACGACGGGCGGGCGGTGAAGAAGATCATCGCCGGGTACGCCGACTGGGCCCAGCGCCTCTTCGACGAGGGCCACAGCCCCTGCTGAGCCCCGCGCAGGCTTGACGCGTGAGGGCCGCGAGGTGGGGTAACCGCCGGGCATGGCGCGGTACACGAAGCCCGAACTCAGGGAGCAGGTCAAGGAAGAGATCAAGGCCTCCGACAAGGGCGGCCGGCCGGGACAGTGGTCGGCACGCAAGTCGCAGCTGGTCACCCAGGAGTACAAGAGGCGCGGCGGGGGCTTCGTCGGCCCGAAGGACGAACGGCAGAAGTCCCTCCAGCGCTGGGGCGGCGAGCACTGGCAGACCAAGGAGGGCGACACCCGGGCGCGGCACGGCGACGAGACGAGCCGCTACCTGCCCGAACAGGCCTGGAAGGAGCTCTCCGAGAAGGAGAAGCGGGCGACCGACGCCAAGAAGCGGAAGGAATCAAAGTCCGGCAAGCAGCACGTCGCCAACACCGGACCGGCCAAACGCGCCCGCCGCAACGCCACGTCGGCCGAACAACTGTCGGAGCTGCCGGTCGCCGAGGCGGCCAAGCTAGTCCGCGACCTCGACAAGGGCCAACTGAAGTCGGCACTGCGCCGCGAACGCGACGGCAAATCCCGCAAGACCCTCATCACCCGCCTGGAAAAGGAACTAAGCCGCCGCTGACCGGCCCCTCCGCCCCGCCCCACCCATCTCGACGTCGATCATGCACTCGTGGTGGGCAACAGCTACCCAGACGCCCCTTTCGCATGGCACCACAACTGCATGATCGACGCAGGCAGGGGTGCGGGGGGGGGTGCATGCGAGAACGCCCGGCCGATCCTTGCGGATCTGCCGGGCGTTCTCGCACTTCACGAGCGGTGGCGGAGGGATTTGAACCCTCGGAGGGCGTAAACCCTCACACGCTTTCGAGGCGTGCTCCTTAGGCCGCTCGGACACGCCACCGCCGAGAAGGGTACATGACCCCGGGTTCGGACGCCGAACCGGTACGCCCCGGGGCGGCCTGGCAGGATCCTTGCCATGAGTACGCACATCGGCGCGAAGCCGGGAGAGATCGCCGAGCGGGTCCTGATGCCGGGCGACCCGCTGCGGGCGAAGTGGATCGCGGAGACCTACCTCGAGGGCGCGCAGTGCTACTCGACGGTCCGGGGCATGCTGGGCTTCACCGGCCGCCACAACGGCGTCGAGGTCTCCGTCCAGGGCTCCGGCATGGGCATGCCCTCCGCCTCGATCTACGCCCATGAGCTGGTCAACGAGTACGGCGTGAAGAGCCTGATCCGGGTCGGCTCCTGCGGGGCACTGACCGAGGACCTGCGGCTGCGCGACGTGATCGCGGCGATCGGCTCGTCCACCGACTCGAACATGAACCGGATGCGCTTCGACGGGCTGATCGACTACGCCCCGGTGGCCGACTTCGGGCTGCTGCGTACGTCGGTGGAGGTGGCCGAGCGGCGCGGCATCGCGATGCGGGTCGGGCCGATCCTGGCGGCGGACGCCTTCTACACCGACCGCCCGGACCTCTACGACAGCCTCGCCGACTACGGCGTGCTGGCGGTGGAGATGGAGTCGGCGGCGCTCTACACGATCGCCGCCCGGTTCAAGGCCCGCGCCCTGACGCTGCTGACCGTCAGCGACCACATCAAGACCGGCGAGAAGACCACCTCCGAGGAGCGTGAGCAGACCTTCAGCCAGATGGTCGAGATCGCCCTGGACACGATCATCGCCTGATCCTCGTCGGCCCGACGCCGCCCGCCGTCCGTCCCCGGATGGCGGGCGGCGTCGCTATGTCGTGACCATGGTCACGCCAAGAAACTATACGAACGGTCGTGCTTATTCATTAGCCTGTGCCCATGACAGTCGACGGACGCGTCGCGCGGGGCGACCGGACCCGCACCGCCGCGCTGGACGCCGCCGTGGTCCTCGCCACCGAGGTCGGCCTGCACGGGCTCTCCCTCGCCCAGCTCGCTGACGCGCTCGGCGTCAGCAAGTCCGGCCTCTTCGCGCACTGGGGCTCCAAGGAGGCGCTCCAGCTCGCCACCGTCGACCGGGCGGTCGAGCAGCAGCGGGAACGGGTCATCGAGCCGGCCCTGCGCGCCCCCCGGGGCGTACGGCGGCTCTGGGCACTGCACCAGGCCCGGATCGACTTCTTCGCCGCCCGGGTGCTCCCCGGCGGCTGCTTCTTCGCCAGCGCCGACTTCGAGTACAACGCGCGCCCCGGCCCGGTCCGGGACCGGCTCGCCGAGGTGTTCGGCCGCTGGACCGCGTTCCTCGAACAGCTCGTCCGCGAGGCGGTCGCCGCCGGCGAGCTGCCCGCCGACGTGGACGTCGCACAGCTGGCGTACGAGATCGACGCGCTCGGGATCACCGCCGCGATGCGCTCCCGGCTGCTGGACCCCGACACCGCCTACCGGCACGCCCGCCAGGGCCTGCTGAACCGACTGCGGGCACTGTGCCCCGATCCGACCCTGCTACCGGAAGGCCTCTCATGAGCCACGCCATCGTCGACCAGCCCGCCGTCGAGTTCGGTCACGTCGCGCACGTCGCGGTGCACTTCGACGACCTCGACGCGTTCGGCCTCCTGCACAACGCCCGGTACGCGGTGCTGCTCGAACGGGCCCTGACCGGGTACTGGGCGGACCACGGTGTCGCGTTCCAGGCCGGCCAGCAGAGCGCACCGGACGTGTTCCACGCCGTCCGCGAGTTCACCATCACCTACCGGGCCCCGGTCACCGGGACCGGCCCCGTGGCGGTGCACTTCTGGCTCGACCACTTCGGCACCAGCAGCGCCCGGTACGCCTACCGGTTCCACTCAGTCGACGGACGCATCGTGCACGCGGAGGGCCAGCGGTCGATCGTCCGGGTCGACCCGGCGACCCTGCGCCCCGCCCCCTGGACCGACACCGCCCGCGCGGTGGCCGCGACCCTGCTCCGGCCCGCCCCGGCCGACGCCTGAGCCCGGTCACCGGCCCGTCCCCCGCGGCCCGGGCGGCCTGCCCGAGAGGAGTGAGGAAGGGGCCATTCCTGTACCGCAGACGTCAGGAAGGCGCCCTTCCTCACACCCGGAAGAAGGCGCGCAGGATGGCGGCGCTCTCCGACTCCAGGATGCCGCCGTAGACCTCCGGCCGGTGGTTGAGCCGGCGGTCACGCAGCACGTCCCACAGCGACCCGGCGGCCCCGGTCTTGGGCTCCCAGGCGCCGAAGACCACGGTGGACACCCGGGCCAGCACCAGCGCGCCCGCGCACATCGTGCAGGGTTCCAGGGTGACGACCAGGGTGCAGCCGTCGAGCCGCCAGCGGCCGAGCCGTCCGGCGGCCCGGCGCAGCGCCAGCACCTCGGCGTGCGCGGTCGGGTCGCCGGTCAGTTCCCGCTCGTTGCGCCCGATCGCCAGTTCGGCACCGTCCGGCCCGTAGAGCACGGCGCCGACCGGGATGTCGTCGGCGGCGTCGGGGCCCGCGTCCGCGGGGCTGTCGGGGCCGGTCACGGCGACCGCCAGGGCCCGCCGCATCCACAGCTCGTGCCGCTGCCGCCGGCCGGCGCCGTCCGGCTCGGCCAGCCCCTCGTGGGCGCCGGGCCCGACCCGGCCCGCCGCGCCCGGGGTCGGCTGACCGGGGCGTACGGTGCCCAGCGCCGGATCGGTGGCGTCGGCCGGCTCGGCGCCGCCCGTACCGGCCCGGCCCGGCCCGGACGGCTCAGACCTCACGCAGTTCCTCGACCTCGTCGGCGCAGCCGAGCACCTGGCACACCTCGGCGGTGACGTCGGCCGGCATCATGCCCTCCTGCGCGCAGAGGTTGAGCAGCTTCTGCGCGGGGATGCCCAGGTCGGCCAGGAGGTCCGCCTCGCCGACCGGGTCGGCCTCGGGGTCGACGGCGGGCTGCTCGGTGTCGTCGTCGCCGCGGCCGGACGGGCGCGGTTCGTCGGTGTCGTCGAGCCCGGTCACCGAGGTCTTCAGGTCCCCAACCAGCAGGGCGCCCAGCCGGGACTCCTCCGCGTAGGCCGAGTCGGAGCCGAAGACCCGCAGGTCCTCCCCCTCGTCCAGGCGCAGGACCACCAGGTACGTGTCGTCGGCCTCGACGAAGAGCAGCGACAGGTCGGCGTCGGGGTCGACGTCGCGCAGCCGGTCGGCGACGTCCTCGATGTCGGTGACCCCCCGCAGGTTCACCTCGGCGGCCGTCCAACCGCTGTCGTCACGTACGACGGCCGCAGCGAAGTACGACACGGTTCCCCCAAAAGAGCCTCGGCAGGCCGACCCGTTACGCGTGCACGTTAGCCGGTCGGGTCGGCAGTCGACCGGTCAACGCCCCGAAGGGCCGGTCAATCCTGGGGAAAGTCTGCCGGTCGTCAGCCGGCGACCCGGCGGCGGGTGGCGATCAGCTCCCGCAGGCGCTCGCTGCGCACCCGCTGCGGCCGTACGCGCTGGCGTACCGCCCGGGCGCCCGCCAACTCGGCGAGGAGCTGCTGGCGACGGCGGCTGCGCTCGGGATCGAGCCGCGGAGTGGTCCAGGCCATAACGCCGAGGGTGCCGAGTTCGGGCGGCCACGTCAAGGCAGGATTCGCTGCGCAGCCGGCCCGCGACGCAGCGCAGCCACGGGCCCGCCGGAACGGGTGCCGCCAGGCGGGTCGCGGGACGGGCCGGACCGGGCTCACCAGAGCGGCCAGTCCCCGCTCGACACCCACCGCACCGTGACGATGGCGGCGGCGATGCTCCACCCGCCGGCGGTGACGATCGCGATGCCGGTGGCCACGCCCCGGTCGCCCGCGCGGACCAGCAGCAGCGCGGCCAGCCAGGCCAGGCCGCCGGCCAGCAGCGTCCACCAGGCGTACCCGGGCACGCCGCGGCCGAGCAGGCCGAACAGGAGCAGCCAGACGGTCGCCACGGCGGCGCCGGACGCGACGCCCGCGCCGGTGACCGGGTGCGGTTCGCGGTAGGTGGGCTGGGACGGCGGCGTGGACGGGAAGAGCCCCGAGGGGACCCGTGGCGCCGGCCGGAACCCGGCGTCCGGCTCGGGCGGGAAGGCGTACCGTCCGGTCGTCATCGACCCCTCCCCTTCTGCCGCGCACCTCCACCACCGTACCGACTCTGCGAGGATGACCGGATGCCCTCGCCGACGATCGGACGCCGCGCGCGTCCGGCGTACCCGGTCCTGCTGGTGCTGGTGCCGGTGCTGGCCGCCGGCTGCGCGACGACGCGGCCCGGGACGACGCCCGGCGCACCCCGGCCGAGCCTGCCGGCGACGGCCGGGCAGCCCGCGCCGCCGGCCGTCACCCCGACCGGCGCTCCCAGCCCGACCGGCGCCGCCGCCCCGACCGGCCCGTCGACCGCGCCGACCCGCGCCGGGCTGCCGCACGTCTTTCCGGTACGCGCGGCGAACGTCGCCTACCACCCGACCCACTCGGCCTATCCGGGGACGGACATCTTCGCCGACTGTGGCGAGCCGGTCGTGGCGGTGACCGACGGCGTCCTCCTCGAGGTCAGCCGGGTCGACCGGTTCGACAGGCGCGGGCCGCGGGGGCCGCACAACGGCGGGCTGTCGGTGTCGCTGCTCGGCGACGACGGGGTGCGCTACTACGGCTCCCACCTGCGCCGCGTCGCCGACGGCATCGACGTCGGGGTGCGGGTGCGCGCCGGGCAGCGGCTCGGCGAGGTGGGCCGGACCGGTAACGCGAACAACGTGTGCCACCTGCACTTCGGCATCTCCCCGCCGTGCACGGGCCGGGACGGCTGGTGGATCCGCCGGGGCGTGGTCTGGCCGGCGCCGTACCTGAACTCGTGGCGGCGCAAGGGCAACAAGGAACCGGCCGCCGAGGTGGCCGCCTGGCACCGCCGACACGGCTGCCCGAAGGCCCCGCCGACCGCCTGACGACCCGCTCCGGTTTGTCGTCATCAGCGCTTCATCGCTGGGAAACATTGACGGAAGTCTCGACGCTGGGCTAGCGTCCCGTCGCAAGAGAGCGCTCTCTGAGACCACTTTCCACACAATTCGCTCGCAGAACGCGCCCGTCCCCGACCGGCGCCCCCCGACCGGAGGCACTGTGACACCTCCTGCGACACGCCGCACCTGGGCCGTGGCGGCCACCTCCGCCCTGGCCCTCGCCCTCGGCGGCCTCGCCGTCGTGACCACCACCCCCGCCCAGGCCGCCACCGTCGGCGCCGGCAGCTACACCACCGACCGCGTGGGCCCCCTGCCCACCGGCTGCGGAGACATGACCACCAACCCCCGGCAGTTCGCCACCGCCGACGCGCCCCCCGGGCCGGTACCCACCAACGACTGGTGGTCGTCGCTGCTGTGGAAGCGGACCAACTGCTCCTACAGCGAGCCGCTGCACGCGCACCCGGCCTCCTACCAGCCGGCCGGCGACGGCCTCGGGATCTCGGCCACCTCCACCCCGACGATCAGCGGCACCGCGACCGGCGTCGGCGAGTTCAAGTACACGTACTCCGAGGACATCCGGGTCGGCATCGCGGGGCTGAGTGCCCCGGTCGTCAAGGTCGACGGCTGGACCGACTGGACGGTCACCCCGCACTGGACCGACGGCGCCCGGACCATGCGCGCCACCATCGGCCACGGACTTCCGTTCGCATACTTCCGCACCAGCGGCGGCAACGCCCTGGTCAACGCCACCGGCGGCAGCCCCACGGTCTGGTCGAACAGCGGCGCCACGATCGGCTTCACCGTCCGGGGGCACGACTACGTGGCGTACGCGCCCACCGGCGCCACCTGGACCGTCAGCGGTGGACGGATCACCTCCACCCTGGCCGGCAAGGGCTACTTCTCCGTCGCCCTGCTGCCCACCACCCCGAGCACCGACGCCGCCACCCGCACCGGGCTGGCCACCACCTACGGCCAGTACGCCCACGCCCACGTCACCGGCACCCGGGTCTCGTACGCCTACGACCAGGCGACCAGCACCGTCAACACCACGTACGCGTTCACCACGACCGCCCGGGAGGGCACGGCGAACCGGACGGTCGTCAGCCTCTACCCGCACCAGTGGCGGTCGCTGACCGGCGCCACCCCGCTGGCGCTCACCTACCCGTCGGCGCGCGGCCGGATGAAGGTGCTCACCGGCGTCGACGCGTTCCGCACCTCGATGAAGTTCAACGGCGTACTGCCGGAGGTTCCCGCCGTCGCCACCGGCACCGGGGCGGACCTGACGACGCTGCGCAACCACCTGGCGGCGGTCCGGGGCAACCCGATGGACCAGCGCGGCACCGACACCTACTGGACGGGCAAGGGCCTGGGCCGGGCCGCCCGGATCGCCGAGATCGCCGACCAGGTCGGCGACGCCGAGACGCGTACCGCCGCGCTGAACGCCATCCGGGGCACCCTCAACGACTGGCTCACCGCCACGCCCGGGGAGACCGAGGGCGTCTTCCACTACGACCGCAACTGGGGAACCCTGATCGGCTACCCGGCCTCCTACGGCTCCGACCAGGAACTCAACGACCACCACTTCCACTACGGCTACTACATCGCCGCCGCCGCCACGCTGGCCAAGTTCGACCCGACCTGGGCCCGGCAGGACCAGTACGGCGGCATGATCGACCTGCTGATCCGGGACGCGAACAACTACGACCGCACGGACAACCGCTTCCCGTACCTGCGCGACTTCGACATCTACGCCGGGCACGACTGGGCCGCCGGGCACGGCTCGTTCAACGCCGGCAACAACCAGGAGTCCTCGTCCGAGGGGATGAACTTCGCCAACGCCCTCATCCAGTGGGGTCAGGCGACCGGCAACACCGCCGTACGCGACGCCGGCATCTTCATCCACACCACCCAGGCCGCGGCGATCCACGAGTACTGGTTCGACGTGACGAACGAGAACTACCCGGCGGCGTTCGGGCACTCCACGGTCGGCATGGTCTGGGGTGACGGCGGCGCGTACGCCACCTGGTTCAGCGCCGACCCGGAGATGATCCAGGGCATCAACATGCTCCCGGTCACGGGCGGGCACCTCTACCTCGGGCAGTACCCGGCGTCCAACCGCGCCAACTACCAGGAACTGGTGCGCAACAACGGCGGCGAACCGACGGTGTGGCAGGACATCCTCTGGCAGTTCCTGGCGCTCGGCGACCCGGACGCGGCGCTGGCGAAGCTCCGCGCGAACCCCGGGTACACGCCGGAGGAGGGCGAGAGCCGGGCGCACACCTTCCACTGGATCCGCAACCTCGCGGCCCTCGGGACGGTGCACACCCCGGTCACGGCCAACCACCCGCTGGCGGCGGTGTTCCAGCGCAACGGCGCGCGCACCTACGTGGCGAGCAACATCACCGCCGCGCCGCTGACGGTCACGTTCTCCGACGGCACCCGGCTCGCCGTGCCCGCCGGAAAGACGGCCACCAGCGGGGCGTACACCTGGAGCGGCGGCACCGCGACCGGCGGGGTCAGCGGCACGACGCCGCCCACGACCGCCCCGCCGACGACCCCGCCGCCCACCACGGCCCCGCCGACGACCCCGCCGCCCACCACCCCGCCGCCGTCGTCGGACTTCCCCACCCGGTACCTGCTGCCGGGTGGCGGGCTGGCCGCGGCCGGCAGCCCGACGACCGCCACGGTGGCCGGCGCGGGCGGCGCGAACCGCGACGGCACGCCGACCAACCCGCAGGTGTTCACCGCCACGGGCCTGGATCTGGCGTACGGCGGCGGGCAGACCACGTTCGACCTGTTCCTCGATGCCGGCAACGCGGTCGGCAACGGGGTGCAGGTGCGGGTCTCCTACGACCTGACCGGCAACGGCAGCTGGGAGCGGGTGGAGACGTACCGCTACTTCGCCACCGACCCGGTTCCCGGGTACGAGCGCTACACCCAGCAGAGCGGCCTGCACTCCGCCACCGGCGCCCTCGGCAACCTGTCGAACGGCACCGTGCGGGTGGAGGTCTGGTCGGCGATCGGCAACAACCCGACCACCCTCGGCATCGGCGACAGGTCGCTGGTGAAGCTGCCGCACTCCTGATTCCATGGCTCTCCGCTGATTCCATGGCCCTCCGCGCCGTCGGTCGTCCCGCGACCGGCGGCGCGGAGGCGTATTTTCCATGGCATGAGCGCCCGGGACCCCATCGCCGACCTGCGCCGGATCGCCTTCCTCCTGGAGCGGGCGAACGAGGCGACCTACCGGGTCCGGGCGTTCCGCTCGGCGGCCACGGCCCTCGCCGCGCTGCCGGGGAGGGAACTGGCCGAGCGGGCCCGCACCGGCAAGCTCACCGAGCTGTCCGGGGTCGGCGACGTCACCGCCCGCTGCGTGGCCGAGTCGCTCGCCGGCGAGGAGCCGGTCTACCTGCGGCGGCTGCTCGCCACGGAGGGCACGGACCTGGACGAGGCGGCCACCGCGCTGCGTGCCGCGCTGCGCGGTGACTGCCACACCCACTCCGACTGGTCCGACGGCGGCTCACCCATCGAGGAGATGGCGCTCGCGGCGGTCGAGCTGGGCCACGAGTACGTGGTGCTGACCGACCACTCGCCCCGGCTGAAGGTGGCCCGTGGCCTGACCGCCGACCGGCTGCGCAAGCAGCTCGACCACGTGGCGAAGGTCAACGAGGCGCTGCCGGAGGGCTTCCGGATCCTGACCGGCATCGAGGTGGACATCCTCGCCGACGGGTCGCTCGACCAGGACGAGAAGCTGCTGGCCCGCCTCGACGTGGTGGTCGGCTCGGTGCACAGCGGCCTGAACGACGACCGGGCGAAGATGACCCGGCGGATGCTGACCGCGATCGCGAACCCGCACCTGGACATCCTCGGCCACTGCACCGGGCGGATGGTGGCGTCCCGGCCCGCCGGGGTGAAGGGGCCGGGCGACCGGGCGCACCGGCCGCGTACCCGGGCGGAGAGCGACTTCGACGCCGACGCCGTCTTCGCCGCCTGCGCCGAGCACGGGGTGGCCGTCGAGATCAACTCGCGGCCGGAGCGGCAGGACCCGCCGAAGCGGCTGATCCGCCGGGCGCTGGAGGCGGGCTGCGACTTCGCCGTCAACACCGACGCGCACGCCCCCGGGCAGCTCGACTGGCAGCGGTTCGGCTGCGAGCGCGCCGCCCTGTGCGGGGTGCCCGCCGACCGGGTGGTCAACACCTGGGACGCCGACCGGCTGGTCGACTGGGCCCGCTCCGCCCGCTGACGTCCTGGCTGCTCGCCTGGCGCACCGGGCCCTCGCCTCGCCTGGCGGACCGGGCCCCCGCGGCAACACGCCGCCGACCAGGGGATGACACCACGGACGCTGTCGAGCTGCCCCGTTCATGAGACCGCATCACACGGACGCCGGTGGCCGCCGGGCGCGGCCACCACACGCGCCGGCCTTCACAAGCGCCGGCCATCACAAGTGCCGGCCATCACAGGCGGCCCGGCCGAACAGGCGGCCCGGCCGTCACTGACGGGCGGCGGAGCGGTGACCGCGCCTGGACGGGTGCGAAGCGGCAGCGGGTGGGGCGACGAGCCGCGCTGCTCCTGAAGGTCGCCGGCCCACGGCATGTCCCGCCACGTTCACGAGTGGAACACCATGGGTGTCAAAGGCGGGCGTTGACACCCATGGTGTTCCACCCGTCAGCCGGGCGACCGGGCGGCAGCCGGACGACCGGGCGAAGGGCGGCAGCCGGGCGACCGGGCGGGCGACCGGGCGACGGGCGGCAGGCGGCAGGCGGCGCCGGGCGGCAGGCGGCAGGCGGCGCCGGGCGGCCTGGCGAAGGGCGACCTGGCGAAGGGCGACCTGGCGAAGGGCGACCGGGCGACGGGCGAAGGGCGGGCGACGGGCGGGAGCGCTCAGCGGCGGGCAGCCGGCACGGACGGCGCGGCCTGCGCGGCGACGCCGGACGGCGCGACGACAGCGGCAGGCGCATCGGCATCGGCCGTGGTCGACTCGATCACGCCGGCGGGGGCGGACGGCTCGGTGGGGTCAGCGGGTGCGGGCCGGCGGCGGCCGATCAGGCCCTGCGAGACGGCGACGCCGGACAGCACGATGAGCGCGCCCACCGGCTGGTGCCAGGTGAGCCGCTCGTCGAGGGCCAGGGCGCCGATCAGCACCGCGAACACCGGCACCAGGTAGGTCACGGTGGAGGCGGTGCTCGCCCCGGCGACCCGGATGTTGCGCAGGTTGATGACGAAGGCGAGGCCGGTGCCGAGCGCACCGAGCGCGAGCACGCTGGCGAGCACCTCGGCCGAGAGGCCGGTCGGGGCGGGCGGCGCCCCGGCAACCAACGGCGCGACGACCGCGAGCTGGGCGGTCGCGACCAGGAGCTGTGCCGCCGAGAGCGAGAGCCCGGAGTGCGCGCTGCCCGCGACGAACTTCTTCTGGTACGGGATGGCGACGCCGTAGCAGGCGGCCGCGCCCAGGCACATGAGCTGCCCGGTGAAGTGGGCGCCGCCCACGCCCTGCCAGACCCCGAGCACCACCAGCACCCCGGCGAAGCCCAGCGCCATCCCGACTGCCCGGCGCGTGGTGAGCCGCTCGGTGCGGAACACCAGCACGGCCAACGGCAGCACGATGAGCGGGGTGGTGGCGTTCCAGATGCCCGCGAGCATCGACTCGACGCGCTGCTCGCCGTAGCCGAAGAGGGTGAACGGCACGGCGACGCCGAACGCGGCGGCCACGGTCAGGTGTGCCCAGACCCGGGGCTCGGCGGGCAGGCGGTCGCGGAGCACGGCGAGCACCAGCAGCAGGGTCACCGCGCCGGCGGCGACCCGGTAGAGGGTGAGGTGTAGTGGATGCAGCTCCCCGATGCCGATCTTGATGAACAGAAAGCTGGAGCCCCAGATGGCCGCCAGCGCCAGGAACCCGGGCAGCCAGCTCCGCAGCGCCGCGCGGTCAGGAGTGGAATCCACTGTCACCCCTGACACTCTGCCGCAGCCGTACGACGAAGTCCCGCGACTTCTTCCACGCCGTGTCGACCACCACAGAAACGCCTACGCTGTTGACGCGTTGACCACCCCGAGGAGGTGCACGCCGTGGCGATGCCGATGCGTTTCGACCCGCTCGTCGACCTCGACGGCATGTGGACGACCCAGTTCGCCGACCGGTACCTCCCGTTGCCGGGGCTGCCCGATGCGCGCTACGAGTGCATCGACGGGAGGTTGGTCATGACGCCCGCCGAGGTCGGCACGAACAGCTACGGCGAGATAAAGCTCGCCCGTCTGCTGTCACCCGCCGCAGAGACCCACGGGTTCTACGTGTTCGGGCAGGTGAATCTGACCTTCTCGCCGCGGCGCTGGATCCAGCCCGACATCACCGTCCTGCACGCGCTGCCGAAGACCGACGAGGAGGACCGGTGGATCCCGGCCCACCTCTGCACGATGGCGTGGAGTTCGTCTCGCCCGGCAGCCGCCGGCAGGACTTCGTCGACAAGCCGATGCGGTGCGCGGAGGGACGGGTGCCGTACTTCCTGCGGGTCGAACTCTCCCGCCGGCTGGGGCATGCCCAGGCGGAGCTCTTCGCCCTCGGCAAGTTCGGCGGTTACGACACCGTCGCCAAGGCGGTCGGCGGTCGGCGGCTCTCGGCCGACCTGCCGTTCCCGATCGACTTCGATCCCGCCGACCTGCTGCCCTGAACACGCAGAACGCGTTCGACAACTCGACGGTGCCCTCACGTAGGGTCGCAGCGTGGGACGAATCGATGACCTCGCGAACCGCTACGTGGCCGAGTGGGCGCCGCTGAGCCCGATCGGCGCCACCTATGTCGGCATTGCCGGCTACGACGACCAGCTCGACGACCTGTCGCCCGACGGGTACACGGCCCGCGCGGAGCTGATCCGACGGACGCTGACCGACCTGGAGGTGACCGAGCCGGAGTCGGAGTTGGAGCGGACCGCCAAGGACGCCATGCAGGAGCGGCTCGGCCTCGACCTCGCCCGCTACGACGCCGGCGAGGCGAGCAGCGAGGTCAACGTGATCTCCAGCGGCCTGCACGAGGTCCGCATGGTCTTCGACCTGATGCCGACCGAGGGCGACGACGCCAAGGCCCACGTGGCGGCCCGGCTCAACCGCTTCGCGAGCACCCTGGAGGGCTACAAGGCGACGCTGCGCGAGGCGGCCGCCGCCGGCCACGTCAGTGCCCGGGTCCAGCTCGTCGAGGTCGCCAAGCAGTGCGACATCTGGGTCGACCCGGACGGCGACAACTTCTTCCACGGGCTGGTCGAGCGGCTGGGCGCCGACGGCACCCTCGGCGCCGAGCTGCGTCGGGGTGCGGCGGCGGCCACGGCGGCGACGGCCGAGTTCGGCCAGTTCCTCCGCACCGAGATGGCTCCGCTCGGCCGGGAGAAGCAGGCCGCGGGTCGCGAGCGCTACGAGCTGGCCTCGCAGTACTTCCTCGGCGCCAGGGTCGACCTCGACGAGACGTACGCCTGGGGGTTCGAGGAACTGGCCCGGCTGGAGGCCGACATGCGCGCGGTGGCCGGCCGGATCGTCAGCCCCGGCGCCACCATCGACGAGGCGGTCGAGGCGCTGGACACCGACCCGGCCCGGACGATCCGGGGCAAGGAGGCGTTCCGGGACTGGATGCAGGCGCTCGCCGACAAGGCCATCGGCGACCTGCACGGCACCCACTTCGACATCCCGGAGCAGGTACGCCGCATCGAGTGCTGCCTCGCCCCGACCAGCGACGGCGCGATCTACTACACCGGCCCGAGCGAGGACTTCTCCCGCCCCGGGCGGATGTGGTGGGCGGTGCCGCAGGGCGTCACCGACTTCTCCACCTGGCGCGAGGTGACCACCGTCTTCCACGAGGGCGTGCCGGGTCACCACCTCCAGGTCGCGCAGACGGCCGTCCGGGCCGAGCTGCTCAACCGCTGGCAGCGCCTGCTCTGCTGGGTCTCCGGGCACGGCGAGGGCTGGGCGCTCTACGCGGAGCGGCTGATGGACGAGCTGGGTTACCTGGAGGACCCGGGCGACAAGCTCGGCATGCTCGACGGGCAGGCGTTCCGGGCCGCCCGGGTGATCGTCGACATCGGCATGCACCTGGAGTTGGAGATCCCGAAGGACAACCCGTTCGGCTTCCACCCCGGCGAGCGCTGGACGCCGGAGCTGGGCTGGGAGTTCATGCGGGCGCACTGCCGGGTGCCGGAGGAGAACCTGCGTTTCGAGCTGAACCGCTACCTGGGCTGGCCGGGGCAGGCCCCCTCCTACAAGGTGGGCGAGCGGATCTGGCTCCAGGCCCGTGACGAGGCGAAGGCCCGCAAGGGCGCCGACTTCGACCTCAAGGAGTTTCACCGGCAGGCGCTCGACCTCGGCTCGCTGGGGCTCGACCCGCTGCGCAAGGCGCTCGCCCGCATCTGAGGTCGGCGGTGCGGGGCCGGCGGGACACCGGCCCCGCACCGTCGGTGGTGGTGGAGTGAGGTCAGGAGAGGGTCAGCTTCAACGCCGGCGTGGCGGTCAGCGTGTCGCTGCTGACGAACGCCAGTTCCATGACCGGCTCGGTGAAGGTGATCGGAACGGGTGACGTGATCGGCAGCCCGTCGGGGAACGGCAGGCCCGGGGTCAGCGTGATCTTGACGCCGAGCAGCCGCCCGACGAACCGGGTGGCGTAGAACGCGACGTCCCCCTGCACCGTCAGCCGGTCCGCGGCGAACCGCATCGTCCGGCCGGCCGGCGCGGGCGCACGGAGCAGGAAATCGTCGGTGTCCGCGCGGTCCATGGTGAACTTCAGTGCCTTCAGGCTCCCGTCGGCGGTGGGCAGGTCGACGATGCCCTCGAACCGCAGCCCGTCCATGGTCACCTTCGAACCGGTGAGCTTCGACGGGACCGCCGCCACCACCGGCTGTCCCGGGTCGGCTGCGATCCGGGGCAGTGGTCTGCCCGCCGCCACCTGCCCGGGTCGGCTCGGCGTCGGGCTGGCCGGGGCGCACCCCCGGCCGGGCACCGCCGGCCGCCCCGTGGCCGAGGCTGTGGGACGGACGCTCGGCGCGACCGTGGGACGGACGCTCGAGGTGGCCGTGGGACGGACGCTCGGCGCGGTCGTGGGACGGACGCTCGGCGTGACCGTGGGACGGACGCTCGGCGCGGTCGATGGCGTCGCCCGGCGGGCCACCTCCTCGTCGTCGCGCCGGCCGCGATCGAAGAGGTCACCGATGCCGTCGAGGGTGTCGCGGACGGCGTCGCCTCCGCCGCCCGTCGACGGGAACGGGCCGGGGGCGGTCGGGGTCGGCGTCGCGCCCGGCGTCCCGGTCGGGGCCGGCAACGCGCCCGGCGTGCCGCTCGGCGCGGGTCGCGTTCCGCCCGGCGTGCCGCTCGGCGCGGGTCGCGTTCCGCCCGGCGTGCCGCTCGGGGCCGGCTGCGTTCCGCCCTGGCCGGGAACTGTGGTGGGGCAGGCGGCAGTCGGCGGCGCCACGGCGCGCACCGGCGTCGGGCCGGGCGCGGCGAGCGCCACGGCGGCGGCAAGGCCGAGCAGCACCGGCAGCACCACGTACGGACGGAGGTCGCGCGGCCTGGCGTCGTACTGCATCGGCTCGGCCGCCGGCATGGCATTGGCAGGCCTCGTGCCGATAGGCAGGGCGCCGGTTGGCTCGGCGGGCACCGGCACGGCGGACAAGGTGGGGCTGCCGAGCGACATCTGAGTGGTACCGAAGATCTCCAGATCGGCCAGCGCGGTCAGCAGGCCGCCCCGGAACGGTCGCACCCGCCGCCAGCGGCGGAAGCCGTGCCACGCCTCGCGGAACCGGCCGCGCCACACGGGCTGCGGATCGTCGGTCGTCACGTACGCCTCCTGGCGGGCCAGAGGGGACGGAGCTGGAACGGGCCCACGGAGCACAACCGCCGCGGTCCCGGAATCCAGGTCAGAAGAGCGTGGCGCTGCGGATGCCCGAGACCGCCACGGGGTCCGTCGTCCCGTCGGACACCAGCAGCGCGGCGAAGCGCCGCCACCGGTGGCCGCCCTGGTCGTCGAACCGGTCCTGCACGGTTCCTCCCCTCAGGGATGTCGCGCGGGTCGCCGGTCGACCGGCGACGGCCCCACACCGGGCTGCCACAGTTACCGGCGAGTAGGGAACTGGGACGATGATGCCGCGCGAAGACGCAGGCCACAAGGCCCGGATCGCCGGCCGCCACAGCCAAGGTCACGCGGAGTAGTGAGCCAGCGTGACCGGGCCCCTGACCCCATGGACATTGATCAATGATTCTCGCGCAAACCGGGCACGTCGCCCTTCGAGCACGACCGTCCGTGACGAGCAGCGATTCAGATTACGGTTCAGTAACGGCGAGGCCCCCTGCACGACAGGCCGCCACCGTCGCCCCTGAACGGGGACGACGGTGGCGGCCTGTCAACTGGTTGCCGGTAATCGACGTCCGCACCTGGACGCCGGCCGAGGTGGCTCCGCTACCGGCGTCCGGCCTCGCCGTCGTGCACGGGCGCCCCGGAGGTGACCTGCTCGGACGACGCCCGCGGGGCGGGCGCCGTGGCAGCGTCGGCGTCGCCGTCGGCGCGGTGCCGCGCGGCGGCGGTGGCCCGGCGTCCGGCCAGCACCAGCCAGAGCCCGATGATCAGCGCAAGAGCGCCGACGACCGTCAGCACGAGCGGAATGGTCCGACCGATCAGCAGCAGCTTGTCCCGGTTGTTCCCGGCAGACTCGACGCTGTTGGCGATCGTCTGGTCGGTGTAGACGAAGTCGCCGTCCAGCAGCGGGGTGCTCGCGCCCTGGTCTGGCACCAGCGTCTTCTTCTGCTGCTCGCGCACCTTGACGAAGTTGCCGCTGACCGGCTCGACCCAGATGGTGCGGGTGTTGCTGTACATCACCTTGCCGCTGGTCGCGCCCGGCGCGAACGCCCCGAGCAGGCCACCCACCCGCTCGGCCGGCATGCCCAGATCGGTCTCCTCGATGACCTGCTGGAACCGGTACGCCTCCGTGCCGTTGATCTTCTCGGTGCCGTCGAACCGGATCGGCAGCGCCTTGCGCAGGTCACGGTCGAAGTACTCGTAGTCCTTGCGCTCCGTGTTGAACGGGAACTTGTAGGTCTGACCACCGAAGGTGACCTCGCTCGGCCCCTCCGGGCCGTCGGCCTGGAGGAACTGCTTGTCCCAGTCGACCGCCGCGGCGGTCTTCCGGTCCAGGGCCAACTCCGCGGAGTACTGGCTGATCACCTCGCCGGTCTGGACCCACTTCACCGTGCCGTACGCGCCCCAGACGACCGACTTGCCCTCCAGGTCGCCGGTCATCTCCGCCTCGGTGCTCCCGGCCTGCGGCGCCACCTCGGTGGTGGACTCCAGCCTGCCGGTCTGCACGGTCGGCGGGGCGTCCTTCTTGAGCTGCAGGAACTTGGCGTTCTCCGCCACCGCGACGCTCGGCTTCAGGCAGCCCTCGGGCTTGCCCTCCGCGTTGCACAACTTGAGGTCGTACGGCAGTTTCGTCACCGTCGGTGCCACGAAGAACGCCGCTCCCGCGGCGAGCACGAGACACAAGACGCCTATCCCGAACAGCACGGCGCCCAGACGAGCCTTCACTGATCCTCCTAACAAAGACAGTCAGCCGGTGTCCGGCGAGCGGTCCTGTCCCTAAACTTGGCCGCAGGTTACTCCCGGGTTACATATTCACGCGACCCTCTGGACGGTTGATGTCTGCCCCAACTCCGGATCACGACCTCCGCCGACTGCCCGCGTTGGACGCCGTACGGGTGATCGGCGCGCTGGCCGTCGTCGGGCACCACGTCGGGTTCGCCACCGGTGCCAACACCGGCGACTCGGGGCTGGGCAGCTGGTTGTCCCGCCTCGACGTGGGCGTCGCCGTCTTCTTCGTGCTCTCCGGCTTCCTGCTCTTCCGCCCGTACGCCCACTCGTCGGCCACCGGGCAGCGGTCCCCCTCCGCCCGGCGCTACCTGTGGCGCCGCGCGACCCGCATCCTGCCCGCCTACTGGCTGACCGTGGTGGTCTGCCTGCTGGTGCTGCCGCAGAACCAGCCGGCCTCCGCCGGCGACTGGTGGCGGCACCTGACGCTGACCCAGATCTACGAACCCCGGCAGTTGCGCCACGGCCTGAGCCAGACCTGGAGCCTCGCCACCGAGGCGACCTTCTACCTGCTGCTGCCGCTGCTCGCCGTGCTGCTGATGCGGCGGCGCTGGCGGCCCGGCCGGTCCACCGTCCTCATCGTGGCGGCGGGGCTGGCCATCACCGCCGGCTGGGTGGCCCTGATGGGATCGGGCCTGCTCAACCTGGGCCTGCACACCATGTGGCTGCCCTCGTACGCCGGCTGGTTCGGCGCCGGCATGGCGCTGGCGACCGTCCACGTGTCGCTGCGCACCGGCACCGGTCACCGCTGGCGGTGGCTGGACGACCTGGGCGCCGCACCGCTGGCCTGCTGGTCGGTCGCGCTGGCCGCCCTGGCCGTGGCCACCACGCCGATCGTGGGTCCCCGCGACCTGGCCGAGCCCACCGCCGCCGAGTTCGGGCTGAAGATGGCGCTGTACGCCCTCGTGGCGGTGATGGTGGTGCTGCCGGTGGCGTTCGGGCCGGCCACCCGCACCAAGGCCGTCCTCGGCGGCGCGGTCGGCCGGTGGCTCGGCCGGGTGTCCTACGGGCTGTTCCTCTGGCACCCGTTCGTGCTGGAGGGGGTCTACATCGTGGGCGACCGCCCGAACTTCAGCGGCGACACGGGCGAGATATTCCTGCTCACCGTCGCCGGTGGGCTGGTCCTCGCCGCCATCAGCTACTACGCCGTCGAGCGCCCCTTCCAGCGCTGGAACGCCCCCCGGCCGCGTCGGCGCGGGAGCACGAGGGAGAACCAGAGCACCGTCACGGCGGCGACCGCCGCCAACTGAGGCGCCGCGTCGGTGTGCCCACCCCGGGTCACCGCGTACCAGCCGGCCAGCCCGAAGCCGGCCACCGGCAGCCAGCGCCCGGCCACCCGGTACAGCCGGCGCAGCCCGCGCCGGTCCGGTGGGTGCAGGTGTGGCGCCAGCGCGTGGCCGGCCACCACGCCGGCCGCCGCCAGCAGCGCCACCGCGACCGCGGCCAGGCCGCCGACCAGCAGCAGCGCAGTCCCGCCGAACAGCAGGGCGAGCAGCCGGTGCCGGCGTCGACGCGGCGGCCCCGCCGCCGGCACCGGCACCGGCACACCCCGACTCGGGAGCAGGGCGGCCAGCGCGACCCCGCCCAGCGCGATCGCGCCGGCGCCCAGTGCCAGGACGTACCCGTCGTCCGGGGCGAACCGCAGCAGCACCTCGCCGGAGAACCCGGCCGGCACCAGCCAGCCCTGCTGCCAGCCGTCCACCACGAACGGGGTGAGTCGCTCGCCGCCCGCGGTGGCCTCCCACCCGGGGTTCGCGTTCTCGCGCAGGGCCAGCACCCGCTGACCCGGGTACCCGTCCAGGTGCAGCGACCGTCGGGTGGCCGACCAGCCGTCCACCCGGACCGGAGTCTGCACGGCGTCCGGGACCTGCGCCGCGCCGGCGACGCCCGCCGAGCCGGCCGCGCTGCCGTCGGTGGGCCCCGGGACCACGGCGTGCGGCGTCAGGACGAGCCGGGTGGGCGTAGCCAGGCGGCTCGCCGCCGCCACCACCCGCACCTCTGCGCCGGCCAGCGGCAGCGGATCCTTCGCTCCGGCGCCGCACAGGAGCGCGTCCACCTCGCGCAACTCCGCCAGCTCCCGCCGGCTGGCCACCAGCGCCGTCCGGCGCCGTACCGCACCGACCTCGACGGTGGGCCCGGTGCCGCAGGGGAGCGTGACGCGCGCCTCCGGGTCGTTGCGGGGCACCGGTCCGTCCGGCAGCACGGTCAGCTCGCCGACGCCGACGGGCAGGCTCTGTGACAGCCGCCGGTACGGGTCGAAGGTGTTGGCCGGCACCACGTCGGAGATCAGCACGGTGATCTCGTCCGTCTTGAGCGGCCGGTCGAAGACCAGGCTGCCGCCCTCGTCGAAGACGCCACCGCGCATGCCGCCGTCGCCGATCACGGTCGCCTGCCACGGGCGGGCCGCCGCCGCGGTGGGCGGCAGGGTCACCTTCAGCCCGGCGATCTGGCGGGCTTTCGGCCAGGTCAGGCGCAGCCACGGCTGCCGGTCGGAGCTGGCGGCGTACCAGGTCGTCGCCGGGTCGCCGTCGACCACCGCGCCCGGCCGGGCCGCGGGGTGGGAGACACCGACGCTGGAGGCGGCGACCACCGGGGTGACCCCGCGCGCGACGGCCGCCGCGCCACCGCCGTCGAGCAGCGCGTTCAGCGCGCCGCCCGCACGTGGGCGCACCCGCAGCGCGACGTCGTAGCCGGCGGCGACCGGCAGGCTCAGCGTCCGGTCGATCCGGTCGCCGTCCTCGGACTCCCGGACGAGTCCGCCGTCGCAGATCGGCCGCCCCTCGTCGAAGACGCAGGGCGCGGCACCGGCGGCGGCGGTGAGCACCACGGAGGCCGGGGCGGCGGTCGCCGGGGGCGCTGGCACGGCCAGGGTGCGCTCGGCCCGCACGCCCGGGATGGTGATCTCGGCGATGCCGACGCCGCCGAAGCCGGCCCGGATGTCGAAGACCTCGTCGATGGAGATCCGCACCCGCCGGGTCGGGTAGCCGGCGGGCATGGTGACCTGCACGCTCTGGCCCGGGTTCTCCACCACCGCCTGCTGGTTGCCGGCGCTGACGGTGATCTTCGTGGGCAGGGAGTCGGCGCCGGTGTCGAAGACGATGCCCACCTCGCGGACCACCTGCGGCTCGGTCAGCTCCACCTCCAGCCACTGCTCGGTGGTGACCGTCCCGGGCGCCGAGCGCCAAGCGGTGGCGAGGCTGCCGTCGAGCGCCGCGTACGGCTGGTGCGCCGGTCGGCCGCCGACCAGCGGCTGCGCGTCGGACCAGGAACTCGACGCGGTGACCGACCCGATGCCCAGGTAGCGCACGGTGGTGGCCTGGCCCTCGCCCCACGGCGGCAGGTAGTCCCGGGCGGGCGCGCCGAGCCTCGCCTCGTCGGCGGAAGTCATGGTCGCCGAGGCGTTGTCGTGCGGCTGCCCGAACGCGACCTCGCGTCGGCGCATCCCGTCGGTGAGCACCACCGGGCCGTCGGTCAGCCCTGCCGGCCGATCCCCGACGAGCACCGTCGGGGCGTCGGAGAGCCGGCCGGCCGCCGCGATCTGGAGCAACGACTCCGGCCCGCCCACCACGGTGGTCAGGCCCTTCACGTCGTACGCGACGACGGGGCTGACCGGCTGGGCGACCTCGTACACCTCCAGGGCCCGGACCTTCACGTTCAGTCCGTGGTCGACGAAGTTGCCGGGCAGTTGGCCGCCGCCGACCTCCGGTCCGAAGGCCCGCACCGGGCGGATGCCGGGCGAGCGTTGCAGTGCCTGCCGGACCACCACCGGTTGGGTGGCGCCCGAGCGCCCGTAGTCGAGGTCGGAGCGGAGCAGCAGGTACCGCACGCCGGAGCGGGCGAGCAGGTCGGCCAGCCCGGCGGAACCCTCGCCGTTGGCCAGTGCCGACTCGACGGCGTCGAGCAGCCGGATCGTGCCCGGCGGGGTGAGCGGCACCGAACTGCGTACCGCCCAGGGGCTCTCCAACAGAGGTTGGGTGACCTCGTCGCTCGGGCTGCCCCACAGGTAGCGGGGGAACCGGGCGGCGGGCACCACCAGCACCCGGTCGTCGCCGAGGTTGCTGTCCAGCCAGGAGGTCGCCTGGTGCCAGTAGCCGGGCACCTCCCGGAAGCTGCCCTGGGCGGGCAGTCCGGCGGCCAGCGCCGGGGCGGCCACCCCGGCGACCGCGACGAGGGCGGTGCCGGTGACCAGTGTGGCGCGCAGCCGCACCGGCTGGAGCAGTCGGGGCAGGCCCGGGTTCACGTCGGGCCGGTCGCCCGCGCGGGCCGCCCGCGCCACCAGCCCCAGCAGGTGGGCGAGGCCGAGGATGAGCGGCAGCCGCAGCACCACGTCGAACTTGTGCACGTTGCGCAGTGGCGCGCCGGCCGCGTCGAGGAAGTCCCGCTGCGTCTGGGCGCCGAACCCGTCGATAGCGCCGACGTGGCCGAGCCCGACCAGGGCCAGCCCGACCAGCAGGCCGGTGACCAGGAAGCGCCGGTGCGGCATCCCGCGCCGGGCCAGGCCGGCGAGGCCGAGACCGGCCACCACCAGGGTGGCGATCACCAGCGGCTGCTCGGTGGCCAGCCGCCAGCCGGCCGACCAGGGCGGCCCGTACGCGCCGTTGAGGTACGCGTGCCAGTGCGAGGCGCCGCGCAGCACGGTGGTCATGTCGGTGGGGGCCGTGGTGACCGGCGCCGTCTCGATGTAGTCCAGGAACGGCGGACTGTACCGGCCCAGCAGCAGCAGGGGCACCAGCCACCAGGCGGTGGCGGCGCCCACCGCCAGCCCCCAGGCGACGAGCGCCCGGATCCGCAGCCGGAACGGGTGCAGGCCGACCAGCCACAGACCGGCGAGCGGCACGACGGCCAGCACCGCCGTCGCGTTGACGCCGCCGGCGCACGCCACGACCAGCGCGGACAGGGTCACCGCCCGGCGTACGGAGCCGCCTCGGGCCAGCCCCACCAGGGGCACCAGCACCCAGGGTGCGAGGGCGCTCGGCCATGCCTCCACCGAGATCGGGCCCAGCTCGGTGACCAGCCGGGGGGAGAGCGCGAAGGCCACCCCGGCGAGCAGGCGGGCGGCCGGCGTGCCGATGTGCAGCCGCTCGGCCAGCCGGACCACGCCGGTGCAGGCCACCGTCATGACCAGCGCCCACCAGAGCCGCTGCACCACCCAGGCCGGGATGTCGAGCACCTCGCCGAGCAGGAAGAACGGGCCCATCGGCCAGAGGTAGCCGTACGCCTGATTCTGAAGCTGGCCGAAGGTTCCGTCCGGGTCCCAGACGTGCAGGGCGCGGCTCAGCCATCCGGCTGGATCGACGGCCAGGTCCACCTTGGTGTCGATGGCGATCATGCCCGGATCCTGAAGGAACGCCAGGGCCGACAAACCGAGACAGACCGCGACCAAGCGTAGACGCCACACCCTTCTCGATGTGGCGTCCGGTCGGTCGGTCAGCTCCGGGCGGGCCGGCGCCTGCTGCATTTCGCCTCCGATCGGGCATTGCGGGGGCCGTGACGAAGCCCATAGTGTGACGCGACGCGAAGACTACTCGGCAGTAGGAGTAAGTGTGGAAGCACCGCCTGCCGCCACCCGGCACGTACTTTTCCTCAACTGGCGCGACACCCGGAACCCGGAGGGCGGCGGTTCGGAGGTGTACGTCGAGCGGATCGCCGGTGAACTCGTACGCCGGGGCCACCGGGCCACCCTGCTCTGCGCCACCCACTCCGCCGGCCCCGCCGAGGAGATCACCGCCGCCGGCGTACGCGTGCTGCGGCGCGGCGGCCGACACACCGTCTACCTGCGCGCCGCGCTCGTCTACCTGGCCGGAGCCCTGGGCCTCGGGCCGCTGACCCGGCGCCGGGGCGGTCGCCCCGACCTGATCGTGGACGTCGGCAACGGCCTGCCCTTCCTGTCCGCCCTGTACGCCCGCCGGCCGGTCATCGCACTCGTGCACCACGTGCACCGTGAGCAGTGGCCGGTGGTGCTGGGCCGCTGGCTGGCCGGCTTCGGCTGGTGGGTCGAGTCCTGGCTCGCCCCGCGCGTCTACCGCCGCTGCCAGTACGTGACCGTCTCGGCGGCCACCCGGCGGGAACTGGCCACCCTCGGCATCGACCCGTCCCGGGTCGCCATCGTGCACAACGGCACCCCCGACATGACGGTGGGGCCGGTGCCGCGCACCCCGCAGCCGTCCCTGGTGGTGCTCGGCCGGCTGGTGCCGCACAAGCAGGTCGAGCTGGCCCTGCACGCGGTTGCCGGGCTCACCGGCGAGCTGCCGGGGCTCACCCTCGTGGTCGCCGGCCAGGGCTGGTGGGAGCCGCAGCTGCGCCAGCTCGCCGAGGAGTTGGGCGTCACCGACCGGGTCCGGTTCACCGGCTTCATCAGTGACGCCGAGAAGCGGGAGCTGCTGGCCAGCGCCTGGGTCGCGCTCACCCCCTCGCTCAAGGAGGGCTGGGGGCTGACCATCGTGGAGGCCGGGGCGGTCGGCACGCCGACGGTGGCGTTCCGCGGTGCCGGCGGAGTCGAGGAGGCGCTCGTCGACGGCGAGACCGGCCTGCTCGCCGACGGTGCCGACGACTTCGTCGCCAAGGTGCGGCTGCTGCTGACCGACGACGCTCGGCGCACCGCGATGGGCACGGCGGCGCGGGCGCACGCGGCCCGCTTCACCTGGCCGATCTCGGGCGAAAAATTCGCGGCCCTCGTGACGAGGGCCGCGAACGTTCGGAGCGTGGTGCCGGCGGAGCAGATGGAACCGGTGGAGCCGTCCTACCTCGTGCCGTAGACCAGCGGCTTGTTGGCGCCGCCGCCACCGCCGTCCGAGCTGGTCCGCGCGGCCTGCTCGGCCTTGGCGGCCTCGGACGACGAGGTGCCGGTGAGGGTGGTGGCCAGCGCCACCGACCCGAAGACGCCGAGAGCGACCGCGATCACTCCGGCGAGAACCAACGAGAGAGCACTGCGCATGGTGCTGACTTCCTCCTCGTGAGCTGCGTGCGCGGGACGTTACCACCAAGTAGCGTCGGTGGGGAGGGCCGCGAGGACGATCGATTCCGGCCTGGCGGCGGGAACCCTCGGCAGCTCACCGCGCACCGGGGCCCCGCGTGGTCGGGTTCTCGTACAGGGTCAGGTCCTCGCCGGCGTACACCTCGCGGAGCCCGACCAGCGTCGCCGGGTCCGTCCGCTGCCCGCCGGCCACCCGTTGCACCACCACCCAGCGCACCCCGGTGGCCCGCACCGGGGCACCGGAGTCGAGCACCCGCCGCACGTGCGCGACGCGCCGGTTCTCCCCGCTCACCTCGCTCGTGCCCACCCAGAGCGTGTCGTCGACGAGGACCTCGGCGTCGACGTAGCGGGGCAGCGGGTCGAGCGCCGTCCGGCCGCCGTTCCACGCATAGGCCCGGTAGGAGCCCAGCGGCAACGAGAGCACCTCGCCCGGCTGGCCGTCAAGGCGGGCGGCGACGGCGTCCCAGTCCGCCGGATAGGCCACCGGCCGCAGCCGGCCGGCCGCGCCGAACGCCAGGTCCGGCAGAACCACCACCGGCAGTGCCAGCGCCCCGGCCAGCACCGCGCCCGCGCCGGCCCGTCCGACCCGGCCGGCCGCTCCGGCCAGCCGTTCCGCGCCGAGCGCGAACCCCACGGCCACCAGCAGGGCGTACGGGACGAGGAACTTCTGCCCGTCGCGCAGCACCCCGGCTCCCGGCACCGTGGCGACCAGCCACTCCAGCGACGCGCCCAGGCCGGGCAGCACGCCCAGGGCTGCGAGCAGGAACCCGCCGGCCGCCAGCCCGGCCAGCCGGTCGCAGAACCCGTCCGGCCAGCGGTGGCGCAGCGCCCGGTAGCCGAGGACCGCCAGGGCCAGCACGACGGCGGTGGCCAGCGGCGCCAGCGGGGACGACCGGCTCACCGGTGTGGTCTGCGCGTTCCAGATCCCGCCCGTGCCGGCCAGGGCTCCGAGCGCTCCGCTCCAGTTCTCCGCCCGCGCCGCGAACGCCGCCACCCCGTCGGGATCGGTCCGGGCGTCCGCCCTGGTCAGGGCGGCAGCCACCAGCCAGGGCGCGTTCAGCAGCAGCACCACCGCGATCGCGATCGCGCCGACCCGGCCCCTGCCGCGCCGCGGCACCAGCACGACGGTGGCCGCCAGGGCGATGAGGCCGCCGGTCGGGGTCACCGCGGCGAGGGCGGCCGCCAGCACCAGCAGCGGCAGCGCCCGCCGTCCACCGGCCCGCAGCCGGATCACCGCCAGCACCAGCCAGGGCAGCGACGCGTACGCCAGGAGCAGACCCCAGTGCCCGATCAGCAGCCGCTCCGCCAGGTAGGGCGTCCACACGTACCCGACGGCGGCCACCAGCCGGGTGACCGGGTGCCGGGCCGGCACCAGCAATCCGGCGCCGACGGTGGCGAGCAGCAGCACCGCGACCAGCGCCAGCCGCTGCACCAGCCACCCTGGCACCGCCTGGCTCGCCAGCGACACCAGGGCGTCCAACGGCACCGCCCGTGGCAGCGAGTCGGACGGGGCGACGAGTTCGGCGCGCCACGGCTGGTGCGGCACGAAGACCATGTCGTAGCTGAGCACGTAACCGGGTGCCGCCAGCGGAGCCAGCACCAGCAGGGTGACGGCCAGCCCGAGCCCGACGAGCATCGACCTCTCCCGCAGGGTTGACCTCCTCATTACGCTGACCGGGCGTGGCACCGGCGTGGCGCCACTGTACGCGCGCCCGTTGCACAGCCGGGAGTGCCGGCGACACGGGACGGTTGATGGGTACGGATTCGGAAAAGCCCGGCCGGGCGACCGGGCTCGGCACCGCCGGCATCGCAGTGACGCTCGCCGGCGTGTTCGTCAACGGGCTGGCCTACGTGGTGCCCGTCCTCGGTGCGCGGCACCTTGATCCGGCGGAGCTGAGCGCGCTCGCCACGCTCCTGGCGCTGGGTGCGATCGGTGGCGTGGCCAGCACCGGGCTCCAGATCGCGGTCGCCGTGCACCGGGCCCGGCACGGTCGCGCCGCCACCGCCCGGCCGGCCCTGCTCACGGTGCTCGTCACCGCCGCCCTGCTCGCCCTGACGCTGCCGGTGGCCGCCGTCCAGCTCCGACTGACCGCCCCGGCGGTGCTGCTGCTCGGCGTGCTGACCGTGGCGGTCGTGGCGGCCGGCCGCTGGCTCGGCGAGTTGCAGGGCGACCAGCGCTTCCTGCGGCTCGCCGGCGGCATGGCGCTGCTCGGCGCCGGCCGCTACGGGGGCATGGTGGCCGGGCTCTCGCTCGGCGGCGGGCTCACCGGGTCGCTGCTGGCCGGCGCGCTCACCTCGGTCCTGGTGCTCGCCCTGCTGGTGCGCCTCAACCGGGGTGCCGGCATCGACCCGGCCGTGCCCTCCCTCGCCACCCGGACGGTGCTCACCGCCAGCGGCGCCACCCTGGCGATGCTGGTGGTCTCCTACGCCGACCTCCTGCTCGCCCGCCGCTTCCTGCCGCCGGACGTCTCCGGCACCTACGCCGTCGGCACGGTGCTGACCAAGGGGGCGCTGTGGGCGCCGCAGGTGGTGACCGTGATCGTGCTGCCCCGCCTGGCCAAGGGGGACCGGCGGGCCCTGGTCGCCGCGCTGGCCCTGGTCGCCGGCGCCGGGGCGGTGCTGGTGCTCGGCTCGGCGCTCGCGGGCGGGCTGGCCTTCCGCCTGGCCGGCGGCCCCGACTACGCCGCGGCCGGTCGTTACGCCCCGGTCTTCGCCGCCACCGGCGCCCTGTACGCGGTCGTGTTCATCCTGGTCAACGCCCGGGTCGCGGCGTCGGTCCGGTGGCCCGCCGCTCCGCTGTGGACGTCCACGGTGATCTTCGTGGCCGCCGTCGCGACCGTCGTGCCGCGGACCGTCGCCGGGATCGCCGGGGCCGCCCTGGCGACGGCGGCGGCCACCGCCGTCGCCACCGGATTCCTGACATTGGCCCACGAGCGGGGCAGCAGGTCGAAACGCACCCGTACGGCCACTACCACCCAAGCGGGAGGACATGTCACAGTGCGGGACGGATAACCAGGAGACGGGGGTTTCTGGTGAGCGTCAGCACGGCCACGACCGGGTCCGGTCCAGGGAAGGTGCGCACCCACGCCCGTTGGTTGCTCGTTCTGTACGCCACCGCGCTGGTGCTCACCCTGACGGCCGGCGTACCGGGCCGGGCACGGGCCGAGGGCGGCATGTCGGCCGACCGGCTCACCGCCCTCTTCGAGCGCTACGGCGACACCTCCGGCCGATGGAACGGCGCCGACCGGACGGCCTCGGTCCGGCTCCCCGACGGCCGGCTCCTCTGGCTCTTCTCCGACACGTTTCTCGGCCCTGTGGGCCCGGACGGTTCCCGCCCCCGCACCGCGTCGTTCATCAACAACTCCGCCGTGGTGCAGCAGGGCGACGAACTGCGCGAGACGGTGCACGGCGGCACCGCCGAGGACCCCGCCTCGCTCGTACCGCCCCCGGCCGCCGACCAGTTCTACTGGATCGGCGACGCCCAGGTCGTCGACGAGACCCTCCAGATGCTGGTCAACCGCTACCGCCGGACGGGCGACGGCCCGCTGGACCACGTCCTGCTGGGCACCTCGCTGGCGACCTTCGCACTGCCCGGGATGACACCCGTCGCGGTCCGGCCGCTGCCGCTGGGAGAGCGCATCTCGTGGGGCTCCAGCCTGCTCCGCGATGGCGGACACACCCTGATCTACGGCACCGAGGCGAGCGGCGAGACGAAGTTCGCGCATGTCGCCCGGGTCGCCGGGACCGACCTGAACGGCCCGTGGGAGTTCTGGACGGGCACCGGCTGGGCGCCCGCAGCGGACAAGTCCGCCCGCATCCTCAGCGGGGTCGGCACGTCGTACGGGGTGCAGCGGGTCGGCGACCGGTACGTGCTCGTGACCCACGAGAACAACCTGGTGTTCAGCGCCGACGTGGTGGCGTACACGGCGGGTGGGCCGACGGGTCCGTTCGAAGGTCCGGACTACCTGCACCGCGCGCCCGAGACGGACGCCGGGCATCTCGTCTACGACGCCGACCTGCACCCCGACCTGGCTCGTCCGGGCAAGCTGCTGATCTCCTACAACGTCAACAACGTCGACGACGCCGTGACCTACGCCGACGCCGGCCTCTACCGGCCGCGCTTCGTCGAGGTCGACTGGCCCCGCCCCCGGCCGGACCGGGCCGACGTGCCGCCGGCGCCGGTGGCACTCACGGCCGAAGCGCGGGGCGCGGGCAACGCCGAGCTGCGGTGGCGTCCCGTCCCGGTCGATGACGAGCTGCGCTACCTGGTACACCGCCGGAACGTGACCGCCGGGCAGACCCACTTCGTGCGGATCGGCGAGCCGTCCGCCGAGCCCCGCTCCTCGGCCGACTTCCTGGTCAACGGCCACGAGTACGAGTTCCGGGTGACCGCCGTCGGTCGGCGGGGCGAGGGTCCTCCCTCGCCGGTGGCGCGGATGACCGCCACCGTGCCGCCGCCACCGCCGCCGAGCGGGGTGCGGGCCGCGGCCGGCCGCACCGGGGACGTCGCGGTGCACTGGGAGCCGATCCCGTTCGTCCAGGTGTTCCGGCTCTACCGGCGCGACGTCACGGCGGGGCAGCGGGAACCGGCCCTCGTCGGCACGTTCACCGGCACCAGCGCCACCGTCGGCTCGTTGTGGCACGCCCGGACGTACGAGTTCACCGTCGTCGCGGTCGGCGGCGGCGGGGACAGCCCGCCCTCGACGCCCGTCCGGGCCACCGCATCGGTCAGCCCGCCGGCCGCGCCGGCCCGACTGACCGCACAGGCCCAGCCGGACGGCGACATCCGGCTGGGCTGGGCCAACCTCGGTCCCGGCGTCTCCTACCGGGTCTACCGGCGCGACCTGACGGCGGGCCAGAGCCGCCTCGGGTCGCCCGCACTCGAGAGCCGGCCGAGCCACCTCGCCCGCCACCTTGAGCACGGCCACGAGTACGAGTTCGCCGTCAGCGCGGTGGACCGCGACCGCGAGGGCCCGCTCTCCCCGCCGGTGCAGGCCCGGGCGACCTTCAGCGCGCCGAAGGTGGTGCCGACCGACCTGCGGGTGACGAAGGTCGGCACGGCCGAGGTGGAGCTGACCTGGCGGTCGGCCAGTCCCGGCGGGTGGCACCGCGTCTACCGGCGGGACCTCACTGCCGGGGAGCGGGAGTTCACCGAGGAGGAGGTGCCCGTGCAGGGCACCGAGGCCACCATCCGCCAGCTGCGCAACGGACACGAGTACGAGTTCGTGGTCGCCGCGGCCAACCAGGCCGGTGCCGGGCGGCAGAGCAGGCCGGTCCGGGCCGTCCCTCGGCTGCCCACGCCAGCCGGGCTGGCGGCGACGGCGGCCGGCAACGGCGAGGCCCGACTGAGCTGGCGGCCGGCGGGGCCGGGCCTCGCCTACCGCGTCCAGGTCCGCGACGTCACGGCCGGTGGGGAATGGCGGACGGACCCGGTGCCGGTGGGCGGGACGGACTTCACCGCCGTGCTGCTGGTCCGCGGGCACCGCTACGAGTTCCGGGTCGCCGCCACCGACGGCATCGACACCGGCACGCCGTCCGCGCCGGTCGCCGTGCTCGTCCGCTGAGACACAGGCGGTGACCACGTCGCGCTGGAGGAGCTGGCCCGGTCAGGCCCCGGCCGTCAGCCAGGAGTGCAGCAGGTGGTGGTCGATCGAGTCGGCGCGGCCCAGCGGCCGTCCGGCGGCCGCCCGCTGGCGCAGCTCGTCCCGGGTGAACCAGCGCGCCTCCAGCAGCTCCTCGCCGTCCACCCGCACCTCCTCGGACGCGGCGGTGGCCCGGAAGCCGACCATCAGGCCGGCCGGGAACGGCCACGCCTGCGAGCCCACGTACGCCAGGTCGGTCACCGTCACCCCGGCCTCCTCCGCCATCTCCCGCCGGACGGCGTCCTCCAGGCTCTCGCCCACCTCGACGAAGCCGGCGAGCGTCGAGTACGCCCCCTCGGGCGCGCCCGCGTGCCGGGCCAGCAGGCAACGGTCGGGGACGCCGGGCGCCTCGATCAGCACGATGACGGCCGGCTCGATCCGGGGGAAGAGGAGCCGTCCGCAGTCCGCCCGCGCGCACGACCGGACGTGTCCGCCGCCCCGGGCGACTGTCGACGCCCCGCACGTGCCGCAGAAGCGCTGCTGGCGGTGCCAGTGCAGCAGCCCCCGCGCGTACGCCTGGACGGCCGCCCCGGCCGGGTCGAGCCGGCCGACCAGCGCCCGGACGTCCACGGCGGCGCTCGCCTCCGCCACCTCGACGGCGGCGGCCTCGGGCAGCCCGGAGAGGTCGACGGCGAAGACGGCCGAGCCCTCGTCCATGCCCAGGAAGACGGTCTCGTCGGCGACGGTGAGCGCCTTGGCCGCCCGTTCCCCGGTCAGCCGCACCGGCACGTCCCCCGCGACCAGGCAGCGGTCCCGCCAGAGCGGCAGCAGGGTGCTCGCCGGGTCCGCCAGCAGTGCGGCGAGCCGTTCCGGGTCGGTACGCAGCTCCCCCGCCCGGTCCAGCCAACCGCCCCCGTACGCCAGGACCGCCTCGTCCGCTCCCATGTTCCCTACCGTGCCATGCCCGCCGGCCCGCCCGACGACCGGCCGGTGTCCCCCGACACGCCGGGCGACACGCCGCGACGCGAAGGGTGGGGCGCTGACTCCCGACCCGCCGGGGCGCCGGTTACCGTAGGTGTCTTCCGGGCGGAGGCGCGCTCCCCCGTTGTGGTACGTCCGATCGAGGTGACCGTGACGCTGTACGGCGAGAAGATTCCACCCGCCGACGACCGGCCCACCGTGCAGGTCAAGGCTGTGACCTGGCCCGGTGACGAGCCGGAGCCGGTCGCGCCGGCTGGCCGGCCGGGCGGGTCACGGTCCCGCCGGACCCGCCTGTTGCTGGCCGCCGGGGCCGCCACGGCGGTGCTGGCCTCCGTGGCGGGGGCGGGTGCCTACGCGTACGCCGGTGACGTGCCGCGCGGGACGACGGTGCTCGGCGCGGAGTTGGGCGGCCGGAGCCGCGCGGACGCCGCCCGGGAGCTGCGGACGGAGCTCGAACGCCGCGCCGCCACGCTCAACGCCCCGCTGTCGGTACGCGTCGGCGAGCGGACCGCCACGATCGACCCTGCCACCGTCGGTTTGGCGGTCGACGTCGACGCCACCGTGGCGGCGGCGGCCGAGGCCGACGCGCACGCCGTCGACCGGCTCGTGGGGTCCCGGGCGGTGCAGCCGGTGGTGGCCGTGGACGCCGTCCGGCTCGACGCCGCCCTCGAGAAGGTCGTCGGCGCCCAGGGCCGGAAGATGACCATGCCGGCGATCACCTGGAAGGGCACCACGCCGAAGGCGGTGCACCCGAAGCCGAGCCTCGCCCTCGATCCGGAACGCTCCGCGCAGGTGGTACGGGAGGGCTGGCTCGCCGGCCAGCCGGTGACCGTGCCGCTGGTCGAGACCCACCCGGCGACCACCGCCGAGGAGGTGGACCGGCTGGTCGCCGAGCTGGCGAAGCCGGCCGTCGCCGCCCCGGTCACGCTGACCACCGGCAAGGGCTCGGTGCAGATCCCGCCGAAGGCGATCGCGAGGAGCCTCCGGTTCACCGCCGACAAGGCCGGCAAGCTCACCCCGCAGGTCGACGTGAAGCGGCTGCGGGCCGCGCTCGGCGCCGACCTGGCCGCGATCGAGGTGCCGCCGAGGGACGCCCGGATGACCATCTCCGGCGGCAAGCCGAAGGTCGTCGACGGCAAGCCCGGGCAGCAGCTCGACAGCGCGGCCCTCGGCCGCGACCTGCTCGCCGTCCTGCCGAAGGCGGACGACCGGAAGGTCACCGGCGAGCTGAAGCCGGCGGAGCCGGAGCTGACCGCGGAGAAGCTGGCCGGGTTGGGCATCAAGGAGCGGGTTTCCACCTTCACCACGCACTTCACGGGTGGGCTCTCCTCGCCGCGAAGCCAGAACATCGTCACGATCGCGAAGGACGTGGACGGCACGGTGGTGCTGCCCGGCGAGACGTTCTCCCTCAACGGGCACACCGGCGAGCGCGGCTACGCCCAGGGCTACCGGGACGCCCCGGTCATCCTCGACGGCAAGCTGGTCCCGGGGGTGGGCGGCGGCACCTCGCAGTTCACCACGACGCTGTTCAACGCGACGTACTACGCCGGGCTGGAGGACGTCGAGCACAAGCCGCACTCGTACTGGTTCAGCCGCTACCCGGCGGTCATCGAGTCGACCATCTTCTGGCCGGACCTGGACTTCAAGTTCCGCAACAACACCGAGCACGGCGTCCTGATCGACACCTCCTACACGTCGAGTTCGATCACGGTGTCGATCTGGAGCACGAAGATCTGGGACAGCGTGAAGACCGAGTACACCCCGCGCCGCAGCATCACCCAGCCGAAGACGGTCTACCTGGAGCCCGGCCCCACCTGCATCCCGGCCGGCGGCAGCCAGGGCTTCACCCAGGACGCCTACCGGGTGTTCAAGAAGGACGGCAAGGTCGTGAAGCGGGAGAAGTTCACCTGGCGCTACTCCGCCGAGCCGCGCTTCATCTGCGGTCGCGAGCCGTCCTGACCATCGCATGGACGCGCGGCGGTGCGGAGGCACCGCGCACCCCGTCCTGTAGAGCTGTCCGCCCTGTAGAGGAAGGTCGGTGCCGCAATGGCAATTTCGTTCACGGCGGAGGTCGACCGGTTCATCACTGTCGCGACGCAGTTGAGCAGCGAGGACCTGGAGCGGGTGTACGAGTTGCGGATGGCGGTGCGCCGGGCTCACGGACGGCAGCCGAAGCCGAGCCTGTCCGCTGCGGCGTTCAGCAAGCTGGACAAGCGCGTGCGGGATGACCTGCGCGCCCGCGGCCCGCAGTTCTGGGCGTACCGTGTCGGGGCGATCAGCGAGGCGATCGTGGCGACCCTGAGCGCGGCCCGTGCGATCTGGAAGCCGGAGCAGCTCACGCCTGAGCAGTACCACCTGATCGTCGGCCCGTTCGAGCAGGTCGGAATGACTGTGCCGGCACACCCGGACGATCCGCCGCGGCCTGATCGTTGACACAGTCGCCGAGCGGCGTTCAGCATGACGCTGACGCGCTGGCGTCTTTCGGCCTCGAATTGGTCCGTAACGCAGTTCAGGGCCACCCCCGAAGGGGTGACCCTGAACTGAAAGATTGTCCGGCGGTGTCCTACTCTCCCACACCCTCCCGAGTGCAGTACCATCGGCGCTGGAGGGCTTAGCTTCCGGGTTCGG
>NZ_JBEYEU010000028.1:0-75487 GCF_040634035.1 Micromonospora sp. NPDC007220 | reverse complement strand
GGTGTCATTGGGTTGGCAGTGTGGAGTTGCTGGTCAGGCATTGTCGGGTGGTGGTGGGGCATGAGACCGTCATCCGGGTCCGATGAACGGCGCACGGCCGTACGGGGAAAGGTGCCGGTGAGCTGCCGAAGGTTGCTCCCACGGCCGGTGGGGAGCAATTCCCGCGGCCCGCTCCGTCGGCCGGCCCACCGCCCGTGACCCTTGCCACGCAAGGGCTTCCCGGGCCGGGGGTCCACCCTGGACACCGTGCTCGCGGCGCCCGGACGGCCGGGCCGGGTATTGACAAAAGTCACCGGGCCTGCCGCGTGTGACGGGTATGAGCGATTCACGAATGCGTTGTGACGAACCTTCGCGTAGACGGTGAACGCAGACCTTGTTGAAACACGTGCCCGTCCAGCAGGTTTAGATGGCGTTCCGCACCACCGGGCCAAGCTGTGTGAGAGGGGACTCCCATGTCTGTCAATGCGACCGAGATTCTCAATGCCTTCTTCTTCGACGGTGCCGACGCTCCGGCGGACGGTGACCTGCGCATCGACGTCGTGGACAGCTGGACCACCAGCGACCTGGCGGCGGTCCGGCCGACCACCATCAGCTGGAGCGAGGCCCGGGTGGACGGGGGCCGCTGACGCAACCGGGGCGACCGCCACCGGCGACCACGAGCTGAATCGCGGGGGAACGAGATGACGGACACCGACCTGTGGGTGCGACGGTTCCACCCGGCGGACGAGGCGGCGACCAGGTTGCTGTGCCTGCCGCACGCCGGCGGCTCGGCGAGCTACTTCGCCCGGGTGGCCAGGACGCTCGCTCCCGAGGTCGACGTGCTCGCCGTCCAGTACCCCGGTCGGCAGGACCGGTTGCGGGAGCCGGGCCTCACCTCGGTCCACGAGATCGCGGACCGACTGGTGACGGTGCTGCTGCCGCTGGTCGACCGGCCGATCACCGTCTTCGGCCACAGCCTCGGCGCGACCATCGGCTACGAGGTCGCGCTGCGGCTGCGGCGGGCGGGCGTCGGCCCGACCGCGCTGTTCGTCTCCGGCAGGCGGGCTCCGCACCTCCGTAAGGAGGAGCGGACCCACCTGCGGGACGACGCCGGCCTGATCGCGGAGGTACGCGCCCTGGCGGGCACCGACAGCGCGCTGCTGGAGGACGAGGACGTGCTGCGGATGGTCCTGCCGGCCATCCGCTCGGACTACACCGCAGCCGAGACCTACGAGTACCGGCCCGGGCCACGCCTGGACTGCCCGATCGTCGCGCACATCGGCGACAGCGACCCGCGGGTGACGGTCGACGAGGCGAAGGCGTGGCGGGAACACACCGACGCGGGGTTCGAGTTCGTCGTCCACCCGGGCGGTCACTTCTATCTCAACGACAACATGTCCGCGGTGCTGCGCAGCATCAGGGCGCACACCCGGTCGCTCAGCTCGGCCTCGCGCGGCGCCGCCACGGTCGCCCACGCCGAACAACCGGGGTGAGTCGCCGGTCGACCCGAGCCTCAGGAGTGTCCGGAGGTGACCCACATGGCACTGATCGAGAGAGAACACCTGCTGTCCGACCTCGTCGAGACGTACGCGACGGCTGCCGCGGGCCAGGGCCGGGTCGCGCTGGTCGACGGCGGCGTCGCCAGCGGGAAGACCCGACTGGTGAACGCCGTGACCGAGGTGGCCGTCGGCGAGGGCGCGCTGGTGCTGACCGCCGCCTGTTCGGTCGCGGAGAGCATGATCCCCCTGGGGGTGGTGGGACAGCTGTTCCACAGCCTCCGGGCCCAGACCACCTCGACCGGCCACCTGCCGCTGCTGCGGCGCGACACCGGGCCGGCGGGAAACCCGGACGCCCCCACCCTGCGGCACGGTGACGCGCAACTGCTGGAGGACGTCTGCCAGGTCCTCCTCGACGTGGCCGCCGACCGGCCCCTGGTGGTGGTCGTCGACGACGTCCAGTTCGCGGACTCCCTGTCGTTGCAGGCGCTGCTGTACCTGCAACGGCGCATCCGTTTCGCGCGGGTGCTGCTCGTGCTGAGCGGATGCGTGGGCGCGCGGCCCGAGGCGGCGGCGTTCCGTGCGGAGCTCACGCGGCAGCCGCACTGCCGTCACCTGCGGCTGCTCCCGCTGTCGCCCGAGGGCGTCGGGCGACTGCTCGCCGAGCGGATCCGGCCGGAGGCCGCCCGGCGGCTCGCCGCGTCGGCGCACGCCGTCAGCGGCGGCAACCCGATGCTCGTACACGCGCTGCTCGACGACGCCCTCACCGGCGCCGACGGGGACGTCGCGCCGACGGTGGGCGCGTCGTTCGTCCAGGCCGCGCTCGCCTGCCTGCACCGCAGCGACCCCCGGCTGCTCGACGTTGCCCGCGCCCTTGCGGTCGTCGGCCCGTCCGCGTCCGCCGGGCTCGTCACCGGGCTGGCGGGCCTCTGCGCGGCGACGACCCGGCAGGTGCTCGGCGCGCTCGCCGAGGCGGGCCTCACCGAGGGGCACTCCTACCACCACCCGGCGGTACGCGCGGCGGTGCTCGACGACTGCCCGCCGCAGACGCAGTCGGCCCTGCGGTCGCGGGCCGCGCTCCTGCTCCACGAGGACGGCGCGTCCGCCGCCGAGGTGGCCGCGCACCTCGTGGGCGTCGACGGGCCGGCCGGATCCTGGGCCGGTCCGGTGCTGGTCGCGGCGGCCGGGGAGGCCGTCGCTGGCGGCGCCGCACGGCACGCCGTGGACTGCCTGGAACTGGCGCTGCGATCCACCGAGGACGACCGCGAGCGGGCCGCCGTGGAGGCGGCCCTCGTCCGGGTGCACTGGCGCAGCGACCCCGAGGCGGTTCCGCGGCACCTGTCGTCGCTGGCGGTGGCGGCTCGCGCCGGCCTCCTCGACGAGGCCGACACGCTGCTGCTCGCCCGGTCGCTCGCCTGGCAGGGCAGGCACGACGAGGCGGTGGAGGCGCTCGACGGGGTGGGCGACCTCACCACGCACCCGGACCCCGACCTCGGCGCCGACCACCTCGCCACCCGCGAGTGGCTGCGGCACTGCCGCCCGCACGGCGGCGACGGTCCGGGCGACCCCGGGCCGGGCGTGGCGGTCGACCGCGCCGAGGAGGTGCTGCAACGCGCCCGCCCCGGTGACTCCCTCCTGGTGTCGGTGTGGCACGCGCTGCGGGTGCTGATCGGCGCCGACCAGCTCGACCGTGCCGCCGACTGGTGCGAGAAGCTGGCGGAGGAGGCCGAGTCGCACGGGATCACGAGCTGGCGGGCCGTCCTGACCGACGTACGGGCCGCCGTCGCCCTGTGCCGCGGCGACCTCGCCGCCGCCGAGCGGCACGCGCGCGACGCGCTGGCCACGATGCCGCCCGCCGCCTGGGGCGTCGCCGTCGGCTCGCCGCTCGCGCACCTGGTCCTGGCCTGCACGATGACCGGTCAGCTCGCCGAGGCCGAGGCGGCCCTGCGGGAGCCGACGCCGGCCGCGATGCGCCAGAGCATGTTCTGGCCGCAGTACCTGCGGGCCCGGGGCGTCTACTACGACGCCGTGGACCGGCGGCACGCCGCGCTCGCCGACTTCCAGACCGCCGGCCAGCTCGCCGTCGGCTGGGGCGCCGACGATCCGTCCGCGCTGCCGTGGCGGGTCGACCTCGCCCGGCTGTACGTGCGGATGGGCCGGCCCGACCAGGCCCGGAAGCTGGTCACCGAACACCTGGCGCTGCCGGGTGGCGACGCCCCGCGCGCCAAGGGCATGGGGCTGCGGGCGTTGGCGGCGGCGTACGCGCCCAAGCAACGGCAGGTGATGCTGCGCGAGGCGATGGACCTGCTGCACGCCAGCGGGGACCGGCACGAACTCGCGCACGTCTTCGCGGACCTGAGCCAGACCGGGCACGCCCTCGGCGAGTTCGGGCGCGCCAAGATGATGGGCGCGCACGCCCTCCAGCTCGCCGAGGGCTGTCACGCCGAGCTGCTGCGGCGCAAGCTCAAGCCGTCCGACGACACCCTCGAAGCCGGGGTGGCCGGCGCGAAGGACGGGCTCGCCACGCTGACCGACGCCGAGCGCCGAGTCGTGAACCTGGCCGCCCGCGGGCACACCAACCGCGAGATCGGCGACCGGCTGTTCATCACCGTCAGCACCGTCGAGCAGCACCTGACGCGGGCCTACCGGAAGTTGAAGATCAGCACGCGTACGGAGCTGGTGCACATCGACCCGCCGAAGGGCGCACGCGGCGCGCGGCGCCGGCGCGTCGCCCCGGTCGGCCCGCCCTCGGGCGACAAGGAAACCACGATGCGATCGGACACGACATGACCGTTGCCGAGGACGAACAGGTCGGTAGCCGGGAGCGCACGCTCGCCCGGCAGATTCTCGAACTGGTCTTCCGCTTCCGCCGTCTCGAGCACGCCGACGACCCGTGCGGGGCGCAGCCGTGCGACGACTGCTTCGCGACCCACGAGGAACGGGTGGGCCGGTACCTACGCAGCGGCGAGCCGCTGCACTTCGTGCTGCCGGCGTTCCCCGCGAAGTCCCGCAACCCGGAGAAGGTGGTCGGGTCGCTGCCCGACCTCGGTGAGCGGATCTCCGTGGAGTTCCTCCAGTCCTTCTGCGAGCAGGTCAGCCACTACCACCCGGCGGGCGCGCGGATCCTCATCTGCTCCGACGGCCACGTCTTCTCGGACCTGCTCGGCATCCCCGACGAGGACGTGACCGCGTACCGCACGGAACTGCAACGCATCATCGACCAGACCGGCGCGTCCTCGGTCTCGATGTACTCGCTCGACGACGCGTTCGGGGCGATGTCCTACGACGAGATGCGCGGGCGGCTCCTCGCCGGGTACGCCACGCCGCTGGCGGACATCCGCGCCGAGGTGCTGACCGACCTGGGCGCCCGGTCGCTGTTCAACGGCATGCACCGGTTCATGCTCGAGGACCAGGGCCCGCTGCACCCCGACCTGAGCCGGACCAAGCTGCGCGAGCACTGCAAGGAGTTCGCGTACCAGATGATCCGGCGCAGCCGCGCCTGGGGAGACCTGGTCGGCACGAAGTTCCCCGACTCGCTGCGGCTGTCGATCCACCCGCAGCCCCGGCACGCCGAGAAGATCGGGCTGCACCTCATCCGGACCAGGGACAGCTGGCTGACGCCGTGGCACGGCGTCGTCCTCGACGACGGCGTCAACCTGACGCTGGTCAAGCGCAGCCAGGCCGAGCGGGACCGGGCCTCGTTGGTCTGGCGCAACGGCCGGCCGAGCCACTACGTGAACCCCCACTTCCGGCAGGAGGAGATCGCCTCATGACCACGGCAGACGAGCTGCGGGTGCAGCGGACGCCGCTGGCGCCGTTCGGCACGCTCTTGACGGCGGAGCACGACGGCGCCGACCTGCGGGACATCGCGCCCGCGACGCTGGAGCGTTGGACGATCGAGTCCAAGGTGGTCGTGCTGCGCGGCTTCCCCCTGCTCGACAGGGAGGACCTCGTCGCCTACTGCGAGACCTGGGGCGAGGTGCTGACCTGGGACTTCGGCGCCGTCCTGGACCTGGTGGTCCAGGAGGACCCGAAGAACTACCTGTTCAGCCGTACGGACGTGCCGTTCCACTGGGACGGCGCGTTCGCGCGGGCCGCGCCGCGGTACTTCCTCTTCCAGTGCCTCGAGGCGCCGGTGCCCGGCGGCGGCGGCGAGACGGTGTTCTCCGACAGCACCGACGTGATCCGGCGCGCCTCGCCGGAGCTGGTGCGCGAGTGGGCGGCGACGGAGGTCAGCTACCGCACGGAGAAGCTCGGCTACTACGGCGGCGAGACCGTGTCGCCGCTGCTCACCACGCACTCGGAGACCGGCGAGACGATCATGCGGTACGGCGAGCCGCTCGACCCGGAGCGCTACCGCAACCCGGTGTGGGTGTCCATCGGCGGCAGGTCGGCGGAGGAGGCCGAGCCGTTCATGGCCGACCTGCGCGACCGGCTGCACCACCCGGACGTCTGCTACCACCACGAGTGGGTCGACGGCGACATCGTGGTCGTCGACAACCAGGCGCTGCTGCACGGTCGCAACGCCTTCCGCGGCAACTCCTCCCGGCACCTCCAGCGGATCCAGATCCTCTGACCCCGGTCAGGGGCGCTCGCGGGTGCCACCGAAGGTCCTCAACCCCGAAGGAAGACACCATGACCGTCGAAGAGGCGCGCGCGGGCGCGTCCACACCGGCGCCGGCCACCGCGCGGCGCCCGATCTACCACTCCATCCGCATCCGCCGGGTCGAGTTCCTGCCCGTGATGCTGGCCATCTACGCGATCCCGTCGCTGCTGTCGGTCGACGACCTGAGCACCCTGGCCTCGGTCCACTTCGCGCTGGTGATCGTGATGGCGCTGTCCATCATGCACTTCATCGACATGACCAACGCGTACGCCGACCGCGACGTCGACGCCGTGTACAAGACGTGGCTGTCCCAGGCGGTGTACGGGCTGGGGCTGCGCAACGTGCGGTGGCAGATCGCCGCCACGGGCGCGGGTGTGCTGGCCCTCGCGACCTACTTCACCTTCCGCACCGGGCACTGGGACATCCTGCCCCTGGTCGCGTTCACCCTCTGGATCGGCGCCCAGTACTCCATCCCGCCGGTCCACCTGAAGAGCTCCGGCGTGGGGCAGATCCCCGGCCTCGCCGCCGTGCTGATCTGGCTGCCGATGCTCGTCGTCGTCCGGTCCGTGCCCGGTGAGCTGTCGTGGCCGCTGCTGGCCGTGATCATCGGCTTCGGGCTGAACCAGGTCGGCATCGTCATGGTCAACACGGCCGAGGACTGGCCGGAGGACGCCGCGTTCAACATCCGCACGTGCGTACGCGCGCTGGGCCTGACCCGCGCGATGGCCGTCGCGAGCGGGCTGATCGCGGTCGGCGGCTCCACGGTGTGCGTGTCGGTGCTCGCCATCGGCGGGTTCACCTGGGGTGCCGTGCCGATGATCGTCGCCATTGCGTTCGCGCTGGTGCACGTGTCGGGCACCTGGCGCGGCGTACGCGGCAAGCCCCTCGCGGACGCGCTGGCGTTCCTGCGGCCCCGGGCGAAGCTGGTGCCGTTGCAGGTGGCGAGCACCGGGTGGGGAACCGTGATCGCCGCCGCCTTCGCCCAGGCGAGCTGAGTCCCGGTGGGGAGGGACACCATGGCGCAGGTCGTGCTGCTCGACGAGGAGGGACGGCCGGTGGGCGCCACCGAGGGCGCGACGGTGCACCACCTGCGTACGCCGTTGCACCTGGCGTTCTCCTGTTACGTCTTCACCAGCGACGCCAAGCTGCTGCTCACCATGCGCAGCGACCGCACGCGCACCTGGCCGGGGATCTGGACCAACTCGTGCTACGGGCACCCAGTGCCGGGGGAACCGGTCCCCGCGGCGGTGACCCGCACCGTACGCGCCGAGCTCGGCCTGGCCGCGCCCGCGCCGGAGCTGGTCCTGCCCGCCTTCCGGTACCGCGCCACGATGGACAACGGCGTGGCGGAGAACGCCGTGTCCCCGGTGTTCCGGGTGGTGACCGACGAGCGCCCGACCCCCGACCCGGCCGCCATCGGCGACTTCGAGTGGGTCGCCTGGGCGGACTTCGTGTACGCGGTGGGCACCGGCGACATCTCCGTGTCGCCGTGGTGTCGTCTCCAGGTCGCCGAGCTCGTCACCCTCGGCGACGATCCGACGCGGTGGCCCACGGCCGACGAGTGCCTCCTGCCCGGCGGGACGCTGACGGCCACCGGCTGAGCGGCGTGCGGCGGACCGTGCCCACCGGCGGGGTGGGCACGGTCCGTCGTCCGTTGCGGCGGGTGCTGCTGTCGGGCCCGGTCACGACCCGGCCCGGACGCTGGCCTGCACGGTGAACGTGCCGTCCCCCCGCCAGGTGCGCAGCGTGCCGCCCGCGTCCCGCAGCCGGTCGGCCAGCCCCGGCAGCCCGCTGCCGTCGAGGTCCGGCGCCCCGTCGCCGGCCCCGTCGTTGACCACCGTCAGCCGCGCCCCGGACGCCTCGCCGGCGATCTCGATCGTGCACCACCGCGCCTCGCCGTGCCGCAGCACGTGGGCGCCGGCCTCGCGCAGCACGGACACCAGCGGCCCGGTGAGCGCGGGCGGCAGGTCGCGCTCCGGCTGCGTCACGGAGCACCGCACGCCGGCGTTGCGCAGCACCCGTGCCACCGTCTGCGCCTGCTCGCGCAGGCCGACGCTGCGGTAGCCGTGCACGGCCTCGCGCATCCGGGCCGACGCGGCCGCCGCGAGCGCCCGCATCTCGGCGGTCTCCTTCCTGGTCCGCTCCCCGTCGACCATTGCCAGCCGCGACGCCAGCTCCGCCTTGAGGACGAGCGCCGACAGCTCGTTCGCGAGCAGGGCGTAGACGTCCCGGGCGCACCGCAGCCGCTCCTCGGCCGCCGCCAGGCGGGCCAGGGCGTCGTGCCCCTCCCGGGCCTGCGCCCGGAACGTCCAGAACCACAGGTGCAGCACGTTCCACGTCGCCACCGTCAGCCCGAGCACCACCGTGACGGTCACCGCGTCGCGCACGGGACCGCCGAGCCACCAGGCCGTCGCCGCGGCCACCAGCACCGTCCCGGCCATCAGGGTCACCGCGCACCGGACCGGCAGCAGCAGCGGCGCGGCCCCGACGAGCGCGGCCCCCACGAACGCCCAGGCCCGCCCCGGGGTGCCGCCGACCGGCCCGACGAGCGGGACGGACAGCACGGCGGCCGTGGCGCAGCCGGCGACCAGCCACCGGCCGGTCGTCGTCGCCCGCCACGGCATGACCGACCGGTGCAGCGCCGCGGCCAGCGCCAGGACCAGGAGCAGCGACCCCGCCGCGCCGAGCACGATCCCGCGCGGGTCGGGCTCGCGACGCAGTTCCAGGGCGGCGAGCAGTACGCACGCGGCCACCCCGCTCGCGGCGCCCGCCAGGATGCACAGCCTCGCCCGCCGCATGCCCGGGGTGGACAGGGCGTCAGCCGGCGCGGCGGGGGTCCCCGTCAGGCCGGTGGGCCGGATCCCGGTGACCATCAACGCCACGGCTCCCGGCGGACGTGGCGCGTGCCGGGCCCCGGCACACCAGGACGCGCCGACCCGGGCAGCGGTGCGCTCGGTGTCGTCGCCTGCCGGATCACGGTCGCCACGGAATGCATGGTATCGGTTACGGTCGGTTCGTGCCGACGTGGATCCGTCCCTGCCGTCGCATCCCGGGGCCGCCACCCGCCGGGCTCGCCCGTGGGGTGGGTGGTCTCGAGGAGCTGCGCTGTCATCGGAGGGCCTCCGTCCGGTCCTGGTCGCGTGGGCGCCGGCGGGCGCCGGTCCGCCCCGCGGGTCGCCGGCCGTGCCGCGGGCGTCGCCACGCGGTCGGTCGTGCCGTCAGCATGGCGGCGAGGACGCGCCGGATCCCATCCCCGCGTGTCACGTACGACCCGGGAGAACTGCACGGGTGAACCGTGCGCCGGTGTGTCGTCAGCGGGTTCCCGGGCGGCCCGGAAATTGCACGTTCCATCGCCTTGAAATTGTTACCGCCATCGCCCGGTAATTTGCGCTTCGAGTCGTGTCGGCAGATGGCGAACGTGATTGCGGCCGATGGTTCGACTCGGCTAATTTGCAGACACGAAATGCCTCTCCTCTCTGGAGGCTGCTGTGTCCTCATCCGTCGGAATTCTGGGCACCGGATCCTGGGTGCCCGCGCGAGCATTGCCGAACGAGGAAATCGCGCGTCGCGTACCGGGCGCCAGCCCGGAATGGATCGTACGCAAGACCGCCATTCGTTCGCGCCGTTTCGCGGCGGCGGAGGAGGCCACGTCGGACCTGGCCGTGCGGGCCGCGACCCGCGCCCTGCGGGACGCGGGCATCGGCGCCGACCGCGTCGACTACCTCATCGTGTCGACGTCGACCCCGGACCACCCGCAGCCGCCGACGGCCTGCCTGGTGCAGGACCGTCTCGGCGCGTACGGGGCCGCGTGCTTCGACGTCAACGCGGTGTGCGCGGGATTCGTGCACGCCCTGGTGCTGGCGCAGTCGCTGGTGGCGGACCGGCCCGGCACCCACGCGCTCGTGGTCGGCGCCGACGTGTACTCGCGCATCCTGGACTTCGACGACCGGCGCACGGCCGTGCTGTTCGGCGACGGCGCCGGCGCGGCCGTCGTGGGGACGACGTCACCGGGGCGCGGTGTCGTCGAGTACGAGCTGGCCAGCCGGGGCGACGCCAGCGGCCTGATCGGGGTCGCGGCGGGCGGCAGCAGGCTGCCGGCGTCCGCGACGACGGTGGCGGACGGCGGCCACTTCTTCCGCATGAACGGCCGCGGCGTCACCGAGCTCGTCCTCCAGGACGTCCCGCCGTTCGTGGACAAGCTGCTGGCCAGGGCGGGCGTCGGCGCGGCGGACGTCGCGCACGTGGTGCCGCACCAGCCCAACGGCCTGCTCCTCGACGAGCTGGTACGCGCGTGCGGGCTGACCGCCGCGCACACGCACCGCACGGTGGAGGAGTACGCGAACGTCGGCAGCGCCTCGGTGCCGCTCACCCTCGACCACGCCAACCGGGCCGGGCTGCTCCGCGACGGCGACCTCGTCCTCCTGCTGGCGTTCGGCGGGGGGATGTCGCTCGGGGCGTGCCTGCTGCGGTGGGGCCGGACATCCGGCCCGGACCCCGGCGGGGACCGGTGAGCCCTCCGGCCGACGACCCCACCCCCGAAACCCTGCCCGCTTCCACGCCAACCCTGTCGAAACAGGACGGTTATTCATGAAGACCTTGACGAAGCTCGGCGCGTTCGCGCTCGCCCTGGTGTTGGTGCTGGGGAGCGCCTACACCGTCGGCCGCGTGGTCGGGCCCCCGCCGACCGCCGCACCCGCAGCCGCACCCGCCGCCAAGCCGGCCGCCATGGCCGAGGAGTCCTCGTACGGCCTGACCATCAACCACGAGAGCATGAACCTGAAGGTGATCACGGACAACGTCCGGGCGGGCACGAAACAGACCTTCGCCTTCCAGATCCTGCAGCACGACGGCACGCCGCTGGTGAAGTACAAGCCGCAGCACGAGAAGCTGATGCACCTGATCGTGGCGCGGCGCGACCTGACGAACTTCCAGCACGTCCACCCGAACCTCGGCTCGGACGGCGTGTGGCGGGTGCCGCTGACCTTCGCGGCGGCGGGCGAGTACCGCGTCTTCGCCGACTACATGCCGCTGTGGGGCATCCACGGCGAGACGCTCGGGGCGGACGTGTCGGTGTCGGGCGACTACCGGCCGGAGGCGCTGCCCGCGCCGTCGACCACCTCGACGGTCGACGGGTACACGGTGACCCTCGGCGGTGAGTTGACGCCCGGCAAGAGCGGCAAGCTGACGCTCAGCGTCGCGAAGGACGGCAAGCCGGTCACCGACCTGGAGCCGTACCTCGGCGCCTTCGGGCACCTGGTCGCGCTGCGCGACGGCGACATGGCGTACCTGCACGTCCACCCCGACGGCACGCCGGGCGACGGGCAGACCGCGCCCGGTCCGGACGTCCTGTTCCACGCCACCGCGCCGAGCTTCGGCGACTACCGGCTGTTCCTGGACTTCCAGCACCAGGGCGTCGTGCGTACGGCGTCGTTCACCCTGCGCGTGAAGGGCCCCAACCCGCCGCCGCACGGCCTGAGCGAGGAGGCCTTCGCGGCGGCCAAGGCCCGCAACGAGGAAGCCGTACGCAACGGCGGAGCCGCTGTCCCCGCCGACACGACCGGCGGCGGCACGGAGGGGGGCACCGAGCATGGCCACGGCTGAGAACCACCTGGAACTGCTGATCGGCGGCATGACGTGCGCGGCCTGCGCGGCGCGCATCGAGAAGCGCCTCAACGACATCGACGGGGTGGAGGCGACCGTCAACTACGCCACCGAGAAGGCGAAGGTGCTCCTCCCGCCCGGGATCACGCAGGCGCGGGTGATCACCGCCGTCGAGGAGATCGGCTTCACGGCCCGGCCGGTGCAGCCGCGCACGGCCAGGGCCGAGAACCACCTGGAACTGCTGATCGGCGGCATGACGTGCGCGGCCTGCGCGGCGCGCATCGAGAAGCGCCTCAACGACATCGACGGGGTGGAGGCGACCGTCAACTACGCCACCGAAAAGGCGAAGGTGCTCCTCGCGCCCCAGGTCTCGCGGGAGACGGTGATCGCCGCCGTCGAGGAGATCGGCTTCACGGCCCGGCCGGTGCTGCCGCCCGCGGCACCGGCGGCGGACGTCCCGGATCCGGCGGCCGCGGAGGAGGCCGAGCACGACCGTGAGCTGCGGGCGGCCCGCCACCGCCTCTGGGTCGTCGCCGTGCTGGCGGTGCCGGTCATCGCGATGTCGATGTTCTCCCAGCTCCAGTTCGAGTACTGGCAGTGGGCCTGCCTCACGTTGAGCGCGCCCGTCGTGGTGTGGGGGGCGTGGCCGTTCCACCGGGCCGCCTTCGCCAACCTCCGGCACGCCGCCGCCTCGATGGACACGCTGGTCTCGGTGGGCACGCTCGCCGCGTTCGTGTGGTCGCTGTACACGCTGTTCCTCGGCACCGCCGGCGTGCCCGGCATGCGGCACCCGTTCCGGATCACCCTGGAGCGGACGCCCGGCGAGGGCAACATGTACCTGGAGGTCGCCGCGGGCGTGACCCTGTTCATCCTCTGCGGCCGGTACTTCGAGGCCCGCGCGAAGCGCCGCTCCGGCGCCGCGCTGCGCGCGCTGCTGTCGCTGGGCGCCAAGGACGTGACGGTGCTGCGCGACGGCGCCGAGGCGATCGTGCCGATCTCGGCGCTCGCCGTCGGCGACCGGTTCCTCGTGCGGCCGGGCGAGAAGGTGGCGACCGACGGCGTCGTGGAGGAGGGCTCCTCGGCGGTCGACGCGAGCATGCTCACCGGCGAGTCCGTGCCCGTCGAGGTGGGACCGGGTGACGAGGTCGTCGGCGCGACGGTGAACGCCGGCGGGCGGCTCGTCGTCCGCGCCACGAAGGTGGGCGGCGAGACGCAGCTCGCGCAGATGGCCAGGCTCGTCGAGGACGCGCAGACCGGCAAGGCCGCCGTCCAGCGGCTCGCGGACCAGGTGTCGGCGGTGTTCGTGCCCGGGGTGATCGCGCTGTCGCTCGCCACGCTGGGCTACTGGCTCGGCTCCGGCCAGCCGGCGGCGGCCGCGTTCACCGCTGCCGTGGCCGTACTGATCATCGCCTGCCCGTGCGCGCTGGGGCTGGCGACGCCGACCGCGCTGCTGGTCGGCACCGGCCGGGGCGCCCAGCTCGGCATCCTCATCAAGGGACCGCAGGTGTTGGAGTCCACGCGGACCGTCGACACCGTCGTGCTCGACAAGACCGGCACGGTGACCACCGGCGAGATGTCCGTCGTGGAGGTCGTGCCCGTCGACGGCGAGGACGACGTCCAGCTGCTGCGGCTCGCCGGCGCACTGGAGAGCGCGTCGGAGCACCCCATCGCCCGGGCCGTCGTCGCGGGAGCCAGGGACCGGTGCGGCGAACTGCCCCCGGTCGCGGACTTCTCCAGCGAGACCGGCGTCGGCGTGCGGGGCACCGTCGACGGGCACGAGGTCGTCGTCGGCCGGGCGTCGCTGCTGGGCGCGTGGGCGACCGACCTGCCCCCGGAGCTGGTCGCCGCCAAGGCGACGGCCGACGCGGCGGGCCGTACGTCGGTCATGGTCGGCTGGGACGGCGCCCTGCGGGGGATGCTCGTCGTGTCCGACCGGGTGAAGTCCACCAGCGCGGCGGCGGTGGCGCAGTTCAAGCGGCTGGGGCTGCACCCGATCCTGCTGACCGGCGACAACGCGGCGGTGGCGGCGGCGATCGCGGCGGAGGTGGGGATCGACGACGTGGTCGCCGAGGTCCTCCCCGCCGGGAAGGTGGAGCTGGTCAAGCGGCTCCAGGCCGACGGCAAGGTCGTCGCGATGGTCGGCGACGGCGTCAACGACGCCGCAGCCCTCGCGCAGGCCGACCTGGGCATCGCGATGGGCACCGGCAGCGACGTGGCGATCGAGTCCGGCGACCTGACGGTGGTCCGCGGCGACCTGCGGGTGGTCGCGGACGCCATCCGGCTGTCGCGGCGCACCCTCGGCACGATCAAGGGCAACCTGTTCTGGGCCTTCGCGTACAACGTCGCGGCGATCCCGCTCGCGGCGAGCGGGCTGCTCAATCCGATGCTGGCGGGTCTGATCATGGCCGGCAGTTCGGTGTTCGTGGTGTCGAACAGCCTGCGGCTGCGGCGGTTCAAGGCGCTCGCCGGCAACGAACTCCCGGACCGGGCCGACACGGCCGAGGCGTCGCGCGCCCCGATGGTCACCGCCTCCTGACGCGTCGAGCGCGCACGTCCGCACGGAAAGAAACGGAGCCGCACCATGGCCGAGCCGAGCCGGCTCGCGGAGGATCCTCAGCTCCTGCTGCTGCACGCGGCCGGTCTCGGCCGGGCGAGCTGGGACGCCGTCGTCGAACGCATCCCGGGCTTCGCCCGGACCCTCGCGATCGACCTGCCCGGCCATGGCAGCGTGCCGGGGCTCGCGTACGACCGTGACGTCGTGCCGAGGCTCGCCGAGTACGTCGCGGAGCGGATCGCGGCGCTGGGGCTGCGCAGGCCGCACGTGGTCGGGCACTCGCTCGGCGGGGTGATCGCACTCGAACTGGCGCGTCGGGTGCCCGTCGCGGCGGTGACCGCCCTGTGCAGCATCGGGTTCCGGGCGGTCTGCCACGCCTCGATGTGCGTGGTGCGGACCCACGCGATCCTGCGGATGACCGCCGCGGTGGGGCCGAGGACGCGGGGGCGGCTGCTCAACCGGGGGGTGGTCCGCAGGATGGTCATGGGCAGCGTGTCGGCCCGGCCCGCCGCCCTCCGGCCGGACGTGGCCGCCGCCGACGTGAACTCGATGATCACCAGCGACCTGTCCGCCCTGACCCGGTACGCGGGGCTCTACTCGTTCCGCGCCGACGCCACCGACACGACGCCGGTGAACCTCGTGTGGGCCGACCAGGACCGCGTGGTCCCGTTGCGCGACGCGCTCCGGGCCCGGCGGGTGCTCCCGAGGGCGCAGCACTACGTCATCCCCGGCAGCGGTCACTTCGTCGTACGCGACGACCCGCACGGCGCCGCTGCCGTCATCCACGCCTGTCACGCCCAGGTGCTGCGGGAGAGGCAGGCCGAGACTCGCAGAGGAGTTCGCGGAAATGTGAACCCACAGCGCGGTAATTGAGCAGGCAATTCGGCCCCGCACATCTGTCGGGGCGGGAACTGTTGACCGACCGGACGCGACTACTGAGGTACGCGGAGCCCGGGACCACCGCTCAGAGGAGTGCGAATGAAAATCACCCCGCAGGCTGGAAAGAAGTTCGGCGTGATCGTGGAGGGTTTCGACGCGGAAACCGCCTCGCCGGAGGACATCGTCGAGCTGAAGAAGGCCATCTACTCGAACAAGATCGCCGTGCTGAAGAACCAGGACCTGTCGCCGCGGCAGTTCCTGGCGCTCGGCCAGCGGCTGGGCCGGGTCGCGGAGTACTACGAGCCGGTCTACCACCACCCCGAGGTGAAGGAGGTGTTCGTCTCCTCCAACGTCAAGGAGGAGGACGGCCGCCAGATCGGGGTGCCGAAGACCGGCAAGTTCTGGCACTCGGACTACCAGTTCATGCCACGTCCGTTCGACATCACCATGATCTACCCGCAGGTCGTGCCGTCGAAGAACCGGGGCACCTACTTCATCAACCTGGCGACCGCCTACGAGCAGCTCTCCGAGGAGCTGAAGCTGGCCGTCAAGGACAAGACGGCGACGCACAGCGTGCTGCGGTACTTCAAGATCCGGCCGACCGACGTCTACCGGCCGATCTCGGAGATCATCGACGAGGTCAACGCGAAGACCCCGCCGGTGACGAGCCCGCTCGCGTTCCCGCACCCGCACACGGACGAGACCCTGCTCTACCTGAGCGAGGGCTTCACGCTGTCGGTGCAGGACGCGGACGGCAACGACCGGCCGGAGCTGCTGACCGAGCTGCTCACGGCCACCGGCCAGCTCGACCGCACCTACGAGCACGAGAACATCCACCTCCAGACGTTCGAGAAGGGCGACATGCTCCTCTGGGACAACCAGAGCCTGGTCCACCGGGCGCTGCACACCGCGACGCCGGAGCCGGCCGTGTCCTACCGCGTCACCGTCTACGACGACGTGGACGCCGCCTAGTCCCGCACGGACGTTCGATCCGCGGTGGGATCCGACGGCGTCGACCGTCGGATCCCACCGGTGTCCACATCGCACGAGGTCGAGAGGCATGACGTGGCAGGTCAGTTGACGGCGGCGAGGATCAGGGCGGACGTCGCCGAGATGCTCCACCGTCGCCCGGACGAAAGTTTCGACGCGGAGGATCTGTTCGACTGCGGCCTGGACTCGGTGCGGCTGATGACGCTCATCGAGCGGTGGCGCGACGCCGGCGCCGAAGTCAGCTTCGTCGACCTGGCCGAGCGGCCGACGGTGGAGCACTGGGCGAAGCTGCTGGTGGGCGGCGATGGCTGAGCCGCTGCCGCTGGGCGCGGCCCAGGAGGGCATCTGGACCGGTCAGCAGTTCGACCCGGACAGCCCCGCCTTCAACACCGCCGAGTACGTGGAGATCCGCGGCCCGGTCGACGCGCGGCTGCTGGAGGCGGCCGTGCGCGGGGCCGTCGGCGAGGCCGAGGCGCTGAACGTGGTGTTCGAGGAGGACGCCGACGGACGCCCGTGGCAACGCCCCCGCGACGACGGGTCGTGGCCGCTGCACACCATCGACACCAGTGCCGAGGCGGATCCGCTCGCCGCCGCGACGGCCTGGATGCGCGCGGACCTCGACACCCCCGTCGACCTGCGCAAGGACCCGCTGTTCCGGCAGGCGTTCCTCCGGCTCGGCCCGGACCACCTCCTGTGGTACCAGCGCGTGCACCACATCGCCCTGGACGGATACGGGCTGTCCCTGGTCGCCCGCCGGGTCGCCGAGCTCTACACCGCCCTCGTCGAGGGCCGGGACCCCCCGCCCCGGACGTTCGGGGCGCTGGCCGCCGTGGTCGACGAGGACCGGGCCTACGCCGACTCGGACAGGTACGCCGCCGCCCGCGAGCACTGGACGTCCCGGGCGCAGGGCAGGCCGGCGCCGGTGGTGCTCGCCCGCCGCACCGGGAAGCTGGCGCGGACGGTGCTGCGCGCCACGGCGGACCTCGACACCGCCGGCATCGACGCGTTGAAGGCGGTCGCGAAGGCCACCGGAACCACGTGGAGCGAGACCGTCATCGCGGCCTTCGCGGCGTACCTGCACCGGATGACCGGCGCGGACGAGCTGACGCTCGCGCTGCCGGTCATGTCGCGGCTCGGTTCGGTGTCGCTGCGGGTGCCGTGCATGGTCACCAACGTCGTGCCGCTGTGGGTCCGCGTCGAGCCCACCGCCACGCTGGCCAGCCTCACCGGGCAGGTCGCGGCGGAGCTGCGGGCCGGGCGCCCGCACCTGCGCTACCGCTACGAGCAACTGCGCCGCGACCTGCGGATGGTCGCCAGCGAGCGCAAGCTGTTCGGCCCGTCGGTCAACATCATGCCGTTCGACTACGGCCTGCGCTTCGCCGGGCACCGGGGCGTCGTGCACAACGTCAGCGCCGGGCTCGTCGAGGACCTGGTGGTCCACGTGTACGACCGGGCGGACGGCAGCGGGCTGCGCATCGTCCTCGACGCCAACCCGAACTGCTACGACGACGAGGAGCTCACCGGTCACCTGACCCGGTTCCTGGCCTTCCTGCGCCGCGTGACCGACGCCGCCGACACCCCGGTCGCCGACGTCGACCTGCTTCTCGACGGCGAGCGCCGGCTCCTCCTGGAGGAGTGGAACGACACGGCTCGGCCCCTGCCGGCGGTGACCGTACCCGCGCTGTTCGCGGCACAGGCCGCCGCGACGCCGGACCGTACGGCGCTGGTGGCCGGCGACGCCACGCTGACCTTCGCCGAACTCGACCGCCGCGCCGACCGCCTCGCCCACCTGCTCGTCGCCCGGGGGGCCGGCCCCGACCGGCACGTGGGGCTCCTGCTGCCCCGCACCTCCGAGGCGATCGTGGCGCTGCTCGCCGTGCTCAAGGCCGGCGCCGCGTACGTGCCCGTCGACCCGGACCTGCCCGCCCGGCGGGTCGCGGCGATGCTCGCCGACAGCGCGCCCGTCGTGCTGCTCGCCACCGGGGCGCTGTGGGCCGGGCACCGGCAGTCGGAGGTCCCGGTCCTGCTCGTGGACGCCCCCGCGACCGTCGCGGAGCTGGCCGAGGCGCCCGACGCGCCCGTACCGGACACCGGCCTCGCGCCGGAGCACGCGGCCTGCCTCATCTACACGTCCGGCTCCACCGGCGTGCCGAAGGGCGTCGTGGTCGAGCACCGTGGTCTGGTCAACCTCTTCCACCACCACCGCGACACGATGATCCGGCCGGCGGCCGCCGGCCGGGTGTGCCGGGCCGCGCTGTCCGCGTCGCTGTCGTTCGACACGTCGTGGGAGGGCCTGCTGTGGCTGCTCGACGGCCACGAGCTGCACTTCGTCGACGACGACCGGCGTCGGGACCCCGCCGCGATGCTCGACTACGTCGACCGGCACGAGATCGACTTCATGGACATCACCCCCACGTACGCCGAGGAGTTGGTGGCGAACGGCTTCCTCGACGCCGGCCGGCACCGGCCCGCCGTGCTCGCGCTCGGCGGCGAGGCCACCGGCCCCGCGCTCTGGACGGCCCTGCGCGACGCCGGCACGACCGTCTACAACCTGTACGGCCCCACCGAGTGCACCGTCGACACCCTCTGGTGCCGGCTCTCCGAGAGCGCCGACCCGATCGTGGGCAGGCCGCTGACCAACACCAGGGCGTACGTGCTGGACCCGGCGCGCGGGCTCGTGCCGCCGGGCACGGTGGGCGAGCTGTACTTCGCCGGGGCGCCGGTCGCCCGCGGCTACCACGACCGTCCGGAGCAGACCGCGGAGCGGTTCGTGAAGGATCCCTTCGGGCCCCCGGGCAGCCGGATGTACCGCACCGGCGACCTCGCCCGCTGGCGGCGCGACGGCACTCTGGAGTTCCTCGGCCGCGCGGACGACCAGGTCAAGATCCGGGGCTTCCGCATCGAGCCGGGGGAGATCGAGGCGGTCCTGCTGGCCCACCCCGCGGTCGCCCAGGCGGCGGTGGTGCCCCGCGAGGACGCGCCCGGTCAGGTGCGGCTCGTCGGCTACGTCGTGCCGGTGGGCGACGCCGCGCCGGAGCCCGCCGCGCTGCGGCAGTTCGTGGCGGAGCGGCTGCCCGACTACATGGTGCCGCCCGCGTTCGTCGCGCTGGAGGCGATCCCGCGTACCACGAACGGCAAGCTCGACCGCGCGGCGCTGCCCGCGCCGGACCTGACCGCGACCGTCGGCGGCCGCGCGCCCCGCGACCACCGCGAGGCGGTCCTGTGCGGTCTCTTCGCCGACCTGCTCGGCCTGCCGGAGGTCGGCATCGACGACGACTTCTTCTCGCTCGGCGGGCACTCCCTGCTCGTCGCCCGGCTGATGGGCCGGGTACGCGCCGAGTTCGGCGTGGAGATCAGCATCCGGACGGTGTTCGAGGCGCCGACCGTCGCGAAGCTCGCGCCGGCGCTCGCCACGGACACTGCCGGCGGCTCGACGGAGGTGCTGCTCCCGCTGCGGACGCGGGGGAGCGGGCCGCCGCTGTTCTGCGTCGCGCCGGCGACCGGGCTGGCGTGGTCGTACGCCGCGCTGCTGGCGAGCCTGCCCGACCGCCCGGTGTACGGACTCCAGTCGGTCGCCGCCGCCGGGTGCGCGAGCGTCGCCGACCTGGCCGCCGACCATGTGCGGCGCATCCGTGAGATCCAGCCCGCCGGGCCCTACCACCTGCTCGGCGCCTCGTTCGGCGGCCTGGTGGCCCACGAGATGGCCACGCAGCTCGCGGAGGCCGGCGAGGCGGTGGCCCTGCTCGCGCTGCTCGACTCGTATCCGGTGCCGGCCGCCTGGCGGGAGCTGCCGCCGCCCGCCGAGCACGACGCCGCCGCCGCCGTACTCGGCCAGGCCGTGCTCGGCGGCCTCGACGAGGCGCAGCGTCGCCTCGCGTACGACGCCTTCGCCCGCAACTCACGGCTCGCCGCCGGCTGGACGCCCCGGCGCCTCGGCGGCGACGTGCTGGTCGTCGAGGCGACCGAGGGCAAGACACCGGACTGGCCCGGCCCGCGGAGCTGGGAGCCACACGTCGACGGGCGCATCGACGTGCACCGGCTGGACTGCACCCACGACGGCATGCTCGCCGCCGGTCCCCTGGCGCGGGTCGGCGCCGTACTCGCACCTGTCGGCGATCATCGGAGGGCAACATGAGCGAACGGCGTGAGTGGCTCGGACTCGGCGCGGTTCTCGCCGCGACGTTCATGACCCAGGTGGACGGCTTCGTCGTCAACGTGGCCAGCCCGTCCATCCAGCGCGACCTCGACGCGGGCTTCGACCAGATCCAGTTCGTCGGCGCCGCGTACGTGATCGCCTTCGGGGCCCTGATGGTCACCGGCGCGCGGCTCGGCGACCGGATGGGCCACCGCACGGTGTTCCTCTGGGGCGTCGCCGGCTTCACGGTGACCTCGTTGCTGTGCGGCATCGCGCCGGACGCCGACCTGCTCATCGTGGCCCGCTTCCTGCAGGGCGCCACGGCGGCGTTCATGGCACCCCAGGTGCTCGCGATCATCCGGGCCACGATGCAGGACCCGGAGCGGCTGGCGAGGGCCATCAGCGTCTACGGCGTGGTCATCGGCCTGGGCGTGATCAGCGGCATCGCGGGCGGCGGTCTCATCGTCGAGGCCGACCTCTTCGGCCTCGGCTGGCGGCCGGCGCTGCTCGTCAACGTGCCCGTCGGGATCGCGATCCTGGCGTTGGGCGGGATCCTGCCGCGTACCGTGCCGAAGGCGCCGCACCGCCTCGACCTCGCGGGCGCGGCGCTCACCATCGTGGCGGCGCCGGCCCTGCTCGTGCCCCTGGTCTTCGGGACGGACGGCTCGCCGTGGTTGTGGCTCGGCGTGCCGCTCGCCCTCGTCCTGGCCGTCGTGCTGGTGCGCCAGCAGCGGCGCCTGCACCGCGAGGGCGGCGAGCCGCTGTTCCCGCCGCGGGTCGTCACCGCCCCCGGGATGCGGCTGTCCCTGGTGACCGTGCTGGCGCTGTTCGCCACGAACTCGGGGCTCTTCCTCGTGTTCACCTACTACCTGCAGACGGGGCTGCGCTTCACGCCGCTCACGGCGGCGCTGATGTTCGTACCGCTCGGGATCGGCTTCTCGCTGGGCTCCGCGGCGAGCCGCCGGGTGGCACGCCTGGTCCCGGCGCCGACCCCGGCCGTGGGCTGCGGCCTGCTCGCCGCCGTCCTGCTGGCCAGCGCGGCCGTCGTCCAGGCGCCCGAGTCCGCGCAGGCGCCCATGCTCGTCGCGGTGGTCACGCTGGCCGGCTTCGGGCAGGGCCTGGTCGTCTCACCCCTGGTGGCCGGGATCCTCGGCCGGGTCAGGCCCGCCGAGGCGGGCGCGGCGTCCGGCATGGCGACCACCGTGACGCAGTTCGGCCTGGCGCTCGGGGTCGCGGTCGCGGGGGTCTGCTACCGCACCGTGCTCGGCGCGACGCCCGGCGACCCCGACGTGCCCTTCGCCGACCACGCGACGGCCTTCGCGGTCACCGCGCTCCTGCTCGCGGCCTCCGCGATCTGCGCCGGCCTGGTCAGTGTCCGTCTGCACCACCTGCCCAAGCCCGCGGCCGCGGCAGCGGAACCGGAAGAGGCGGCGGCGCCGTCGCCCGTCGCCACGTCAACTGCTCGGAGGACCGGATGAAACTCAAGCGACTCCCCCTCGCGGCGGCCGTCGCCGCCCTGCTTCTCACGACGGCATGCTCGACGGCCAAGAGCGAGGCCGGCCAGTCGAACGACCCGCCGAAGGCGGGCTACCCGGTGACGATCAGCAACTGCGGCAAGAAGTACACCTACCAGCAGGCGCCGAGCCGCGTGGTCGTGATGAACGGCGGGTCGGTCGCGGAGGTCTCCGCGCTGCTGGAACTCGGCGTCGCCGACCGGATCGTCGCCAACGCGCAGTCCTACGGCGCCTCCGAGGTCGACGGCCGGGTCGACGCGATCAAGAAGCTGCCGACGGGCAACATCAAGCTCAACGACATGTCGGACATCCCGCGCGAGGCCATGATCGGGCTGACGCCCGACTTCGTGATCTCCACGTACGACGGCGGCTTCCGCGCCGAGGCGGGCTTCGCCACCCGCGACGACCTCGCGGCCGTGGGGGCCAACACGTACGCCCCGAAGAGCTCGTGCGGTGAGGTCGGCACGGTCTCCGGCACGCCGACCGTCGAGGACAGCTACGCGCTGCTGCGCGACCTCGGGGCCATCTTCGGGGTGTCCGAGCGCGCCGAGAAGATCATCGCCGACTCGAAGGCGCGCATCGCCGAGGTCGGGACGAAGACCGCGAGCCTGCCGAAGCAGAAGGTCATGCTGATCATCCCCGGCATGGCGATGGGTGGGGAGTTCAGCTCGGTCGGCGGCAACGGGATCTGGAACGACATCATGGCCAAGTCGGGTGCGGTGAACGCCTTCGAGGGCGCCACCGACCAGATGTTCGCCAACCTCTCCCGCGAACAGGTCGCCAAGGCCGACGTGGACGTCCTGCTCGTCGTGAACTACATGTCGAAGGATCCGGACGCGGACGCGAAGAAGCTGCTCGCCCAGTTCCCGCAGTGGGACGCGGCGAAGAACAACCGCTACGTCGTGTTGTCCGACTCGATCTACCTCGGCCCCAGCAACCACCTCGCGGTCGCCAAGATCGCGCAGGCCGCGCACCCCGAGGCGTTCTGAGCGCCATGACCACCTTGTCGCGTTCCACCAACGGCCGGGTGTCGGCCGCGCCGAAGCGCCCCGCCACCCGGCCGGCCCCCCTGCACGGCGCGCCCCTGCCGCTGTGCCTGCTCGTGCTCGGCGTACTGCTGGTCGTCCTGATCCTCGTCGCGGCGGCCGTCGGCTCGGTGCCGGTCTCCATCGGCGACACCGGCCGGATCGTCTGGGCGCACCTGACCGGGGCGACCCCCGCCGTGGACCCGGCCCACGACCAGATCGTCTGGACCTTCCGGATCCCACGGGTGCTGCTGGCCGCGCTGTGCGGCGCCGGGCTCGCGGTAGCGGGCGTCGTGCTGCAGGCCCTCGTGGCCAACCCGCTCGCCGACCCCTTCATCCTCGGCGTGTCGGCGGGCGGCTCGGTCGGCGCCGTCACCGTGATGGCGCTGGGCGCCGGCGCGGCCGGCGGACTCGGGGTGTCGGGCGCGGCGTTCGTCGGCGCGATGCTGGCGGTGGCGCTGGTCTTCACCCTCGGGCAGCAACACGGCCGGCTCAACCCGGTCCGGCTCGTACTCGCGGGGGTCGCGATCAGCTACGTGTTCACCTCGATCACGAGCCTGCTCCAGTTGCAGACGACGCCCAACAACATGCGCCAGATCATGTTCTGGCTGCTCGGCAGCGTCGCGGGCGCCCGCTGGGAGCAACTCCAGGTCGCGGGCGTGGTCGTCCTCGCGGTGACCGTGCTGCTGACCATGTACGCCCGGCAGTTCAACGCGCTCGTCACCGGCGACGAGTCGGCGACCGCCCTCGGGATCGACGTCAAGCGGCTGCGGATCGTGTCGATCGTCCTGACGTCGCTGCTCGCGGGCGTGCTCATCGCCGTGGCCGGCGGCATCGGCTTCGTCGGGCTGATGGTGCCCCACCTGGTGCGGCTCGCGTTCGGCGTGGACCACCGCCGGGTGCTGCCCCTCGCGGCCCTCGTCGGCGCGGTCTACCTCGTGATCGTCGACCTGCTGTGCCGGACGGTCGACCCGCCGAACGAGTTGCCCCTCAACATCCTGACCGCCCTCTTCGGCGCACCGTTCTTCATCTGGCTGATGCGCCGGGATAGGAGCCTGTCCCACTCATGAAGCTTCAGGTGCAGCAGGTGTGCGTCTCCATCGGTGGTACGCCGATCCTCCGCGACGTCAGCATGGAGGTCGCGCCCGGCGAGGTCGTCGGCCTGATCGGCCCCAACGGCAGCGGCAAGTCCACGCTCCTGCGGACCATCTACCGGTCGGTCCGGCCCGCCGGCGGGCAGGTGCTGCTCGGCGACGAGGACGTCTGGTCGCTGTCGGCGCGGGCGGCCGCGCGGCGGACCGCCGCCGTCTTGCAGAACAGCCCCACCCCGCCGGGCCTGACCGTGCGGGAGGTCGCCGCGCTGGGCCGGACCCCGCACAAGGGGGTGTTCGACCGCGAGACGGCCGACGACAACGACATCGTCGCCGACGCGCTGGAGCGCACCGGCATGCTGGGGCACGCGGACCGGATCTACGGCTCGCTGTCCGGCGGTGAGCGGCAGCGGGTGCTGCTCGCCCGGGCGCTGGCCCAGCAGCCGCAGCTCCTGGTGCTCGACGAGCCGACCAACCACCTGGACATCCGGGCCCGGTTCGAGCTGTTGGAACTGGTGCACACGCTGGCCGTCACCACGCTGGCGGTGCTGCACGACCTGGACCTCGCGGTGCGCAGCTGCGACCGCCTCGTCGTGCTGGACCGCGGGGAGGTGGTCGCGTCGGGGCCGGTGCTGGAGGCGCTCACGCCCCAGGTGCTGTCCGGGGTCTTCGGGGTCACCGCCGAGACGGAACGTCACGAGGACGGGGTCGTCCGCGTCACGTACGGCGCCCGGCCGCTGGCCAAGACGGGCTGAGCCGGGTGCAGCGGACGTGCCCGCCGCCCGGCCGGATCCGGCCGGGCGGCGCCCCGACGGGCAGGCGGCGCGCCCCGGGCGCGCGGCCCCCGTCGGGCGCGCGCCCGTCGCCGCCTTCACCGCGCCCGTGCGCCGCGCGGTCCCCGGGACGCCCGGCACGCTGGCCGAACGGTTCCATCGAATTCTGGTTCCCGGCGATGAGGCCGACTGGACTGCCACTGGAATCCCTTCTTCTCGGCATCCCGCATGGTTACCGTGAATTCATGTCGGAGCCACTGGAAGAAAGCGCGGTCACGGCTCTGGCCCTGGCCGTCGGGCGCGGCGACCGTTCCGCGGCGGATCCTCTCGTCCGCAGCACGCAGCGTGACGTCTGGCGATTCCTGGTCTACCTGGTCGGGTACGCCGACGCCGAGGACCTGACGCAGGAGACGTTCGTCCGCGCGCTGGGCAGCGCGCACCAGTTCACCGGGCGCCACCACGCACGGTCCTGGCTGCTGGCCATCGCGCGGCACGTGGCCGCAGACCACTTCCGCGCCGCCGCGAGCCGGCCCCGGATCGTGTCCGACCAGGACTGGCAGGCCACCGCGGAGCGTTCCGCGGCCCACCACCTGCCCGGCCCGGACGACACGGTCGCGCTCAACCTCGCGGTACGCACGCTGCCCGCGGCCCGCCGTGCCGCGTTCGTGCTCACCCAGGTCGTCGGCCTCGGCTACGCGGAGGCGGCCGCACTGTGCGGCTGTCCCGTCGGCACGATCCGCTCCCGCGTCGCGCGGGCCCGCCGCGACCTCGTGTCGGTCCTGGCACCGGCCCCTCGGCGGCGTCCGGCGCTGCCCCGGTAGGCCCTCGCCACCGCGCGGCGGTCACCGCGTCAAATGTCCCTACTAGAGGATATGACGTGACGGTGGCAAATGTTCCCTAGCATCGATTAGGACCCTTTCGCGCTGCGGCGGCCAGGGGTGGACGGCTTGACGGCCGTCATTTTTTTGTGGAAAGGTCGACCCTCAAGGGGGAAGGTGTCCGTAAGGGCACATCGCAATTCGGGGCCGGGAATCCGTCAAAAACGTTTGCGTTGCGTAACAACTCTGTGGGGTGCGACGCCTGTCGGCGTCCGATCGGCCGCACCGGGTTGTTGCGCGGGTCGACGAGGCATTCCCGCCCTCGGGTCGATCACTGGGGAGTGTGTCGTGGTTGTTGGATCGACGCCCGCTACCGGGCATCGCGGCTGGCGGGGGGCCGGCCACACCGGGTACGGGGCCAGTTGGCCTCTGGGCGTACGCTGGCTGCGCTAGAACAAACGAGAGCGCTGCTGCCGTGAACCTCTCCGTCACATCAGGGCGCTCATCATCGCGAGGGGCCGCGCCGCTACCGGCGCCCCGTCTCGCGATGGGCGTCGTCACCGCCGTCTTCGCAAGCATCAGCCTCATCGGCTTCATCCACGTCATGTTCCTGCCGGTCGGTCCGGTGGCCATCGCGCTGTCGTTCACGTGCATCGCCGTCCTGATGGCGATGCAGTTGCTGTGGTACGGCCGGGACAACGGACGCCTGCGCACGCCGCTGGGCTACGGCGTCCTCGCCACTCAGGCCGCGCTGGTCTATCTGCCGATCCTGACCTTCGGGCAGGCGTGGGTCGGCATGCCGGGCTTCCTGGCCGGCAGCGTGCTGCTCGTGCTGCGGGCGGTCACGGCGTGGGTGACCTTCGTCCTCATCGTCGCCTCGATGGCCGTCGCACAGTGGATCTTCACCCGTGCGCCGATCGACATGCTCTACACCGCGATCTCCACCGTCACGACGGGGCTCGTGGTGTACGGGTTGTCCCGGCTGACCGCCCTCGTCGTCGAGGTGCAGGAGAGCCGTGCGGAGATCGCCCGCATGGCGGTGCTGCGGGAGCGGCTGCGGTTCGCCCGCGACCTGCACGACCTGCTCGGCTACAGCCTGTCCGCCATCTCGCTCAAGATCGAGCTGGTGCACCGGCTGATGGAGAAGTCGCCGCAGGAGGCGAGCGACCAGCTGCTGGAGATCCTGGAGATATCGCGGGTCGCCCTCTCCGACGCGCGGACCGTCGCCAGTGGCTACCGCGAACTGTCGCTGGAGGAGGAGTGCCGGTCCGCCGTGTCCGTGCTGTCCGCCGCGGACATCCAGGTGCGGCTGGACAGCGACCACCTGGACCTGCCGGTCCAGGTGAGCACGGTGCTCGCCACGGTGCTGCGGGAGGGGGTGACCAACATCCTGCGGCACAGCAAGGCCAAGCGCTGCGACATCACCATCCGGCAGACGCAGGACGACGCCTGGATCGAGATCGTGAACGACGACCTGGCCGTCGGGCCGCCCAGGGACCCGGGCAGCGGGCGGAACGGGCTGCGCAACCTGTGCGTACGCGCCGAGGAGATCGGCGGCTCGCTGACGGTCGACCAGCAGCCGGACCAGTTCCGGCTCTGCGCCCGGGTGCCCCTGCGGCTGGAGCGCCACGGGGCGTCCCGGTCACAACCAGCCGGCCTCCCGGGCGACCCGGATGGCGTCGACGCGGTTGCGCGCGGAGAGCTTGTTGACGATCGTGGTCAGGTAGTTGCGGACGGTGCCGACTGACAGGAACATCTGCGCCGCGATGTCGACGGCCTGGAGTCCCTCCGCCGTGAGGCGGAGGACTTCGGTCTCGCGCGCCGTGAGGGGGCACTCGGCGCTGTCCCAGGCGGACATCGCGAGTTGGCTGTCGACGACCCGGCGACCGGCGGCGACGCTGCGGATGGCGTCGACCAGCTGCTCGGTCGGGGCGTCCTTCAGCAGGAAGCCGGTCGCCTTCGCGGACAACGCCCGGCGCAGGGTGCCCGGTCGGCCGAGCGCGGTCAGGACCAGGGTGCGGATCTCCGGCAGGTGGGCCTGGATGTCGGCGATGGCGGAGAGCCCGTCCTTGCCCGGCAGGTCGATGTCGATCACGGCGACGTCGGGCCGGAACCGCCGCGCCATGGGGAGGATCTCCGTGCCCGAGGCGACCGCGGCGACGACCTCGATGTCCGGCTCCAGGTTGAGCAACGCGACCAGCGCATCGCGGACCATGTGCATGTCCTCGGCCAACAACACCTTGATCAACTTGGCATCCCCTGTCGGGCCGGCGCAATTAACCCCGTTCTATCACGCGCCCGCACACATCCTGAATGCTGTTTTCGCGCCCACGTGCGAAGCGTCGCCGAGCCATTTGCCGACGGTCGATCGACCCATTCACATTCCGTGCACGCCCAGGTACTCGTCGTTACAGGACATGTCGTTTTCGGGTAGTCCGATGGCGAATTCGCCGACCCCGACCTCCGCCGGCCAGTCGAGCCCGAACGCCGATGCGGAAACCCTGGCGTCGCCCATGGTCAGGGCGCACGTGGCGAGCCCGAGCATCGTGGCGACGAGGCAGAGCGTCTGCTGGAGCATGCCGACGTGCTTCAGGGTGGTGGCGTAGGAGATGCTGTCGTACACCCAGGAGAGCCTGCCCACCCGTGCGGTCATGGTGATCAGCACCGGCGGGGGCCGCCGGTCCCCGACGGACACCCGGGCGTTGACGAGCATCTCGTCGATGTCCGCCGGACTGGCGTTGACGAGGGTCAGCGCGTGCTCGACCGGGCTGTAGTGGTAGATCCCGCGCCGCAGGTCCGGGCAGCGGTCCACCGTCAGGTACAACTCCAGCTCGTACAGCGAACCCGCGCTGGGATACGGCCGTCGCGTCACCGTGTACCGCACGTTGTCGGGAGCCGTGGCCACCGTCTGCATCCGGACCCGCGCCGCGTGGAACAGCAGTTCCCCGAGTTCGCGGGTCGACGGCGCCGCCTCGGCGAACGCGCGGGTGGACCGGCGCCGGTCGACGGCCTCGGTGAGCGTCATCCCGTGCGGCACCGAGACGGGCGGCCGGTACATCGGGATCCGCGGCCCGGCGGGCGCCGGCTTGACGGCGGCCGGGGGCGGCAGGGTCGCGAGGTGACGGAACGTCGCGCCGGCGGGGTCGTCGTGCGTGCCGAGCCTGCTGCGCGAGTGGAACAGCAGGTCGTACGGCGACCACATCGCCAGCGTGGGGTCGGAGTCCTCGTGGAACCGCGACGTGCCGGCCTCACCGACGACGACCATGCCCGTGCCGACCAGGTAGGCGACGATGTCGGCCACCCCGGGCAGCGCCAGGCCGACCCGCCGCGCCACCTCGACGACGGTGGTCGCGCGGGGGAGCGCGCCGAGCACCAGCGACACCTGCGGCCGGTGCAGCACCACCCGGTGGTGCGACAGCGGGGACTCGAGCACCAGCTCGCCGTCCCGCTGGTGGGCGAACGCGAAACGGGACAGCCTGACCGGTTGGTCCTCGGCCACCTCCGGCAGCTCGAACACCCCCAGCGGGGACACCGGCTGGACGGACAGCAGCGGCACCGGCGAGTCCCGCGAGCCGAGCGAGCGGACTATCCGGCCGGGCAGCCGGTCGAGGACCGACCGGAGGGCGCGCCCGTCCAGCCCGGCGACGTTGCCGAGCGCGACCGGCCCGTAGGTCATGCGGTGCAGGACCTCCTCGACGGCGGGCGCGGGGCGGCCCACCGGGACGTCGCCCCAGCGGGTGAGGATGGTCAGACTGCCGTCCTCAGCCGTCTCGATGGTCACGTCGTCCCGGAAGGACCACAGCGACAGGCTCGGTCCGGGGCGGGACGTGTCGGCGTCGGATGGCAACCTGGCTCCTCGACGGGCGTGGCTGGGGCCACGTGCACCCCGCTCTACACGAAAAGTGGTATCGGGTTGAGGTTCTCGTACTCCGTGGGGCGGTCGAGCCTGCCGAGCTGCACCGGGACGTCGAACAGTCTGCCCGGCGCGAACCTCGCCCAGAAGCCGCGCATCCCCGGCACGATGGCCTTCACCACGGGGAGCCCGACGTCCGGGCGGGTCTGGTCGAGCACGAGCACGTCGAGCCCCAGTGCCTCCAACCTGTGCTGCACCGAGCGGACGTCGGCCAGCAGATCGTCCGTCGGGGTGTGGCGGTAGTCGGCGAGCCGGCGCGCCGGCACCGCCGGATCGGGCCGCAGGTAGGCGTCCCCGGCCCAGGTGGCGGTGCGCCACCACCGTACGGCGTCCGGATCGGACCAGCCGTACCCGCCGTCGTCGTCGCCGCCGACCTCCGCCACGGTCGGCATCAACTGGTTCATCTCGGTGAGCGCGCGGACCAGCGCCGCCCGCGGGTCGGGGTGGGTGCCGAAGCCGAACATGATGTCCTCGCACCGCTTGTCGGTGCGCCGGGACAGCGCGGCCATGGTGGGGATCCCGACGTCCGACGACACGTCCAGCACCCACACCTCGCGGTGCAGGCCCGCGTAGACCTCCCGCAGCTCGTCGATCCAGCGGTCGCGGAAGCTGTCCAGGTCCACCGCGGGGGCCTGGGTGCGGTTGTACCACCAGAGGGCCACGGCGTCGCGCTCCACCACCTCCAGCAGGCCCTGGAGCAGCGCGTCCTCCAGGCTGCTGCCGGCGGCGTTGCCGTTGGAGTCCGCGCACAGCGACATGCCGCCGTGCTGCTCCGGCACGTTGAAGTAGAGCATCGAGGTGGGCAGCAGGCGGTGCCGCTGCTCGGTGAGCGACCACACCGGGGTCCAGCTCGTCACGGCCGCGTCGTCGAACGGCGCGCACACGTACTGGAACGGCGAGCAGGTGGCGTTCCAGCGGTCGCGGTCGGCGTACTGCCGCTCGTCGAACAGCAGGCAGTCGTCGGGGTGGACGGCGGTGCCGGCCAGCTCGGTGTAGCTGCCGGTGACCCGGGCCTCGTCGCCGTGGAAGTACGCGCTGTGCCGCTCGATGGCCTCGCACAGCGCGCTCACCTCGGCGTGCACGGGGGTCACGCCCTTGCCGCCGTTCTCGGCCCGCAGCGCGAAACGCATCTGCTCCGCGTTCCTGCGGGTGGTCATCGCGAGATTCGGGCCGGAGCGGAACGAGTTGAAGAAGGCCGGGCCCCGCCCGTCGCGGGTGATCTCCTTGACCACGCCGCTGACCGGGCTCACCAGGTGCCCGTAGTCGCGCAGCACCCGCTCCGGCGGCAGGGCGCGGTGGCTGCCGCCGCTGCGGGACGCCTTCGGCCGGCTGCGCAGCGGCACCGGACGGAACGCCCGGTCCCGCTCGATGCCGGGGTCGCCGCACTCGGGGCACTGCGGCCGGGCGCGCACCTCGTGGTGGGCGCCGCGGAGGGTGACGCTGTCCAACGTCCACACCGTGCGCTGCCCGTCGTGCCGGAGCCCGGCCGTCCACTTCGCGGCCTCCAACGCCACCAGGTGCAGGGCGGCGGCGCCGAGCGGGGGCAGCGACACCGGCGGGGTGCCGATCTCCGTGTCGGAGCCGACGACGGCGCGCAGGCGCGTCTCGGCCTGGCGGTGGCCGCGCAGCCGGTGCCCCAGGCAGTGCCAGCATCCCGTCGCGGCGGCGGGGTCGAACACGGGCCCCACCCACACCTGCGCGCCGCCCGGCTTCGCGAGGAGCCAGGGCCGGCCTGCCGCGCGATGCGCGGCGTCGACGGCAGCCAACCCCTCGTCGAGGTAGTCCTCACAGAGCACAATCGATAAGTCGGCGGGCGGGGCCGAAAAGTTCCCGGACACCGGCGTCACCGTCAACCCGGCCGCGCGCAGCGCGTCTGTCGCCGCCACGGCATCCGCCGCACGGCCGCCGACGCGGACGAGGTCGACCCGGGCGGCGGCGGTGGCCCGTACGGCGGCGGTGGGGTCCAGACCCGCCGCCTCCCAGTACGCGAGCGCGGGCTCGTCGGCCTCCGCCTCCCGCGCCGGCCGCAGCGTCACCAGGCCGGCGTCGACGAGCCGCCGGACGACCGTGCCGATCTCGGCGGGCGACATCCCGGCCGGACTGTCCCGGACGAGTTCCGTCAGGTCACGGGTGCCGTCGAGCAGCGGGGCCAGGGCCTCGACGTGCGCTCCGCTGACCGAGGTCGCGCCGCGCTCGGAGAGCAGGTAGACCGCGTCACCGCGTACCACGTGGGCCCGCAGGTGCCGCTTGAACCCGACGCGCAGCTGTGCATCCCCACCCGACATGGCTGCTCCCTGCTCGACCAGTGCCGCTCCAGCGACACTCCAGCGTGCCTCCAGCCAGCCTCGCGGCAGCGCAGGCTGCGGGCAAGTGCCGCGGTCACATGCTGCCCCCTCGTTTGGTCATGCCTGTCCATGACGCGGTCACTATCGGCTCGACCTTCGCTTGGAATAGCGTGGAAGCCTGTCCTGACTCCCCCTGGTCGGAATCGTCGCTCCCGTCACGGAACCAGTACGCCGACACGATCGTCGGCGGTGGAAAGTGCGGTGGATCCGACTGATAGCGAGGTCGGCGAAATGATTACCAAGTTTGCGGAACTGGGATCGATGTCGCACGAGGAGAAACTGACGCTCCTCGCCGCGTTGCTGGAGTCGGCGGCCGAACCCGCGACGGAAGTCCGGCGCCCCGAGCCGCCGCCGGTCGTGCCGCCACGGCACCCGGCGGGGAACCCGCTCGCCGGACTGCGGTTCGAACTGCTCGGCCCGCTCGTCATCCGGCACGACGGGGTCGACATCGCACCGAGCGCACCGAAGCTGCGGCTGGTCCTGTCCGCGTTGCTGTTCAACGTGAACCAGCCGGTCGGCGCGTCGGTGCTCGTCCGGGAGCTGTGGAGCACGGGGGCGCCCCGCACCGCCCACGCCACCCTCCAGACGTACATGTTCAAGGTGCGCAAGCTCTTCCGCGGCGTGCTCGGCGGCTCCGTCGAGGACATCGCGCGCGACGTCCTGCTCACCTGCTCCGGGGGCTACACGCTGCGGGTGGACCCGAAGCAGCTCGACATCGTCGAGTTCGACGAGCTGGTCACGGCGGGCACCGCGGCGATGCACGCGGGCGACTACGAACAGGCGGGCGCGCACCTGCGCCGGTCGCTGGCGCTCTGGCGCGGCAACGTCGTGCACCAGGGTCAGTGGGGCCCACAACTGCGCGCCCAGGCCGCGCGGCTCGAGGAGCGGCGGTTCTACGCGTACACCACCAGGATCGACGCCGACCTCTGCCTGGGGCGGCACCGGGAGGCGACCTCCGAGCTCGCGTCGCTGGTCGTGGAGCACCCGCTGCACGAGTCGGCGCACACGATGCTGATGCTCGCGCTGCACCGGTCGGGGCGTACGCCGGCGGCGCTGGAGGTCTACCTGCGGTTCCGGCGGCGGATGATGAACGAACTCGGCATCGAGCCCTCGGAGCGGATCCAGGCGCTGCACCTGGCGCTGCTGTCGACCGACCCGCTGCTCGCGGACCTGTCGCTCACCTCCGACATGCTGCTGGACCGGCTCGTCGGCCGGGTCCGCCACGGGCGTCGGCTGAGTTCTTCCGCTGTTACCGGCTGATGGGCCGGCCGCGATTACCTTCAATTTCGCACTCGTGCGCAAAGGAGGAATAGCAATGACCACATCGCCGGTGAAGAACAGTGCGCCTATCGGGCGTGCGACATTTGCCAACGACCCGGGACTGCTTTCGGACGTGCTGCGCCCGTACGCGAGGCCGAAGACCCAGTACCTCAAGTCCGCGACGGTCACCGTCGCCAACGGGCTGGCGAGCGCGGAGGGCGAGTTCGCCATCCCGTACCCGTGCTACATCGACGACACCGGTCACCTCAACTCGGTCGAGGTGAACATCTGCTTCAACCAGCTCATGTACTACCTGATCGCCAAGTGCGTCCAGGACCGGGCGGTGCCCGCGCTGGCCGCGTGGACGATGGAGGACTACTGGGCCAAGCAGCTGCCGGACATGCTCATCGCGAACTTCACCAGCAGGTTCCGCCGGCCGATCGACTCGTCGTCGTTCCACGGCGAGGTCTCCTTCGCCGAGTTCAGCGAGCGCAACCGCAGCAAGCCGGTCCAGATCATCGACATGCCCTGGCGCTTCTGGGACACCCAGGGTGGCGTCGCCGACGGCGAGGTACGGATGGCGCTGGTCAACCCGCCCGGCATGCGTTTCCAGGCCGACGCGGCGTGAGCCGCCTCCACCCGTACGTCCCCTGAGGAGGACCCCGGTGACTGTTCAGTTGCGCACCCTCGTCGACGTGGTGCGCAGGCACGCCGTCCAGCAGCCGGACGTCGTCGCCATGGTCTGCGAGGGCCGGCGCGTCGACTACGCCACCCTGCACCGCGTCAGCAACCAGGTGGCGCGCGCCCTCCAGGCGGCGGGCCTGCGCCCCGGGGACCGCATCGCCTACCTGGGCAGGGAGTCCGAGCACTACTACGAGCTGCTCTTCGGCGCCGCGAAGACGGGCGTGGTGCTGGTGCCGATCAACTGGCGGCTGGCCGCTGGCGAGGTCGAGCACATCCTGCGCGACTCGGGCGCGGCCCTGCTCTTCGTCGACTCGGACTCGGCCGCCGTCGCCGAGAAGCTGGCGGCGGAACTGCCGACGCTGACCGGGGTGGTCGGGCTCGACGAGCCGGGTGCCGCCGGGGCCGGCTTCACCGCCTGGGTGTCGGCGCAGCCGGACGCGAACGTGCTGGCCAGGGTCACCCCCGACACGCCGCTGGTGCAGATGTACACCAGCGGAACGACGGGCCTGCCGAAGGGCGTCGTCCTCGCGCACCGCAGCTTCTTCGCGGTACGCCAGGCGCTCGCCTCGGCGGAGCTGGACTGGATCGACTGGCGCGAGGGCGACGTCAGCCTCGTCGGCATGGCCGGTTTCCACATCGGCGGCCTGTGGTGGGCGACGCAGGGCTTCGTGTCGGGCGTGACGAACGTGGTGATGCGCGAGTTCACCACGGCGGGCGCGGTCGAGCTGATCAGGACGCTGCGCGTCACCACCGCCTGCCTGGTGCCCGCGATGCTGCGGCTGCTGCTGGCGGAGCCCGGCGTGTCGAAGGAGGACTTCACCTCGCTGCGCAAGGTGGTCTACGGTGGCGCGCCCATCTCAGCGGCGCTGCTGGCCCGCTGCGTCGAGGGCTTCGGCTGCGAGTTCGCCCAGATCTACGGGCTGACCGAGACCGGCAACACGGCCATCTGCCTGCCCCCGGCCGACCACACGCCGGACAGCGGCCGGATGCAGGCGGCGGGACGCCCCTACCCGGGCTTCGAGGTCAAGATCGCCGACAGCCGGGGCGAGCCGCTGCCGCCCGGCGAGATCGGCGAGGTCTGGTTGCGTACGCCGGCGGCGATGGTCGAGTACTGGAACCTGCCCGAGGCCACGGCGAAGGCGCTCGTCGACGGATGGGTCGTCACCGGTGACGCGGGGGTGCTGGACGAGGACGGCTACCTGTTCATCCGGGACCGGATCAAGGACATGATCATCGTGGCGGGGGAGAACGTCTACCCGGCGGAGGTCGAGCACGTCATCGGGCGCCACCCGCTGGTCGCCGAGTCGGCCGTCGTGGGCGTGCCGGACGAGCGCTGGGGCGAGGCCGTGCACGCGTTCGTGGTGCCGGTGGAGGGGCAGCAGCTCACCGAGAGTGACCTCGCCCTGCACCTGCGCGGCAAGCTCGCCGCCTTCAAGCAGCCCCTGCACTACGAGTTCATCGACCGGGTGCCCCGCAACCCCAGCGGCAAGATCCTGCGCCGCGAGCTGCGCGAGCGATTCTGGCAGGGTCACGAGCGCAGGGTGAGCTGATCGCGATGACCACCGAGCGCGAATGCCGCGCCCCGCTGCACCGGCTGCCCCGGCCGGCGCGGCGGCGCGGCGCCACGCTGCTCGACGCCCTCGCCGAGGTCGTCGCCATCCAGCGCACGACGATCGCGGCGCCCGGCGGGACCGGACGCCGCGAACTCGTGGCACGGGGCGTCGCAGACCACGCGCGGGTCGTGGGCGGCCCCGGCCGCGCACCCGACCTCGGCCTGGTCGACGAGGCCGTCCGCCCGGAGGACACCCGGGCCCGTCCCGTGTCCGCGCTCGCCGCCGGCCCCGTCCGGCGGCGCGGCGCGCACGGGCACATCCCGCTCTAGCACACGATCCCCCACCGGTCCGCCCTTGGAGTGACGTCGATGCCCGACAACGAGGAAAAGCTGCTCGACTACCTCAGGCGGACGACAGCGGAGCTGCGCGAGACGCGGCGGAAGCTGCGTGACGCGGAGGAGGCCGCGCACGAGCCCATCGCGATCGTCGGCATGGCGTGCCGGTATCCGGGGGGCGTGCGTACGCCGGAGGACCTGTGGGACCTGGTCGCCGCCGGACGCGACGGGATCGGCGGCTTCCCCACGGACCGGGGCTGGAACGTGGGGGAGCTGTACGACCCGACCCCAGGCACGCCGGGCCGGTCGTACACCCGCGAGGGTGGCTTCCTGCCCGACGCCGCGGACTTCGACGCCGAGTTCTTCGGGATCAGCCCGCGCGAGGCGTTGACCACGGACCCGCAGCAGCGGCTGCTGTTGGAGACCTCGTGGGAGGCGTTGGAGAACGCGGGCATCGACCCGGTGGGGCTGCGGGGCAGTGCCACCGGCGTGTTCGCCGGGATGATGTACCACGACTACACGGGCAACAGCTCCACGGGCTCGATCGCCTCGGGCCGGGTGGCGTACACGTTCGGGCTGGAGGGGCCGGCGGTCACCGTCGACACCGCCTGCTCGTCGTCGCTGGTAGCCCTGCACCTCGCCGGGCAGGCGCTGCGCAACGGCGAGTGCACGCTGGCGCTGGCCGGCGGCGTGACGGTGATGGCGACCCCGGAGACGTTCATCGAGTTCTCCCGGCAGCGCGGGCTGTCGCCGGACGGCCGCTGCAAGTCCTTCGCCGCCGCCGCCGACGGGACCGGCTGGTCCGAGGGCGTCGGCGTGCTCGTGCTGGAGCGGCTGTCGGACGCGCGGCGCAACGGCCACCGGGTGCTGGCGGTCGTTCGCGGCACGGCCGTCAACTCCGACGGGGCCTCGAACGGCCTGACCGCCCCGAACGGGCCGGCGCAGCAGCGGGTGATCCGGGCCGCGCTGGCCAACGCGCGGCTGTCGGCGAGCCAGGTCGACGTGGTCGAGGCGCACGGCACGGGCACCGTCCTGGGCGACCCGATCGAGGCGCAGGCGATCCTGGCCACGTACGGGCGGGACCGGGACCGGCCGCTCTGGCTGGGCTCGATCAAGTCGAACATCGGTCACACCCAGGCCGCGGCCGGCGTCGCCGGGCTGATCAAGATGGTGGGCGCGCTGCGGCACGGGCTGCTGCCGCGCACCCTGCACGTCGACGAGCCGTCCCCGAAGGTCGACTGGTCGGCGGGGGCGGTGTCGCTGCTGACCGAGCCGGTGGCGTGGCCCGCCGGCGACCGCCCGCGTCGTGCCGCCGTGTCGTCGTTCGGCATCAGCGGCACCAACGCGCACGTGGTGCTGGAGGAGCCCGAGCCGGCGGAGGCCCCCGAGCCGGTCGCCGCGGCCGAACCGCCGGTGATCCCCTGGGTCCTCTCCGGACGGACGCCGGAGGCGGTACGGGCGCAGGCCGCGCGCCTGGCCGGCGCGGTGGCGGGCCGCGATCCCGAGGACGCCGGGTTCGCCCTGGCCGTCGGGTTCACGCTGGCCGTCGGGCGCACCGCGTTCGAGCACCGCGCCGCGGTGGTGGGCCGCGACCTCGCGGAGCTGGTACGCGCGCTGGAGGCCGGCGTGCAGCCGACCCCCGCCGGCACGGGCGGGCGGCTCGCCTTCCTGTTCACCGGGCAGGGGGCGCAGCGGCCGGGCATGGGCGCCGAACTCGCCGCCGCGTACCCCGTCTTCGCCACCGCCTTCGACGAAGCCTGCGCCGCCCTCGACAAGCACCTCGACCGGCCCCTACGCGAGGTCATCGACACCGACGAGCTGCACCAGACCGGCTACACCCAGCCCGCCCTGTTCGCCTTCGAGGTCGCCCTGCACCGACTCCTCGAATCCTGGGGCGTCCACCCCCACGCCGTCGCCGGACACTCCATCGGCGAACTCGCCGCCGCCCACATCGCCGGCATCCTCGACCTCACCGACGCCGCCACCCTCGTCGCCGCCCGCGCCCGCCTCATGCAGGCCCTCCCCGCCGGCGGCGCCATGATCGCCGTCGAGGCCACCGAGGAACAGGTCACCCCCCACCTCACCGGCACCGTCGGCATCGCCGCCGTCAACACCGGCACCAACGTCGTCATCTCCGGCGACGAGGCCGCCACCCGCGCCGCCGCCGAGGCACTCGCCGCCCAGGGCCACCGCACGAAGCGCCTCACCGTCTCGCACGCCTTCCACTCCCACCTGATGGACCCCATGCTCGACGACTACCGGGCCGTCGCCGCGTCCGTCACTCACCACGAACCCCGCATCCCCCTCGTCTCCACCGTCGACGGCCAACCACTGCGGCCCACCGCCGACCACTGGGTCGACCAGGTCCGCCAGGCCGTCCGCTTCCACGACGCCGTCACCACCCTCACCACCACCCACCACGTCGACACCTTCCTCGAGATCGGCCCCGACACCGTCCTCGCCACGGCCGCCGCCACCGGCGACGCCACCGCCATCGCCACCACCCGCCGAGGGCAACCCGAGACGCACACGCTCACCAGGGCCGTCGCCGCGCTCCACACCCGCGGCGTCCCGGTCGACTGGCCCACGTTCTTCGCCGGCGCCCGGACCACGGAGCTGCCGACGTACCCCTTCGAACGCCAGCGGTACTGGGCGGAGAACGCCGCCGCGACCGGGGCGGCGAGCCGGCTCGGGCTCGCCGACACCGAGCATCCCCTGCTCGGCGCGGCCGTCGCGCTGCCCGACTTCGACGGCGTCGTCTACACCGGCCGGCTGTCGACCGGCACCCACCCGTGGCTCGCCGACCACGTCGTCGCGGGCGTCGTGCTCGTTCCCGGTGCGGCGCTCGTCGAACTCGCGGTGCACGCCGCGGACGCGGTCGGCTGCCCGGTGCTGGAGGAGCTGACCACGGTGGCCCCGCTGGTCCTGCCCACCGACGGCGCGGTGCAACTGCGGTTGCGCGTCGGCGAGCCGGACGGGGAGGGCCGCCGCACCGTCGAGATCCACTCGCGCGGCGAGCACACCGAGAGCTGGACGGCGCACGCCACCGGACTCGTCGCCGCGGAAGCGGTCACCGCGCCCGACACCGTGACCGAGTGGCCCCCCGCCGACGCCCGGCCGGTCGACCTGACCGACGCCTACGACCGGCTCGCCGACTCCGGCTACGAGTACGGGCGGGCGTTCCGTGGCGTCACGGCGGTCTGGGAACGCGGCGACGAACTGTTCGCCGAGGTCACCCTCCCCGAGGCGGACGAGCGGTTCGCGCTGCACCCCGCCCTGCTGGACGCCGCGCTGCACGCCCCGCTGCTGGCCGACCCCGCCGGCACGGGCAACACCGTGCTCCCGTTCTCGTGGCAGCAGGTCGTGCTGCACGCCACGAACGCCACCGCCCTGCGGGTCCGCATCGCCCCCGTCGACTCCGGCTGGGCGATCACCGCGACCGACGGCACCGGCGCCCCCGTGGTGTCGGTGGGCAGGCTGGAGACCCGGCCGGTCGGCGCGCTCGACGCCCGCCCGACCCACCACGACTCGCTGTACGAGCTGACCTGGACCCCCGTGCCGGCAGCCCCAAGGCAGGACGGGGACGTACGGCTGCTCGACACGACCACGTTCCCGTCCGGCCCCGCCCCGGCGGACACCCCGGCCGGCGTCCGCGCCGCGCTGCACCGCGTCCTCGACGAGCTCACGTCCTGGCTGGCCGAACCCGCCGGCTCCCGCATCGTCGTGCGTACCCGCGGCGCGGTGGCCCTGCCCGGCGAGGACGTCACCGACCTCGCGGGCGCCGCCGTCTGGGGGTTCGTCCGCTCGGTCCAGGCCGAGCACCCCGACCGCGTCGTCCTGGTCGACGGCGACGTGCTGCTGGCCGACGACGAGCCGCAGCTCGTGGTCCGCGACGGCGTCCCGTACGCCGCCCGGCTGGCCCGGGCGGCCACCGCCGACCCCGTCGCCACGGACCTCGGCGCCGGGACGGTGCTGGTCTCCGGCGCGTCCGGCGCGTTGGGCGCGGTGGTGGCCCGGCACGTGGTGGCGGTGCACGGGGTGCGCGACCTGCTGCTGGTGTCCCGCCGTGGCGCGGCCGCGCCGGGCGCCGAGGAGCTGGCGGCGGAGCTGACCGCGTCGGGCGCGTCGGTGCGCTGGGCGGCCTGCGACGTGGCCGACCGGGACGCGGTGGCGAAGCTGGTCGCCGGCTGCGACCTGTCGGCGGTCGTGCACGTCGCCGGCGTGGTGGACGACGGTCTGCTGGCGTCGTTGTCGCCGGAGCGCCTCGACCGGGTGCTGGCGCCGAAGGTGGACGCGGCGTGGCACCTGCACGAGGTGACGGCCGGGACGCCCCTGTCGGCGTTCGTGGTGTTCTCGTCGGCGGCGGGCGTGTTCGGCAACGTGGGCCAGGCGGCGTACTCCGCCGCGAACGCGTTCCTCGACGCGCTTGTCGTGCGACGCCGGGCGGCCGGCCTGACCGGGCAGTCCCTGGCGTGGGGCATGTGGGACGGGGGGATGGCGGGCGAGCTGACCGGCGCGGAGCGGCAGCGGCTGGCCCAGGCGGGCGTACGCGCCCTGCCGGTCGACGAGGGCCTGCGCCTCTTCGACGCCGCGCTCACCTGCGCCGCGCCGGTCCTCGTACCCATCGGGCTCGACCTCGGTGTGGTCGACGGTCCGCTCTACCGCGGCCTGGTCCGCCCCCGGACCCGGCGGGCGGCCTCCACCGGCGACGGCCTCGCCGCGCGCCTGGCCGGCCGGTCCGGACCGGAGTGCGCGGACCTGCTGCTGGACCTGGTCCGCACGAACGTCGCGACGGTGCTCGGGCACCGCGACCCCGACGCCGTCGACCCCGGTCGCGCCTTCACCGAGCTGGGCTTCGACTCGCTCGCCGCGCTGGAACTGCGCAACCAGCTCAACGCCGCGACCGGCCTGCGGTTGCCCGCCACCCTGACCTTCGACCGGCCCAACACCCGCGCGGTCGCGGAGCTGCTGTACGAGCGGCTCGTCCCCGACACCGGCAGCGACGGCGGGCTGCCGGAGGACGAGGTCCGCCGCATCCTGCTCGCCATCCCCCTCAGCCGGCTCCGGGACGCCGGCCTGATGGACAGCCTGCTCGAACTGGGCGGCGTCCGGGTCGCCGCCGCCGAGCCGGACGCCGCACCCAGCGGATCCATCGACGACATGGACGCCGACGCACTGATCAGCATGGCGCTCGCCGACCTCGGTGAAGCGACGACGGAAGCGGGGAGCTGACCACATGGCCAACTCGGAGGAGAAGCTCGTCACCGCGCTGCGGGCCTCGCTCAAGGAGAACGAGTGGCTGCGGGAGCAGAACCGCAAGCTCAACTCGACGCTGCGCGAGCCGATCGCCATCGTCGGCATGGCCTGCCGCTACCCGGGTGGGGTGCGGAACCCCGACGACCTGTGGGACCTCGTCGCCGCCGGCGGGGACGGCATCACCGGCTTCCCCACCGACCGCGGCTGGAACGTCGCGGAACTCTACGACCCCACGCCCGGCACGCCGGGGCGGTCGTACACCCGCGAGGGCGGCTTCCTGCACGACGCGGCCCAGTTCGACCCGGAGTTCTTCGGGATCAGCCCGCGCGAGGCGTTGACGATGGACCCGCAGCAGCGGCTGCTGCTGGAGACCTCGTGGGAGGCCCTCGAGAACGCCGGCATCGACCCGACCGGGCTGCGCGGCAGCGACACGGGCGTCTTCGCCGGGATGATGTACCACGACTACGCGGAGAACAACGCCACCGGCGCGATCGCCTCCGGCCGGGTGGCGTACACCTTCGGGCTGGAGGGGCCCGCCGTCACCGTCGACACCGCGTGCTCGTCGTCGCTGGTGGCCCTGCACCTGGCCGTGCAGGCCCTGCGCAACGGCGAGTGCTCGCTCGCGCTCGCCGGCGGGGTCACCGTGATGGCGACCCCGGAGACCTACGTCGCGTTCTCCAAGCAGCGCGGGCTGTCGCCGGACGGCCGGTGCAAGTCCTTCGCCGCCGCCGCCGACGGCACCGGCTTCGCCGAGGGCGTCGGCATGCTGATCGTGGAGCGGCTCTCCGACGCCCGGCGCAACGGGCACCAGGTGCTCGGCGTCGTCCGCGGGACGGCGGTCAACCAGGACGGCGCCTCCAACGGCCTGACCGCCCCGAACGGGCCGGCGCAGCAGCGGGTCATCCAGGCGGCGCTGGCCAACGCGCGGCTGTCGGCCAACCAGATCGACGTGGTCGAGGCGCACGGCACCGGCACCACCCTCGGCGACCCGATCGAGGCCCAGGCCATCCTCGCCACCTACGGCCAGGACCGGGACCGGCCGCTGTGGCTCGGCTCGGTCAAGTCCAACATCGGTCACACCCAGGCCGCCGCCGGCGTCGGCGGCATCATCAAGATGGTGCTCGCCATGCGGCACCGGCTGCTGCCGAAGACGCTGCACGTGGACGCCCCCAGCGACCAGGTCGACTGGACCGAGGGCTCGGTCGACCTGCTGACCGAGGCCGTCGCCTGGCCCCGGGGCGCGGAGCCGGCCCGCGCCGGCGTCTCGTCGTTCGGCGTGAGCGGCACCAACGCCCACGTGATCATCGAGGAGCCGCCCGCGCCGGAGGCCGCGCAGCCCACCGTGGCGGCGACCGGGCCGGTGCCCTGGGTGGTGTCCGGCCGTACGCCTGAGGCCCGGTGCGAGCAGGCGGCCCGGCTGGCAGCCCACCTCGACCTGCACCCCGCCGCCCCGGCCGACGTCGCCGCCGCCCTGGCGACCCGCGCCCGGTTCGAGCACCGGGCGGTCGTGGTCGGCGCGGACCCCGCCGAGCTGCGGGCCGGCCTGGCCGCCGTCGCGGCGGACGAACCCGGGCCGACCGTCGCCACCGGCGCCGTGCTGGGCGACGAGCCCCGCGTCGTCTTCATGTTCCCCGGCCAGGGCTCGCAGTGGGCGGGCATGGCCGTCGAGCTGATGGACACCGCCGAGGTGTTCGCGGACCGGATGGACGAGTGCGCGCGGGCCGTCGACGCGTTCACCGACTGGTCGCTGCTGGACGTCGTCCGGGGCGTGCCCGGCGCGCCGTCGCTCGACCGGGTGGACGTGGTGCAGCCCGTGCTGTTCGCCGTGATGGTGTCGCTCGCGGCGCTGTGGCGCTCGTACGGCGTGCGGCCCGCCGCCGTGGTGGGGCACTCGCAGGGCGAGATCGCCGCCGCCGTCGTCGCCGGCGCGCTCACCCTCGACGACGGCGCCCGGGTGGTCGCGCTGCGCAGCCGGGCGATCGCCGCCGGGCTGGCCGGTCGCGGCGGCATGGCCTCGGTGGCGGCGCCCCGGGCGGACGTGGAGGCGCTGCTCGCCCGGTGGGGCGAGCGGATCTCCGTCGCGGCGGTCAACGGTCCCGCCGCCACCGTCGTCTCCGGCGAGCCCGACGCCCTCGCCGAGCTGCTGGCCGCGTGCGAGGCCGACGGCGTGCGGATGCGGATGATCCCCGTGGACTACGCCTCGCACTCCGCGCAGGTCGAGGCCATCCGGGACGAGCTGCTGCACGTCCTCGCCGAGGTGCGGCCGCGAAGCGCCGACGTGCCGCTGTACTCCACGCTCACCGGCGAGGTCGTCGACACCGCGACCCTCGACGCCGACTACTGGTACGCGAACCTGCGCGGCACGGTCCGGTTCGAGGACGCCATCGACCGCCTGCTCGCCGACGGGCACGACGTCCTCGTGGAGATCAGCCCCCACCCCGTGCTCGGCATGGGGGTACGCGAGATCCTGGACCGCGCCGACGCCCCGGCCGCGCTCGTCGGCTCGCTGCGGCGCGACGAGGGCGGCCTGTCGCGCTTCCTGCTCTCCCTGGCCGAGGCGTACGTGCGCGGGGTCGCCGTCGACTGGTCCCCGCACACCCGCGGCGCCCCGGCCCCGCTGCCGACGTACGCGTTCCAGCACCAGCGGTACTGGCAGCTCGCGGCGGCGTCCGCCGTGGACGCCCGCGGCCTCGGCATCGACGTCGTCGGCCACCCGCTGCTCGGCGCCGCGCTCACCGTCCCGGAACGGGACCTCGTCGTGCTCGCCGGCCGGATCAGCCTGGAGACGCACCCGTGGCTGGCCGACCACGCCGTCCTGGACACCGTCCTGCTGCCCGGCACGGCGCTTGTCGAACTGGCCGTCCGCGCCGGCGACGAGGTCGGCTGCCCGGCCGTCGAGGAACTCGTCATCACCGCCCCGCTCGTCGTGCCGGCACACGGCGGGGTGGCCCTGCGGCTCACCGTCGAGGCACCGGACGAGCACGGCCGCCGCGCGCTCGGCGTCTACGGGCAGACCGACACCGAGGCGAGGATCGGCATGTGGACCCGGCACGCCACCGGTGTCCTCGCCGCCGCCGCGACAGCGGGGGAGCACCTCACCGAGTGGCCGCCCGCCGACGCGCTGGCCGTCGACCTCGGCGACCTGTACGACCGGCTCGCCGGGCTCGGCCTGCGGTACGGCCCGGTGTTCCAGGGCCTGCGGGCCGCGTGGCGGCGCGGCGACGAGACGTACGCCGAGGTGGCCCTGCCGCAGGGCGTCGACGTCGACGGGTTCGGCCTGCACCCGGCGCTGTTCGACGTCGCCCTGCACGCGCTCGCCGCGGACGTCGGGGACGGGGCGGCGAAGCTGCCGTTCTCGTGGAACGGCGTGACGCTGCACGGGGCCGGCGCGACGAGCCTGCGCGTCCGGCTCACCAGGACGGGGGCGGACAGCGCGGCCCTGCTCCTCGCGGACCACACGGGCGCCCCGGTCGCCTCCGTGGCGGCGCTCACCGTACGCACGGTGGCCCCGCAGGCGCTCAAGGGACGCAGCGGCTTCGTCGAGTCGCTGTTCCGGCTGGAGCACGTGCCGCTGCCCGCCGGCCGGGGCGAGCGCGGCACGTGGCAGACGCTGGGCGACACGGCGGTCTTCGGCGCGCCGCCGGTGGCGCTGGCCGACGTGGCCGCCGACACGCTCTTCCTGCCGTGCTTCTCCGACGCGCCCGGCATCGCCGCGGTGCCCGACCTCACGGCGTACGCGCTGAGCACGATCCAGCAGTGGCTCGCCGATCCCCGCCAGGCCGAGACCAGGCTCGTCGTGGTGACCCGCCCGGACGACCTCGCCGGCGCGGCGGTGCACGGCCTGGTCCGCTCCGCGCAGGCGGAGAACCCGGAGCGGATCGTCCTGCTGGAGGCCGACGACACCGCCGACGAACTGGTGGCGGCGGCGCTGGCGACGGGCGAGCCGGTGCTCACCGTCCGCGACGGCGTGGTGCGCGCGCCCCGCCTGGCCCGGGTGCCCGAGCAGGACGTCGCCGGGCCGGCGGTGTTCGGCCCGGACAGCCGGGTGCTCGTCACCGGCGGCACCGGCACCCTGGGCGGGCTGGTCGCCCGCCACCTGGTCACCGGGCACGGCGTACGCGACCTCGTGCTGACCAGCCGCCGCGGCCTCGCCGCCGCCGGCGCGGAGGAACTGCGCGACGAACTCGCCGAGCTGGGCGCGACCGTGACGGTGCTGGCGTGCGACGTCGCCGACCGCGACCAGGTCGCGGCGCTGCTGGCGGACCACCCGGTCACCGGCGTCGTGCACACGGCGGGCGTGATGGGCGACGCCACCATCGCCACGCTCACCCCCGACCAGCTGGCCGCGGTGCTGCGACCCAAGGTGGACGCGGCCTGGCACCTGCACGAGCTGGCCGGGGACGTCACCGCCTTCGTGCTGTTCTCCTCGGCCGCCGGCATCTTCGGCAGCCCCGGCCAGGGCGCGTACGCCGCCGCGAACGCGCTGCTCGACGCGCTCGCGGCGCGGCGCCGGGCCGCGGGACTGCCCGCCCACTCGCTCGCCTGGGGGCTGTGGGCCGAGCGCAGCGAGATGACCGCCGACGTGGGCGGCGCGCAGCTGGGCCGGATGGCGCGCAGCGGCATGAGCGAGCTGTCCAGCAAGGACGGCCTGGCCCTGTTCGACGCCGCTGTCCGGTCGGCCGACGCGCTGCTCGCGCCGGTGCCGGTGGACCTCGCCGCGTTCGGCCGCGACGACCGGGAACCGCCGGAGCTGCTGCGCGGCCTGGTCCGCGCCCCGGCCCGCCGGGCGGTGGGCGGCTCCTCCCTCGCCCAGCGGCTGGCCGAGGTGCCCGGCGAGCGCTGGGCCGAGGTCGTGCTGGAGGTGGTGCTCACCCGGGTCGCGTCCGTCCTCGGCTACGCCCGGGCGGACAAGCTGCCGGCCGGACGCCCCTTCAAGGAACTGGGCTTCGACTCGCTCACCGCGCTCGACCTGCGCAACCAGCTCGGCGTGGCGACCGGGCTGCGGCTGCCGGCGACCCTGGTGTTCGACTACCCGACGCCGGAGGCGCTGGCCGGCTACCTGGTGTCGCAGTTGGCCGGCGGGCGGACCGCGACGGCGGACGTCGTCGTGACCCGGCCCGACCACGAGCCGGTCGCGATCGTCGGCATGGCCTGCCGCTTCCCCGGCGACGTGCGTACGCCCGAGGACCTGTGGCGGCTGCTGGTCGGCGGCGGCGACGCGATCGGGCCGTTCCCCGGCAACCGGGGATGGAACCTCGACGCGCTATTCGACCCCGACCCGGACACGTCGGGCACCAGCTACGTCGACCAGGGCGGCTTCCTCCACGACGCGGCCCACTTCGACCCCGGCTTCTTCGGCATCTCCCCGCGCGAGGCGCTGGCGATGGACCCGCAGCAGCGGCTGTTGCTGGAGACCTCGTGGGAGGCGCTGGAGCGGGCGGGCATCGACCCGACCAGGCTGCGCGGCAGCCGGACCGGGGTGTACGCGGGCGTCATGTACAACGACTACGGCACCGTGCTGAGCGCCTCCGCCGAGTCGGTCGACGGGTTCCTCTCCACCGGCAACTCCGGCGGCGTCATCTCCGGCCGGATCTCGTACACGCTCGGGCTGGAGGGCCCGACGATGACCGTCGACACCGCCTGCTCGTCGTCGCTGGTCGCCCTGCACCTCGCCATCTCCGCGCTGCGCAACGGGGAGTGCTCCCTCGCGCTCGCCGGTGGCGTGTCGGTGATGTCGACGCCGGGCACCTTCCTGGAGTTCTCCCGGCAGCGCAACCTCGCCCCCGACGGGCGGTGCAAGTCGTTCGCGGGCGCGGCCGACGGCACGTCGCTCTCCGAGGGCGTCGGCGTGCTGGTGGTCGAGCGGCTTTCCGACGCCCGGCGCCACGGGCACCCCGTACTGGCCGTGGTGCGCGGCTCGGCCGTCAACTCCGACGGCGCCTCCAACGGGCTCACCGCACCCAACGGGCCGTCGCAGCAGCGGGTGATCCGGGCCGCCCTGGCCGACGCGCGGCTGTCGCCGTCCGAGGTCGACGTGGTCGAGGCGCACGGCACCGGCACCACCCTGGGCGACCCGATCGAGGCGCAGGCCGTCCTCGCCACGTACGGCCAGGACCGGGCCACGCCCGTGCTGCTCGGTTCGGTCAAGTCGAACCTCGGGCACACGCAGGCCGCCGCCGGGGTCGCCGGCATCATGAAGATGGTGCTGGCGCTGCGGCACGGCGTGCTCCCGCAGACCCTGCACGTGGACGAGCCCTCGCCGCACGTGGACTGGTCCGCCGGCGCGGTACGCGTCGCCTCGGAGTCCGTCCCGCTCACCGCCGCCGACCGCCCGCTGCGGGCCGCCGTGTCGTCCTTCGGCATCAGCGGCACCAACGCCCATGTCGTACTGGAGCAGGCCGACCCGGCGCCGCCGGCCGACGAGCCGGCCGTGCCGTTCACGCCGTGGCTGCTCTCGGCGCGGACCGAGGAGGGGCTGCGGGAGCAGATCCCGCGGCTGCGCGCCCACGTCGCCGCCGACCCGACGCTGCGCCCGGTCGACGTCGCGTACACCCTCGCCACCGGGCGGGCCGGGTTCGCGCACCGCGCGGTGCTGCTCGGCGACGAGGTGGTGACCGGCACGGCCGACGGCGGGAAGCTCGCCATGGTCTTCACCGGTCAGGGGTCGCAGCGGGTCGGCATGACGGCGGAGCTGATGGGCTTCCCCGCGTTCGCGGCGGCGTTCGACGAGGTGTGCGGGGAACTGGACCGGCACCTGGAGCGGCCGTTGCGGGAGGTGTTGGGCTCCGAGGAGGTGCATCAGACGGGGTGGGCGCAGCCGGCGTTGTTCGCGGTGGAGGTGGCGCTGTTCCGGTTGTTCGAGTCGTGGGGGGTGCGGCCGGACTTCGTGGCGGGGCACTCGATCGGTGAGTTGGCGGCGGCGCACGTGGCGGGGGTCTGGTCGCTGGCCGACGCCGCGAAGGTCGTCGCGGCGCGGGGCCGGCTGATGCAGGCGCTGCCGACCGGTGGCGCGATGGTGGCGGTACGTGCCACCGAGGACGAGGTCGTCCCGCTGCTCTCCGACGCCGTGGCGATCGCCGCCGTGAACGGGCCGGAGTCGGTGGTGCTCTCCGGCGACGAGACCGCCACCCTGGCCGTGGCCGAGAAGCTGTCGGGGAAGGGCCGCAGGGCGCGGCGGCTGACCGTGTCGCACGCGTTCCACTCGCCGCTGATGGACCCCATGCTCGACGAGTACCGCGCGGTGGTGGCCCAGGTGGACTGCCGGGAGCCGGCCGTCGCGCTGGTCTCGACCGTCACGGGCGAGCCCACCACGCTGGACGCCGAGCACTGGGTGCGGCAGGTGCGCGAACCGGTCCGGTACGCCGACGCGGTCGCCACGCTGGCCGCGTCCGGGGCCACCACCTTCCTGGAGATCGGCCCCGACGCGGTGCTGACCGCGCTCGGGCGCAACGTGGCCGACGGCGAGTGGATCCCGGCGTGCCGCAAGGGCCGCGCCGAGCCCGAGACCGTGGCCACCGCGCTCGCCCGGCTCGCGGTGCGCGGCACGCCCGTCGACTGGCCCTCGGTGGTGCCGGGGCGGACCGTCGAACTGCCCACGTCCGCGTTCCAGCACCAGCCGTACTGGCCCCGGCCGGGGGCCGGCACCGGCGACGCGAGCGGGCTGGGCCAGACGCGGGCGAACCACCCGCTGCTGGGCGCGGCGGTCGAGCTGCCGGACGGCGGCGCGGTCTTCACCGGCCGCCTCGCGCTGACCACCCACCCGTGGCTGGCCGACCACGCGGTGGCGGACCTGGTGCTGCTGCCCGGTGCGGCGCTGGTCGAGCTGGCGGCCCACACCGGCCGCGAGGTCGGCTGCCCGCGCGTCGAGGAGCTGACGTTGGAGGCGCCGCTCGTACTGCCGGACTCCGGCGGCGTCCAGGTGCGGGTGACGGTGGGCGAACCGGCGTCGGACGGCGGCCGGGAGGTGGGCGTCCACTCGCGGACCGAGGACGGGGACGGGTGGACCACCCACGCGGTGGGCCGGCTGACCCCGGCCGGGGCCGCCGGCGCCGACCTGCGCGCCTGGCCGCCGGACGCGGAGCCGGTCGACGTCTCCACGGCCTACGACGACCTGTTCGCGCGCGGCCTGCGCTACGGCCCGGTCTTCCAAGGCCTGACCGCGGCGTGGCGGCGCGGCGACGAGGTGTTCGCGGAGCTCACCCTGCCCGAGCAGGCCCACGACGACGCCGGCCGCTTCGGCCTGCACCCGGCGCTGCTGGACGCCGTCCTGCACGCGGTGGCGTCGACCGGCGACGGCGACCCGGTGCTGCCGTTCTCGTGGCGCGGATTCACCGTGCACGCGGCGGGCGCCGACCGGCTGCGGGCCCGGATCGTGCCGGGCGACGGCACGGCGGCCATCACCCTGGCCGACGCGACCGGCGCCCCGGTGGCCTCCGTCGAGGCGCTGGCGGTACGCCCGGTGTCGCCCGAACAGCTGGCGGCGCTGCGCCGCGACCGGCACGAGTCGCTGCTGCGCCTGGACTGGACGCCGCTGACCGGGACGCCCCGGCCGCGCACCCTCGCGGTGCTCGGGGAGCGGATCGACGGCCTCGACGCGACCGCGTACCCGGACCTGGCGGCCCTCGCCGCCGCCGTCGACGCCGGCGCCGCGGTGCCCGAGGTCGTGGTGGCGCGGTGTGCCGTCGACCGGGGGCCGACGGAGGACGCGCGGGCCCGCGCGGCCACCCACCAGATCCTCGCCCTGGCGCAGAAGTGGCTCGCCGACGAGCGGTTCGCCGCCGCCCGCCTCGCCGTCCTGACCGGTGGCGCGGTGGCCACCCGGCCCGAGGACGACGTCACCGACCTCGCCGGGGCGGCGGCCTGGGGCCTGGTCCGCTCCGCCCAGTCCGAACACGGCGACCGGTTCGTCCTGGTCGACGTCGACGACGACCGGGCCGCCGGGACCGGTCTGTCGGCCGCGCTCGGCTCCGACGAGCCGCAGCTCGCCGTCCGCGGCGCCGACGTCCTGGTGCCCCGCCTGGCGCGGGCCGGCGCCACCGACGAGACCGCCGCGACCGCGTTCGAGGGGACCGTCCTGGTCACCGGCGCCACCGGCGCGCTCGGCCGGCTCGTCGCCCGGCACCTGGTCACCCGGCACGGCGTACGCGAGCTGTTGCTGGTCAGCCGCAGCGGCCCCGCCGCCGAGGGCGCGGCCGAGCTGCGCGACGAACTCGTCGCACTGGGGGCCGAAGTCACCGTCGCCGCGTGCGACGTCGCCGACCGGGCCGCCCTCGCCGGGCTGCTGGCGGCGCACCCGGTGCGCGGGGTGGTGCACACGGCCGGCGTCGTCGACGACGCCGTCATCACCTCGCTCACCCCTGAGCGGGTCGACCGGGTGCTGCGGCCCAAGGTCGACGCCGCGACGAACCTGCACGAGCTGACCGGGGACCTGACCGCGTTCGTGCTGTTCTCGTCGGCCTCCGGGGTGCTCGGCGGCCCCGGCCAGGGCAACTACGCCGCCGGCAACGCCTACCTGGACGCGCTCGCCCAGCACCGGCGGGCGAACGGCCTGCCGGCCGTGTCGCTGGCCTGGGGCCGCTGGGAGCAGGCGGGCATGGCGGAGCAGCTGACCGAGGCCGACCTGCGGCGCATGTCGCGCTCCGGCGTCGGCGCGCTCCCCGTCGAGGAGGCGCTGGAGCTCTTCGACGCGGCGCTGCACACCGGGGGCATGGTGGCGCCCATCAAGCTCGACCACCGGGCCCTGCGGGAACGCGCCGTCGCGGGCATGGTGCCACCGGTGCTGAGCGGGCTGGTCCGGGTGCCCGCCAGGCGGACGGCCGACGCCGACGCGGGAGCGGCCGACGCGCTGCGGCAGCGGCTCGCCGGCCGGGACGCCGAGGAGGCCGAGGCGATCCTGCTCGACCTGGTGCGTACCCAGGTGGCAGGGGTGCTGGCCTACCCGGACCCCGGCGCGGTCGCCGCCGACCGGCCGTTCAACGAGCTCGGCTTCGACTCGCTCACCGCGGTCGAGCTGCGCAACCGGGTGAACGCGGCGACCGGGCTGCGACTGCCCGCGACGCTGGTGTTCGACCACCCCACGTCGAAGGCCCTCGCCGCGTACCTGCGGGCCGAACTCTCCGGCGAGGCGGGCGACACCAACGCGGTGCTGGCCGCGTTCGCCGAACTCGACCGCCTCGAGGCGGTCCTGTCGGACGTCGACGAGCAGTCCCGCACCCGGCTGACGCTGCGGCTGCGCGACGTGCTCTCGAAGCTGGGCGGCGAGCCGGCGTCCACCGGCAACGACATCGATTCCGCGACCGACGACGAGGTCTTCGCTCTCATCGACAGCGAGCTGGGGATCTCATGACAGTGCGAGGAGGGCGACCGTAGTGGCCAACGAGGACAAGCTCCGGGACTACCTGAAGCGGGTCACGGTCGACCTGCAGAAGACCCGGCAGCGCCTGCACGAGGTGGAGGCGTCCGCGCACGAGCCGGTCGCGATCGTCGGCATGGCCTGCCGCTACCCCGGCGGCGTGACGAGCCCCGAGGACCTGTGGCGGCTGGTGGAGTCCGGAACCGACGCCACCGGCGCGTTCCCGACCGACCGCGGCTGGGACCTGGAGTCGCTGTACGACCCCCAGTCGCAGCGGGAGGGCACCTCGTACACCTCGCGCGGCGGTTTCCTGTACGACGCGGCGGACTTCGACCCCACGTTCTTCGGCATCAGCCCCCGCGAGGCGGTCGGCCTGGACCCCCAGCAGCGGCTGCTGCTGGAGGTCGCGTGGGAGACCCTGGAACGCGCCGGCATCGACCCCACCTCGCTCGCCGGCAGCCCGACCGGCGTGTTCACCGGCCTGATGTACCACGACTACGCGGGCAGCAACAGCTCCGGCAGCGTGGTCTCCGGCCGGGTCGCCTACACGCTGGGGCTGGAGGGGCCGGCGGTCACCGTCGACACCGCCTGCTCGTCGTCGCTCGTCGCGCTGCACCTGGCGATCCAGGCGCTGCGCCGGGGCGACTGCACGCTCGCGCTCGTCGGCGGCGTCTCGGTCATGGCGACGCCGCTGACGTTCGTCGAGTTCTCCCGCCAGCGTGGCCTGTCGCCGGACGGGCGGTGCCGCTCGTACTCGGCGGACGCCGACGGCACCGGGTTCGCCGAGGGCGCCGGCGTGCTGCTGGTCGAGCGGCTGTCGGACGCGATCGAGCACGGCCACCGCGTCCTGGCGGTCGTGCGGGGCTCCGCGGTCAACCAGGACGGCGCGTCGAACGGGCTGACCGCGCCCAACGGGCCGTCGCAGCAGCGGGTCATCGAGGCCGCGCTGGTCGACGCGGGCCTGTCGACGCGCCAGGTCGACGTGGTCGAGGGGCACGGCACCGGCACGACCCTGGGCGACCCGATCGAGGCGCAGGCGCTGCTCGCCACGTACGGCCAGGACCGGGAGGACCCGCTCTGGCTCGGCTCGGTGAAGTCGAACATCGGCCACACCCAGGCCGCGGCCGGGGTCGCCGGGGTCATCAAGATGGTGGAGGCGATCAGGCGCGGCGTCCTGCCCGCGACGCTGCACGCCGAGCAGCCGTCGGACCAGGTCGACTGGACGGCCGGCAACGTACGGCTGCTGACCGCCGCCACCGAGTGGCCGCAGACCGGGCAGCCGCGTCGGGCCGCGGTCTCGTCGTTCGGGTTCAGCGGCACCAACGCCCACGTGATCGTGGAGCAGGCGCCGGACGCCGCCGCCGTGCCCGAGCCGGCCGCCGCGCCGGTGACGTCGCTGCTGCTCACCGCCCGCGACACCAACGCGCTGCGGGACCAGGCGCGGCGGCTCGCCGCCGTGGTGTCGCAGGTGGAACCGGCCGAGCTGGGTTACGCCCTGGCCACCACCCGGTCCCGCTTCGCGCACCGGGCCGCGGTGCTCGGCGGCACCGCCGAGGAACTGGCCGCCGGCCTGGGCGCCCTGGCCCGCGACGAGCAGGCCGCCAACCTGGTCCGCGGCCGGGTGGCCGACGGCGGGGTCGCGATGCTCTTCTCCGGGCAGGGCGCGCAGCGGCTGGGCATGGGCCGCGGGCTGTACGCGGCGTACCCGGAGTTCGCGGCGGCGTTCGACGAGGTGTGCGCCGCCCTGGACCCGCACCTGGACCGGCCGCTGCGCGACGTCCTCGACACCGAGGACCTGCACCTGACCGGCTGGACCCAGCCCGCCCTGTTCGCCGTCGAGGTGGCTCTCTACCGGCTCGTCCGGTCGTGGGGCGTCACCCCCTCGGTCCTGGCCGGGCACTCGATCGGCGAGCTGGCCGCCGCGCACGTCGCGGGGGTGTTCACGCTCGCCGACGCGGCCCGCCTGGTCGCCGCCCGGGGCCGGCTGATGCAGGCGCTGCCGGCGGGCGGGGCGATGCTCGCCGTACAGGCCACCGAGGACGAGGTCGCGCCGCTGCTCGGCGCGGACGCCGACATCGCCGCCGTCAACGGCCCGGACTCGGTGGTCGTCTCCGGCACCGAGGAGGCGGTGGCGGCGGTGGCCGCGCGGTTCGCCGACCGCCGCACCCGGCGGCTGACCGTGTCGCACGCCTTCCACTCGCCGCTGATGGACCCGATGCTCGCGCAGTTCCGGGCGGTGGCCGAGACGATCTCGTACGCGCCGCCGACGATCCCGCTGGTCTCGACGGTCACCGGCGCGCCCGCGGGCGACGAACTGGCGACGCCCGACTACTGGGTCGGGCAGGTCCGCGCGACCGTACGCTTCGCGGACGCGGTACGCGCCGCCGCCGCGACCGGCGCCACGACGTTCCTCGAACTGGGCCCGGACTCGGTGCTCGCCACCATGGCGGCGGACTGCCTGGACGGCGACGTGCTGGCCGCGCCGGTGCTGCGCCGGGACCGCGACGAGCCGAGTGCCCTGGTGGAGGCGCTGGCGCGGCTGGAGACCCGGGGCGTCGCGCTGGACCCGGAGGCGTTCTACCGCCGGTCCGGGCGGTCCTGGGTGGACCTGCCGACGTACCCCTTCCAGCACGAGCGTTTCTGGCAGGACAGCGTGGACCCGGCCGGCTCCGGCCAGGCCGGCGACGACGACGGCCTGTGGGCGGCGGTGGACAGCGGTGACCTCGACACGGTGGTCACCACTCTCGACGTGGACCCGCAGGCGCCCCTGGCGTCGGTCCTGCCCGCGCTCTCCGCGTGGCGCAGGGGACGGCAGGAGCGCTCCGCGCTGGACCGCTGGCGCTACGAGGCCCGCTGGGAGCGCCGCCCCGGCGGCACCCCGGCGGCGCTGACCGGCACCTGGCTGCTGGTGGTCGCCGACCCGGCGGCGCCGGGCGACGCGGGCGCAGCGGTGGCCGACGCGCTCACCGCGCAAGGCGCCACGGTCGTCACCACCGGCCCGGCGGACCTGGCCGGCCACCTCGACGCGGAACCGGCCGGCGTGGTCTCCCTCCTCGCGTTCGACGAGGCGTTCCTGCCCGGCCACCCCGGCGTCCCGGCGGGCGCCGCCGCCACCCTCGACCTGATCCGCGCGCTCGCCGGGCGGGGCGCCAGGCTGTGGTGCCTCACCCGGGGGGCCGTCGCCACCTCCCCGGCCGACCCGGTGACCGGCGTGGCCCAGTCGCAGGTGTGGGGCCTCGGCCGGGTCGCCGCACTGGAGCTGCCCGACACCTGGGGCGGCCTGGTCGACCTGCCCGCCGAGCTGGACGGGCGCGCCGCCGCCGCGCTGGCCGGCGTGCTCGCCGGCATCGGGGAGGACCAGGTCGCGGTGCGCCCGGACGGGGTGTTCGTCCGCCGGCTGCACCGCGCGCCGGCGACCGGCGCCCCGCGCTGGCGCGGCACGTCCGGCACCGTGCTGATCACCGGCGGCACCGGCACCCTCGGCATCGAGGCCGCCCGCCTGTACGCGCGCCACGGCGCCGAGCGGCTCGTGCTGCTGAGCCGGCGCGGCACCGCCCCCGCCGAGGCGCTCGACGAGCTGCGCGGACTGGGCGCGCAGGTCGACGTCGTCGCCTGCGACGTGGCCGACCGGGCTGCCCTGGCGGCGGTCGTCGACGGCTACCCCGACGTGCGTGCCGTCGTGCACGTGGCGGGGCTGGCCCAGCTCACCGGCATCGTCGACATGGACCTCGCCGAGTACGCCGACGTCGTCTCCGCCAAGGTCGCCGGCGCCACCCACCTCGACGCGATCTTCGCGGATCGCGACCTAGACGAGTTCGTGCTCTTCTCCTCCGTGGCCGGGGTCTGGGGCAGCGGCGGCCAGGCCGCCTACGCCGCCGGCAACGCGCACCTGTGCGCCCTCGCCGAGGCACGGCGCGCCCGGGGGCAGGTCGCCACCGCCCTCGCCTGGGGACCGTGGGCCGAGAGCACGCTGGTGGACGACGAGATCTCGGCCTCACTGCGCAAGCGGGGCCTGGCGCCGATGGCGCCGGAGCGGGCCGTCGCCGCCATGCGTACGGCCCTGGCGGCCGGGGACACGGACGTCGTGCTCGCCGACGTGGACTGGGCCGCCTTCGTGCCGTCGTTCACCGCGCTGCGGCCGAGCCGGCTCTTCGACACCATCCCCGAGGCCGCGGCCGACGAGGAGCCGACCGAGACGTCCACCTCGTCGGACTTCGCCCGCCGGCTCGCCGACCTGCCCGAGGCGGAGCGCCTCGACCACGTCGTCGGGCTGGTCCGCACCCAGGTCGCGCTGACGCTCGGCTACGCGGGCCCGGAGGCGGTCGAGCCGGCCTCCGCGTTCAAGGAACTGGGCTTCGACTCGGTCACCGCCGTGGAGTTCCGCAACCGGATGGTCGAGGCCACCGGCGTACGGCTCTCCGCGGCCGTCGCCTTCGACTACCCGACCCCGGTCGCGCTGGCCGAGCACCTGCTGGAGACCGGTCGCACCGAGGTGGTCGTCGGCACCGTCGCCGCCGACGAGCCGATCGCCATCGTCGGCATGAGCTGCCGCTTCCCCGGGGGCGTCAGCTCGCCCGAGGAGCTGTGGGCGATGCTGCGCGAGGGGCGCGACGGCATCGGCCCGTTCCCCACCGACCGCGGCTGGGACCTCGACGGCCTGTTCCACCCCGACCCGGAGCACTCCGGGACCAGCTACGTCCGCGAGGGCGGCTTCCTCGCCGACCTGCCGGGCTTCGACGCGGCCTTCTTCGGCATCAGCCCCCGCGAGGCGGAGGCCATGGACCCGCAGCAGCGGCTGGTGCTGGAGGCGTCCTGGGCGGCCTTCGAGGACGCCGGCATCGACCCGACCGGGCTGCGGGGCACGGCGACCGGCGTGTACGTCGGCGCCAACAACGTCGACTACGCCCGGATCACCGGGGCGGCCGGGGCGAGCGCGGAAGGCTTCATGGCCACCGGCAACGCCGCGAGCATCCTCTCCGGTCGGCTCTCGTACGTGCTGGGGCTGGAGGGCCCGGCCGTGACCGTGGACACCGCCTGCTCGTCGTCGCTGGTGGCGATGCACCTGGCGGTGCGGGCGCTGCGCTCTGGCGAGTGCGCGATGGCGGTCGCGGGCGGCGTCACCGCCATGTCGACGCCGGGCGCGTTCCTGGAGTTCAGCCGGATGCGCGGGCTCGCCCCGGACGGGCGCTGCAAGGCGTTCGCGGCCGGCGCGGACGGCACCAACTGGGGCGAGGGCATCGGCGTGGTCGTGCTGGAGCGGCTCTCCGACGCGCTCGCCGCCGGCCACGAGGTCCTCGCCGTGGTACGCGGGACCGCGGTCAACCAGGACGGCGCGTCCAACGGGCTGACCGCCCCCAACGGCCCCTCGCAGCAGCGGGTCATCCGGCAGGCGCTGGCCGACGCGGGACTCTCCACCGCCGACGTGGACGTCGTCGAGGCGCACGGCACCGGCACCACGCTGGGCGACCCCATCGAGGTCGACGCGCTCTTCGCGACGTACGGCCGGGACCGCGCCGCCGAGCGCCCGCTCTGGCTGGGCTCGGTGAAGTCGAACATCGGGCACACCCAGGCCGCCGCCGGCGTCGCCGGGGTGATCAAGATGGTGCTCGCGCTGCGGCACGGCGAACTGCCCCGGACCCTGCACGTCGCCGAGCCGACGGCGCACGTCGACTGGTCGGGCGGGGTGCGGCTGCTCGCCGAACCGCAGCCGTGGGGCCGCAACGGCCAACCGCGTCGCGGCGGCGTCTCGTCGTTCGGGTTCAGCGGCACCAACGCCCACCTCGTGATCGAGGAGGCACCGGAGGCGCCCGAGGCCGAGCGGACGCCCGACGAAGGACCGGTCGCGCTCGTGCTCTCCGCCCGCTCCGACGGGGCGCTGCGCCGGCAGGCCGCCGACCTCGAGCCGCTCCTGGCCGAGGTGGCGCCCCGCGACCTGGCGTACTCGCTGTCGCTGCGGGCCACCCACCCGCGCCGCGCGGTCGTGGTGGGCGGCGCCGACGAGTTGCGCGCCGGCCTCGCCGCGCTCGCCGCGGGGGAGCCCGCGCCGAACCTGGCCACCGGGGTCGCCGCCGGCACGCCGGGGAAGGTGGCGTTCTCCTTCCCCGGGCAGGGCTCGCAGTGGATCGGCATGGCCGTGGAGCTGCTCGACACCGCCCCGGTCTTCGCCGCCCGGATGGCCGAGTGCGAGGCCGCGCTGGCGCCGCACGTCGACTGGTCCCTGGAGGCCGTCCTGCGGCAGGGGGAGGAGCTGGACCGGGTGGACGTCGTCCAGCCCGTCCTGTTCGCCGTCATGGTGTCGCTGGCCGAGCTGTGGCGCTCCCACGGGGTCGAGCCCGCCGCCGTGGTGGGGCACTCCCAGGGCGAGATCGCCGCCGCCTGCGTGGCGGGCGCGCTCTCCGTGGCGGACGCGGCCAGGGTCGTCGCCCTGCGCAGCCGGGCGCTGCTGCGCCTGTCCGGCAAGGGCGGCATGGTCTCCGTGCCGCTGCCGGTGGCCGAGGTGCGCGACCGGCTGGAGCGCTTCGACGGCCGGGTGACCGTGGCGACCGTCAACGGGCCGCGCTCGACGGTGGCGGCCGGCGAGCTGGACGCCCTCGACGAGCTGCTGGCCGAGTGCCAGCGCGACGGCGTGCGCGCCAAGCGCATCGACGTGGACTACGCGTCGCACTCGGCGTACGTGGAGGAGCTGCACGAGGAGCTGCGCGAGGTGCTGGCCGGGCTGGAGCCCCGCCGGCCCGAGGTGCCGCTCTACTCGACCGTGGACGACCGCTGGCTGGACGACGTCGCGATGGACGCCGGGTACTGGTACCGCAACCTGCGCCAGACCGTCTGGTACGAGCCCGCCGTCCGGGCCCTGCTCGACGCGGGCGTCACCACGATCGTCGAGGTCAGCCCGCACCCCGTGCTCACCATCGGCGTGCAGGACGTCATCGACGACGCGGGGGCCACCGCCACCGTGGTCGGCTCGCTGCGCCGGGACGAGGGGGGACTGGCGCGCTTCCTGCTCTCCCTGGGCGAGGCGCACGTGCACGGCGCGCACCCCACGTGGGGGGTCGAGGGCGCGCGCCGGGTCCGGCTGCCCGGCTACCCGTTCGAGCACGAGCGGTACTGGCCGGCCGTCGGCACGGCCACCGCCGACGCGGCCGGGTTGGGGCTCGCCGCCACCGAGCACCCGCTGCTCGGCGCGGCGGTCGCGCTGGCCGACACCGACGGCCTGCTCTTCACCGGCCGCATCTCGGTGGCCGCGCACCCGTGGCTGGCCGACCACCGGGTCGGCGGGCAGGTGTTCGTGCCCGGGACCGCGCTCGTGGATCTCGCGGTCCGCGCCGGCGACGAGGTCGACTGCGGCCGGGTCGAGGAGCTGACCCTGACCGCGCCCCTGGTGCTGCCCGAGAAGGGCGGGGTCCAGGTGCAGCTGCGCGTCGGCGCGCCCGACGAGAACGGGCAGCGGCAGCTGACCGTCCACTCCCGGCCGGACGGGGTCGCCACCGACGCGGCGCCGTGGGTGCGCAACGGCGTCGGCCTGCTCGCCCCCGGGGAGCCGGCGGGCGGCTTCGACACCGCGTGGCCGCCGGCGGCCGAGCCGGTCCCGTCCGACGAGCTGTACGACACCCTGGCCGCGGCCGGTCTCACGTACGGCCCGACGTTCCAGGGCGTACGCCGGGTGTGGCGGCAGGGCGAGGAGATCTTCGCCGAGGTGGCCCTGCCGGCGGAGGCAGCCCGGACGGCGGCCGGTTACGGCCTGCACCCGGCGCTGCTCGACGCCGCGCTGCACCCGCTCGCGCTCGTCACCAGCGGCACCGAGGCGCTGCTGCCGTTCGAGTGGAGCGGCGTCTCCGTGCACGCCGTCGGCGCGACGGAGCTGCGCGTCCGGCTGCGTCCGCGCGGCCGGAACACGGTCGCGGTGACCGTCGCCGACCAGAGCAACACCGTGGTCGCCGAGGTCGAGTCGCTGGTGCTGCGGGAGGCCAGCGCCCCCGCGCAGCCGAGCACGCACCACGACGCCCTGTTCCGCCTGGAGTGGACCCCGGTCGCCGCGCCGGCGACCGCGCCGGACGCCCGCTGGGCGGCCCTCGGCGGGTGCACCCTGCCGCAGGACGCCGGCCTCGTCACCGACGCCTACCCGGACCTGGCGACCCTGCGGGCCCGGATGGCCGACGGCGCGCCGACGCCCGCCCTGGTCGTGCTGCCCTGCGCGGCCGGCGCGGCCGACGACCCCGCCGGGGCGGCCCACCGGGTCGTCCACGACACCCTCGCGGTGCTGCGCGAGTGGCTCGCGGACGAGCGGTTCGCCGACGCCCGGCTGGTCGTCGTCACCCGGGACGCGGTGAGCGTGCAGGAGGCGGCCCCCGACCTGCCCAGCTCGCCGGTGTGGGGCCTGCTCCGGTCGGCCCAGAGCGAGCACCCGGACCGCTTCGTCCTGCTCGACGTCGACGACCGCGAGCCGCACCGGGCGCTCGCGGCGGCGGTCGCGGCCGACGAGCCGCAGCTCGCCCTCCGCGACGGCGTCCTTCTGGCCCCGCGGCTCGCCCGCGCGGCGAGCAGCCCCGCGCTGGCGGCGCCGCCGGTCGAGCGCTGGCGGCTGGACGTCACCGAACGCGGCACGCTGGACAACCTGGCGCTGCTGCCCGAGGCGGAGGAACCGCGCCCGCTGGGGCCGGGCCAGGTGCGCATCGCGATGCGGGCCGCCGGCCTGAACTTCCGGGACGTGCTGATCGCCCTCGACATGTACCCCGGCGGCGGCGTGATGGGCGGCGAGGGCGCCGGCGTGGTCGTCGAGACCGGGCCGGACGTGACCGGCGTCGCGGTCGGCGACCGCGTCATGGGCCTGTTCTACGGCGCCTTCGGCACCGAGGTGGTCACCGACGCGCGGATGGTCGTGCCGGTGCCGTCGGGCTGGTCGTTCGCCACGGCGGCGTCGACGCCGATCGCGTTCTGCACCGCCTACTACGCGCTTGTCGACCTCGCCCAGGTCAAGCCGGGGGAGCGGGTGCTGGTGCACGCCGCGGCAGGTGGCGTCGGCATGGCGGCGGTCCGCCTCGCCCGGCACCTCGGCGCGGAGGTGTACGGCACCGCCAGCACCGGCAAGTGGGACGCGCTGCGCGCGATGGGGCTGCCGGACACGCACATCGGCAACTCCCGCACCCTGGAGTTCGAGGAGCGCTTCGGCGCGGCCGGCATCGACGTGGTGATCGACTCGCTGGCGAAGGAGTTCGTCGACGCGTCGCTGCGCCTGCTCCGCGCGGGCGGCCGGTTCGTCGAGATGGGCAAGACCGACGTGCGGGACCCGGACCGGGTCGCCGCCGACCACCCGGGCGTCGCCTACCAGGCGTTCGACCTGCTCGCCATCGACCCGGACCGGGTCGGCGCGATCCTGCGCGACGTGGTCGCCCTGTTCGGGACGGGCGACCTCACGCCGCTGCCGGTGCGGCCGTACGACATCCGTCGCGCCCCGGAGGCGTTCCGGTTCATGTCCAAGGCCCGGCACGTCGGCAAGCTCGTGCTCACCGCGCCGCCCCGGCGGGACCCCGACGGCACGGTGCTCGTCACGGGCGGCACCGGCACCCTCGGCGGTCTGCTGGCACGGCACCTGGTGACCCGGCGCGGGGTGCGGCACCTCCTGCTGACCAGCCGTCGTGGCCCGGACGCCCCCGGGGCCGCCGAGCTGGTGGCCGAGCTGACCTCGTACGGCGCGGAGGTCACCGTCGCGGCGTGCGACGCGGCGGACCGCGCGGCGCTGGCCGAGACCCTGGCCCGGGTGCCCGCCGCGCACCCGCTGACCGCCGTGGTGCACACGGCGGGCGTCCTCGACGACGGCCTGGTCGCCGCGCTGACCCCGGAGCAGGTCGACGCGGTGCTGCGGCCCAAGGTCGACGCGGCGGTCAACCTGCACGAGCTGACCCTGGACGCCGAGCTGGCCGAGTTCGTCGTGTTCTCCGCGGCGGCCGGCACGATGGGCGGCCCCGGGCAGGGCAACTACGCGGCGGCGAACACCTTCCTGGACGCGCTCGTGGCGGGGCGCAGGGCGGCCGGGCTGCCCGCCCGTTCGCTGGCCTGGGGCCTGTGGAGCGAGGCGAGCGGGATGACCGCGCACCTCGACGCCAACGACCGCGCCCGGATGGCCCGCGTCGGCCTGCTGGAGCTGTCGGTGGAGCAGGGCATGGCGCTGTACGACGCGGCGGAGCTGGTCGACGAGCCGCTGCTGGTGCCGATGCCGATGGATCCGGCGGCGCTGCGCGAGCTGGGCCGGGCGGGCCTGCTGCCCGCGCTGCTGCGTGGCCTGGTGCGGGGCCCGTCCCGACGGTCGGTGGAACAGGCGACGCAGTCGCCCGGCGCCCTGCGCGACCACCTGGCGAGCCAGAGCGGCCCGCAGCGACGGCACACCGCGCTGGAGTTCGTCAAGGCACAGGCCGCCGCCGTGCTCGGGCACGCCGGCGCGAGCGCGGTGGACCCCGACCGGCCGTTCACCGAGCTGGGCTTCGACTCGCTCACCGCGGTCGAGTTCCGCAACCGGCTGAAGGCGGCCACCGGCCTGAAGCTCTCCGCCACCATGGTGTTCGACCACCCGACCGCCGCGGCGCTCACCGACCACCTGCTGGCCGGGCTGGCCCCGGCCGAGGTGGACCCGGCCGCGGGGCTGTTGGCCGAGCTGGACCGGCTGGAACGCTCGTTCGCCCAGGCCGGTGCGGCGGGTCTGGAGGACGCAGTCAAGGCACGGATTACCGATCGGTTGCACGCCGTGATGTCGAATTGGCGTGGCAGGTCCGACGTGGACGCCGAACCCGACGGACCGGACGTGGGCCTGGTGCTGAAGACCGCCTCCGCCGACGAGCTGTTGCGGTTCATCGACGACGAACTCGGCGCCGCCTGAACCGGACGCGCTGAGGAGGGCTTACTGATGGCGAACGAAGAGCAGCTTGTCGAGTACCTCCGGCGCGTGACGGCCGACCTGCACGAGACGCGGCGGAAGCTGCGTACCGCGACGGAGCGGGAGCCGATCGCCATTGTCGGCATCGGCTGCCGCTTCCCCGGCGGCGTGCGCTCCGCCGACGACCTGTGGGAGCTGGTGTCGTCCGGCGGCGACGGCATCACCGACTTCCCCACCAACCGGGGCTGGGACCTGGACGACCTGTTCGACCCGGACAGCGGCTCCGGCACCAGCTACGTGCGGCGGGGCGGCTTCATCCCGGACGCCACCGACTTCGACGCGGGCTTCTTCGGCATCAGCCCGCGCGAGGCGCTCGCCATGGACCCGCAGCAGCGGCTGATGCTGGAGACGTCGTGGGAGGCGTTCGAGCACGCCGGGATCGACCCGCACTCGCTGCGGGGTAGCCGGACCGGCGTGTTCGTCGGCGCGAACAGCGTCGAGTACCTGAACGCCATGCAGCGCGACGTGGACGCGCTGATCGGCTACACGATGACCGGGGTCGCGGGCAGCGTCGTGTCCGGCCGGGTGTCGTACGTGCTGGGGCTGGAGGGCCCGGCCGTCACCGTGGACACGGCCTGCTCGTCGTCGCTGGTGGCGGTGCACGTGGCCGCGCACGCGCTGCGCAGCGGCGACTGCGACCTCGCGCTGGCCGGCGGCACCTGCGTCATCTCCACGCCCGGCACGTTCATCGAGTTCTCCAGCCAGAAGGGGCTCGCCCCGGACGGCCGGGTGAAGGCGTTCGCCTCGGCGGCGGACGGCACCGCGTTCGGCGAGGGCGTCGGCGTACTCGTGCTGGAGAAGCTGTCGGACGCGCGCCGCAACGGGCACCGCGTCCTGGCGGTGGTACGCGGCTCGGCCGTCAACCAGGACGGCGCGTCGAACGGCCTCACCGCGCCCAACGGGCCGTCGCAGCAGCGGGTCATCCGGGCCGCGCTGGCGAACGCCGGGCTCACCACGGCCGACGTGGACGCGGTGGAGGCGCACGGCACGGGCACCACGCTGGGCGACCCGATCGAGGCCCAGTCGCTCATCGCCACCTACGGCCAGGAACGTGACCGGCCGCTCTGGCTCGGCTCGGTGAAGTCGAACTTCGGGCACACCCAGGCCGCCGCCGGCGTCGCGGGCGTGATCAAGATGGTCATGGCGCTGCGACACGAGGAGCTGCCCCGCACCCTGCACGTCGACAAGCCGTCGCACCACGTGGACTGGTCCGACGGCGCCGTCCAACTGCTCAGCGAGCCGGTGCGGTGGCCACGGGGCGAGAACCCGCGGCGCGCGGGCGTCTCGTCGTTCGGCATCTCGGGCACCAACGCCCACGTGCTGATCGAGGAGCCACCGGCCGCCGAGGCCCCGCAGAGCGCCCCGCCGGCCGAGGGCCCCGCCACGTGGGTGCTGTCGGCCCGGACCGAGGCGGCGCTGCGCGAGCAGGCGGTCCGGCTGCGCGAACGCCTGAGCGACGACCTCGGCACGCACGACGTCGCGTACGCGCTCGCCGGCACCCGCGCCCGCCTCCCGCACCGCGCCGTCCTCGTCGGGGACCGGGACGAGCTGTCCGCCGCGCTCGACGCGCTCGCCGACGGCGGCGCGGCCCGCAACCTCGTCACCGGGCTCGCCGACGCCGGCGAGCGCACCGCGTTCCTCTTCCCCGGCCAGGGCTCGCAGTGGCTGGGCATGGCCGCCGAACTGCTGGACACCGCACCCGTCTTCGCCGCCCGGATGGCGGAGTGCGCCACCGCCGTGGACCGGCACACCGACTGGTCGCTGCTCGACGTGCTGCGCGGCGTCCCGGGCGCCGCCTCCCTGGACCGGGTCGACGTCGTCCAGCCCGCGCTGTTCGCCATGATGGTCTCGCTGGCGGCGCTGTGGCGCTCGCACGGGATCGAGCCCGCCGCCGTCGTCGGGCACTCCCAGGGCGAGATCGCCGCCGCCTGCGTGGCCGGCGCGCTCACCCTGGACGACGCCGCCCTGGTGGTGACCCGGCGCAGCCAGCTGATCGCCGTGGACCTCGCCGGGCGGGGCGGCATGGTGTCCGTGTCGGAGCCGGTCGCGAAGGTCGCCCGGCGCCTGCGGCCCGGGCTGTCGGTCGCCGCCGTGAACGGGCCGTCCACCGTGGTCGTCTCCGGCGCGCCCGAGGCACTCGACGAGCTGCTCGCCGAGTGCGAGCGCGACGAGGTCCGCGCGCGGCGCATCGACGTCGACTACGCCTCGCACTCCGCGCACGTCGAGTCGATGCGCGACGAGCTGCTCCGGGTCCTCGCCCCCGTGCGGCCCCGCACCGGCGACGTGCCGCTCTACTCGACCGTCACCGGTGAGCTGCTCGACACCGCCGAGCTGGTCGCCGAGTACTGGTACCGCAACCTGCGGCAGACCGTCGAGTTCGAGCAGACCGTACGCGGCGTCATCGCCGACGGCATCGACTCCTTCGTCGAGGTCAGCTCGCACCCGGTGCTCGTACCCGCCGTGCAGGACCTGCTCGACGAGGCAGGCGGAGGCTCGGTCGTCGGCACGCTGCGCCGCGACGAGGGCGGCCTGCGCCGGTTCCTGCTGTCGCTGGGGCAGGCGCACACCCGGGGCGTGCAGCCGGACTGGGCCACGCTGGTCACCGCCCCGGCCCGACCGGTCGCCCTGCCCACGTACGCCTTCCAGCGCCGCACCTACTGGCCCAGTGGGGCGGGTGGCCCGGTCGACGCCACCGGCCTCGGCCTCGGCTCCACCGGCCACCCGCTGCTCGGCGCGACCGTGTCGCTGGCCGGCGCGGACGGGGTGCTGCTGACCGGCCGGCTGTCGACCTCGGCGCACCCGTGGCTCGCCGACCACCGGGTGGCGGGCCGGATCTTCCTGCCCGGCACGGCCTTCGTCGAGCTGGCGGTCCGCGCCGGCGACGAGGTGGGCGCCACCGAGGTCGAGGAGCTGACGCTCGAAGCGCCCCTGGTGGTGCCGGAGCGGGGCGCGGTGCAGGTCCAGCTCCGCGTCGGCGAGCCCGGCCCGGACGGCGCCCGGCGGCTGACCGTCCACTCGCGGCCCGACGGCGACGGCCCGTGGACCCGGCACGCCACCGGCACCCTGGGCACCGGGACCTCCGGCGCCGACGACCGCGCGGCGGCCCCGGCGGGCGTCTGGCCGCCCGAGGGCGCCGAGGCCCTGGACACCGCCGAGCTGTACGACCGGTTCGCGGCGCTCGACGTGACGTACGGCCCCGCCTTCGGCGGCCTGGGGTCGGTGTGGCGGCGGGGCGACGAGCTGTTCGCCGAGGTCACCGCCCCCGAGGCGGCGAAGGTCGCGGGCTTCGGCCTGCACCCCGCGGTGCTCGACGCGGCGCTGCACCCGCTCGGCCTGGGCGTGTTCACCGCCGACGACGGCGAGGGCGGGCCCTGGCTGCCGTTCGCCTGGCACGGGGTGACCCTGCACGCCACCGGCGCCGCCCGGCTCCGGGTCACCATCCGGTCGGCGGGCCCGAACGCCGTCGCGGTGACCGTCGCCGATCACGCCGGCGCGCCGGTCGCCACGATCGACGCGCTGGCCGTCCGCCGCCTGCCCGCGAACGCGCTCGCCGACCTGACCAACCCGCGCCACCAGGCGATGCACGTGCTCGACTGGGTGCCCGTCCCGGTGGCCGACGGCGCGGCCACGCTGGCGGTCGTGGGCGGCGAGCTGCCCGGCGCCACCGCGTACGACAGCCTCGCCGCGATCGGCGAGGTCCCCGACTTCGTGGTCCTCCCGGTCACCTCCGACGGCGACGACCTGGTCGGGGCCACCTACCGGGCGGTGGAGCACGCCCTCGCCGCCGTCCAGGAGTGGCTTGCCGACGACCGGTTCGCCGCCGCCCGCCTGGTCGTGCTGACCGAGGGGGCCACCGACGCGACCCGGCCGGCGCTCGCCGCCGTGTGGGGCCTGCTGCGCTCGGCCGCGTCCGAGAACCCCGGCCGGATCGTGCTCGTCGACGTGGCGGGTGGGCAGTGGGCGCCGAACCTCGTGCCGGCGCTGCGTTCGGGCGAGCCGCAGCTCGCCCTGCGCGGCACCGAGGTCCTCGTACCCCGCATCGCGAAGGCGTCCGGGCAGCCGGGCACGCCGCCGGAGATCACCGGCACGGTCCTCGTCACGGGGGCGTCGGGCACGCTCGGCCGCCTCGTCGCCCGGCACCTCGTCGCGCGGCACCGCGTCCGTCGCCTCGTGCTCGCGGGCCGTCGCGGCATGACCGAGGACCTGCGGACGCTGTACGACGAGCTGACCGCCCAGGGCGTGCACGTGACGGTCGCCGCCTGCGACGCCGCCGACCGCGTGGCGCTGGCCGCGCTCGTCGCGGAGCACCCGCCCACGGCGGTCGTGCACACGGCCGGGGTCCTGGACGACGGGATGATCCCGTCGCTCACGCCGGAGCGGGTCGCCACCGCGCTGCGCCCCAAGGTCGACGCGCTCGTCAACCTGCACGAGCTGGCCGGCGACGTGGGCGCCTTCGTCGTCTTCTCCTCCGCTGCGGGCGTCCTCGGCGGCCCCGGTCAGGGCAACTACGCGGCGGCCAACGCCTTCGTCGACGCGTTCGCGGCGTACCGGCGCGCCCGGGGCCTGCCCGCGGTGGCGCTGGCGTGGGGCATGTGGGCGGAGCGCACCGGCCTCACCGGCGCGCTCGACGACGCCGACCTCGCCCGGATGCGGCGCTCCGGCGTGCGGCCCCTCTCCACCGAGGACGGGCTCGCGCTCTTCGACGAGGCGCTCGGCGCGCCCGAGGCCGCCCTCGTGCCGATCCACCTGGACCTCGCCGCCCTGCGGGAGCAGGCGACCGGCGGCGTGCTGCCCCCGGTGCTGCGCGGCCTGGTCCGCACCCCGGCGCGACGCCAGGTCTCCGCCGACGCCGCGGCGGCCTCCGACCTGGTCGCGACCCTCGCCGGTCGCGGCGCGGCCGAGCGCCGCAAGGAGCTGGTCGACATCGTCCGTACGCAGGTCGCGGTCGTGCTCGGGCACGGCGGCGCCGAGGCGGTGGGCGCGACGAAGGCGTTCAAGGAGCTGGGCTTCGACTCGCTCACCGCCGTCGAGTTCCGCAACCGCCTCAACGCGGTCGTCGGCCTGCGGCTGCCCGTCACGCTGGTCTTCGACTACCCGAACCCCACCACGCTGGCCGAGCACCTGGACGCGGAACTCTTCGCCGGCGGGTCGGCCGCAGCCGTGGTCGTGGCCGCCACCGACGGCACCGACGACCCCATCGCGATCGTCGGCATGGGCTGCCGGTTCCCCGGCGGCGCCACCTCCCCGGAGAAGCTGTGGGACCTGGTCGCGGGGGGCGTCGACGCGGTAGCCGGCTTCCCGACCGACCGGGGCTGGGACATCGACAACCTCGTCGACCCGGACCCGGACAAGCCCGGCCGCACCTACTGCGGGGAGGGCGCCTTCCTGTACGACGCGGCCTGGTTCGACGCCGAGTTCTTCGGCATCTCCCGCCGCGAGGCCCTGGCCATGGATCCGCAGCAGCGGCTGTTCCTGGAGACCTCGTGGGAGGCCGTCGAGCGCGCCGGCATCGATCCCACCACCCTGCGCGGCAGTCGCACCGGGGTGTTCGCCGGCCTGATGTACCACGACTACACCGCGCACCTTCAGCACCTGCCTCCCGAGCTCGACGGCTTCATCGGCACCGGCGTCGCCGGCGGCGTGGTCTCCGGCCGGGTGTCGTACGCGCTGGGGCTGGAGGGGCCGGCGGTCACCGTCGACACGGCGTGCTCGTCCTCGCTGGTCACCCTGCACCTGGCCGCCCAGTCGCTGCGCCGGGGCGAGTGCTCCCTCGCCCTGGCCGGTGGCGTGACCGTGCTCGCGACGCCCAACGCGTTCATCGACTTCAGCCGCCAGCGGGCCCTCGCGCCGGACGGCCGGTGCAAGTCCTTCGCGGCCGGCGCCGACGGCACCGGCTGGGGTGAGGGCGTCGGGGTGCTGGTGCTCGAACGGCTCTCCGACGCGCGCCGCAACGGCCACCCGGTGCTCGCCGTCGTGCGCAGCACCGCCGTCAACCAGGACGGCGCGAGCAACGGCATGACCGCGCCCAACGGGCCGTCCCAGCAGCGCCTGGTCAACCAGGCGCTCGCCGACGCGGGGCTGCGACCGGCCGACGTGGACGCCGTCGAGGCGCACGGCACCGGCACCACCCTCGGCGACCCGATCGAGGCCCGCTCCCTCATCGCGACGTACGGCCGCGACCGGGGCGAGCACCCGCTCTGGGTCGGCTCGATCAAGTCGAACATCGGGCACACCCAGGCCGCCGCCGGCGTCGCCGGGGTGATCAAGATGGTGGAGGCGATCCGGCACGGCCTGCTGCCGCCGACGCTGCACGTCGACGCCCCGTCGCCGCACGTGGACTGGGCGGACGGGGCCGTCCAACTGCTGACGGCGGCGGTGCCCTGGCCGGAGACGGGACGCCCCCGCCGCGCCGGCGTCTCCTCGTTCGGCATCTCCGGCACCAACGCGCACGCGATCATCGAGCAGGCGCCCGAGCCCGTGGTGGTGGACTCGACTGCCGAGGTGCCCGTGGTGCCCCTGGTGGTGTCCGGCCGGGACCAGGCCGCGCTGCGCGACCAGGCGGCCCGGCTCGCCGCCCACCTCACCGACGCGGCGTCCGCCGTGGACGCCGGCTTCTCGCTCGCCACCACCCGTACCGCCCTGCGGCACCGGGCGGTCGTGCTCGGCCGGGACCTGGCCGAGCTGCGCGCCGGACTGGCCGCGCTGGCCCGTGGCGAGAACGCCCCCGGGGTGGTCGGCGGGGTCGCCGACACCGCCGGGGCGACCGCCGTGCTCTTCACCGGTCAGGGGTCGCAGCGGATCGCGATGGCGGGGGAGCTGATGGGCTTCCCGGTGTTCGCGGCGGCGTTCGACGAGGTGTGTGCGGAACTGGACCGGCACCTGGAGCGGCCGTTGCGGGAGGTGTTGGGCTCCGAGGAGGTGCATCAGACGGGGTGGGCGCAGCCGGCGTTGTTCGCGGTGGAGGTGGCGCTGTTCCGGTTGTTCGAGTCGTGGGGGGTGCGGCCGGACTTCGTGGCGGGGCACTCGATCGGCGAGTTGGCGGCGGCGCACGTGGCGGGGGTCCTCACCCTGCCGGACGCCGCCCGGCTGGTGGCCGCCCGCGGCCGGCTGATGCAGGCGCTGCCCACCGGCGGCGCGATGGTGGCCGTACGCGCCACCGAGGACGAGGTCGTCCCGCTGCTCTCCGACGCCGTGGCGATCGCCGCCGTCAACGGCCCCACCTCGGTCGTGCTCTCCGGCGAGGAGGCCGCCACCCTGGCGGTCGCCGAGAAACTGGCCGCCAGCGGTCGCAAGACCAAGCGGCTCACCGTGTCGCACGCGTTCCACTCGCCGCTGATGGAGCCCATGCTCGACGAGTTCCGCGCGGTGGCCGGGTCCGTCACCCACCACCCGCCGACGATCCCGGTGCTCTCCACGGTCACCGGTGAGCCCGCCGAGCTGACCCCCGAGTACTGGGTGCGTCAGGTACGGGCGACGGTCCGGTTCGCCGCGGCCGTCGAGGCGCTGGCGGCACGCGGCGTACGCACCTTCCTCGAACTGGGCCCGGACGCGGTGCTCACCGCGCTCGGCCGGGAGTGCGTGGCCGACGGCGAGTTCGTGCCCGCCCAGCGCGCCGACCGGGACGGGCCGCAGGTGGCGACCGAGGCGCTCGCCCGCCTGCACAACCGCGGCGTACCCGTCGACTGGCCGGCCTTCTTCGCCGGCGCGCGCCCGGTCGCCCTGCCCACGTACGCCTTCCAGCGCACCCGCCTGTGGCCGGACCCGCCCGCCGCCGCCGCGCCTGGCGACGACTTCTGGGCCGCGGTCGAACGCGACGACCTGGGCGCGCTGCTGGGCCTGGACGACACCGCGACCCTGAAGGACGTGGCGGTGGCGCTGTCGTCGTGGCGACGCGGGCCCGCGCCCGGCTACCAGCTGCGGTGGTCCCCGGTCACGGAGCTGCCGGTGCCCGCGCTGCGCGGCGTGTGGCTGGTGCCGGCGGACGCCGACCGGATCGCCGAGGCGATGGCCCGGCACGGCGCCGACGTGCGCGTGTACCGCGACGGCACGGCGGACGAGCTGCTCGACCTGGTGCCCGAACACGTGGCCGCAGGGGTGCTGACGACGTCCGCCGGCCCCACCCCCGCCGGGCTGCTGCGGGCCCTCGACGAGTCCCGCGTGGAGGCTCCCGTGTGGTGCCTGACCCGGGGCGCGGCCGCGGTCACCCCCACCGAGCGGATCACCGACCTGGACGGGGCGGCGGCGTACGGCTTCGGCCGGTCCACCGCCCTCGCCACGCCCCGGGCCTGGGGCGGGGTCGTCGACCTGCCGGAGACGCTCGACGACCGGACGCTGACCGCCCTGTGCCGGGTGCTCACCAGGGGTGCCGGTGAGGACCAGGTGGCGCTGCGCTCGGCGGGCGTCTTCGCCCGCCGGCTCGTCGCGGCCCCCGCGCCGACCGGTGAGCCGTGGCGGCCGGCGGGCCCGGTCGCGCTGCACGGCGGGCCGCTGGCGGACCGGATCGCCGACCTGCTGGAGGCGGCGGGCGCGACGGTCACCACGGGGGACGCCGACACGGTGGTCGTCACCAGCGACGCCGACGACCCCGTCGCGACCGCCCTCGCCGCCCGGGCCGAGCGGCTCGTGCTCGTGCACACGGCCGACGAGATGTTCGGTGTCGCCGGCGCCGCCGGGACGGCGGCCGTGTTCGACGCGATTGCCCAGCAGCGCGACGGGGCGGTGTCGATCGCGGTCGGCCCGGACGTCACCGCCGAGCAGTTCGGCGCGGCGGTGGGCACGGGCGCGGTCGGGCGGGTCGCCGCCGCCGTGGACTGGCCCTCGTTCGTACCCGACTACACCCGGTACCGGCCGAGCCCGCTGCTGCGGGACCTGCCGGACGCGATGCGCCACGTCACCGAGGCCGCCGAGGACACGCTCGACGCCGACAGCCCCGACGCGTTGCGCCGGTTGCTCGACGGCGCCGACGAGGCCGAGACCCGCGCGGTGCTGTCCCACGTGGTACGGGCCCAGACCGCGTACACGCTCGGTCTGCCGTCGGCCGCCACGGTCGACGAGAACCAGGAGTTCCTCGACATCGGTTTCTCCTCCCTCACCGCCGTGGAACTGCGGCGCCGGCTCGAGGCCCTCACCGGGCTGGAGCTGACCGCCGCGCTCGTCTACGACCACCCGACGCCTGCCGAGGTGGTCGAGGAACTGCTCGCCCAGCGGGCCCTCGTCGCGTAGCAGACCCCCACGACGAGGAGCGGACCTTCGTCACCCCCCTCACGGAAGGAAGCCCTCATGAGCAAGTCCGCTCGGATGAGCACGCTGATCAAGCCCCCCAAGGTGGCGTGGAACCCGACGGAACGCCGGCTGCTGCGCGCGGCGGGCATCGCCGACCTGCGCGACGTGGCCCGCCGGGCGGTGCCCCGCATGGTGTTCGACTACTGCGACGGGGCGGCGGACAGCGAGCGCAGCCTCAGCCGCGCCCGGGAGACGTTCGCCAACATCGAGTTCCAGCCGTCGGTGCTGCGCGACGTGTCCAACCTGGACACCAGCCGGACGGTGCTCGGCAAGCGGCAGAAGCTGCCGTTCGCCCTGGCGCCGGTCGGCTTCAACCGGGTGATGCACGCCGAGGGCGAGCCGGCGGTCGCGTCGGTGGCGCAGCAGTTCGGCATCCCGTACTCGGTCTCCACCCTCGCGACCACGTCGCTGGCGGACGTCGCCGCCGCCGCGCCCGAGGGCCGGCACTGGTTCCAGCTCTACTTCGCCGAGGACCGGGCGATGGTCAAGGAACTGATCGCGCTCGCCGAGGAGGCGAAGTTCGACACCATCCTGCTGACGCTGGACACGCCGATCTCCGTGCCGCGCCGCCGCGACATCCGTAACGGCCTGACCATCCCGCCGTCGATGAGCGTCGGCACCATCGCCGAGGCGTTCCTGCACCCGGGCTGGTGGATGCGGCAGTGGCGGGCCGGCACCCCGTCCCCGCAGGTGCTCAAGGCCACCGGCGGGTCCGCGTCCGACATGATCAAGCGGGTGTTCAACCCGCGGCTGTCCATCGACGACGTCGAGTGGCTGCGCGGCGCCTGGTCGGGCAAGCTCGTCGCCAAGGGCGTGCAGAGCGTCGCCGACGCCAGGCGGGTCGCCGACGTCGGGGTCGACGGGGTGTGGCTGTCCACGCACGGCGGACGCAAGCTCGACCGGGCCCCGGTGCCCGTCGAGCTGCTGCCCGACGTGGTGGACGAGGTGGGCGACCGGGTCGAGGTGCTCGTCGACACCGGCATCACCTCGGGCGCCGACATCGTGGCGGCGATCGCCCTGGGCGCCACCGCCGCCGTGGTCGGCCGGGCCTACCAGTACGGCCTGATGGCCGGCGGCCGGCGCGGCGTCGTACGGGCCATGGAGATCCTGAGCCGGGAGATCGAGGTCACCATGAAGCTGCTCGGGGTCTCCTCGGTGGGCGAGCTGAACCGTTCGCACGTCAGGTTCCGCTGATTCCCGCCGTTTCTCGATTCCCGGTCGGAACGGTCGGACTGTCGTATTTCGGGGCGTACGTGGAGGTTATTTGTGGCACGCATGAGCGGGAATGGTCACTGCCGTTCGTTCAACGGGGACGGGAGGATGGACATCATGGTCCGTGACGACGTCACGGGCGAACTGCTGGTCTTCCCGCACAGCGGCAGCTTCCGGGGTGCCGAGACCTTCGGCGAGCCGGAGCTGATCAGCACCGGCTTCCACCCGAACCGGAACCACGGGCTGGTCCGCCCCATCGACGTCAACGGCAACGGCCGCGCCGACGTCATCGGCATCAGCATGACGCACATGAACGAGACCCACGGGATCTTCCTCTATCCCAACAGGGGCGGGCTGAACGGTCTCGACACCCTCGGCGATCCGATCCGCATCTCCGGCGCCCGGGACGACAAGAAGTGGGAGACCCTCGGCATCGCGGACCTGGACCTGGACGGCTGTGACGACATGTTCGGCCGCGAGCAGAACGCGGGCCACGTCGACGCGTTCTTCAACAAGCGCCAGGTCACGCAGAACGAGACGTACGACCGCACCGCGCACCGCCTGGTGACCGTCGACGTCGACGACTTTCCGCTGGCGATGGCCGACTTCACCGGCACCGGCCGGGCCGACCTGCTGGTCCGGCGGGCGAACGGCGACCTCGACCTGTACGAGTTCGCGCACGACACCTCCGGGGAGGGCCCGTGGTGGCGCGGCGAGGGCCGGTGGTTCACGCTCGCCCACGGCTGGCAGGAGTACGAGATCATCACCGTGACCGACATCGACCTCGACGGCCGCCCGGACGTGCTGGGTCTGCGCCCCGACGGCACCCTCGTCGTCCACCTGCACAACGGCACGTTCGACCCGGACCGGCCGTTCGCGACGCTGTCCGCACCGGAGGTCGTCGCGACCGGCTGGCAGAAGTACTCGGTGGTGAGCTGACGTGGGCCGGCTCGCGCCGCGACCGGGCGGGCCGCCACGCGCGACCCGGGAATCCGACACAGTGCACGCACGACGAGAGGAGCAGTGGTGAGCGCGAACGAAGCCGGCGACCAGGCCGGGTGGCGGTTGGTGGTGGAGTCGAAACGCTGCATCAGCTCGGGCTTCTGCGTGGGCAGCGCGCCGGACCACTTCGCGATGGACCCCGTCTCCCGGCCGCTGGCCGACGTGGTGGCGCCGTCCGACCAGGTGATCGAGGCCGCCGAGTTCTGCCCCGTGGAGGCCATCTCGGTGATCGACGCGCAGGACGGGACGCCGATCGCCCCGAAGCGATGAGGGCAGGGCCCGCCGGGTGGAATCACGCCCGGCGGGCCGACACCCGCACAGGCCGCCGTAGGCGGCCTTTCTTCGTTCCGCTGCGGCCGGGCCCACGCAGTTCACCGGGCGGCCCGGGCCGACACGACGCGGTCCGCCGGCCACCTCGCGGGTGGCCGGCGGACCGCGTCCTCCGTAGCGCTCAGACCGTGACCGGGAGGGAGATCAGTGCCGGCACCAGCGGCGTACGCCGGACCTTCAGCGACTCCCGGGGCGCGGCGAGCTTGATGTTCGGGAAACGGGTGAACAGCTCCCGGAGGGCGATGGTCGTCTCCATCCGGGCCAGCTCCGAACCCGAGCAGAAGTGCGGGCCGCCGCCGAACGCCACGTGCCCCTTGTCCTCGCGGTCGATGTCGAGCACCTGCGGATCGGGGAACCGCTTCGGGTCGTTGCCCGCCGCGGTCAGGTGCAGCAGCACCGTCTCGCCCTTGGCGATCTTCGTGCCGTCGATCTCCAGGTCCTCCGTGGCGAAGCGGCGGAAGCCGTGGTGCACGGAGCCGTTGCGGCGCAGCAGCTCCTCGACGGCCACGTCGAACAGGTCCGGGTCCTTGCGGAGCCGCTCCAGCGTCTCCGGGCTGTCGAGCAGCGCCAGCGCGCCCCGGCCGATCATGCCCGCGGTGGTGTCGTACCCGCCCAGCATCGTCAGCAGGGCCAGGGCCATCACCTGGTAGACGTTGAGTTCGGGCTCGCCGTCGGCGTTCTTGGCGTGGATCCAGTACGAGAAGAGGTCCTCGCCGGGCTCCTTCGTCTTCTCCTCGCGGACCATGTTCATGAAGTGCGACATCTTCGTGCGGACCATCGCGTTGGTCTCGTTGTCGCCGCTGAACACCAGGTCCGCCCAGTGCTTCAGGTCCTTGCGGTACTCCTCGCGGATGCCGAGCACGTCGCAGACGATCGTGATCGGCAGGATGGCCGCGTAGTCCTCGACCAGGTCGCCGCCGCCGGCCGCCTCGATCGCGTCCAGCCGGGCCTTGACCAGCTGGTGCACCCGGGGGCGGAAGGTCTCCAGGTTGCGGGGCAGGAAGGTGAAGTTGATCATCTTCTTGAGCCGGGTGTGCTCCGGCGGGTCGAGGGTGACGATCGTCCCGGTCGCCTCGCCCTCCGGGAAGCGCTTGCTGGTGAAGTCCCCGTTGCTGTACTCGCGGGGCCGCGCGAGGCGCCGGTCGCGGAGCGCGGAGTAGACCTCGGCGTGGCCGGTCACCAGCCACACGGGGCCGTGGTCGGGCAGGCAGGTGCGGTGCACGGCACCCTTTTCGTGCAGTGACGCGTAGACCTCGTACGCCGCGTACGGGCTAGCGAAGTAGTCGTCGTCCATCACCATCTGATGCCCGTGCGCCGGGCACTTGTTCGCCATGTCGTCCTCGCTGTGGTCTGAGCAGGAATCGCCGTCGGCCTCCGGTGCGCCAGGCGTCACGGACCGCGCGCTCCTGATGTTGCCCGCAGACGGTCCACCCTCGGGTAATCGTGGAGGCGATCGTGGCTGGTGCGGAGTGGATCGGTGGGTTAGTGGGTGAGTGCGGGGATTTGGATTTTGGCGTCGTGTTCGAGGATGCGTTGTTGGAGTTCTTGGAGGCTGCGGCCGGGTTCGAGGCCGAGGCCG
>NZ_JBEYEU010000027.1:0-76208 GCF_040634035.1 Micromonospora sp. NPDC007220 | reverse complement strand
AGCACCCTGTTGAGTTCTCAAAGAACAACCACACACCGCCCAGAAACCCCACACCGTGGAGCACCCGACCCGGGGCATTTCGTTCACCGCGTCCGCCGCTCTCGCGCCGGGCACTTTTACTACGTTACCCGGTGGTTTCCGCCGTGTCAAACCGCTTCGTAGCGATCCGCACCACTTAAAACCAATTTCCGGGCATCCCGATTACGTCGACTCTCGCCGACGATTTTCGGGAAGTTCGGCAGACCGGCCGCTTCGCGGTTTCCCGCGAGCTCGCCCGGATCCCTGCCGGCCGTGAACCTTACCCGGTCGGTTCCGCCTCGCCAAATCCGCCTCGCGACGGATCCGGGGCACCGCCCGTGCCGGCCCCGGTGGGAGAACCCCACCCGGACCGATGGTCTCACCGCGCTCCGGCCTCGCCAGGGCTTTCACCCTGTTCGTCCGTTCCGCGCTGGCAGAGAGAAAGTTACGCCCGCCCGACAAGATCGTCAAATCCGGGGTGGGAGGGCCGCGTCACACCGTCCCGCCGGCGGCCAACGCGGCGGCCGTCGCCTGGTCGAGCGTGCCGTCGGCGACGACCACGCGGTGCCGCCCGGTGCGACTCGTACCCGCGGTGATCACCCTGGGCCGGTCGAAGGCGAACGCCACGCAGACCCCCGGGTACATCGCGGTGCGGACGAACCAGCGGTCGCCCTCCGCGAGGCCGGCCAGCACGAGCGTGTACGCGGCCCCGTCCGGCCCGGTGCCGGCGAAGGCCAGCCACGGCGCGTCGCTGCCGTTGACCGCGTCCTCCCCCTCGGCTGTGGCGGTGCACACCCGGGCGGGTGTCGCGCTGATTGCCCGCCAGAAGAAGCCGCCGTAGCCGGCGCCACCCGGGCGTCCGTTGGTCGCCGGGCTGCCCAGGGCGACGTCCCGGTCGGCGGGGGCGGTCAGCGTGTACCCGACGTCGAGGGCCCAGGCCCGCTCGCCGACCCGCTGCGCGGCCAGCTCCCGCCGCTCGGTGAGCAGCACCGCCCCGTCCCGGTCCCGCCACTCCAGCTGGTGCGCGAGCCGTTGCGGGTCGCGGGTCTCCCAGCGGGTGTGCGCGATGCGGCCGTGGTCGTCGCGCCACGTGTAGCCGGTGTCGCGGACGTAGGTGCGCCCGCCCCAGAGGTTGGTGCCGTCGACGTCCTGCACGGCCAGGGACGCGCCGAGGTGCCAGACGTGGTCGGCCGGGAACGCGTCGGTGACCACGGTCCCGCCGAGGGTCCGCACGGGGTGCAGGTACGGGCGGGGGCCGTGCCGGGGGTCGATCGCCGGGTCGACGACGTACCGGGCCACCGGCACGTCGTCGACGCTGAGCTGCCGATCGTTCTCGGTCACGCCGGCCCGCCGGTCGCCGCCCGTCACGACTGTCCCACCGGGGCGGGCACGGTCCGCCGCGCGACGGCGTGCAGGGCGGCGACCACGTACCCGGCGAGGATGGGCACCGCGACCGGAATGACCAGGACGGCGAGCAGCGCCGCGACGGCGCTGACCCCGCCGGCGGCGGCCCAGGTGCCCGGGCGGGCGCGGCAGGCGCCGGCGGCGGCACCGGCGGCCTCCCGCCAGCCGCGGCCACCGCGGCGGCCGACCTCCACCACCACCAGCGCGGCGTACCCGGCCAGGGCGGCGGCCAGCACGACGGTGACCAGGAGCAGCGGTGCCCCGCCGGGGACCCGGCCACCGGCCAGCGCGGCGACGTTCACGGCGAGCAGCCCGAAGGCGGCGAGCGTCAGCACGCTCACCCCGGCGCCGGGCAGCAGGGCGCGGCCGTACCGGGTCAGGTTCTCCCGCGCGGAGGGCCAGGAACCGACGGTGTACCGGTCGTGCACCGCCGCGCTCGCGGCGGCGACGGCCGCCGCCGCGGTGAGCACCGGCAGCGCCGCCAGGGTCAGGACGATGCCGAGCACGGCCAGGTCCGTGGCGTCGGTGAGCACGTCCCGCCAGTCGCGGCGGGCCGGCCCGTCCTCGCGGTCCGGCCCGTCGTCCCGGTGCGGCCTCATCCCTTGAGTCCGCTCGTGTTGATGCCCTCCACCAGCATCCGCTGGAAGGCCACGAAGAACAGGAACACCGGCAGCAGCGACAGCACCGACATGGCGAACATCGGGCCGACGGCGCTCTGGCTCGTCGAGTCGATGAACAGGGTCAGCGCCACCGGCACGGTGTAGTCCTCGAGGTCGGAGAGGAAGACGAGCTGCCGGAAGAAGTCGTTCCAGGTCCAGATGAACGAGAAGATCGCCGTGGTGACCAGCGCCGGCCGGCTCAGCGGCAGGATCACGTGCCGGAAGATGCCGAAGGCGTTCGCGCCGTCGATCTTGGCGGCCTCGTCGAGCTCGCGCGGGATGCCCCGCATGAACTGCACCATCAGGAAGACGAAGAACGCCTCGGTGGCCAGGAACTGCGGGATCAGCAGCGGCAGGTACGGCCACTCGCCGCCCACCAGGCCCAGGCTGCGGAACAGGATGTACTGCGGCACGATCAGCACGTGCCCGGGCAGCAGGAGCGTCCCGATCATGACGGCGAACCAGACGCCCCGCAGCCGGAACCGCAGCCGCGCGAAGGCGTACGCGGCGAGCAGGCAGGAGACGCCGTTGCCGACCACGGTCAGCAGGCTGACCATCGCGCTGTTGAGGAAGAACCGGCCGAAGCTGAAGTCGAAGTTGGTCCAGCCGTCGGCGTAGTTGCCGGGGGTGAACTCGTTCGGCAGCAGGCCGATGTTGTTGACGATCTCCTCCTGGCTCTTCAGGGACGTACCGATCATCCAGAAGAGCGGGTAGAGCACGACCGCGACGATCGCGATCAGGATGAGCAGGCGCACGGCCTGCCCGCCGCCGCTGGCCCGGCGCGGGCCGCGCGGGCCGGTCGTCGCCGGGGTTGCCGTCGGGGTTGCCGTCGCGGTCACCGGTCCTCCCCGTCCGAGTAGTGCACCCAGAACCGCCCGGTGCTGAAGAAGATCGCGGTGATGATCGCGATGGCGAGCAGGAAGACCCAGGCCATCGCCGAGGCGTAGCCCATCTCCAGGTTGGTGAAGCCCGTGATGTAGAGGTTCAGCGTGTACATCAGGGTGGAGTCGACGGGGCCGCCGGTGCCGTTGCTGAGCACGAACGCGGCGGTGAAGCCCTGGAAGCCGTTGATGGTCTCCAGCACCAGGTTGAAGAAGATCACCGGCGAGAGCATCGGCAGGGTGACGGCGACGAACTGCCGCCACTTGCCGGCGCCGTCGACGGAGGCCGCCTCGTAGAGCTCGGTGGGCACCTGCTTGAGGCCGGCCAGGAAGATCACCATGGGCGCGCCGAACTGCCAGATGGCGAGCACCATGAGGGTCTCCAGCGCCCAGTCGGGGTCGTTGACCCACGGCTTGCCCTCGATGCCGAAGACGCCCAGCAGCGAGTTGAACGCGCCCTCGCGGTTGAACATGTTCACCCAGACGATGGCCAGCGCGACGCTGCCGCCGAGCAGTGACGGCAGGTAGAACAGGCCGCGGAACAGCCCGACGCCGCGCCAGGCGCGATTGAGCAGCAGGGCCACCCCGAGGGCGGCCGCCAGCTTCAGCGGCACGGCGATCAGGGCGAAGGTGAGCGTCACCCGCACCGAGTGCCAGTACGACGGGTCGGCGGTGAACATCCGCTCGTAGTTGGCGAGCCCGACCCACTCCACCTCGGAGAAGGGGGTGAGGATGTCGTAGTTGGTGAAGCTCAGGTAGAGCGACAGGAGCATGGGTATCGCCGTGACGGCCAGCAGGCCGAGCAGCCAGGGCGACAGGAAGACGTAGCCGGCCAGACCGTCACCGTGCCGGGACCGCCCGACCCCGCGCCTGCCGGCGGGGGTCGGGACGGATCCGGTACGTCGTCGGGTCGGACCGGGCGCCGTGGTCAGGGCCACGAGCCGGTTCCTCTCGGTAGCGTCAGGGTCAGGCGATGGCGGTCTTGCAGGCGGCGATGAACTGCTCCGCCGCCTGGGCGGAGCTGATCCGGCCGTACTGGGCGTTCTCGGCGGCCTTGATCAGCTCGGAGCGGACCTTGCTGTGCCCCTTGAGCGGGACCTGCGGCGCCTCGCCGAACTTCTCCGCCAGGTCGGACTCGACCTGGATCGACTGCTTCATCGCCGGGTCGGTGACGTCGTCGCTGACCACCCGGCGCAGGTCCAGGTTCGACGGCAGGCCGCGGTCGGTGCCGAGGATCTTGACCGCCTCGGGGTCGTTGGCCAGGAAGTTGATCACGTCGACCGCGACGTCCTTGTGCTTGCTGCCCTTGAACACCGACCAGTACATGGAGGCGCGGGCCCACTGGGCGCTCGGGTCGCCGGGGTAGGCGATGACGCCCAGCTCGTCCTTGGTGTTCTTCTTCAGCTCCGGCATCTGGTTGACCCAGACCCAGCTGGTGCCGGCCTTGCCGGTGACCACGAGCTGCTTGGTGATGTCGGTGGCGTTGCCCTCGTGGATGACGTCAGGGGTCGGGGTGGCGCCCCGGTCCCGGGCTCCCTTCCACAGGTCGAACCACTTCGTCACGTCCTCGGCGGTGAAGCCGAGCTCCTTGCCCTTGTAGAGGTCCTTGCCCTGCTGGCGCAGCCACACCCAGAACGCCTTGTAGTCGGCGCTCGGGTCCTGGGTGCCGGGCACCTTGGTCTTCTTCGCCACCTGCTCGGCCCAGGCGATGTGCTCCTCCCAGCTCATCCCCGTGGTCGGCTCGGGCAGGCCGTTCTTGGTCAGCAGCGTCTTGTTGTAGACCAGGCCCTGGGTGTTCTCCCCCGCGGCCACGCCGGCGAGCTTGCCGTCGACCACGCCGTACTGCCAGAGGCTCTTGGGGAACTTCGACACGTCGAGGTCGCCGGAGTCCTTGTACGACGTCAGGTCGAGGGTGGTGCTGCGCGAGGCGTACTCGGCCAGGTAGTTGTCGTCGATCTGGAAGAGGTCCGGCGGGTTGCCGCCGGCCGTGAGGGTGGCCAGCTTGTCGAAGTAGCCCTGGTTGGCCTGCCAGGTCTTCTCGAACGTGACGTTCGGGTGCTTCTTGGTGTAGAGGGCGAGGGCCTCCTCGGTCAGTTTCGCCCGGGCCTCACCGCCCCACCAGAAGACCGAGAGCTTGACCGGGGCGTTCGGGTCGGTGCTGGCCTCGTCGTCGCCGCCGCAGGCGGCGGCACCGAGGACCAGGGGCAGGGCGACGACCGTGGCGAGCAGGCCGCGGATCAACCGCCGTCGGCGGACGGGGGTACGGTGAACGGGCACGGCCTGCGTGCCAGTGGTGGGGGGCGTTGCGGGGTGCATGTGCGCTCACTCCTTGGCGTTAGGAGGCGACGACGCCACCGGTGGCCGCGGTCGGGCGACCCGGGCCCGCAAGGCGATGCGGGCCCGGGACGACCAACTCGGCGTCGGGGCGGTTCCGACCGTCTGCCGGCGCGGCGGCGGTCGAGTCGCGGATGACCAGTTCGGTCTGGAGCATTACCTGTGCGGTGGTACGACGGTCGTCGCTCGTGACACCCCGACCGCCGCGTGAGCCACGGGCGGCGACGGTGTCGTGTTGCAGGAGCATGTCGACGGCCGTCCGGCCGGCGGCCGCGTTGGGCGTGGCCACCGTCGTCAACTTGGGCCGGGTGAGCCGGCTCAGGGCGATGTCGTCGATGCCGACGACGCTCACGTCCTGTGGGACGCGCATCCCGACGGCGTCGAGCCCTTCGATCAGGCCGATCGCCATCAGGTCGTTGTAGGCGAGGACCGCCGTGGCCTCGCTGCGGCGGACCTGCTCGGCGAGGGCCGCGCCGCCAATCTCGGTGGGCTGGTTGGGCCCGAGGACGGTGAACTCGGCGCCCCCGGCCCGCGCCGCGACGCCGGCCGCCCGGCGGATCTCCCGGCTGGTCCACGAGCCGCGCGGCCCGCTGAGCAGCGCGATCCGCCGGTGGCCGAGGCCGAGCAGGTGCTCGATGGCCGACCGGGCGCCCTGCCCGACGTCCATGGTGACGCACGGCAGGCCGGCGACCTGCCGGTTTATCACCACCAGCGGCACCTCGCGGCTGAGCTGCTCGATCATGCTGTTGCTCATCCGCGGGCTGCACAGCAGCACCCCGTCCACCTGCTTCGCGAGGGCGTGGACCAGCTCCTCCTCGGCGATCGGGTCCTCGTTGGTGTCGGCCACGAACACGTGGTAGTCGCGTTGGCGGGCCTGGCTCTCCGCCGCCTTGATCAGCGGCGGGAAGAACGGGTTGGCGATGTCCGCGATGATCAGACCGACGTTGTGCGTACGGCCGGTGATCAGGGCGCGGGCGGCGCGGTTGGGCCGGTAGCCGAGCTCCTCGGCGCAGGCCAGCACCCGGCCCCGGGTCTCCGGGTTGACCAGGTGCGGGGCCGAGAACGTGCGGGAGACCGTGGAGATGTGCACGCCGGAGGCCCGGGCGACGTCTCGGATGGTGGCTGGCACGGCGGGGCCCTTCGTCCAGTGTGGCTGGGGTCACGTCAGGTGCCGCCAATTAATGCAAACGGTTGTGCCGGTGTCAACGGCCGATGGTTACAGATGCGTTTCGGCCACGCTCCCACCATGTGCTCAAATGCCTATCAAAACGGATCTATGCCGCCGGTTTGGCATCGATCGTTGACGCCGCCGCGCGGCGCGTGGTTATTTCGCTGCAAACCTTTGCAGCAACACGGGAGGCGGTCGACATGTCGTCCAGCACCGGTCAACGGGTCCGACACGCCCTGGTGGGCACCGGGTCCCGGGCCGAGATGTTCGTCCGGGCGCTGGTGCGCGACCACGCCGACACCGCCGAACTCGTCGCGTTCGCCGACGTCAACCAGGCCCGCATGGACGCCCACAACCGGTGGCTCGGCGAGCTGGGCCACCCGCCGGTGCCGACGTACCGGGCCGAGGACCTGGCCGTCATGCTCGCCAAGGAGCGCGTCGACGTGCTGGTGGTGACGAGCGTGGACGACACCCACGCCGCGCACGTCGACACGGCGTTGCGGGCCGGCTGCGACGTCATCACCGAGAAGCCGATGACCGTGGACGCGGCCGGCTGCCGGCAGATCCTCGACGCGGTCGCCGACACCGGGCGGCAGGTGCGGGTGGCGTTCAACTACCGCTACAACCCCCTGCACGAGAAGCTGCGCGAGCTGCTCGTCGACGGCGCGATCGGCGAGGTGGGCTCGGTGCACTTCGAGTGGCTGCTCGACGTGCGGCACGGCGCCGACTACTTCCGCCGCTGGCACCGCGACAAGGCGCACTCCGGCGGGCTGATGGTGCACAAGGCCGGCCACCACTTCGACCTGGTCAACTGGTGGCTGGACGCCACCCCCGTCGAGGTGTACGCCACCGGCCGGCTGTTCTTCTACGGCGAGGCCGGCCACCGGCACGGCTACGCCCGCGACTACGAGCGGGCGCACGGCTCCCCCGCCGCCGACGACGACCCGTTCGCGCTGCGGCTCGACGCGCACCCGAAACTGCGCGAGCTCTACCTCGACGCCGAGGCCGAGGACGGCTACCAGCGCGACCGCAACGTCTTCGCCCCGGGCGTGGACATCGAGGACGACATGGCGGTGCTCGCCCGCTACTCCACCGGCGCGACGATGACCTACCACCTCACCGCGTACGCCCCCTACGAGGGCTACCGGGTGATGGTCAACGGCAGCCGGGGCCGCCTGGAGCTGGAGGTCGTGGAGAGCGACCACGTCAGCCCGGCGTCCGCCGGTGCGCTCAAGGGCGCGGCGCTGCACGGCGACGAGGCCGCCGCCGAGGCCGGCTCCGCCACGCTGACCCTGCGGCCGTTCTGGGCGCCGCCGCAGGTCGTACCCGTGACCGGGCACACCCGCTCCGGGCACGGCGGCGCCGACGCCCGGATGGCCCGGGTCCTGATCGCCGGCGAGCCGGACCCGATGGGGCGGGCGGCGACCGCCCGCGACGGGGCCCTCGCCCTGCTCACCGGGCTGGCCGCGAACCGCTCCTTCACCACCGGCGCCCCGGTCCGGGTCGCCGACCTGCTCGACCTCTCCTGAGCCACGAACACCCTCCGAGGAGCCCCACCCGTGCCCACGACCGACCTGCTCTTCCCCGCCGACCCCGCGCAGCGCGCGGTGGCCCGCCGGCTGTACGCGCTGGCCGCGCCCCAGCCGATCATCTCCCCGCACGGGCACGTCGACCCGGCGATCCTGGCCGAGGACCGCCCCTTCCCGGACCCGGCGCGGCTGCTCATCGTGCCCGACCACTACCTCACCCGGATGCTGCTCAGCCAGGGCGTCCCCCCGGCCGACCTGGGCGTGCCCACCGTCGACGGCAGCCCCACGGAGCCCGACGGGCGCACCATCTGGCGACGCTTCGCCGCGCACTGGCACCTGTTCCGGGGCACCCCCTCCCGGCTCTGGCTGGAGCAGACCTTCCGCGACGTGTTCGGGGTGCGCACCCCGCTCTCCCCGGCCACCGCCGACGCCGTCTACGACGAGCTCGCGGCCCGGCTCGCCGAGCCGGAGTTCCGACCCCGGGCGCTGTTCGAGCGGTTCGGCATCGAGGTGCTCGCCACCACCGAGTCGCCGCTGGACGACCTCGGGCAGCACGCCAAGCTCGCCGCCGACGGCTGGGGCGGGCCGGGCGGCCGGGTGATCACCACGTTCCGGCCGGACAACGTGGCCGACATGGAGTTCGACGGCTGGGCGGACAACGTCGCGCGGCTCGGCGAGATCACCGGCGAGGACACCGGCACGTACGCCGGCTACCTGGCGGCGCTGCGCCGGCGGCGGGCGGCCTTCATCGCGGCCGGCGCCACCTGCACCGACCACGGCCACCCCACCGCGCGCACCCTGGCGCTGGGCGCGGACGAGGCCGCGCGCCTCTACGACAAGGGCCTGCGCGGGGTCGCCGACGCGGCCGACGCGGAGACGTTCCGGGCGCACATGCTGCTGGAGTTCGCCCGGATGTCGCTGGACGACGGCCTCGTCATGCAGCTGCACCCCGGCTCGGTGCGCAACCACAACCGCTGGCTGTACGCGCGGCACGGCCGCGACGTCGGCGGCGACCTGCCGCAGGCCACCGAGTACCTGCACGCGCTGACCCCGCTGCTGGACGCGTACGGCAACGACCCGCGGCTGCGGGTGGTGCTCTACACCCTCGACGAGTACACCTTCAGCCGGGAACTCGCCCCCCTGGCGGGCGGGTACGCCGCCCTGTACCTCGGCGCGCCGTGGTGGTTCCTGGACTCGCCCGAGGTGCTGCGCCGGTTCCGCGAGTCGGTCACCGAGTCCGCAGGCTTCTACAACACCGCCGGGTTCGTCGACGACACCCGCGCGTTCTGCTCCATCCCGGTACGCCACGACGTGGCCCGCCGGGTCGACGCCGCCTACCTGGCCCGGCTGGTCACCGAGCACCGCCTCGACGAGGACGAGGCGGCCGAGACCATCGTCGACCTGGCGTACCGGCTGCCGAAGAAGGTCTTCAAGATCGGAGAGAATGTCCTGTGAGTGTCACCGTCACCGCCGTCGACGTGCACGACGTGCGGTTCCCGACCGCCGCCGCGGGCGACGGCTCGGACGCGATCAACCGGGGTGACTACTCGGCCAGCTACGTCGAGCTGCGCACCGACGCCGGCGTCACCGGGGCCGGGTTCACCTTCACCAACGGTCGCGGCAACGAGCTGACCTGCGCCGCGATCGAGGCCCTCGCCCACCACGTGCGGGGCCGGACCGTGGAGGAGATCTTCGCCGACCCGGTGGCGTTCTGGCGCTCGCTGAGCGCCGACGTGCAGCTGCGCTGGCTGGGCCCGGAGAAGGGGGTCATCCACATGGCCACCGGCGCCCTGGTCAACGCGGTCTGGGACCTGCGGGCCAAGCTGGCCGGCAAGCCGTTGTGGCAGCTGCTCGCCGAGCTGCCCACCGAGGAGCTGGTGGCCAGCATCGACTTCCACCACATCACCGACGCCCTCACCCCGGACGAGGCGGCGGCCATCCTCGACAAGGGACTGGTCGGGCTGGACGAGCGCCGGGCCGGGCTGGAGCGCGACGGGTTCCCGTCGTACACCACCTCGGTGGGCTGGCTGGGCTACCCCGACGACAAGGTCCGGGCGCTGACCCGGCAGGCGTACGCCGAGGGGTGGCGGGCGATGAAGATGAAGGTCGGCGGGCTGCCGGCCGACGACCTGCGGCGGGCGCGGATCATCCGGGAGGAGATCGGCCCGGACGCGCTGCTGATGATGGACGCCAACCAGGTCTGGGACGTCGACGAGGCGATCACCAACATGACCGCCCTGGCGGAGGTGGACCCGTACTGGATCGAGGAGCCGACGCACGCCGACGACATCCTCGGGCACGCCCGGATCGCGCGGGCGGTCACCGGCCTGACCGACGGCCGGTGCCGGGTCGCCACCGGTGAGGTGGCCGCCAACCGGGTCATCTTCAAGCAGCTGCTCCAGGCCGAGGCGATCGGCGTGATGCAGATCGACGCCTGCCGGGTCGGCGGCGTCAACGAGGTCCTCGCCGAGATCCTGATGGCGGCGAAGTTCGGGGTGCCGATCTGCCCGCACTCCGGCGGCGTGGGTCTGTGCGAGTACGTCCAGCACCTGGCGGTCTTCGACTACCTGCGGGTCGGCACCAGCCTCGACGGCCGGATGGTCGAGTACGTCGACCACCTGCACGAGCACTTCGTCGACCCGGTGCGCACCCGCGAGGGGCGCTACCTGCTGCCGCAGGCGCCCGGCTACAGCTCCACGATGAAGCCGGAGTCGATCGCCGAGTTCCGCTTCCCCGACGGACCGGTGTGGCGATGACCGGCGCCGCCCGGCTCGGTCTCGGGACGCTACGCCGGCTGCCGACCGAGAGCCGCCCGCTGATCCGCCCGGGCAGCGCGCCGGCGGGGATCGTGCACCTCGGGCTGGGCGCGTTCCACCGCGCCCACCAGGCGGTCTACACCGAGGAGGCGATGGCGCACGCCGGGGGCGACTGGGGCATCGTCGGCGTGGCGCCACGCAACCCCGACGTGGCGACGACGCTGGCCGCGCAGGACAACCTGTTCAGCGTCACCACCACCAGCGCCGAGGGGTGCCACACCCGGGTCGTCGGCGCGCTGGCCGGGACCCGGCACGCCGCCGGTGACCCCGCCGCCGTGGTGGCGCTGCTGGCCGACCCGGCGATCCGGGTGGTCACCCTCACGGTGACGGAGAAGGCGTACCAGCTCGACCCGGTGACCGGCCGGCTGCGGCCCGACCCGGAGGTCGCCGCCGACCTGCGCACCGACCGGGCGCCGGTCACCGTCCCGGGCCTGCTGCTGCGCGGGCTGCTCGCCCGCGCCGCCGCGCAGGGCCCGCCGTTGGCCCTGGTCAGCTGCGACAACCTGCCCGCGAACGGCCGCCGGCTGCGCGGCCTGGTCGAGCAGTCGGTGGCGTACGCGGGGGTGCCGGAGCCGCTGGCCGACTGGGTGCGGGAGCACGTCAGCTTCCCCGGCACCATGGTCGACCGGATCGTGCCGGCCAGCACGGCGCAGACCCTCGCCGACGCCGAGCGCGCCCTGGGGGTATCTGACCTGGCGGCGGTGGTCGCCGAGCCGTACCGGCAGTGGGTGATCGAGGACGACTTCCCGGGCGGCCGGCCGGCCTGGGAGCGGGCCGGCGCGGTGCTCACCGCCGACGCGGGATCCTGGGAGCGGTTGAAGCTGCGCGCCCTCAACGGCGTGCACTCGGCCGCCGCCTACCTGGGTGCGCTGGCCGGCCGGGAGACCATCGCCGACGCGCTGGCCCTGCCGCACCTGACCACGGTGCTGCGGCAGCTGGTCGCCGAGGACGTGGCGGCCAGCTTCGACCCGCCCGAGGGCGTCTCGGTCGTCGCGTACGGCGAGGAGGTGCTGACCCGGTTCGCCAACCCGGCGATCCACCACCGCACCCTCCAGGTGGCCCTGGACGGCTCGCAGAAGCTGCCGCAGCGGATCCTGCACACCATCGCCGACCTGCGGGCCGCGGGCCGGTCGGCGCACTGGGCCACGCTGGTGGTGGCCGCCTGGCTGCGCTTCGCGCAGGGCCACGCCGACGACGGCAGCCCCCTGCCGCTGGCCGACCCGCTCGCCGAGGAGATCCGCGCCGCGCTCGCCGCCGGAGCGAAGACCCCGGCGGGGGCCGTCGACGCGGTGTTCGCGCTGCGCGAGGTCTTCCCCGCCGAGGTGGCCGAGGACGACGACGTACGCGCCGAGGTGACCGGGTGGCTGACCGCCCTGCAACGGCACGGGGTGGCCGCGACGCTGGCGGGCGCCCGGTGACGGCCGCCGCCGAGGGGGCGCCACCGGGACGGGCCAGCGCCGTGCCGAGGGTCGCGATCGTCGGGGCCAACGGGCACGGGCGCTGGCACCGACGGGTCGTCGCCCCCCTGCACGCCGCCGGGCGGCTGCGGCTGGTCGCCCTGGTCGACGTACGTCCGATCGAGGACGAGCCGGCGGCACCGGTGCCCGACGGCACCCTGGTCCACGTCGACCACCGGGAGATGCTGCGGGCGGCCCGGCCGGACGTGGTGGTGGTCTGCACCCCACCGCACACCCACCTGCCGATCGCCCTGGACGTGCTCGCCGCGGGCGCCGACCTGCTGCTGGAGAAGCCGCCGGTGCTGTCCACCGCCGAGCACCGGGAGCTGGCCGACGCCCTCGCCGCGACGGGCCGCGCGTGCCAGGTGGGCTTCCAGGCGCTCGGCTCGGCGGCGCTGACGGCACTGACCGACGCGGTCCGGGCCGGGCGGCTCGGTACCGTCACCGGCATCGCGACGGTGGCGTCCTGGCAGCGTTCCGACGCCTACTACGCGCGGGCGCCGTGGGCCGGTCGGCGGACGCTGCACGGCCGGCCGGTGCTGGACGGTGCCCTGGCCAACCCGCTGGCGCACGCGGTCATGCAGTGCCTGGCGGTCGCCGAGGCCGCCGCCGGGAACGGGCCGGTGGTCCCCGCGCGGATCGAGGTGGAGCGCTACCGGGTCCGGCCGATCGAGGTGGACGACACGGCGACCCTGCGGGTGTCGTCCCGTTCGGGACCACCGATCGTCGCGGCGGTGACCCTGGCCGGGGAGGACTTCGTCGCCGGGGAGGTGATCGTGACGGGCACCGCCGGCCGGGCCGTGCTGGAGTACCCGACCGACCGGTTGCTGCTGCCCGGCGACGCCGGCGCACGCGAGGTGCCGGGCCGGCGCGGGCTGCTGGAGAACCTCCTCGCCCACCGCGCCGACCCGGAGGTGCCGCTGATCGCGCCCCTGGGGCGGACCGCCCCGTTCACCGCGGTGCTGGAGGCCGTCACGACCGCGCCCGAGCCGGCGCCGCTGGGCGGCGACCTCGTCACCGCCACGGGCGACGGCCCGCAGCGGGTGCTGACGGTGCGCGGGATCAACCGGCTGCTGCGCCGGGCGGCCGACGAAGGGGCGCTGCTGTCGGAGCTGGGGGTGCCGTGGGCGGTGGCGCCGCACCGCAGGGAGCTGATGGGACAGGAGGAACCGCAACCCACTGCAACTGAGCCGCCCGCCTGAGGTGGGTCCATATCGGACATAGGGGCGTCAACCCGACCGAGGACGGCCGGGGCGATACCGGCCGATTTGATCAGTTGCAACACTTCTGCACACGTTTGTCATTGACTCGTCTAAAACGCGAAACCTACCGTTGCCTGATACCCGACCGGCAACGAACAGGTGGTCCGATAGATGTGGAAGAAGGCAGTGGGCGCGGCGATGGTCGCCGTGACGCTCGCGGCGACACCCGGGAGCGTCACGGCGGCCCCGGCCTCGGACGGCGGGGCCGCTCCGGCGCAGAACGGCGCAGTCGACACGGCCGACGGCGGGATCTCCTGGCTCGCCCGGCACCTGAGCCGGCAGGCGCTGCCGGCCGGGGACGGCTGGGCGGCTGAGGGGACCGGCACCACCGGCGGCGCGGCGGCGACCCCGGAGCAGGTGCACGTGGTCTCCAGCCGGGCCGAGCTGGTCGCGGCCCTCGGCGGCGACAACGCCACCAACCGGGGCAACGCCACCCCGAAGATCATCTACGTCAGGGGCGAGGTCGACGGCTTCGAGGGGCCCGACGGGAGCGTCCTCGACTGCGCCGACCTCGCCGACCCGGAGTACTCGCTCGCGGCCTATCTCGCGGCGTACGACCCGGCGGTCTGGGGCCGGGTCGCGCCGAGCGGGCCGCTGGAGGCCGCGCGGGTGCGCTCGGTGACGAACCAGACCCGGCAGACCCAGATCAACGTCGGCCCGAACACCACGATCGTCGGCCTGCGCGGCGCCCGGCTGACCGGCCTGACGCTGATGCTCGACGGCGCGCACAACACGATCGTGCGGAACCTGACCTTCGACGACGCCCGGGACTGCTTCCCCGCCTGGTCCCCCACCGACGGCGCCGCCGGCAACTGGAACTCCCAGTACGACCAGATCTCGGTGCGCCGCAGCGAGCACGTCTGGATCGACCACAACACCTTCACCGACGGCGACAACCCCGACAGCGGCCAGCCGATGCACCTCGGCCGGCCGTACCAGGTGCACGACGGGTCGGTGGACGTCACGCACACCGCGAGCCTGGTGACCGTCTCGTACAACCGGTTCGTCGGGCGGGACAAGGTCATGCTGATCGGCTCGTCCAACACCGTCGGCCCGGACGTCGGGCGGCTGAAGGTGAGCCTGCACCACAACCTCTTCGACGGGGTGCTCCAGCGGCTGCCCCGGGTGCGCTTCGGCCAGGTCGACGTGTGGAACAACCACTACCGGCTGGCCGGCGACGGCTTCGAGTACGCGATCGGCGTCGGGGTGCAGTCCGCCGTGGTCGCCGAGAACAACTTCTTCACTCTCGGCACCGGCGTCACGGCCGACACCCTGCTCTACGACTGGGGCGGCACCGCCGTCACCACCCGGGGCAACTGGGTCCGCGCCGCCGGGGACCGGGCCCGCCCGGTCGACCTGGTGGGCGCGTACAACGCGGCGCACGAGCCGGACCTGGCCCCGGACGCCGACTGGACGCCGACCCTGCGCCGCGGTCCGGTGCTGCCGGCGCCCGCGGTGCCAGCGGTCGTCGGAGCGCTGGCCGGCGCGGACCGGCTGCTCCTCTAGGACGCCGGCCGCCGCGCCGTGCGCGGCGGCCGGACGGCCGGTGGGCCGCCGCGTCCGGCGCTCAGCGCGGCGGCCCACCGGTGCACACCCCCCCACCACCAGGAGGTGCACCATGAACCGGACACCCCGCTCCCGGACGCGCACACCGAGGCTGCTCGGCGCGGCGCTCACCGCCGGCGCCCTGGCCGTCGGCACGGTGCTCGCGACCACCTCGTCGGCGCACGCCGACACGCTGTTCAGCGACACGTTCTCCGACGGCGCGGCCGACGGGTGGTCCCGCTCCGGCGGCAGCTGGTCGGTGGTGACCGACGGCTCGTACGCCTACCGGCAGTCCGGCACCAGCAGCGACGCCCGGGCCCTGGCCGGCGCGGGCACCTGGACCGACTACGGGGTGCAGGCCCGGGTCCGGCCGACGGGCTTCGGCGGGGCGAACCGGCACGCCGGGGTGATCGCCCGGGCGCAGAGCAGCAGCAGCTACTACGCGCTGGTGGTGACCGCGAGCGGCGGCGTGCAGCTGATCCGCCGCTCCGGCGGCGACCCGGTGTCGCTGGGCTCCGCCCCGGCCGGGATCGCCGTCGGCAGCTGGGCGACGCTGCGGCTGGAGGTGGTCGGCAGCTCGCTGCGCGGCTACGTCGACGGCACGCTGCGGGTGCAGGCCACCGACGGCGCGTTCGCCGCGGGACGGGTCGGCCTGGCCACCTCGTACGCGAGCGCCACCTTCGACGACGTCCAGGTGGACACGGCCACCGGCGCCCCGCCCACGGCCACGCCGACCGGCGGGCCCACCCTGCCGCCGACCGGGCCCCCGATCGATCCGGGCGCCCCGCCGATCGGTTTCGCCTCGGTGCACGCGCTCGGCCAGAACGGCACCACCGGCGGGGCCGGCGGCCCGACCGTCACGGTGGACACGGCCGCCGAGCTCCTCGCCGCGATCGGCACGGCCGGCCCGCTGACCGTGCGGGTGGACGGGATGATCGCGCTGCCCGGCCCGATGCACGACGTCACCTCGGACAAGACGATCGTCGGCGTCGGCGCGAACTCCGGCATCACCGGCGGCGGGCTGAACATCGGCCTGCCGGTCAGCGACGCGACCAGCCCGCCGGCGAACGCCGTGCACAACGTGATCGTGCGGAACCTGAACTTCCGCAACACCGTCGACGACGCGATCAACGTGCAGATGTTCTCGCACCACGTGTGGATCGACCACAACGACCTGGCGTACGGCTACGACGGGCTGATCGACGTCAAGCGCGGGTCCAGCTACGTCACCGTGTCCTGGAACCACACCCACCACCACACGAAGAACATGCTGCTCGGCCACGACGACCGCAACGCCGCCCAGGACGTCGGCAACCTGAAGGTCACCTACCACCACAACTGGTTCGACCGCACGCCGCAGCGCAACCCCCGGGTCCGCTACGGCGATCCCGTGCACGTGTTCAACAACTACTTCGTCTACAACACCGACGTCGGGGTGGCCTGCCAGCTCGACTCCGGCTGCGTGGTCGAGGGCAACTACTTCGAGGACGTCGAGGTGCCCTGGTCGATCAGCTACTCCGGGGACCGGGGCCGCATGATCGCCCGCGACAACGTGCTCGCCGGTACCAGCGAGCCCGGCGACGCGGGCGGCACCGTCCAGGAGCCGCGCACGTTCTACCCGTACACCCTGACCGAGCCGGCCACCGTGAAGTCCGTCGTCACGGCCGGCGCCGGCACCGGCAAGCTCCCCTACTGACCGCCCCTCCGCGGACCGCCGGGCGCGGTTCGGCGCCGGGCATCGGCCCGGCGGTCCACGGCGCACCACACCCTCAGAGATCGATGTTCATCGATCATTTGATCACCACCAGGGAGGTCCCGTGCACCACTCCGACACTCGTCGGCGGAGGCACCGCCGAGGGTTCCTCACCGCGATCGGGGCCGCGTTCCTCGCGGTCGCCCTCACCGTCGGCATGGCCGCCACAGCCCACGCCGACACGCTCTTCTCCGACGACTTCTCCGACGGCAACTCGTCCGGCTGGACGGCCTCCGGCGGAAGCTGGTCGGTGACCGGCGACAGCGCGCGGGCGCTGCGACAGGGCGGCACCAGCAGCGACGCCCGCTCGCTGGCCGGCACGTCGAGCTGGACGGACTACTCCGTCCAGACGACCGTCCGGCCGACGGCGTTCAACGGATCGAACCGGTTCGTCGCGCTGCTCGCCCGGGTGCAGAGCAGCACCAGCTACTACTACCTCGCGCTGCGCAGCAACAACACGGTCGAGCTCAAGCGGCTGAGCGGCGGCTCCGCCACCACGCTGGACACCGCCGCCCTGCCGGTCGGCACCGGGACGACCTACACCGTGCGGCTGGACGTGGCCGGCGGCTCGCTCAAGGGGTACGTGAACGGCGCCCTGCTCGCCGAGGCGACCGACACCTCGTACGCCAGCGGCCGGATCGGCGTCGCGACGTTCTACGCCAGCGCCGACTTCGACGACGTGCGGGTCGACTCGGGCGGCGCCGGCCCCACGCCGACGCCGACCAACCCGACGCCGTCGCCGACCGGCGACCCGGGCAACCCCGGCACCAACGTGGCCGACGGCTGGGCCTCGGTCGACGCGTGGGGCCAGAACGGCACCACCGGCGGCGCGGGCGGTCCGACCGTCACGGTCTCGACCGCCAGCCAGTTCGTCACCGAGGCGGCATCGAGCGGGCCGAAGATCATCCAGGTCAGCGGGATGATCGCGCTGCCCGGCCCGATGCACGAGGTCACCTCGGACAAGACGATCGTCGGCGTCGGCGCCAACTCCGGGTTCACCGGCGGCGGCCTGAACATCGGCCTGCCGATCGACAACGCGGTCACCGCGCCGCCCGCCAACGCCGTGCACAACGTGATCGTCCGGAACCTCAACTTCCGGAACTGGGCGGACGACGCGATCAACGTGCAGATGTTCTCCCACCACGTCTGGATCGACCACAACACCTGGACCACCGGGGCGGACGGCGGCGTCGACATCAAGCGCGGCTCGTCGTACGTGACGGTCTCCTACAACCACGCCGACGGCACCGACAAGAACATGTTGCTCGGCCACGACGACGGCAACGCCGCCCAGGACACCGGCCGGCTGAAGGTCACCTACCACCACAACTTCTTCGACAACACCAACCAGCGCAACCCGCGCGTGCGCTTCGGCGACCAGGTGCACGTCTACAACAACTACTACCTGAACACCGGCAACTACGGCGTCGCGTCCACCGAGAACGCCGGGGTCGTCGTCGAGGGCAACCACTTCGAGAACGTCGACGACCCGTACCACCTGGCGGAGGGCTCCTCCGGCGACGGCCGACTGGTCGCCAGGAACAACTGCCTGGTCAACTCCGGCGCCGGGCAGACCGGCGGCAGCGTGACCAACCCGCCGTACGCGTACACCGTGGGCACGGCCTGCGACATGAAGGCCGTGGTCACGGCGCAGGCCGGGGTCGGCCGGGTCGGCCTGCCCGGCAACCCGACCACCCCGCCGCCGAGCACCCCGCCGCCGAGCACCCCGGCGCCGACCCCGACGCCGACCTTGCCGCCGGCCGGGGACCTGGTCGGCTGGGCGACCCAGAACGGCGGCACCACCGGCGGGGCCGGCGGCCAGACCGTCACCGTCTCCGACGGCCAGGCGCTCGCCGACGCCCTGGAGTCCTCGTCACCGCTGGTCATCCGGGTCACCGGGTCGCTGACCATGCCCGACAAGATGAACGACGTGCGCAGCAACAAGACCGTGCTCGGCGTGGGCGCCGCGACGCTGGACAACGGGTTGAACATCAGCGGCGCGAGCAACGTCATCGTCCGCAACCTGACCTTCCGGGGCTGGGACGACGACGCGATCAACGTGCAGGGCTCGCGCAACGTCTGGATCGACCACAACACGTTCGACGGCGGCTACGACGGCGCGGTGGACGTCAAACGAGCCTCCGACTTCGTCACCGTCTCGTGGAACCGGGTCACGAACCACACCAAGAGCATGCTGCTCGGCCACGACGACGGGCACACGGCCGACATCGGCCACCTGCGGGTCACCTACCACCACAACTGGTTCGACGGGAGCAAGGAGCGCCACCCGCGCGTCCGGTTCGGTGACCCGGTGCACGTGTTCAACAACTACTACTACGGCGCGGACTACGGCGTGGCGTCCACGATGGGCGCCGGGGTGCTGGTCGAGGGCAACCACTTCGAGAACGTGACCCGCCCCACCGCCGTCGGCTACGCCGAGTCGGACCCGGGTGACCTGGTCCAGCGCAACAACATCTTCACCAACTCCGGCGCGCCGGAGAGCGCCGGGGACGTCGCCCCCATTCCCTACCCGTACCGGCTCGACGACGCGAGCGGGGTCAAGGCGGCCGTGACCGCCGGGGCCGGCGCCGGTCGGATCAACCCCTGAGCCGGACCCGGGGGTGGCGGTCGGGCCGACCGTCACCCCCGGGGCGGTGGCCGGGCGGGCTGAAACAGACCTGCACGTACGGCATCGGCGACGGTGGGCAGGGCGAGAGCCAGGAAGCGATAGCCCCCACCAGGGCGGCGGCGGCCCCGCGGACCATCCGGTCCCGCGGGGCCGTCGCATGTGGTCACCCTTTTCGCGGGGGCGTGCGGCCGCGACGGTAGCGTGGCGCCTCAGCACGGCCCGTGGGGCGGCTCTCCCGCCGGCGCGGCGCTCGCGATCGTACGGAGGAGGATGCATGTCCCACGGCGACGACCCGTTCGCGGCACGCGAGGACGCGGCCTCGCGGCCGAGCTTCGACCTCGCGCTGCGCGGCTACGACAAGCGGCAGGTGGACCGCTACGTCGAGCAGGTCGACGGCGAACGGTCGGCGCGGGCCGCGGAGCGGGAACGGGCCTCGACCCAGCTGCGGGAGCTGACCGTCGAGGTGCACCGGCTGCGGGCGGAGGCGACCGAGCTGCGGGACCGGCCGGCGCAGCCGGACCGGGCGTCCTTCCGCGACCTCGGTCCGATGGTCGACCAGATCCTGGCCCTGGCCGAGAAGCAGGCCGGGGCCATCACCGACGCCGCCGGGCAGCGGGCCGCCGAACTCGAAAGCGAGGCGGAGCGGGTGCTCGCCGAGGCCCGCGAGCAAGCCAGCACGACGCTGCGTGAGCTGACGGAGGAGGCGGCCGCGCGGCGCGACGAGCACGACCGGGAACACGAGGAACGCCGCGCCAACGCCCAGGCCGAGCTGGCCAGGATCCGGGAGGCGGCGGAACGGCTGCGGACGGCGGGCGAGGCGGCCCACGACCACGCGGTGCAGGAGGCGAAGCGGATCGACGAGCAGACCGCCCAGCAGGTCGAGCAGGCCCGCGTCGAGTCCGAGGCGTTCCTGGCCTCGGCCCGCGCCCAAATCCAGCAGGAGGTGCAGGCGGCGCGCGCGAAGACCCAGCAGGAGCTGGGCCAGTGGCAGGCCGGCGTGGAGCGGGAGATCAACGACCGGCGGGCCGCCGCCGAGCAGGAGATCGCCGAGCAGCTCGCGTCCGCCGAGCGGGAGCTCGGCGCCCAGCGTACGGCGGCTGAGCAGGAGATCGCGACGCTGATCGCGGAGGCCCAGCAGTACGCAGCCAAGGTCCGCCAGCACGTGGACGAGCAGGCCGCGACCCACCAGCAGCAACTCGCCGCGACACAGCAGGGCATCCGGGACCGGCGGGAGGCGCTGGCGCGGATGCAGTCCGAGCTGGACGCCGCCCAGCAGCAGCTGGCCCAGGCGCGGCAGGAGAGCGCCGGCGTCGAGCACGAGTTCGCCGAGGTGCAGCAGCGCCTCACCGAGACCCGGCAGGAGCTGACCGACGAGCTGCGCCGCCTCGACGAGGCGCGCCGGGCCGCGGACTCCGCCGAGCAGCACGCCAAGGAGGTCCGCGCCCGGGTCAAGCGGGAGGCGAAGCGGGTCGCCGACCTGGCCGCGGCGGCGGTCATGGCGGCCGCCACGGGCGGCGCGGAGACCGCCGAGTACCCGCAGGTCGCGGCCCGGCCGAGGCCGGACCGGCCGGTGCCGGTGGCGGTGCGCCCCGCCGACGACGCGGCCCCGGAGGGCAGCGACGACGCGGCGGCGACCGCCCCCGGCGACGGCGGGCGGGCCCCGGCCGAGGCGCCGGCGCCGCAGCCGGCGAACCAGGTGGTCACGGCCGGCTGACCCGGCACCGGGTGGTGACGGCCGGCCGACCCGGTGCCGGGTGGTGACCGGCGGCGGCCGACCGTCCCGCGCCGGGCAGCCGGCCGTCGGCCGCCACGGCCCGCAGCGTCAGGGGCGCATCTCGTACGCGCCGCTGAGCGCCGCCACCCGCGCCCACATCCGCGCCGTGCGCCCCGCGTCCGCCACGGGCCGACGGACGTGCGCCAGCGCCCAGGCGGCCTGCTCCCCGGTGGTCGCCGCCCGGCCGTGCAGGTCGACGGCGTACGCGGAGAAGTCGCGGACCAGGACGTCGAATATCTCGTCGAGCACGTCGCGGTCCAGGCCGGTCAGCTCGGCCTGCTCCAGGATCAGGTGGCCGTAGACGATCAGCGCGAAGAGCTGGCCGAGGGCGAGCAGGAAGTCGAGGTCGCGCTGCTGCTCCTCGCTCGGGGCGTGGGCGGCCAGCAGCGCGCAGAAGCCGTCGGCCTGCTCGCGAAAGCGGGCGACGTTGGGCACCTCGGCGTGGGCGTCGTAGGCGGCGCGCCAGTCGTGGAACCGGATCGTGCCGAGGCCCCGGGCCGGGCCCTGCCGGAAGAGGAACTCGTCGTCGGTGGCGTCGTGCCGGGTCGGCACCGGCGGGTGTTCGGCCGGGTGGAACAGGTAGTTGGCCATGAACTTCATGATCAGTGTGAGGTTGACGTGCACCGTTCCTTCGAGCTTGGGCAGCCCGCGGATGTCCTTGGCGGCCTTGTCGAAGTAGGTGTCCGCCTCGAAGCCCTTGGCGGCGATGACGTCCCAGAGCAGGTCGACGACCCGCTCGCCCTCGGTGGTGACCTTCATCTTGGTCATCGGGTTGAACAGCAGGTAGCGGCGGTCGTCCGGGCCCGCCGAGCGGAAGTAGTCGACGGCGCGGTCGCTGAACAGCTTCATCGCGACCAGGCGCGCGTACGCGTCGGTCAGCTCGCGCCGCACGTGCGGGAAGTCGGTGACCCGCCGGCCGTAGAGGACCCGGTTGTGGGCGTGGGTCACGGCCTCGTACATGGCGTGCTCGCAGATGCCGATCGAGGCGGTGCAGAGGTTGAACTTGCCCACGTTGACGGTGTTCAGCGCGGCGTCGAACGCGGCCCGCCCGGTGTGCAGCACGTCCTCGGGGCGCACCGGGTAGTCCTCGAGGCGGAACTCGCTGACGTACATCTGTGCGTTCACCACGTTGCGGACCAGGTGATAGGCGGGGTGGCGGCTGTCGGCGGCGAAGAAGACGTAGCCGTCCGGTCCCTCGACGTCGGCGCGGCGGCCGAAGACGGAGACCAGTCCGGCGACGTTGCCGTTGCCGATGTAGTACTTGGCGCCGGTGGCGCGGAACCCGCCGTCGCCGTCGGGGGTGAGCATCATGTCGGTGGAGTAGATGTCCGCGCCGTGGGCGCGCTCGGAGAGGCCGAACGCCATCACGTGGCCGTCGGCGAGCAGCCCGGCGGCGCGGGCCCGCGCGGCGGCGTTGTCGCTCTGCCAGACCGGGCCGAGGCCGAGCACCGTGACCTGCCAGGTGTACCAGTAGCCGAGGCCGTAGAAGCCGAGGATCTCGCTGAGCGCGGCGTTGCGTGCGGTGTCCCAGCGCCTCGCCGGGTCCCCTCCCCCGTCAGCGGCCGGCGTGCAGAAGGCGGCGAACAGCCCCTCCTTCGCGGCGAAGTCCAGGAAGTCGGCGTACCACTCGTGCCGGTCGTAGGAGTCGAGCAGCGCCTTCTTCCCCCGGCCCTCGAACCAGTCGACGGTGGCCCGCAGCAGCCGGCGGGAGGTGTCGTCGAGGTGGGTGGGGTCGTAGCTGTGCGGGTCGAGCAGGAGCGAGTCCGCCATGACGGGACTCCCTTCGGTGGGGTGGGTCAGTCGTCCAGGGTGCGCAGGGTGGCCAGCACGTCGTCGAGCCAGGCGAGCACCATCCGCTCGTACGCGATGCCGCCGCGCAGCACGACGTGCTGGAGCGCCGCTCCGGCGTCGGGCGCGGCGGGGTCGGGGAAGTCCCGCCGCTCGCCGGCCAGGTAGCGGGCGAGCGTCTCCTCGTGGGTGGCGCGGTAGCGCTCGACCTCGGCGACGAGCGCGGCGCGGCCGGCGGCGTCGTCGAAGGCGGCCCCGCGGATCTTGACGGCCAGTTCGTGCCGGACCGCCTCGGGTTGGACGGGCGCGCGCAGCCAGTCCACAAGCGCGGCCCGGCCGGCCGGCGCCACCGAGAAGGACCGCTTGTCGGGGCGGCCCGCCTGGCCGATCTCCTCGGCGGTGACCCAGCCGTCGGCCTCCATCCGCTTCAGCACCCGGTAGATCTGCTGGTGGGTGGCCGTCCAGAAGCGGCCGATGGAGCGCTCGAAACGCCGGGCCAGCTCGTAGCCGGAGCCCGGCCGTTCGAGCAGGGAGACCAGGATCGCGTGTTCGAGCGCCATGCCCGCCATCCTGCTATGCAACTCGTTGCATAGCAAGCTTGGGTGCGTGAGGTGCCCTACACTGCCCGCGGCAGGCGGTAGCGCAGAGGTCGTCGCGTCTCCCTCTCAAGGAGAAAGACGCCGGTTCGAATCCGGCCCGTCCGCCACCCGGGCGTCGCCCGGCCGCCACGTGCGGGTCGTAGCGCAGCGGTCGTCGCGCCCGGTCTCCAAAACCGGGAGGACGCCGGTTCGAATCCGGCCGGCCCGCACTCCTACACTCGCCGACGAGCGGGTCGTAGCGCAGCGGTCGTCGCGCCCGATTGCTCATCGGGAGGACGCCGGTTCGATCCCGGCCGGCCCGCTCCCGACGGAACGAGGACGCCGAGATGGAACGCCGCCGGCAGCGGGAGAAGCAACTGCGACTCCTGGGATACGCCTCCCCGCCGGCCATGATCGCCGCCGCCACCGCCCGCCGACGGGCCGGTGACTGGCGGGGTGCCTGCGCCGCCGCAGCGGTCGACGCGCACGTCGACCTGCGGGACGTGGCCGCCCGGCACGGCACCGACGAGGCCGCCCGCGTCGAAGGCGAGCTGCGCGGCCTCGCCCCCGACCTGCTGCGCCGCTTCCTGCCCCGCACCGGGTCGCTGGCCCTGCTGCCCCGCGCTGCCGTCGTGCTCTCCCGGCTGCCCGGCCCGGTCCGGACGACCGCGCGGCTGCTCCGCCGGGGCGTCCCGCTGCTGGTGGCGACCCTGCCGCTCACCGACCACAGCCCCCAGCGGATCGGGCTGCGGGTCACCGACAGCCTGCGCCTGCCAACCCGGTGGCACGACCTGCCCGGCTGGTGCTGGGACGCCGAGGCGGTCGCCACCCGCCGCTGGGCCTACGGCGCCTCGGCCGTCCGGCTCGCCTGGCACACGCCCGACGGCCGCCCGTACCCGCAGGGCGGCACGGCCGCGGCCGGCCGCGCCGACGACCGCGCCACGGAGGTGGAGACGGTGGCCGCGCTGCTGGCGGCCCGACAGCCGGTGGCGGCGTACGAGGCGGCCGGGCTCGCCGTCGACCCGGACGTGGGCCGGCAGGACCCCGCCTGGCGCGCGCCCGCGCTCGTCGTCCACGCCCCGGCGCTGTCCGTGCTCGCCGATGAGACCCGGCGGCTCGCCCACCGCTACGGGACGACGACGCAGTTCGGCGACAGCCACAGGCTGGCCGTCGAGGTCGCCGCCGACGGCCGGCTGACCGTCCGCCAGGCGGCCTGGGACGAGCCGGTCGCCGGGCCATACGCCTTCGGGGTGCCCGCGCCGGCGGACGTGGCGCTGCTGCGCTGGGGCGACCTGGCCCCGGACGAGCTGCACCCGCTGGTGCACGAGGCCCTCTTTCCCGGGCGGACCCAGGCATGGCGGGCTCCGGAGCCGGCGCCGTGCCCACCGATCCGGATCCGGTGCGGGCGGGACTGGCACTCCGTCCAGCTCGCGGCCGGCCGCCTCGTCACCGCGCACACCGACGAGGAGTTGCGCCGGGAGTTCCTGCTCGCCGGGCTGGGCGGGCCGGTCGGTGGCTGCGCGGCGGCGGTGCGCTCTTGGCGTACCGGGGCGAAGCCGGTGCCGAAGGAGATCCGCAGGCTCCGGCAGGACCTCTTCGCCCGCGCGTTCCACGGCGACACCGAAGGGCTACTCGCCCTGCTCGCCGACGGGATCGACCCGGAGCTGCGCGACAACCAGGGTCGCACGCTGGCACACTGGCTGCCCTGGGTCGACCACCACCGGGTACTCCCGGCGCTCACCGCGGCCGGGCTCGACCTCGACGCACCCGACCGGGACGGGCACACCCCCCTGCACGCCGCCGCCCTCACGCTGGCCACCGAGGTGATGGAGGTCCTGCTCGCGGCCGGGGCCGATCCGGACGCTGTGGACGAGCGGGGTCGTACCGCCGCCGAAGTGCTCGCCTTCGCACGAACGCTGACGCGCCGGTAGGGGGCCGGTTGTCGGTGGCCTTCGGTATGCTCCCGCGCGGCGAGGCCGTAGCGCAGAGGTCGACGCGCCTTGACAGCAAGCTGGAGGACGCCGGTTCGAATCCGGCCGGTCTCGCCACCCCACCCTCCATGAAGGAGCACCGTGCCCGTCGATCCCACCGAGCTGGCGGCCTGCCTCGCCGTTCTCGGCCGGCTCGACGACGCCGACCTGGACGAGGCGACCCGGCAGAAACTGGAGCGGGCGGTCACGGCCGCCCACCGGGGGATCAAGAGGCGCGCCAGAGCGCGCCGGGACGCCACGACCCGGGCGGCGGACCGCGCGCTGCTGGCCACCGCAACGCGTTTCCACACCGAAATCCCCGACCCCGCACCGCCCGGCCCCGGTTCCGCACCATCCGGTGCCGACCCCGGCGCGGCCGGACGCGGGACGCTCCGCAGGGCACGGCACTGCTACGTGTGCAAGGTTCCCTACCGGCAGGTGGACGTGGACTACCACCTGATGTGCCCGCTGTGCGCGGCGGAGAACCGCGAGCGGCGCCACGCCCGCTGCGACCTGACCGGCCGCACCGCCGTGGTGACCGGCGGCCGGGTGAAGATCGGCTTCCACACCGCGCTCAAGCTGCTCCGTGACGGTGCCGACGTGATCGTGACGACCCGGTTCCCCCGCGACGCGGCCCGCCGCTTCGCCGCCGTGCCGGACGCCGACGACTGGGCCGGCCGGCTCTACGTGCACGGGCTGGACCTGCTCGACCTGGCCGGCACGTTCGACTTCGTCGCGCTGGTCGGGCGGCGCTTCGCCGGGCTGGACATCCTGGTCAACAACGCCGCACAGACGCTCTACCGGCCGGCGGCGTACCACCGGGAGGTCCGGGCGGCCGAGTCCACGGCGCTGGACGGGCCGGCGGCACGGATCGCGATCGGCGCCGCGCCCGCCACGACCCCTTCGGCCGGGCTGCCCTCCGGGCTGGACGCGTTCTTCCCCGCCGGGCGGGTCGACGAGACGGGTCAGCCGCTCGACCTGCGCGAGGTCAACTCCTGGATGCTCAGCGACGCCGACGTCAGTCCGGACGAGTGGTTGCAGGTGCACGTGGTGAATGCGTTCGCGCCGTTCCTGCTCACCTCCCGGCTGCGCCCGCTGATGCGGGCGAGCGGCCATCCGCAGCGGCACGTCGTGCAGGTCTCCGCGATGGAGGGCAGCTACTCCCGTTCCGGCAAGACCACCCGGCACCCCCACACCAACATGGCCAAGGCCTCGCTGAACATGCTGGTCCGCACGGTCGCTCCCGATTACCTGACCAGCGGCATCCACATGAACAGCGTGGACACCGGCTGGGTCACCGACGAGCGGCCACACCCGGGCAAGGCGGCCCAGCGCGACCTCGGCTTCCGGCCACCACTCGACGTCGTCGACGGGGCCGCCCGGGTCTACGACCCGATCGTGCGCGGCGTACGCGGGACGCCGGTGAGCGGCCAGTTCCTCAAGGACTACCGGAGCGTGCCCTGGTGACCGACCCGACGCCGGTGCGCTGCCCGGCCATCGCCGACCCCGACGCCGGCCTCGCCGATCCCGGCGACTTCGACCCCCTGCTGGCCCGCCTCGCCGCGCCGGACACGGTCGCCGGGCCCGAGGTGTTCGCGCGCGGCACGGTGCAGCCCGACGGCCGGCTGGACCTGTGCAAGCAGGGCGTCGGCCCGGTGCAGACCGCCCGGATCGTGGCCGCCGCGGTCGACTCCCCGCTGGTGCGGCACCTGCTGTTGGGCACCAACGGCCTCGGCGCCGACGGCGCCCGGGCGGTGGCCGAGGCCCTGCGTCCGGGCCACCACCTCCAGACGCTCTACCTGGGTTGCAACCGGATCGACCCGGCCGGGGTCGACGCGCTCGCCGACCGGCTGGCCGGCGACGACACCGTGCGGGCGCTGTGGCTCAAGCGCAACCCGGTCGGCGACGAGGGTGTCCGCCGGCTCGCCGCGGCGCTCGCGGTGAACTCCGCCATCCGCACGCTCGACCTGGTCAACGTCGGCATGGGCGTGGCCGGGCTGACCGCCCTCGCGGAGGCGCTGACCGCCCGGGAGCGACCCGTACGGCGGCTCTTCCTCGGCGGCAACGGCTTCGGACCGGACGCCGTGCCGGTGCTCGGCGCGCTGGTCAACGCCGCCGGTGTGCGGGAGCTGTACCTGGCGGCCAACCACCTCGGCGACGCCGGCGTGGCCGCCCTCGCCGAACTGGTCGACGGGGTGGAGCTGACGCTCGGGCTGGGAGGCAACGGGATCACCCCGGCCGGGGTGGCGGTGCTGGCCCGGCACCTGGGTTCCTGGCGGGCGCTCGACCTGGCCCGGCCGCCGTCGGAGCGGGCCCTCGGGGCGCGCGGCAACGTCGTCGCCGACGAGGGCGCGGCAATGCTCGCCGACGCGCTGCCCGCCGCCCGGCTGCGTCGGCTGGACCTGCGGCGTACGGAGATCGGCGGGCGGGGCGCGCGGCGGCTCGTCGAGGCCATCGAGGGACACCCGACGCTGGAGTACCTCGGCATCAACGGCGGCGTGCCGCGCCGACAGCGCCGCCGCGCCTCGACACTGCTCGCCGAGCGGCCGGTCACCGCACCCCACGAGGACATCCAGGCGATCGCGAGCGTCTACCGGTGAACCCGCCCGTCATCGACGAGATCCGCACCTGGCAACGCATCCGCCGGTACGCCGTACCCGCCCCGATGATCGAGGCGTGCACCGCCGCCCGGGAAGCCGGCGACTGGCGGGCCGCCTGCGCCGCCGGGCGGATCGACGTGGCGTTCGACCTGGCCGAGGTGGCCCGGGAGCACGGCCGGTCCCGGGCCGGCCGGATCGAGGCGGACCTCGGCGTGCTCGCCCCGGATCTGCTGCGCTGGCACCTGCCGCGCGTACTCGGCGGCCGCACCGGTGTCGCCACCCACCAGCAGTTCCTGCTGTCCACGAGGGACGATCGGTTCGGCGACGGCGACGTCGCGCTGGTGGTGCGGACGCCGAAGACCGTGGACGGGTCGCAGCGGCTGCGGTTGACCGTCAGCCCCGTGCTGGCGGAGGACGTCATCCGGCAGGACCTGCCGCCGGCGTACTGGAGCGCCGGGCACGTGGACGGTCTCGCCGTCGCGTACGGCGGCTCGCCGGCCCGGCTGCCCGGCTTCGAGTCCGACGGCGCCCTCCGGCCGGTCGGGTCGTACGCGCCGGCGGTCGACCCGTACGACCCGGCGAGCCGGGCCGAGGTCTTCGACCGGCTCATCGCCGCTGGCGAGGTGCTCCAGGCGTGGGCCGTGGCCGGCGTCGACCTGGACCCAGACGTCCACCGCCTCGATCACGGGGTGGCGGACGCCGAGCAGGGTCGCCTGGTCCCGCTCGGGCTGGACGCCGAACTCGCCCGGCTCGAGGCCCGCTACGGCGCCGACCGGGTCATGATCGGCTCGGGGTGGCGGCTGGTGGCCGAGGTGCACCGGCTGCGCGACGGCTCGGTGGCCGCCTCGTTCGTCGGGTACGACCGGCAGCACTTCACCCGCCCCCGGTTCGCCACCGTGGTGCACGAGCGGCCCCCCGACCTGGACCTGGTGCGGCACGGCCTGCTCGACCCCGCCGATCTGCATCCCCTGGTGCGCCGGGCCCTGTTCCCGACGACACCGCCGGGGGCCGGCTCCGCCGCGCCGACGTCGGGCATACGGGTGCGCGTGCCGGTGCGCTGCGGGAGTGAATGGCACGCCCTCGTGCACGGCGGCGGCCGGCTCGACCCGGTCTCGCACACCCACGAGGAGGTCGCCGCGGAGGAGTTGCTGCGCGCCCTCGGCGGGCGGTCGGCGGGCTGCTTCGCCGCCGTCCAGGCGTGGCGGGGCGGCACCGGTCGGCTGCCCCGGCCGCTGCGCGAGCTGCGGCGCGACGTGCTGCTCCGGATCCAGCACGGCGGTGCGACGGCGCTGGCGGCGCTGCTCGACGCGGGGCTCGACCCGAGGGTGGCCGACGGCCGGGGTGGGACCCTGCTGCACCACCTGCGCGCCGTGGAGGACGTCGCGCTGCTGCGGCGACTGTGCGACGCCGGCGTCCCGATCGGGGCCGCTGACCGTCGAGGACGCACCGCCCTGCACGTGGCCGTGGGCGACGGCGGCACCCCGGAGCTGGTCCGCGCGCTGCTGGCGGCCGGCGCCGACCCGCACACCCCGGACGAGGACGACACCACCGCCTGCGGCCTGGCGGAGGGAAAGGCGAGCATGTACGACGACGACGGGGACGACGTGCGGCCGGTGTTCGAGATCCGGGACGTACTGGCAGAGTGGACGGGCCGGTGACGGCGACCGCGCGGGCGCTGACCGCGGCGGACGACCTCGTCGCCGCGACCCGCGCGTGGCGGACGGAGCCGGCCGCCGACCCGAAGGTCGAGGCGCTGGCCCTGGCGGTGTCGGCGAACCTGCCGGTGCTGCTGTGGGGCGAGCCGGGCATCGGCAAGTCCGCCACCCTGCAACAGCTCGCCGACGGGCTGGGCCTGCCGCTGGAGACGGTCATCGCCAGCGTGCACGAGCCGTCGGACTTCGCGGGGCTGCCGATCGTCGGGGACTCCCCGGCCACCGACGGCGTGCCGATGGCCCCGCCGGACTGGGCGGTCCGGCTGGCGCGTACCGGATCGGGGTTGCTCTTCTTCGACGAGCTCTCCTCGGCGCCGCCGGCGGTGCAGGCGGCGCTGCTGCGGGTGGTGCTGGAGCGCCGGGTCGGCAGCCTGTCGCTGCCGCCGTCGGTGCGGATCGTGGCGGCGGCGAACCCGCCGACCAGCGCGGCGGACGGCTGGCATCTGGCCCCGCCACTGGCGAACCGGTTCGTACACCTGCACTGGACGCACGACGCGCGCACCGTCGCGCGGGGCCTGGCCGGCACCTGGCCGGCAGTCAGCGTGCCGGCGGTCCGCCCCGCGCGCACCGGCACGGCGCTGGCGCGGGCGCGCGGGGCCGTCGCGGGTTTCCTCACCGCCCGGCCGGGGCTGACCCACCACCTGCCGGCCGACGCCGAGGCCCGTGGCGGCGCCTGGCCGTCGCCGCGCACCTGGGAGATGGTGCTGCGCCTGCTCGCCGTCCATCATGCCGCCGGAGCCGGGGCGGAGGCGCTGGCGCTGGCCGTGGTCGGCGCGGTGGGCGATGGCGCGGGGTTGGAGTTCGTCACCTACCTGGAGAACCTCGACCTGCCCGACCCGGAGCGGGTGCTCGCCGACCCGGAGGCGTTCCGGCTGCCCGAACGCGGCGACCGGCAGTTGGCGTTCCTCACCGCGGTGATCTCGGCGGTGCAGGCGAAGGTCGACCGGTCGCGCTGGGAGGCCGGCTGGGTGGTGCTGGGCAAGGCGGTCGAGGCGGGTGTGCCGGACGTGGCGGCGCGCGCCGCGATGGACCTCGCGGCGTTGCGCGACACCTCCTGGCCGGTGCCGCCGGCCATCCACGCCTTCGCCGAGGTGCTCGGGCTCTCGGGGCGCCTGACCGGATGAGCCCCGACGGTACCCGGCTGGACCGGACGAAGCTGCTCGCGGCCCGGTTCCGGGCGGCGCAGGACCGGCCCTACCTGGCCACCGCGCTGTACAGCCTCACCGTGGTGGAGTCCCCGGAGGTGCCCACCATGGGGGTGGACCGGCGCTGGCGCTGCCACGTCTCGCCGGAGTTCGTCGACCGGCTGCCGGTGCCGCAGCTCGCGGCGGTGTGGATCCACGAGGTCGCCCACCTCCTCCGCGACCACCACGGCCGGGCCGACCGTCTTCCGGCGGGTCAGCAGCACGACCACCACCGGGTCAACGTCGCGCAGGACTGCGAGATCAACGACGACCTGGTGGCGGACCGGCTGCCGCTGCCGGCCGACCGGGTCGAGCCGGCGACCTTCGGGCTGCCGACGGGCCTGCTGTTCGAGGCCTACCTGCCGCTGCTGCCGGCGCACGTGCGGGGACGCGAGGCGCCGGACTGCGGTTCGGGGGCACACGGTGTCGACCGGCCGTGGGAGATCGGTGGTGCGGGCGGAGTCAGCGCGGTCGAGGCGGGGGCGATCCGTCGGGAGACGGCACACGCCGTCCGCGCCCACGTCCGGGCCCGGGGCACCGTCGCGGCCGGCTGGGAACGGTGGGCCGCCGAGGTGCTCGAGCCCCGGGTGGACTGGCGGCGGGCGTTGACCGGGGCGGTGCGCGAGGCGGCGGCCTGGGCCAGTGGCGCGGTCGACTACACGTACCGGCGCCCCTCGCGGCGTTCCGGGGCGACGCGCGGCGTGGTGCTGCCCAGCCTGCGCCGGCCGGTGCCCCGGGTGGCGATCGTGGTGGACACGTCGGGCTCGATGGGCGACGGTCAGCTCGCGGCGGCGCTCGCCGAGGTGGCCGGGGTGCTGCGGGCGGTCGGTGTCGGCGGCAACCGGGTCACGGTGCTCTCCTGCGACGCGGCCGTGCACGTCGTACGGCGGGTGCACACCGTCGGCGAGGTCCGGCTGGCCGGGGGCGGCGGCACCGACATGCGGGTCGGGATCGACGCCGCGCTGCGCGACCGGCCGCACGTCGTGGTGGTGCTGACCGACGGGCTGACGCCCTGGCCGGCCGCGCCGTTGGAGTCCGTCCGGGTGATCGCGGGGCTGATCGGCGCCGGCGCGCCGCAGCCCCCGTCCTGGATCGCCAGCGTCACGATCGACGACTGAGTCTGCTCGCCGGCCGACGATGCCGACTGGTCCAACCAGTTGACGGGTTGATGTGCGCTGCCCCACACTCCACGGCATGGCGTTCGCTCCCGTCCCCCGCTCGTCGGTCTCCGACCACGTCTTCGGCCAGATCCGCGACGCGATCGTCAGCGGCGTCTACCGCCCGGACGAGGCGCTGCCCGGCGAGCGGGAGCTGGCCGCCACCTTCGGGGTCAACCGGCACGCCGTGCGGGAGGCCCTGCGCCGCCTTCAGCAGCTCGGCCTGGTGCGGGTCAGCCAGGGCGACGCCACCCGGGTGCTGGACTGGCGGGTGCACGCCGGGCTCGACCTCGCCCTGTCGCTCACCCGCTTCCACGACACCCTCCCGGTGGACACCCTGGTCCGCGACATGCTGGAGATGCGGGCCTGCATCGGCGTCGACGCGGCCCGGCTCTGCGCCGAGCGCGGCGACCCGGCGGTGCGGGCCGCGATCCTGCGGGCCGTCGAGGAGTACGCGGGCCTCGCGCCGGATCTGACCGGGATGGGCGAGGCCACCATCGTGCTCTGGCGACACATCGTCGCCGGCTCCGGCAACACCGCCTACCTGCTGGCCTTCAACAGCCTCGTGGCCGGCGCGCTCGCCGTCGGCGAGGTGCCCCCGCAGCGGCGCGCCGCGGAGCTGCTCGACGTCGCGGGACACCGCCGGCTCGCCGACGCCGTCGTCACCGGCCGGTCCGCCGACGCCGCCCGCGAGGCACGGGCCCTGCTCACCGCCCCCCTCACCACCCCCGCCGCAGCACCGAGAAGGGAAGCCCGGGCATGATCCCCGCCGTGCTCTACGCCGTACCGGCGTTCCTGCTCCTCATCGTCGTCGAGGCGCTCTCCTACCGGTTCGCCCCCGACGACGGCGAACGCGGGTACGAGCTGCGCGACACCGCCACCAGCCTGACCATGGGTGCCGGCAGCCAGGTCATCGGCGTGCCGTGGAAGCTGGCGACGATCGGCCTCTACGCCGCCGCGTACACCGTCACGCCGATCCAGCTCTCCCCCACCAGCGTCTGGACGTGGGTGCTGCTGTTCTTCGCCGACGACCTCGCCTACTACTGGTTCCACCGCTCCCACCACGAGGTGCGGCTGCTCTGGGCCGGGCACGTGGTGCACCACTCCAGCGTCTTCTTCAACCTCTCCACGGCCCTGCGGCAGAGCTGGACCCCGATGACGTCCGTACCGTTCTGGCTGGGCCTGGCGCTGCTCGGCATCCCGCCCTGGATGATCTTCCTTCAGCAGTCGGTCAGCCTGCTGTACCAGTTCTTCCTGCACACCGAGCGGGTCGGCCGGCTGCCCCGGCCCGTCGAGTGGTTCTTCAACACGCCCTCGCACCACCGGGTCCACCACGGCGCCAACGCCGAGTACCTAGACCGCAACTACGGCGGCATCCTGATCGTCTGGGACCGGCTGTTCGGCACGTTCGAGCCCGAGCGGGCCACCGTCCGCTACGGCCTGACCAAGAACGTCGGCACGTACAACCCGCTGCGGGTGGCGACGCACGAGTACCGGGCGATCTGGGCCGACGCCCGGGCCGCCTCGTCCTGGCGGCACCGCCTCGGCCACGTGTTCGGCCGGCCGGGCTGGCAGCCCACCCCGCAGGCGCAGCCGGCGGTGGCCCGATGAGCATCCTCTGGCTGTTCGGCGTGGTGGCCGCCGTCGAGCTGATCGGCGTGGCGACCGACTCGACCCTCCTGCAGTGGCTGGCCAAGCCCCTGCTCGCGCCGGTGCTGCTGGTCCACCTGCTGCGGGTACGCCGACGCGTCGACCCCGTGGCCGTCGGGCTGGTCTTCGCGACCGGCGGCGACATCGCGCTGCTGGTCTCCGGCGACACGGCGTTCCTCGTCGGCATGGGCTGCTTCCTCGGCACCCAGGTGGCCTTCCTGACCGCCTTCCTGCGCCACCGGCGCCCGCCGGTCGTCGCGGTCGCCGCCTACCTCGCCTGCTGGGTGGCGGCGAACCTGGTGCTGTGGAACTCCCTCGGCCCGCTGCGGCTGCCGGTGCTCGGCTACAGCCTCGCGCTCAGCCTGATGGCCGCCGCCGCGGCCGGCGTCTCCCGGCGGGTGGCCCTGGGCGGTGGGCTGTTCCTGGTCTCCGACCTGCTGATCGGGATGGACGCCGCCGGCTCCCGGATCCCCGGCCACGGCCTGGCCGTGATGACCACCTACATCGCGGCCCTGCTGCTGATCACGACCGGCTGGATGGCGGCCACCGCCGGGCGTGCCCGGCCCACGGCCGGCACCGGCAGCCCCGCGCGCGCCCCGGGGCCGGTGCCCGGCAACGCCCGTTGACCGGGCCGACGGCGCCCCCGGTCCAGCCCGGACCGGGGGCGCCGTCGGTCGTCGCGCCGCTCAGTTGTACGGCATCGTCGGGAACCAGCCCACACCGAAGATCGCGGGCACGCGCAGGTCCCAGTACACGACGGTGAAGACGCCCAGCGCGACCAGCAGCGCGCCGGTCACGGTCGCGGCCCGGCGCGGCGACGCCATCCAGGCGAGGAACCGACCCCGGCTGGCCAGGATCAGGACCGCGAAGAGCGCCGCGACGATCAGCACGTTGCCCAGCGACTGGAGGGCGAAGGCGAGCGCGCCGTACCCCGGGTTGCCGGTGTCGACGGCCCAGTGGAACAGCTTGTTGAACAGCGGGTACGGCCGGCCGACCAGGAACCCCCCGACCAGGGCGCCCATGACGACCACCCGCGCCACCGGCCGGCGCGCGAAGACGTCGGGCAGCAGGCCGAGGGCCGCCAGCCCGAGGTAGGTCAGCGCGAGGCCGATCAGGCCGAAGACCACCGACGACTGGATCAGGCGTACGGGCATCCCGCCCACGGTGTCGGTGGACAGCTGCGGCAGCCGTTCGCCGAGCAGCACCCCGAGCGCGCCGTAGGTCGCCGACACCGCCAGCATGCCGACCGTCAACCAGGCGACGGGCCGCAGCAGCGACCGTACGCCGTGGCGGTGCCCGGCCGCGCCGGCCTGGCTCATCGGGCCGACCGAGGCCGCCATCGCGATGTTGCAGGCGGTGAAGGTCCCGGCGAAGCCGGACACGAAGGCGAACAGCAGCCCCGCCGCGGTGCCGGTGATGGCGGTGCCCTTAGCGTCGTGGCCCAACAGGGTGTCGGCGACGGTGTCGCCGATCACCGAGTCCACCAGCTCGAACGACCAGAGCACGGCGAGCAGCACGCCCGCCGCGGCGCTCATCACCGCCGTCCGTCCGGGGCGGGCCACCGGCCGGGGTACGGATTGCGGCGGCACACCTCGCGGTGGGGCCTGCGGGCTGTGGTGCACGCTCATCGCCTCGCTCTCCTCTCTGCCGTGCGGGTCGGTCGGAACGAGGTCCGTCGCCGGCGCGCCCACCCGGGGCCGCGCCGGCGACGGACCGCCCGTGCGTCAGGTGACGGCGGGCCGCGCCTCCGGCGTGTTCGCACGCCGGGAGCGGTCACGCAGCCAGATGCCCCACCAGAGCAGGCCCCGGGCGAGACAGACGATCGTCACGGCGAAGAAGAGCGTGTAGACGACGTTGAAGGTGATCAGCACGCCGTACACGCCGGCGACGCTCGCGCCGAACATGAACTGGGCCCGACCCGAGCTGGGCGTCGTGCCCGGGTCGGTGATCATGTAGTTGGTGAAGAGCACGAACGCGACACCGGTGATCGGCAGCAGGGCCGCCCAGAGGGCGACGTCCCAGATGAAGTGCCGCACGAGCGCCTGGATGACGAAGCCGCCCACCCAGCCCACGACCAGCGGGATCTTCTTGGTCAGCACCCCGTTGAGCACCGTGCCGGCCGTCAGGATGACCAGCGGCACGAGGATCCGGATCATGTCCGGGACGTCCTCGGTGAAGTGGTACGGCGGGGCGATGTTGACCCAGGAGAAGGCCACCAGGGTCACCGTGATGCCGAAGTTCGACGGGTTCATGAAGTGCCGCATGCGGCCCTTGATCGGCGCCAGGAAGATCGCCTTCTGGCCGATGGCGACGACCACCGCGAAGGCGATCGGCCAGAAGTTGTCGTTGGCGTAGAGCAGCATGTTCGCGGCGAGCGCGGTGATGTGGGTGGGCAGCAGGAACGTGTACATGCCCCAGGCGCCGTTGCCGGTGAAGGCGGCGGGGCGCTTGTTGGCGCGGGCGGTGACCAGCTCGACCACGATCTCGGTGGCGTAACCGACCGCCAGGGCGAGCAGCGGCCAGGTCCACGGCTGCTCGAAGCCGAGCACCGTGTAGCCGAGGATGTTGAAGATGCTCATGGAGAGGGCGAAGTTGCGCAGGGCCAGGTAGCGGGGGTCCCGCCGGTCGACCCTCGGGGGAGCTCCGGGCGTGGCCGCCACCGCCGCGTTGCGGTCGAAGGTGACGGTCGGCGCCGGGCCGACCGGGGCGTCGGCGACCGCGGTGCCCCCCACCCCCCTCACGTCGGTGTCGGTGCGGGCGCTGTCTCGGACGTCGGTCATTTGGCGTTCATCTCCTGGGCTTTGTCCGTGAGCATGATCGTGTGCCAGCCCGCGGCGAGGTCGAGGGTCTGTTTGTGCACGCCACCGTTCAGGTCGCGCCAGGCGATCTCCGCCGAGACCGGCTTGGCACCGGCGTCACCGAGACCGAAGAAGACGTCGAAGCTGCGCTTGCCCGAGTGGCCGCTGCCGCCGTCGAGCTGGGCGACGCGGGTACGACCGTCCGCGGTCTTCACCCGGACCTGGGCCCCGTACGCGGGCGTGCCGCGGCCGTCCTCACCCGGGCGGCACAGGCGCAGGCCGAGGAAGTTGCCGCTGCCGGGCTTGTCGTTGCGGTAGTAGGACGGGGCGCCCCACTGGCGGGCCACCGCGAAGTCCTGACCCCCGTCGCCGTTGGTGTCGGCGACGGCCACCCCACGGCTGGGGGTGCTGTCGGTCATGCCGAGCTCGGCGCTGATGTTCGCGTAGCGTCCGTTCTTCTCCCGCACCCAGAACGCGAACGGCTCGGAGCCGGCGATGTCGTCGCCCGGCTCGGCCTTGGGCCACATGGCCGGGTTACGGAGCATGAGGTCGTTGCTCATGGCCAGTTCCTGCAACCAGGACCAACGATTGATCTTGCCCTTGACGAACCCGGCGGTCTGGACCACCGACATCTCGCCGCTGTTGTCGAAGTCCGCGATCTTGGCGTCCCAGCCCCAGCCGACCCAGGCCATGTTGAGTTCGGCGGCCTTGTTGTCGAAGACGGCCTTGCCCTCGCTCAACCGCTTGCGGGCGTCGGCCAGGCTCGACGAGTTGTTGCGCCAGACGAAGTTGCTCTCCTCCAAGCCCCAGGAGGTGGTGATGTTGCTGACGAACATGTCGAACTTGCCGGTGCCGCCGAGGTCACCGAACTCGATGGACATGCCCTTGAACGAGTCGTGGCCGACCACCATGGACTTCGGGGTGAGCGCGCCGCGGCGTCCCTCCGCCATCGCGAAGCGGATCTGCCCCGGCGTGGAGACGTTGTGGAAGAAGCGGTCCCGTCCGAAGTCGTTGGCCAGGTACAGCTCGGGCAGCAGGTCGCCGTCGATGTCGGCGGAACCGGCGCCGAGGGTCCAGCCGGTCGCGTACTGCGGCGGGATGGCGGACTGCTCGACGTACGTCGCGGTCGGGTTGTCGCCGCTGGTGGCGGCGGTCCAGCGCAGCACGTGCGCCCCGCCGGCGTTCTGCGCCCGGGACAGCGAGTGGTTCATCTCGACGTTCGGCTGGCCGGCCGGGTCGAGCACCTGGCTGTCGGGGAAGTAGTTGAAGACGCCGATGTCCGGCCGGCCGTCGCCGTCGAAGTCCGCGACCGCGACCGCGTTGGTGTTCCAGAACTTGCCCTGGTACTCGCCGCTGGAGGAGGACGGCTGGCCGATCAGTTCGGTGGGGTGGTAGGTCCCCAGGGCCAGCGGTCCGGCGGCGGAGGCGCGGTGCAGGAACAGCACCGGCGTACGACCCCAGTAATAGGCGAGCAGGTCGGTGCGGCCGTCGCCGTTGAAGTCGCCGGGCACGCAGCCCATCGGCGCCATCGACTTGTGGGTGGGCAGGGGCGCGGGGTCCAGCACGAAGGGCGCGTACCGGGCGGGCCCGTCGGGCGACGGCGTGACGATGACGCTGTCGCTGCGGGTGTCGACCAGACAGAGGTCGTTGGCGATCATGTCGCCGTCGAGGTCGTTGGCCGCGACGGCGGCGCCGACCGACGACACCCAGGCGCGGATGTGCTCGTACTCGGGATTGACGGGCCGCACGGAGCGCTCGGGAAGGCCGGGCGGCAGCGCGATCGGCAGCTCGGTGAAGCCGAACCGCGACGCCAGCGTCTGACGCTCCTCGGCCGACGCGCTGGGCAGCCGGGCCACGGCGAAGAACGCGGCCACGAGGACCAACACGAAGACAGCGGGAATGATTCGGCGGATGGCGCCGACGGGTTGGGATGGCAAGGGGTTCCCCTCCAGATTGGGCCACCACCCGTGCCGTGCAGCGGCTGATCTCGCCGTGCGGCCGGGTCTGGCGACGGGCAGTGTCGCCGACCGAGAAATGGAGTGAATTGTCCCGGCGACAATTTTATCGCCGTCATCCATCGGCAGTTGATTGCCGCAGGAACGGGGCATTCACTCACGCGGGGCGCTACGGCGTACGTGGCCGGCGCTGCCCATTCTCAGCCGATCGAGGCATGGCGTGCGGTCCCTTCACGATGCCTGGTGAACCGGCCGCGAAAGTCGCCACCGGCCCACTTATGGTCGCGGGAGCACGGCTTGAGTTCTTCTCAAAAGTTGCTCAGTGGCCGAGGGAGGGCGCGCACGTTACCGGCCGGTTGGATCCGGCATCTCACCTGTTCGAGGACCGCACTCAACCGTATTCAGTGGGAATCGCAGCGCGGCGTGGTGCTCATGCGCCATGCGGCGCAGGGCGGACAGGGCGACCCCGAACAGGACGCTGCGCACGATCGCGGGACCCTTCTCGGTCCCGCCGTCGCCGGCGAGCAGGTCGAGCTCCGCGACGACGAGCTGCTCTGCGGCGCGGGCGTAGGCGAGGAAGAAGGGAGCGTCGGCCTCGCAGCCGAGGCTGCGCAGCCCGGCCAGCACCTGCGCCAGCACCTCGCCGCCGGAGGCACTGGTCTCGCGGGACCAGCCGAGCCCGTCGGCCAGCTCGGCCACCTCCGTGCGTGCGCAGTCCACGGCGGCCCTGCCCAGCGTCTCCGACCCGTCGAGGTAGAGGGCGCGGTCCAGCACCTGGTACGCGTCGCGCAGGGTGACCTCGTCGTCGTCGATGGCCGCCAGGATCTCGCGGACCGACGAGAGGTCGAGCCCGGCGATCCCGCTCAGGGTCCGGATCAGTCGGATCCGGCGCAGGTGCCGCTCGCTGTAGTCCGCCTGGTTGCGACCGGTGGGCAGGCCCGCCGGAAGCAATCCCTCACGCAGATAGAACTTGATCGTCGGGACCGACACGCCACTCTGTCGACTGAGCTCCGAGATACGCACGCGTCCTCCGCCCTGGCGAACGTTTGGGCAATCTTGCCATAGAGATCGATCGCTAGCCATTGATCGATGCTCATCCACGACGGATCGGACACGCCGGCGACGGGGGCGCGGGCCACTTGATCGCCACGCATCGGAACGCGCCGCCGATGTCCGAAAAATTACGCTAAGGATTGATAGAAGGCGGCGCGGATACTGGCGAGTTCCACAATACGAAGCGCAATCTTAGCGATCTTCATCCGGAACGTACAGTGGCACTTGCCAATTCTGGGCAAGAATTGATAAGCCCCCCCTCGTCACTCCGCGCTACTCTCCGAACGCAGAACGTGTTGACCGGCCGTCCGGCCTCGGCTAGCATCGACTGCGGTTAGCGGGGAATAGTGGCGGTCGATGCTCCCAAATGACTCGGCCCAATTCGCCACATCCACACATTGGGATTGTCCGCAATCCGGGGGAGACAAATGCACGACAGCGCAGAGCAGGCAGTGGAACGAGCGATCGACACGATGCGCAGCAATTTATCGGAGCAGTTGACGGTGGACGACATGGCACGCGCAGCCATGTTCAGCAAGTTCCACTTCACGCGGATCTTCCAGCGGGTCACCGGCATCTCGCCCGGTCGGTTCCTGTCCGCGATCCGCCTGCAGGAGGCCAAGCGGCTGCTCACCACGACCAGGCTCAACGTCACGGACATCAGCCTCCGGGTGGGCTACAACAGCGTCGGCACGTTCAGCACCAGGTTCACCAAGAGCGTCGGCCTGCCACCCACCACGTACCGGCGGATGGGCGGCTTCGCCCCGCGCATCCCCACCCAACGCCCGTCGGGCCAGACGCACGGCACCATCACCGGGCGGGTCACCGCCCCCGCCCGCGGGCCGGTGCCCGGGCTCATCTTCATGGGGCTGTTCCAGCACCGCATCCCCGAGGGCCCGCCAGCACGCTGCGCCATCATGGAGTCGCCGGGCGTCTACCGCTTCGTGAACGTGCCCGACGGCACCTGGTACCTGCTGTGCCACTCCGTCTCGGGCGACGTGCTCCGGCTCCAGCAGGACACCATGATGGTGTCCGCGGTGGGTCCGCTGGTCGTCCGCGGCCGGCAGACCCTGACCGCGGACGCCCACCTCAAGGAGGTGTCCAAGATAGACCCACCGGTGCTCCTGGCCCTGCTCGACAGCCGGAAGGCGGCGAGCGAACGCCAGGCCCAGGGGGAGAACCGGGCCGAGGTGTACGCGGCCTGACCCGCCCCCGGCGGAGCACCGCGTACCCCTCGGGCGGCGCTCCCCACCGCCGCGTCACCCGCGGTCGGCCACGAGGCACCCCGGCCGCCGGCGCCAGCAACGGCGTCGACGGCCGGGGTACCGCCATGTCCGCCGACGGACCGCCTCGTGCACGCCGCCGGGCCGCACCCGTGCACGGCGCCCCCGCGTCACGCCCCCCGTGCACGCCGCCGCGTCACGCCCCGTTCACGCCGCTCCCCGGCGTCACGCCCCCGTGCGCGTCACGCCCCGTTCACGCGCTCCCCCGCGTCACGCCGGCGCTCCCGTCACGCCCCGCGTCCACGTCCCCGCGTCACGCCAGCGCGGAGCCGGCGTCCGTCCGGGGCGGTGCGGACGCCCGGGCGGACACGCAGCGGTCCCGCGGACGCCGTGGCGCCCGCGGGACCGCTGCGCGGCAATCAGTCGACCTTGTGCACCGTCATCGGCAGCCCGCCGCGCACCCGCAGCGACAGCATCGGCTCGGGCACCACCGGACGGCCCGGCACACCGGCCAGGCGCACGTCCCGCAGCAGCATGGCCAGGACGAGGGTGGCCTCCATCATGCCCAGGTTGTTGCCCACGCAGAACCGTGGGCCGGCGCCGAACGGGATGTACGCGTACCGGGGGCGCTCCGTGCTGCGTGACGGGTCGAAGCGGTCCGGGTCGAACCGGTCCGGCTCGTCCCAGAACCGGGGATGCCGATGCAGGGTGTACGGGGAGATGAGGATGTCCGCCCCCGCCGGCACGTGGTACCCGCCGATCTCGTCGGCCTGCTGGGCCTTGCGGGGCAGGAGCCAGACCGGCGGATAGAGCCGGATGGCCTCCTCCACCACCATCGCCGTGAAGCGCAGCCGGTGCAGGTCCTCGTACCCGGGCAGCCGGTCGCCCAGCACCGTCACGGCCTCCTCGCGGACCCGCTGCCGGATCTCCGGATGCCGGTCGAGCAGGTGCAGGCTCCAGCCCAGCGTGCTGGCGGTCGTCTCGTGCCCGGCCAGCAGCAGCGTGACCAGCTCGTCGCGCAGCCGCTGCCGGGCCACCCGCGGGTCCTTTTCCAGCCGGGTCGAGATGATCAGGCGGGAGAGCACGTCGTCGCGGCCGTCCACGTTCCGGCCCCGGCCGGCGACGAGCTCGTCGACGACCTGCTGGAGGTGGCGACGGGCGCGCCGGAAGCGCAACTGCCGGGGCAACGGGATCCACGGCGGCACCGCGCTGAGCGTCTCCAGCTCGAACATCGCCTGGTCCTGCACGGCGGCGAACGACCCGCCGACGCCGTGGAAGCCGCTCAGCTCGGCGTCGAGCAGGGTCCGCCCGAGCACCCCGAGGGTCAGCGTGGTCATCTCCTCCAGCACGTCCACCGGAGGGCCGCCGGCCCGCGCCGCCAGCCGCTCGACCAACAGCGCGGCCTCCTCGCCGATCACCCCCGCGTACTGGGCGAGCCGTCCCTTCTGGAACGCCGGCTGGATCACCTTGCGCTGCTTGCGCCACAGCTCACCCTCGCTGGTGAGCAGGCCGTCACCGAGCGCCCGGCGGGCGTGCACCAGGCCGATGCCCTTCTGGTAGTTGGCGCTGTTGTCCGACAGGACGTGCTTGGCGTGGTCGGGGTGGTTGAAGAAGTAGAGCTGCTTGGGGCCGACCGGCAGCCGGGCGGCGTCGCCGTACCGCTCCGCGGCCAGGGTCATCATCCGCAGCCGGTCCCGGCCCATCAGGACCAGCATCTGCAGGCCGGCGGAGCGGGGCGGGCCCGGCGGCGTGCGCCGGGCGGCTCCCTCGATCGTCGTCATGCCGCCTCACTCCGCTCCCGCTCGACCTGACGGAACCGTCCGGAGAGGAAGAGCAGGGCCTCCCCGTCCGACCGGCGCTTCAGGGAGAGCAGCCGGCCGAGGAAGATGGTGTGGTCGCCGCCGTCGTAGGAACGCCACACCTCGCACTCGAAGTGGGCGAGGGCGCCGCTGATCAGCGGCGCTCCCGTCGTCGCGCCCGGCCGCCAGTCCACCTGGTCGAACTGCTCGCCGCCGAGCGGTCGCCGCCCGTCGGCGAAGTACCGGGCCACCTTCTCCTGGTCGTCGGTCAGCACCGAGACCCCGAACTCCCGGGTCTCGGAGAGACAGGCGTGCATCACCGCGTTCCGGTCGACGCACACCAGCACCAACGGCGGGTCGAGCGACACCGAGGTGAACGAGTTGGCGGTCATCCCGTGCGGGGTGGCACCGCCGACGGTCACCACCGTGACGCCGGTCGCGAATGCGCCGTACGCCCGCCGCAGTGCCGTCACGTCGGGCGTCCCGACGGTGAGTGTTCGCTGTACGTCCACGACGTCTCCTCCTCGCGCCGTCAGGTGCGCCGCGCCGAGGTGTACGGCGCGAGCGCCGTCACCAGTGCCTCCGGCACCCTCGCCGGCGCGGTGCGGGTGTTCGGGCCGCGCATGCAGGCGATGCGCTGCCGGCCCCGGGCCACCAGCGTCTCGCCGCCGTCCCGGTCGAGCTTGACGTAGTCGAAGCTGAACTCCAGCTGGGTCTGCGCCAGCTCCACCAGGCGCATCCGGATGGACAGCTCGTCGAACGCGGTGATCTCGGCGAAGAACTCGCAGTCGACCCGGAGGGTGAACAGCTTCAGGTCGTCGCGTACGTCCGCCAGCACGTCCGGCGCCCGTTCCTTCAGGAACATCTCCCGGCAGCGCCCCTGCCAGCGCAGATAGTTGACGTAGTACACGTTGCCGACGAGGTTGGTCTCCTCGAAGCCCACCGTGTGCAGGTACTCGAAGTACTTGTCCATCGCCTACGCCCGTCCTTCCGTGAGGATCGCGAACGCCATCGGCTGGGGCAGGTCCCGCACGGTCGTGACGAGCGTGGCGATCCGCAGGTCGCCGGAGGCGAAGACCAGCCAGCCGGCCCGGTCCGAGGGCACCGCGGCCAGCGGCGCCCGGTGCGAGAGCCCCGCCTTGCGCAGGCACTCGATCGCCGCCCACACCCGCGTGGCCGCCGCGTCCAGGGACTCCCCGCCGTCGGCGGCGCAAAGCCGGGCGAGGTCGACGTGTGCGCCGAGCAGGCCCTGCCAGACCGACTCCTCCCGGGCGCGTACCGCCTCGACGTCGCAGGCCAGCGGCCCGGTCCCCACCACGCACAGCGTCAGGTCCTCGGCGTGCGCGGCGGAGAGGGACCGCCCGTCGGCCAGCTCGGGGCGGCCGTCCGGCCGGTACGCGACCTCGACCGGCCCGCCCGCGGCCCGGCCGGCGGCCACCGCGGTCCGGGCCCGCCGCCGACGGGTCTCGTCCGGCGTGCCCTGCCCGGACGGCTCGCCGCGCCCGCCCTGCTCCGTCGGGGTCGGCTCCACCGCGACGGCGACGTCGCCGCCGACCAGGTCGCCGACCGCCCGCTCTAGGTACGAGCCGAGCAGCGGCGCGACCCACGGGCCACGGCCGTCCTTCTTGCGTACCGCCCGCAGCCGCAGGCCCTCCCACCGCTCCACGACCACACCGTCGGCGGAGCGCAGCGCGATGTCGTAGACGTAGGTGTCGCCGTCGCGGCTGCGCTCCTCGGCGCAGTAGCGGAGCTCCTCCGCCCCGGTCAGGCGGGTCCCCGCCGGGTGCAGCCGCTCGATCCCGGCCGGCAGCAGCGTCGCGTCGGGAACGCAGACCTGGTTGCCGTGCATGAGGGCGTCCCGCACGCCGGGGTCGCCGAGGAGCAGGGCGTCCGGCAGGTAGTCGGCGAACCAGCGCGTCTGCGGAGCCGTGACGACGTCGGCGTCGACGTGCCGGGCGGCCGACCGGTGGTAGCGGCGCAGCCGCTGGAACCGTCCACCCTGGAACAGGATGTCGCCGTACAGGTCGGTGGCGGGCTCCAACGGCACCGCCGGCAGCCCGGCGGGCACCTGCTCGGGCGGGCCCGCCGGCGGTCGCGTGCCGGTGAAGTGCAGCCGCGCCCGGAAGTGCGCCGCGCTGAACTCCGTCTCCGCGCTGTAGATGACCGCGTCCACGACGTCGTCGTCGACCACGAGGGTGGCGATCCGGATGGTGGTGCTGCCCTCCGGCGGCACCACGATGGGCCGCAGGAACTCGGCCCGCTCGACCACCGGTGTGTCGTCGCGTCCGGTCACCGCCGCGGCGACCTGGGCCATCGCCTCCATGCCGAACACCGCCGGGAACAGCAGGTTGCCGTCCAGCCGGTGGTGGTCCAGGTAGAGGTCGGTGACCGGCTTCAGCTCGGCCTCGGCGACCAGCTCGACGCCGTGGTAGCGCACGAGCGGGCGGTCCACGAACCGCAGCAGCGGCAGCTCCGGACGGTCCATCCGGACCGTGTCGATGCCCTCCGTACGCCCGCTGACCACCACCACCGACGGTGCCTGCGGGTCGGCGAGCAGGCGCCGGAGCATCTGCACGCCCTGGTCGGGGGTGACCGGGGTGATGCCGTCGCGGGTCAGCGCCTCGACCACGGACAGCCGCTCACCCATGCCGACGCCGGACCAGACCGACCACTCCAGGCAGAGGCTGCGGCAGTTCGGGTGACGCCGGCCGAAGTCGACGGTCAGCTCGGCCAGCCAGTCGTTGGCCGTGGCGTAGTGCGCCTCGCCGCGCAGGCCCGCCCGGCCGATGATGCTGCCGAACGTCACCAGCAGGCGCAGCCGGTCGGGGTCGACCGCGTCGAGCACGGCGCGCAGGCCGTCGACCTTCGGCGCGAACGTGCGGCGGAACGCGTCCATGGTGAGGCCGGTCAACGCCGCCGGCTCGTTGCGGCCCGCGCCGTGCAGCACCGCCGTGACCGGTCCCAGCTCGGCGACGAGCCCGTCGACGGCCTGCCGCACCTGCTCCGGGTCGGAGACGTCGGCCCGGGCGTAGCGCACCCGTACGCCGGCGTCCGCCATCCGCTTGAGGTTCGCGGCCAGCTCGTCGTCCTGGGCGGGATCGGAGCGGCCCAGCACGGCCAGGCCGGCGCCGCTGTCGACGGCCATGGCCAGGGCGCACTCCGCGGTGATGCCCTTGCCGCCGCCGGTGACCAGCAGCAGGTCCTCGGCGCCCAGCGGCTGCCGCGTCTCGGCGGGCCGCACCGGCAGCCCGCGCAGGGTCGGCACCCGGCGCCGCCCGGCGGCGTCGTAGCGGACCTCGGCGAACCCGTCCGTGGCGCCGACCTCCGCCGTCACCCGGGCCACGGCCTCCGGCACCGGCGGGGTGTGCACGATGGTGGTGCGCAGCTGCGGCGCCTCCAGCCGTAGCGTCTTGGCCAGCCCGGCCGCGCCCGGTCCCTGCTGGACGAGGACGAAGCGGGTGCCGGGGGCGGCGGCCGTCGCCGCCTGCGCGCCGCGCAGGGCCAGTTCGAGATCGGCCTCGGCGCACCGCTCCGGCAGGCACACCAGCACGCCCGCGCCGAGGCCGGCGGTCTGCAGGGCCGCGCGCAGCGGCTCGGCGAGCGGGTGACCGGCGGGGGCGAACAGCTGCCAGGCTCCGTCGGCCCCGGCCCGGGCGGCGACCGGGGCCGGCGCCTCGTCGAGGTCCACCGACCAGGCCCGGCACCAGTCTGCGACGCCGTGCACGATGGCCGGGCCGGCCGCGTCGGTGTCCCGACCGGTCCGGGCGAGCTGCTCCAGTGCCTCGGCGAGCTGCCCGACGGTGGCCGTCGCGAAGTTGGTGGGAGTCTGCGCGGCCGGCACGCCGAGCTGCTGCGCCGCCTGGTTGACCAGCTGGCCGACGGTGATCGAGCTGAGGTGGAGGTCGTCGAGGAGCTGGCTGCCGTCGTGCACCATCTCCAGCGGCAGCTCCGCCCGCTCGGCGGCCAGCCGGCGCAGCAGTTGCAGGCTCGACTCGCCGGCCGGCTGCTCCGACTCCGGCCGCTGCCCGTTCGCCGTCGACGGGACCGCCGCCCGGACGCCGGCGCCCTTGGGCAGGCTCACCACCGGGGCGGACTCGCAGGGGCTGGCGAAGAAGCGGAAGTTCTGGCCCACCTCGAGCGGCCGGACCAGCCGGTCGTGGAAGAGGGTGCCCTCCACGCCGCCGGCGCCGACGACGTACGCGGCCGCCGCGACCCGCAGCAGGCCCGCCAGCGACTCGTCGTCGGTGTTGAGCGCCACCGCCGGCAGGTCGGTGCTGGCCGCCGCGAGGCCGGAGAGCACCTGCCCCGGGCCGACCTCGACGAAGAGGTCGACCTCCTTGGCGGCGAGGGCCACGGCCTGGCTGAACAGCACCGGGTCGGTGATCTGGCGGTGCAGGAGGGCGGAGACGTCGGTGTCGTGGGCGAGCGGTTCGCCGGTGACGGTGGAGACGACCCGCCGGGTGACGGATCCGAACCGCTCCCCCGCCAGCGCGCCGAGGAAGGCGTCCGCGGCCGGCTCGACCAGCGGGGAGTGGAACGCGTGGGACACCGACAGCCGCGTGGTCCGCAGGCCGGCGGAGCGGGCCCGCTCGCAGGCGTCCTCCACCGCGGCCTCCGAGCCGGCGATCACGGTCTGCTCCGGCCCGTTGTACGCGGCGATCACCACGGACAGGCCGGCGATCAGCCCGGCCACCCGCTCGGGCGGGGCGCCGATGTTGGCCATCGTGCCGGAGGCGCTGTGCTCCCCCATCGTCCGGCCGCGCACGCCGGCGACCCGGAGCAGGGCCTCCTCGTCGAGCACGCCGGCCCAGTGCAGGGCGGCGATCTCGCCGAGGCTGTGCCCGACGGCGACCGTCGCGTCGAGGTTGAGCAGCGACAGCGCCCGCAGGCCGGCGAGCGAACCGGTGACGATCCGCGGCTGGGCCACCGCGGTGGCGACCATGTCGCCGCTGCTCGGCAGCGCCGCCCGCTGGTACACCTCCTCCACGTCGGCGAAGCGGCGGCGCAGCGCGCCACCCGAGGTGCCCTTGCCGGACCCCTGCCCGGGGAAGAGGAAGCCGATGCGGCCCGGGCCGCTCACGTGGCCCAGGAAGCAGCGGCCGTCGGAGGAGAACAGGCGTACCTCGCCGGCGTCGAGGGCGTCGCAGATCCGGCGCAGCTGCCGCTCGCCGTCCTCCGGCGAGGAGACCACCACGCCCGCCCGGTACGGCAGGTCGCGCAGTTCCCGGTGCAGGGTGGCGGCGAGGTCGCCCAGCTGGGCGTACGACACCGTGGGCACGAACTCGACGAGACGCTGCAACCGCTCGCGCAGCTCCTGCGGGCTGCCCCCGTCGACGAGCAGCAGCTCCACGTCCTGCATCGAGGCGGCGAGGTTGCGGAAGCGGCTGTCCAGCCGGGACGAGCGACGCGGCTGCCCGTTCTCCAGCACGATGTGGGTGTTGATGCCGCCGAAGCCCATCGCCGTGATGCCGGCGCGCACCGGCAGGCCGCGCGGCCACGCCTCGGCCTTGCGCAGGGCCCGCAGCGCGGACTGCTCGGCGGTGAGGATCTCGTGCGGGTCGACGCAGCCGATGGTGGGCGGCAGGACCTCGTGGTGGACGGCCATCGCGGCCTTGATCAGGCCGGCGACGCCGGCCGCCGCCTTGGTGTGCCCGATCATGCCCTTGATCGAGCTGATCGCGGCCTGGGCGGCGTTCTCGTCGGCGGTGCGCCGGGCCAGGGACAGGGCCTGGAGTTCGGTGGCGTCGCCCACCTGCGTGCCGGTGCCGTGGCCCTCGAAGAGCCCGACGGTCTCGATGCCGAACCCGGCCCGGTCGTACGCCCGGCGCAGGGCGAGCTGGTAGCCGGCGACCTCGGGCCGGGTGATGCCGCCCTTGCCGTCGGAGGAGATGCCCCAGCCCGCGATGGTGGCGTAGATGCGGTGCCCCGCCTGGCGGGCCTCGGCCTCGCGCATCAGGACCACCATGCCGCAGCCCTCGCCGGGCCAGAAGCCGTTCGAGCCGCGGTCGTAGACCCGCATCTCGCCGCGCGCCAGCGCGCCGGTCTTGGCGAAGCCGATGATCTCGAAGGGGTCGATGGAGAGGTCGACCCCGCCGGCGACCGCCACGTCGACCTCGCCGTCGGAGAGGGTCTTGCACGCGGTGGCGACGGAGAGCAGCGACGAGGAGCAGGCGCCGTCGACGGTGTAGCCGCCGCCCTTGAAGTCGAAGTGGTTGCAGATGCGCCCGGCGATGGTGTTGGACAGGCCGCCCGCGAGGGTGTCCTCGTCGACCTCCGGGAACGGGCCCTTGAAGGTCGCCTCGAAGTCGTCGAGGAACGTGGTGAGCTGGTCGTCGTCCCAGTCCTGCTCCTTGAGCGCGGCGGCGACCATGCGGCGCACGTAGGGCCAGCGCAGCCGCAGCTGGTTGGCCCGGGAGAACTCGCCGGTCAGCGTGTTGCCGACGACCACGCCGGTGCGCTCGCGGGGCAGTCCCTCCCCCATCGGGAACCCGGCGTCGGCCAGCGCCATGGCCGCCATGTCGAGGGCGAGCCAGTGGGTGAGGTCGGTGGAGCGGTAGGTGCTGCCGGCGATCTTGTAGGCGATGCGGTCGAACTCGTAGCCCTCGATGACCGCCGCGTTGCGGGCGTAGAAGCGGTCGGGCGTGGCCGGGTCCGGATCCCAGTAGTCGTCCAGACTCATCCGCACGTCGGGCAGCCGGCGGAAGGCCCGCCGCCCGGCGAGGGCGTTCTCCCACAGTTCACGGGGCGACGTGGCGTCCGGGTAGCGGCACGCCATCCCCACGACAGCGATCCTTGTCACGAGGTCTCTCCTTCGTTGCGTGCGGTGGTGGACCGCCTGGGCGCGGGACGGGCCGCTGGGTGGGGCGCCACGGTCAGCACCGCCCCTCGAACTCGGCGGCGATGGCCTGGCGCCACCGCTCGTAGGCGGGCGTGCCGCCGTCCTGCCCGCTGGGCAGGGTCACGTCGGTCACCTTCGACGCCTCGGCGGTGGACATGCCGCAGAACACCTGCGTGGCGACCTCGTTGTGCGGGACGACCAGACCGGCGCGTACCCGGGCCCCGGCCGCGAAGGCGCTGCCCTGGGCGAGGTCCACCCGGTAGTCGCCGGCCCGGTCGCGGAACCGGTGCAGGTCCGCCTCGGTGGCTCCCCCGGCGTAGGTGGCGGCGAGGCCCGCCCCGGCGTACAGGTCGGCCCGCCGGTGCGCGGGGAACGCGGCGAAGATCTCCGTCACCCGGTCCACGTCGGTGCCGCCGACGAACCAGGTGGCCCGCCCGATGCCCTGGTCGATGACCCGGTCGGCGTACTCGCGCGGGCCCTCGGCCGGCCACGGGAACCGCGGGTGGCGGTACTGCCCGTACACGTACCGGTCGGTGTGGAAGTACGCCTGGTGGAAGCCGTAGCCGTCGAGCACCAGCCACCGCAGGAGCGGGTCCGGGGCGTACAACTGGCCCCAGCGGATCCGGGGCAACCGGGCCATCGCCCAGCCCACGCCGACGTACGCCATGTAGACGTGCGCGTCGCCCCGACCGGCGAGCAGACCCGGCACGTGCCGGGGGCGGCCCGGCCGCAGCGCGTCCCGGACGGCGAAGCCCATCGCGGCGCCCTCGTACGCGAAACCACGAAAACGCGTCGGCACCGTTTCCAGGCGGCGTTCGGCCGCCTCGGTCGTCGGCGCCTCGGCGGCGTATCCGTAACCGGCGAGGAATGAGGCGCCGACGGTTTCGAGCAGCGCCTTCGATTCCTCGTTCTTCACGTGGAATCCGCGCACGTCCATTTTCGTCTCGGAGATATTTGGCGTCAGGATTCTGCGCCGCAGATCACGCAGGCTCTGCATGGCACGTTCCCCCAAAGGGTCGGTGTTTCCGTTTACCGGGGATGGACATCCATTTCGATGATGGCAAGCGCGGGAAGGATTGATTTCTTCAACCTTGCGCACTCGTCGCAACTAGGCGGAACATTCACGTGCACCGTCGACACGCGACGGCGCGGCGACCGTCCGGGGGACGACGCGGGCGGTTCTCAGCGACCGTGGTTGATGCCGGCCGGCTCGAAGTGCGCGCGGACGTTGCGCCGCCACACCTCGTACGCGGGCACCGGCCCGGCCGGCTCCGCGCGGACCGCCACGTCGTCGGCGAGCGCCGCGGCGGCGGCCACGGACCGGCCGCCGAGCGCGTGCATCGCCGCCTCGCTGTGCGCCGGCACGTGCCCGGCGTGGCTGCGGGCCTTGGCGGCGAAGACCGCGCCCTGGGCCAGGTCCGGCGCGCACGGGCCGGCGTCGGCGCGCAGCGCGGCGAGCGCCTCGGCGTCGGCGCCGCCGGCGAAGGTGGCGGCGAGCCCCACCCCGCTCCACAGGTCGCCGTGCCGGTCGGCGGCGAAGGCCCGCACGGCCCCGGCCACGTCGGCGGTGCGGGCGCCGTGGATGAACCACAGCGCCCGGCCGAGGCCCTGGTCCGTGGCCCGGAGGAAGTAGTCCCCGTGGCCCTGCCACGGGTACGCCGCCAGCCGCTCCTGCCGGGTCACCCAGCGGTCGAGGTGGAAGTAGGCGCGGTCGAACCCGTAGCCGTCCACGGCCAGCCAGGTCATCGTCGGGTGGTACGGGGAGCCGGTGAGGTCCGGCACGACGTGCCGCCAGAGGGGCCGCGGCAGGCGTGCCATCGCGAAGCCGATGCCGATGTAGGCGAGAAAGAGGTGCGGCGCGCCGGGGCCCCGCAGCAGGTCCCGGGTGCGGGTGCCGCGCCTTGGCCCCATCACGTCGAGGATGGTGCAGGCCATCGTGGCGCCCTCGTAGGCGAAGCCGAGCAGTTCCCGGTCGACGAGCGCGAGCCGGCGTTCCAGCTCCCACGGGTCGCGGGTGTCGATGCCCCACTCGAATCCGCAGACGACCGACTGCGGAACCGCCTCCAGCCGGCGGGTGACCTCCGTGGCGGGGCCGGGGAAGCCCCGACGCGCGAAGGTCACCTCCGCGAGCGTCGGTGCCATCAGCAGTCGACGCATGGAGCCCAGTACCGTCGGCATGGCAGATCCCCCTGTCGTTACGACGACGCCGGCCCCGGCCGGCGGGTGACTTCATCGTCACGCCGCGCCGGCCGGGGCCGCGTCTTCTGCTGTGCGCTCATCCGCCGCGACGGGCGGGGCCGCGCGGTGGGCGGGTCACGGGCCGGTGACGGGCCCCCTTCCCCGCTGCGGACGGAGGAACATCAGCAGCAGGGCCACCGCGACGAGGCCCAGGTCGAGCAGGAGGAGCACGCCGTTGATGCCGTCGATCCGGGCGTGGTCGTGGCTGGCGTTCGCGGCCTCGTCCCCGATCGGCGCGGCGACGGGCCCGGCCGGAACGGCGCCGGGGGTCACCGTGAAGCCGGCCAGGCCGGCGACCTGTCGGCCGTCGGGCAACAGGGCCCGGTAGGCCACGCGGTACGCGCCCGGCCCGGCGTCGCGTACCCGCACGGCCAGGCGGCCGTCGCGGACGGCCGCCTTCCCGATCGAGACGACCGCCCCGGTCGGTCCGGTGACGGCCAGGTGCACGTTCTCGGCCGACTCGGCGCCGCCGAGCGTGAGCGTCACCTCGGCGGGCGCGACCCCGACGACCGACCCGTCGCCCGGGTTCAGCATGAACCTCCGGCTCTCGGCCGGAGTGCCGAAGGCCAGCAGCGCCACGATCGACAGCACGATGCCGACCGCGACGGCGATGGCCGCCCGCTGCACCGCCCCGACGGACGTGGGCGGTGCCGGCGGACGGGCGCCGTCCACGGTGGTCATGACGGCTGGGCCGCGACCTCGGGCTGCCGGCAGCTGCACGACATCAGCTCCGCCTCCGCCGGGGAGGGCCGCAGGTGCAGGTACATCGCGATCACCATCGGCACGAAGACGACCGTGTTGTAGAACAGGTGCAGCTCGACCCGGGGGATCACGACCTGGAGCAGGCTGGTGGGCACGGGGCTGTCGAACAGGTGCCGGCCGGTCTGCGCCTGCAACAGCAGCAGCAGGTGCTCGATGTGGTGCCAGAACTGGATCGCCAGGGCGGCGGTCCACCAGCTCCGGCTGCGCCCGACGAAGCCGGGGCGCAGCATCCACAGCCCGACGAGCATCACGATGGCGTAGCCGTAGTGCAGCCACTCCGAGCTGACCAGCCACGGGAACGGCATGCCGAGCACCCCGCGGGCCTCGGGCCGCGACCAGCCCAGGCCCCAGATCTGGTACGCCTGCACCAGGTGCTCGGCCCAGTGCGCCAGCACGATGACGAGAAAGGCGTTCAGGGCCGCCCGGTGGTGCGCGCCGTTGAGTGTCGCCCAACGCCCGGAAGCTCCGGGCAGGGTCGCCTGGTAGCTGGTCACGTTTCCTCCTTGGAAGGGTCACGGGCGCGAGAGACACCACGCCCCTCACCCAGCGTGTCGGCTCCGACACGCCGTCACGTCTCCAATGTTGCCCAGTTGAAGTCGGGAATCCGTCAGACCGGCTCGGGCGAGCCGGCGGGGGCGTACCAGGTGCCCACCCGGCGGGCCGCCGCGAAGCTGGCCCAGGCCACCGCGTCGACCAGGGCCGCGTCACCCGGCTGGTGGCGGCGGAACTCCGTGACCACCTCCTCGTCGACCTGGTAGGAGGCGAACACGGTCAGCAGGGCCAGGCGGCCGGCGGCCCGCTCCGCCTCGGGCAGCGGCGCGATCAGCCGCTCGCACCACTGTCGACTCAGGCCGGTCTCCTCCCCCCGCCAGGCGTCGAGGCGTTCCGCGACCAGCTCCCGGACCGCCGGCGGGACGGCCCGCTCGCCGGCCGCCTCGAACGCGGCGTAGGCACGGGCCATCGCCCCGGCCACGTGCGGGCTGCCCGCCGCCCAGGCGGCCTCCGCCGGCAGCGGCGCCGGCGGCAGCAGCTCCACCGAGCGGCCCGGCTCGCGGGCGTCGCGCAGCGTTCCCTGCAACACCCAGCCGATGCCCCGCTTCAGGCGCCGGCGCGCCCGCGGCGTCAGCCCCGGCGGGAGCAGGAAGTTGGAGAGGAACACGTTGACCACGCGGGCGATGTAGTGGAAGCCCACCACCACGCCGACCAGCTCCGGGCGGTCCCGCTCCGGAAACGGCAGCACCGGCCGCGAGGTCTGCGGCTGGTGTGCCGTACGGCCCCACTCCGCCGCCACGCGGATGCGCCGGTCGGCGATCTCGGTGAGCCGGTCGGCCACGATCGCCTCCGCGTCGTGCTCCGTGGAGAGCTCGTAGAGCCCGACGCTGTGCATGTCCACGCAGTACGGGCAGATGTTCGCCACGGACACCGCGGCGGCCACCGCCTCCTTGGTCGCCCGGTCCACGTTCTCCGTCGGCAGCAGCGGCTCCCGCATCACCATCCAGTACGCCGCCAGCACCTCCGGCGACGGGGAGTGCAGCTGCGCCGGCGGCACCACCAGCTGCATCTCCTGCGCGACCTGCCGGTAGACGGCGTCCACCAGGCCCCGCGCGGACCCCTGCGGCACCGGCGTGACGTAGTTGACCTGGCGCTGGACCACCGACGAGGCCACCCGACGAGCGATCATGATCTGCCTCCTGTTCTGCGCCGCCCCGCCGGACGGTCACGACGACGGCTCCCACGACTGCGGCAATGCCAGTATTGGGAGTCCGGGGGCGCGGGCAACGCCATCGACGCCGGTTGAGCACCCTGGGAGAAGGAGGGCCCGGCGGCGCCCGCCCATGATGGGCGACGACCCAGTCCCCCACCCGCGGGAGTCGCGATGCTGGTCCTGGTAACCGGTGGCACCGGATTCATCGGCTCCCACTCGACGGCGGCCCTCCTCGACGCCGGGCACCGGGTCCGGCTGCTCGTGCGCGACCCGGCCCGCGCCCGGCGGGTGCTGGCGGCGCTGGGCGCCGACGCCGGGCGCGTGGAGCTGGTCACCGGCGACGTCACCGACCCCGCCGACGTGGCCCGGGCCGCCGACGGCTGTGCCGCCGCGCTGCACGCCGCCGGCGTGTACAGCTTCGACTCGCGGGACCGGGCGCGGATGCGGGCGGTCAACCTCCGCGGCACCGAGGTGGTGCTCGGGGCGGCGCGGGCGGCGGGCCTCGACCCGATCGTGCACGTCTCCACCTTCGGCGCGCTGCTGCCGGCCACGGGGTCGCCGCTGACCGTCGACTCCCCGGTGGGCGCGCCCCGGGAGGCGTACCTGAGCAGCAAGGCCGCCGCCGAGCACGTGGCGCGCCGGCACCAGGACGACGGGGCACCGGTGGTCATCACCTATCCGCTGGCCTCGCTCGGGCCCGACGACCCGCACCTGGGCGACCAGACCACCCGGGTACGCAACGTGCTGCGCGGGTTGATGCCGCTGTGGCCGACCGGCGGCTTCCCCGTCGGGGACGTGCGGGACGTGGCCCGGCTGCACGCGGCGGTGCTCGAACCGGGGCGCGGCCCCCGCCGCTTCCCGGCCCCCGGCCGGTACGTCACGACGCGGGAGTTCGTCGACGCGCTGCGCCGGGTCACCGGGCGGGCCCTGCCCACCCTCCGGCTGCCGGCCCCGGCCCTGCTGCCGATGGGCCACCTGGTCAGCGCGGCGCAGCGGCTCTCGCCCGTGCACCTGCCCGCCGAGCACGGCGCCATCTACCTGTGCGCCACGGCCCGCCCGATGGACGGCACGCCCACCGAGGAGCTGCTCGGGTCGGCGAGCCGGTCGCTGGACGAGACCCTGACCGACACCGTGCGCTGGCTGCACCGGACCGGGCGGCTGAGCCGCCGGCAGGCCGGGCGCGCCGCGCTCCCGGCGACCGCCCCGCCGCGCCGCGCCACCGAACCGGCCTGACCCCCGCCCCGACCCGGCCGGACTGCGCTCCGCGCGCGCCGCCCGCCCGCGCGGACCACGCCGCCGCAACGCGCCGGCCAGGGCACACCGCACCGGCTCCCAGATCGTGCCGCTCGCGAGAACGGGACGCGCTGCGAGGACAGGGCGCGCTGCGAGGACAGGGCACGTGGCCGGGCACCGGGCCCGGCCCCACCGTTCGCCGCGGCCGGGCCGCGGTGTCCGCCGCCCGGGACGGCCCGCCGTGTCCGCCGCGCGGAGCGGCACCTTCCGTCCGCGTGGATCGGGGCGCGGAAATTGCGCTCCCGCCGCCGTACGCAATTTCCACGCCAATCGTCCCGGCCGTCGGGACATCGGCCTCAGCAAAACAGAAGATGCGTCCCACCTGCGTCGGTAGCCACGATGATGCAGAACTTCGCGCACCGTCCACGCCGCACGGAAAGCATTTCCGGGCGACCACCAATTCATCCCTTGCATCCGTCGCCCTAGCGGGCGGTGGTCAAGGCTGCCCGAAAACGCCCTGGCGGGACCGGTAACCGACGCGCCCGCCCCAGAAGGAGGTAGCCGCCGTGCAACCGGAAACACCCGAGGAGCAGCAGGCACGCGTGCTGACGCTGGAAGCGTTCGCCGACACCATCATCCCCGGGGCGAAGCGGTCCGCCGACGACCGGGCGATCGCCGGCGTCTCGACCGACGGCGGCGCCGTCGAGTGCGGGGCGCTGGCCCTGATGGAGGACCCGGCCGGCGGGTTGTCGCTGATGCTGGGGACGCTCAGTGAGGCCCTCAACGCGCACGCGACCGGGTACGCCGAGGCGAACGGCCTGGCCCTCGACCCGGCGGTGCCGCCCTTCGTCGCGCTGGCGTTCGACCACCGCACCGCGCTGCTGAGCCACCTGCTCGCCCCGGACAACCCGGAGAAGGAGATGTGGGTGGGGCTCGCCCTGTTCAGCAACATGGCCTACGACAGCGCCGCCCACATGAACACGCTCGACGCGCTCGCCGCCGGGCATCCGGGGCTGCTGGCGATTCGCATCACCCAGCCCGACGACGACGGGCTGTGGCGGTTCCCCGAGTACTCGTACGGACGCCCGCTGTCGCGACTGCACCCACACACCACCCCCACAGGGAGCCCGGCATGACCAGTAGCGCAAGCACCGACGTCGTGGTGATCGGCAGCGGCTTCGGCGGCGCGATCCCGGCCTACCACCTGGCCGCGGGCGGGGCGCGGGTGGTGGTCCTGGAGCGCGGACCGTGGCTGTCCAGCGAGGAGTTCGACCACGACTTCAAGCTCGGCTCGTCGTACACCCGGATCTTCGACTTCACCGTCGGCGACGGGATGAGCGTGCTCGGCGGCAACTGCGTCGGCGGCGGCAGCGTCGTCTACTTCGCCACCATGCCGCGCGCGCCGCAGTTCGTCTTCGAGCGGCAGGGCAGCATCGGCCGCCGGATGTGGCCGGCGGCCATCACCCGCGCCACGCTCGACCCGTGGTACGACCGGGTCTGCGAGTCGCTGCCGGTGACGATGCAGAGCTGGGACAAGGTGCCGTACGCCGGCGGCCTCTTCGCGGCGGCCTGCGCGCACGCCGGACGCACGGCCAACCCGGTGCCGTCGGCCGTGGACGTCGACAAGTGCACCAACTGCAACTGGATGATGGCCGGGTGCCGCTTCGACGCGAAGCGCTCCCTGCTGCTCAACTACCTGCCGGCCGCCCTGGCGCACGGCGCCGAGATCCGGCCGTTGCACGAGGTGCAGCACCTCTCCCGCACCGAGGACGGCGGGTACCGGGTGCACTACCGCATCGTCGACGCGGAGGACTACCGGATCCTGCACGACAGCGGGACGATCGACGCCAAGATCGTCATCGTGGCGGCCGGGGCCGGGGCCACCCCGGTGATCCTGCAACGCTCGGAGCCCACGCTGGGCACGATGCCCCCCGCCGTCGGCCGGTACTTCTCCGGCAACGGCGAGCGGCTCAACACGGCCGTCTTCGACGACGACCGGGTCCGGGAGGTGCTCGGGCTCAGCCGCCCCAACGGAAAGGGCTACGACGCCAACCAGATCGGCCGCGGGCCGACGGTGGCGACCTGGGACCGGCTCGACCCCGACCTGCCCGAGTACGAGCGGTACTCGCTGGAGCAGCTCTTCTTCCCGTTGGGGCTGGGCACGATCCTCGCCCAGGTGCCCGACGCGCAGGGCCCGAGCTGGTTCGGCCTGGAGAAGAAGGAGATGCTGCGCCGCTGGCAGTCGTGGCTGACGCTGTTCACGATGTCGGAGGACGACAACGAGGGCGTCTTCGGGCCGCCGCCGGCGACCGGCAACGCCGACCGCATCTCCCAGCAGATGCTCGGCCGGGGCCCGTTGCGTTACCGGCCCACCGCCAACACGCTGCGGGGCTGGGCCGCCGCCGACGCGGACGCCCGGGACATCCTGGAGCGCGACGGGCTGGCCCGGGTGATGCCGTGGACCAACGACGTGGTCGGCGCGTACACGGTGCACCCGCTGTCGTCCTGCCGGATCGGCGACGACCCGGCGACGTCGGCCCTCGACGACCGGCACGAGCTGCGGCAGCACCCCGGCATCTTCGTCACCGACGGCTCGGCGGTGCCGGGCGCGCTCACCGTCAACCCGGCCCTCACCATCGCCGCGCTGGCCGAACGCGCCGTGCCCGGCATCGTCCGCGCGGCGCAGCAGCGGGGCATCGACGTCACCTACCACGGCTCGCTGCCCGACGGCACGGTCACCGCGGTGCCCCAGGTCGTGCCCAGCTAGGACCACGACGGGCCGGGGGCGCGCCCCGCCCCCGGCCCCGGCCCGCCCGACCAGGAAGGAAACCGATGGGCAGGCGACTGGCTCGGGTGACGAGCCGCACCATGCTGACCCACGTCCGGCACGTGACGCCGGTCGCCCCGGAGGCCGCCGACGGGCCCGTCGCGCGGGTCTACCGGCAGATGGCCGACGACTTCGGCGTCCTCGCGCCCCCGGTGCTGCTGCACTCCCCCGCCCCCGACGTGCTGCGGGCCTGCTGGCTGATGCTGCGCGAGACGCTGCTCGCCGAAGGGCTGGTGGGCCGCGAGGCCAAGGAGGTGGTCGCCGCCGCCGTCTCCGAGAGCAACCGGTGCCCGTACTGCGTGGAGGTGCACGGCGCCACGGCGGCCGGACTGCTGGGCGACCCGGGCGGGTGGCTGGGCGCCGGGGTCGGCGGGATCGGCGACCCCCGGCTGCGGGCCCTGGCCGAGTGGGCCCGGCACAGCGGGGATGCCAGCGCGGCGCGCCGCCGTCCCCCACCGTTCCCCGCCGCGCACGGGCCGGAACTGATCGGCGTGGCGGTGGCCTTCCACTACCTGAACCGGATGGTGAGCGTCTTCCTCCAGGACTCCCCGTTGCCGCCGGCGCCGGCCGGGATCCGCGCCGGGGTCCGGCGGACCGCCGCCCGCATCATGGGGGCGCTGGCGCGCGCCGGACGGCCACCCGGCCGGTCCCTTGAGCTGCTGCCGCCCGCGCCGCCGGAGGCCGACCTGGCCTGGGCCGTCGGCCAGCCGCACGTGGCCGCCGCCTTCGCCCGGGCCGGCCAGGCGGTCCACCACGCCGGTCAGGCCGCCCTGCCGGAGCACGTCCGGCGGCGGATCCTGGCCTGCCTGGCCGGCCCGCCGCCCCCGGAGCCGGGCGGCGGCCGGTGGTTCGACGCCGCCGTCGCCGAACTCGCGCCGGCCGAGCGACCCGTCGCCCGGCTGGCGCTGCTGACCGCGCTCGCGCCGTACCGGGTGACCGACGCCGACGTCGCCGCCTGCCGCGACGGCGGCGCCGACGACGCCGCGCTGGTCACGGTCACGGCCTGGGCGAGCCTCGCCACGGCCCGCCGGATCGGCGCGACCCTGTACGAGGACGGCCTGCGGCCCGCCCCGCTCGGCGTGCCCGACGCCGACGACGAGCAGGAGGCGTCGCGTGCGGAGCAACCGTGACCCGGAGCGGGGCGCCGAGGCGGTGACGACGCCGCGACCGGTCAACCCGTGGGCGGCCCTGCTGGTGCTGTGCCTCGGCAACTTCCTCATCCTGCTCGACACGAGCATCGTCAACACCGCCGTGCCGGACATGATGCGGTCCCTGGACACCGGGATCGACAGCATGCTCTGGGTGCTGAACGGTTACCTGCTGGCGCTGGCGTCGCTGCTGATCGTCGCCGGGCGCCTCGGCGACCTGTTCGGCCCGCGTACCGTCTTCATGGCCGGCATGGCGCTGTTCGCGGTGGCCTCCGTGCTCTGCGGGGCGGCCCAGTCCCCGGGGCAGCTCATCGCCGCGCGGGTGGTGCAGGGCGTGGGCGCCGCGGCGCTGCTGCCGCAGGCGCTGGTCCTCATCTCGGGCATCTTCCCGGCCGCGCGGCGGGGCGCCGCCTTCGGGATCTTCACCGCCGTCGCGGGCGTGGCCGCCGTCAGCGGCCCCACCCTCGGCGGTCTCGTGATCACCCGGCTCGGCTGGGAGTGGATCTTCTACCTGAACGTGCCGCTCAGCGTGGCGGGCGTCGCCCTCGCCTGGTGGCTCGTCCCCGACCTGCGCACCCGCCGGCCGCGCCACCTCGACGTGGTCGGCGTGCTCCTGGCCACCGCCGCGCTGGTGGGCCTCATGTACGCCCTCATCGAGGGCGAACGGCACGACTGGGGCACGGTACGCGGGCCCGTCAGCATCCCGGCGATCCTGGCCGCCGCGGCGCTGTGCGGAGTGGTCTTCGCGCTGCGCGAGCGCCGGCAGCGGGAGCCGCTCGTCCCGCCCGGGCTGTTCCGCCTCGGCAACTTCGGCCCGGCGACCCTGATCACGCTCGTCAGCTCCTTCGGGCTGTACGGCTTCCTGCTGGTCTTCGTGATCGAGACGCAGGCGCTGCTCGGCATGAGCCCGCTGGAGTCGGGCCTCGCCGCGCTGCCCTGGACGGTGGTGCTCAGCGCCGTCGCGCCGGTCGCCGGGCGGCTCACCGACCGGCTCGGCGGTCGGCGCCTGCTCGCGGGCGGGCTCACCGTGTACGCGCTCGGCGTGCTCGGCATGGCGCTGCTGGTCACGCCGCACTCCACGGCCGGCACCTTCGTCCTGCCGCTGGTCGCCGTCGGCATCGGCATGGGGGCGTCCATCGCGCCGACCACCACCGAGGCGATGCGCCACGTCCCCGCCCAACTGGCCGGCGCCGCCGCGGGCGTGCTCAACACCGCACGGCAGGTCGGCGGCGCGCTCGGCGCGGCCGTCGTCGGCGCCGTCCTGCAACACCGGCTCGCCGACACCCTGCCCGAGGCCGCCCGCGCGGGGGCGGCGCAGCTGCCTCCCGAGGCCCGGGCGGACTTCCTGCACGGCTTCGGCGGGGCCGCCGGGGAAGGCGTCAAGCTGGGTGCCGGCCAGGCCGGCGGGTTCGTCGTGCCGCCCGGAACCCCGCCGGAGCTCGCCGACCGGTACCGCGACGTGGCCGCCGGCGCGTTCGCCGACGCGTTCCTGCCCGCCGTCCGGCCGGCCCTGGGGGTGGTGGTGGGCGTCCTGCTGCTCGGCGGGCTGTTCGCGCTCCGGCTGCGTGGGCGCCCCCCGGCCGGCGACGAGGCGGATCCGTCGGTCGACGGCACCCCGCCGGTCGACGGCGGGCCGGGCCACGAGGCCCCGGAGACGGTCGGACCGGGACGTGGCCGCCCGTCGCGCTCCGCACAGTGGGAGAAGACACCCACCACGCCACCCGCCGATGATTGATGCGCCGGCACCGACCCGATCGGCCGGCTCCCCCGTCAACCGCCGGCCGTACGGCGCCGGCGACGTGCGCCACCGCACCGGTCGAGGTCACCCCCCGCGACGAAGCCCGGGGCCCGCATCGTCCGTCCGGGTCGGGGCGGCACCGCAGCGAGAGGATGAGCGCGTGGCAGAACAGGACGTGTTCGCCGCCCTGGAGGCCGAGGGCGACGACGTCGACCGCATGGTCGCCGAGCTGGACGACGCCGGGTGGCGGACCCCCACCCCCGCCGAGGGCTGGACGGTCGCGCACCAGATAGCCCACCTGACCGCCACCTTCCGGATGGCCGGCCTGGCCGCCGCCGACCCGGACGGTTTCCAGGCCCTCATGTCGCGCATGAGCGGCGACTTCGACGCGAACGTGAACGCGGCGATGGCTCCGTACCTGGCCGAGGCGCCGGCGGCACTGCTGGCCCGGTGGCGCGAGGAGCGGACCCTCGCCGAGAAGGCCCTCGCCGCCGTCCCGGTGGGACAGCCGGTGCCGTGGCTCGTCCGGCCGCTCCCGGCGCCGGTGCTCGCCGCGGCGGGGATGATGGAGCTGTTCGGGCACGGCCAGGACATCGCCGACGCCCTCGGCGTACGCCGCCGCCGCACCGACCGGCTCCGGCCGCTCGTCGAGTTCGCGGTCCGCACCTGGGACTTCGGCTACCTGGCACGGGGGCTGGAGGTGCCGAGCAGCACGTTCCGCTTCGTCATCACCGCCCCGTCGGGCGCGGTCTGGTACTTCGGGCCGCCGGACGCCGAGCAGATCGTCAACGGCACCGCCGAGGACTTCTGCCTGCTGGTGACCCGGCGTCGGCACCGCGACGACCTGTCGCTGAAGGCCGTCGGCGCCGAGGCCCACCACTGGCTGGACATCGCCCAGGCGTACCGGGGGCCGGCCGGCCCGGGGCGGCGGCCGGGACAGTTCGCCACCTCCTGACGTCCCGTGCGCCCCGGCCGGACCGCCGGGGCGCACGGGCCACCCCGCGACCACGGCCGAGCGCCGTGGTCGCTTCCGTGTGCCCGGCCCCGCCATCGCGTACCGCCTGCGGCCGACCGGGGTCGGCACCAGGGCCCGACGCGGCGCGACGGCGGACCAGGACCGGGGCCAAGGCCAAGGCCAAGGCGCCGCGAGCACGCCAACCATCGGCCCGGCGGGCCTCGTCCCGGGAGGCGACGGAGGGCGGCCGGACGTACGACGAACCGCCGCCGGCGGGCCGACGGCGGACGGCAGCCGCTGAGGTCGAGGTCGACCAGCGTCGCGCCGCACAGCGCGGGGTACGACGCGACCCGGGCCCGGGAGCGGGACGCGGCCGGCCGGAGCCGGTCGTCGCCTCCCGCGCCCGGGCCCGGGTCGACGGGGTGGGCCGGGTCAGCCCTTGACCGGGCTCGACTGGTAGGACAGGACCCGCCAGTCGTCGTCGACGCGGACGGTGACGAAGACGATGCGGCTGCTCCGCTCGGGGGCGACCTCGGTCTCGCCGGCCAGCAGGATGCCGCCCTCGGCGACGATCAGGGCGGAGTCCCGGTGCAGCATGCTGATCTCGACGGGCTCGAAGGTCATCCGGGCCCCCTTGTACGGGCCGGCGAACGTGTCGGTCAGCCAGGCACGGATCTCATCCCGGCTCTTCAGCTGTTCGTCGCCCATCAGCATGCTGCCGTTGTCGGTGAACATCTCGGCGATGGCGTCGGCGTCGTTGGCGTCCCAGTTGGCCCGCACGCGCAGCGGCGCGGTGAAGGCGTGGCCCTCCTCCCCGTTGCTGTACGCCCCGTAGTGCTTCGCCCACTGCTTGGACTGCTCGACGAGCGACGCTGCCTTGTTGGTCATGGTGTGCTCCTCTGCCGGGTGTCGGATGTGAGTGGTCGCCGGCGCTCCGGTCGCGTCGGCGCGGGTACCGCTGGTGGTCGCCGCCTCGGGCCACGGCCGGTCGCGTCGCCGGCCGCGGCCCCGCCCGACGCGCTACCGCGCCGGGCCCGCCGTACCGGCGGCCAGCGCGGGCTCGGTGGCCGCGGCCACCCCCTTGATCAGGTCCGCGGCCTTCTCGCCGATGGCGATGGTCGCGGCGTTCGGGTTGCCGCTGACCAGGCGGGGCATCACGGACGCGTCCGCGACCCGCAGCCCGTCGACGCCGAGGACGCGCAGCTCCGCGTCGACCACGGCGCCCATCGCGCAGGTGCCGGCCGGGTGGTAGATGGAGTGCGCGTACTGGCGGACGTAGTCGCGCAGGTCGGCGTCGGACTCCGACGCCGGCGGCCGGAACGGACGCTCCGTGTACGGCGCGAGGGCCGGCTGCCGGGCGATGTCCAGCCCGATCCGCAGGGCCGCCACCGCGTCGTCCAGGTCGGACTCCTCGGCGAAGTAGTTGTGCACGATCTTCGGCTTCGCGGTGGGGTCGGCCAGGGCGAGCAGCACGCTGCCCCGGCTGCGCGGCGCCAGCATCGACGGACCGTAGGACAGGGCGTGGTCCGTGGGCGTGCCCAGGCCGTTGTCGGCGAACATCACCGGCGCGGAGAGGAACTCCACGTCCGGCGCGGCCAGGCCGTCGGAGGTCCGGACGAACCCGCCGGCCTCCGGGCCGTTGGAGGTCATCGGCCCCCGCCCCTCGGACATGAACTGCTCGAGGTCGTCCGGGGTGCCGGCGGCGATCAGGCTGACCGGGTGCGAGTGGGCGTAGATCAACGGCACCAGGACGTGGTCCTGGAGGTTCTGCCCGACCTGCGGCTGGTCCAGCACGACCGGCACGCCGAGCGCCGTGAGCAGCGCCGCCGGCCCGATGCCGGAGAGCATGAGCAGCTGCGGCGAGTTGTACGCCCCGCCGGACAGCACCACCTCCCGCTCAGCCCGGATCTCGACGTCCTCGCCGAGCCGCTGGCCCACCACGCCCACCGCCCGGCCGTTCTCGATGAGCACCCGGTGCACCTGGAGGTTGACCTCGACGGTCAGGTTGGGCCGGTCGGCCACGGGGTGCAGGAAGGCGGTGGCGGTGCTGGCCCGCCGGCCGTCGCGCTGGGTCAGCTGGAACAGCCCGAAGCCGTCCTGCTGGGCGCCGTTGAAGTCGTCGTTGGCGCCGAAGCCCGCCTCCTGGGCAGCGGCGACGAAGGCGGCGGACATCGGGTTGCGGGACCGGCCGTCGGAGACCCGCAGCGGACCGCCGGCCCCGTGGTAGGCCGACTCGCCCCGCTCGTTGTCCTCCGACCGCTTGAAGTACGGCAGCAGCTCGTCGAAGCTCCACCCGGGCTGGTTCCACCCGTCGAAGTCCGACCGGTGACCCCGGACGTAGATCATCGTGTTGATCGAGCTGGTGCCGCCCAGCACCCGGCCGCGGGGCAGGTAGATCCGGCGGCGGTCCAGGTGCGGCTCGTCGTGCGTGTCGTAGTCCCAGTCGAGCTGGGTGCGGAACAGCTGGCCGAACGCCACCGGAACGTGCACGTTCTGCGCCGTGTCCGCCGGGCCGGCCTCGACGAGGCAGACCCGGACGTCGGGATCCTCGCTCAGTCGCGCGGCCAGCACGCAGCCCGCCGATCCCGCCCCGACGATTACATAGTCGTACATCCACCCCTCCTCGTCGCGTGCCCGCCCGCAGGCGTGACATCAGCGCAGCTGGTACGGATCCGGGGCGGCACCCGGCGTCGCCGGGTGCCGCCGCCCGGGCCCGGTGTCAGATGTAGAAGCTGTTCGGCTCCTGGCCGCAGAGCACCCGGCCGTAGAGCTCGAAGTTGGTCTGCGGGGTCATCAGGGCGTGCAGGTTGACCGTGTGCACGTCCCGGGCGATCCGCTGGATCGGCACCGAGCTGTAGACCGAGGAACCGCCGCTGGCCAGGGCCAGCACCTCCACCGCCTCGCGGCCCAGCTGGCAGACCGCGCCCACGTCGGCGCGGGAGCGGACCCGCTCCTCGAGCGTCCACGGCTCGCCCGAGCGGCCCTTGCTGTCGGTCAGGTCCGCGACCCGGTACCCGTGGAACTCGGCCTGGTCGGCCTTGAGCGTCGCCTCGGCCACCTGGAGGTGGGTCACCGGCGCCTCGGCCTGGCTGCCGTAGTCGGTGTAGGTGATCTTCCGGCCGGGCAGCCGCTCGAAGAACACCTCCCGGGCGGCCCGGGCCAGCCCGATCACGGTGCCGACCGAGGACGCGGCGGCGACGCCGAGCAGGGGCGCCCGGTACATCGGCGACTCGGCGTTGAGCTTCGAGGCGTACTGGCCCTGAAGCACGGCCGGCAGCGGCAGCACCCGCTCCTGCGGCACGAAGACGTCCCGGGCGACGGTGGTGACGCTGCCCGAGCCCCGCATCCCCGCGGTGTGCCAGTCGTCGACGACCTCCAGGTCCGACATGGGCACCAGCATCATGAGGGGCATCGGGGTGCCGTCCGGCGCCGCCCCCATCGCGATGATCTCCTGCCACTGGCTGTGCAGGGCTCCGCTGATGAAGCCCCACTGGCCGTTGAGCAGCACACCCCCCGGCCGGGGCTGCGCGTTGCCGGTCGGGCTCAGCGTGCCGCAGACCCGCACGTCGGGCGTGCCGAAGACCTCGTCCTGCACCTCGTCGGGGAACATCCCGACCATCCAGCCCGGGATGCACCACACCGAGGCGGTCCAGGCGACGGAGCCGTCACCCCGGGCCAGCTGGGCCGTCACGTCGGTCAGCGTCCGGGTGTCCGACTCGTACCCCCCGTACCGCTTCGGGATCCGCATCCGGAACAGGCCGGCGTCGGCCATCGCCTCGACCACCTCGTCGTGCATGCGGCGGTTCTCCTCGGACCAGCTCGCGTGCTTCTGCAACAGGGGCACCAGCTCCGTCGCGCGACGCACCAGTTCCGTGCCGGGCACCGTCTGGGTGACGTCCACCCTGACCTCCTCGATAATCGTCGGTTCGGCGGTTACACCACCGCCGCGTGACCGCCGGGCGCACGGCACGGGACCGGGCCAGCGGGGGCATCCGCCCCGGTCGCGTCCGGTCCGGCCAGCCGTCACCGGCGGCGGGCGGCGCGGTCGCTCGGGGCGCGCCCCGCCTGGGGTGGCCCTGGCATCGTCTGCTCCCGCCGGAGGTCGACGCATCTCCGCAAGTGCGGTGTCGCGGGATTCGCCGCCGGCCACCCCCGCTCCCACCCCGCCCCGACCGCCCGGCGCGACGGCCTGCCCCGGCCGGCGCGACGGCGTGCCCCGGCCTGCCCGGCAGCGCAATCAGAGAGATGCAGTCGGTGACGGGCCCCGGCAACGATTCGGGGTAGCGATCACGACCGGTACCCGGCGTCGGCGCATCCCGCCGCCCGAACCGACGAAGGAGCACCCCCATGACCACGACCACCCAGGCCAACCGACCCGACCTCGACGCCTACTACGGCCCCTTCACCAGTGAGAAGGAGAAGGAGGCCCTCGGCGTTCCGCTGCGGCTGGTCGCCGCCTGGAGCCGCAACGACGCCGCCGGCGTCGCCGACAGCTTCACCGAGGACGGCATCCTCATCCTCCCCGGCGACGTCTACAAGAAGGGCCGCGACGAGATCTACTCGTTCATGGCCGCCGCGTACGCCGGCCCGTTCAAGGGCACCGGCGTCACCGGCAACCCCGTCGACGTGCGGTTCGTCAACGACGAGGTCGCCCTGCTGCGCACCCACGGCGGCATCCTCGCCCCGGGCGAGACCGAGATCGCCCCGGAGCTCGCCGTCCGCTCCACGTGGATCGTCGTCAAGCGCGACGGCGAGTGGAAGCTCGCCGGCTACCAGAACAGCCCGCGCGGCGCCGGCGCGACGCTGCGCTGGTGACCGTCCATCCCCCCGTGACGATCGGCAAGGAGCACCCATGACCACCAAGGCAGCGTCGCGGTGGGGCGACGCGACGGAGATCCTCGAGGCCGCCCGCGTCGCGGAGGACCACTCCTACTACCGGGAATTCGTCAGCGACGACGAGAAGGCCGTCCTGGCCGTACCGCAGCTGATCCAGGCCGCGTGGAAGGCCAACGACCCGGACTTCTTCGCCGACCTCTTCGCGGAGAACGGCAGCCTGCTCATGGGCGACGAGCAGCTGACCAGCCGCGACGAGATCCGCGCCTTCATGACCAAGGGGTTCGCGGGCCCGTACCGGGGCGCCTACGTCAAGGGCTACCCGGTGTCGGTGAGCTTCCTGCACCCGGACGTCGCCATGGTGGTCACCGGCGGCGGCATCATCCTCGCCGGCGAGAGCGAGGTCGCCCCCGGGCGGCACATCCGGGCCACCTGGATCATCGTCCGCCAGGACGACGGCCGCCCGCTGCTGCTCTCGCACCAGAGCAGCCCCGTCACCGGCTGACCCCGGGGGCCGGTCCCGTCGGGGCCGGCCCCCACCCGCACTCCCAACCAGCGACGTACGAGGAGAGACCGATGTCGACAGAACCTGCCCAGTCCGTGGAGCGGCCGTCGCCGGCGCGGATGTACGACTACTTCCTCCACGGCACGAACAACTACCCGGTGGACCGGGCCGCGGCGGAGGCCGTGATCGGGCGGGTCGGACAGACGCTCACCCGCGACGTGGTGTGGGAGAACCGCCGGTTCCTGGGCCGCGCCGTCCGGCACCTCGCCGAGGAGTGCGGGATCCGGCAGTTCATCGACGTCGGGGCGGGCCTGCCGAGCCAGGAGAACACCCACCACGTGGCGCGGCGGGCCGTCTCCCAGCCCCGGGTGATCTACGTGGACAACGACCCGGCGGTCGCCGAGCACGGCAAGCGCCTGCTCACCGAGGACGAGCGGGCCAACACCGGGATCTTCACCGCCGACCTGCGCGACCCCGGCTCGATCCTCGACCACCCGGACACCAAGTCCCTGATCGACTTCTCCCAGCCCGTCGGGGTGCTGTTCATCGCGGTCTTCCACTTCATCCGGGACAGCGAGGACCCGAAGGGCATCATCCGGGCCTTCCGCGACCGGCTGGCGCCCGGCTCGTACCTGGCCCTGTCCCACCTCTGCGTGGAGGGCGGGCCGGACGAGGAGCGCCAGATGATGGAGGACAGCTACCGCAACGCCACCGCGCCGATGGTCTACCGGACCGCCGCGCAGATCGCCGACCTCTTCGAGGGCTTCGAGCTCGTCGCGCCCGGGCTCGTGCCGACCGGCCGCTGGCGGCAGGACGACCCCGACGCCACCTCCACCGACCGGATGTACGCCGGGGTGGCCCGCAAGCTCTGACCCGTACCGCCGACCGCCGCACCGCACCCACCAGGACCGCACAACCGAGGAGAGACATGCGCGTCGTGTTCGCCCTGTGGCCCAACCCGGCCCACCTGTACCCGCTGGTTCCGCTCGCGTGGGCGTTGCAGAGCGCCGGCCACGAGGTCCGCGTCGCGTCCCACCCCGTCCTGGCGGAGAGCACGCTGGCGGTCGGGCTGACCCCGGTCGCGGTCGGCGACCCGGAGATCATGCCGATGGGCCCCGGTCGGCCGCAGCCGCGCAGCGTCAAGCAGCGGCTCGACCGGATCACCGAGGCGCTGGAGCTGACCCCGGCGGACAAGGAGGTCTGGGACGTCTTCTACCAGTTCATGCTGCCGTCCATGTGGGACTTCCACCCGGTCGGGTCCACCGCCCGCGACCCGCACCCGGTCCTCGACGACCTGGTCGCCTTCACCCGCGACTGGCAGCCCGACCTGGTGCTCTGGGACCCGTGCTTCCCGGCCGGCGCGGTGGCGGCGCGCGTCGCCGGTGCGGCGCAGGCGCGGCTGCTCTGGGGGCTGGACTACTTCGCCTCGACCATGGACCGCTTCGCCGAGGCCGCCGCCCGACCGGGCCCGGGCCCGGAGGAGAACCCGCTGGTCGAGACCATGCGGCCGGCCGCCGAGCGGTACGGGCTGGAGATCGACGACGAGCTGCTGCTGGGCCAGTGGACCGTCGACCCCACTCCCCCGGGCGTACGCCTGCCCACCAGCGCCCGGACCGTGCCGACGCGCTGGGTGCCCTACTCGGGGCAGACGGTGCTCCCCCGGTGGCTGCACCACCGGCCGGAGCGGCCCCGCGTCGCGCTCTCCCTCGGGCTGTCCCAGCGGATGTACTTCAAGGGCGGCTGGGACCACGTGCCCGGCCTGCTGGAGATGGTCTCCGACCTGGACGTCGAGGTGGTCGCGACGCTCAACGCCGACCAGCTGGCCGGCATGCCCACCCTGCCGAAGAACGTCCGCGCGGTGGACTACCTGCCCCTGACCCAGCTGCTGCCGTCCTGTTCGGCGATGGTGCACCACGGCGGCATGGGCACCTTCGCCAGCGCGGTGGCGCTGCGGGTGCCGCAGCTGATCACCGACTCCGACGACGACAACGGCATGATCACCATCGAGGCCGACGGCCTGGAGTGGTCGATGGCCACGAAGCACATCGAGTCGTCGGTGACCGCCCGCTGCGTCGCCGAACGCGGTGCGGGACTGGTCCTGGACATCAAGAACCTCTCCGTGGACGCGATGCGCAAGCAGCTCGTCCGCGTGCTGGACGAGCCGGCGTTCCGGCAGGGGGCCGACTCCCTCTACGACGACCTGCTCGCCACGCCCAGCCCGACCGAGACCGTCCCGGTGCTGGAGAAGCTCACCCGGCGGTACCGGGCCTGACCCGGCACCGCCGTCGCCGCCGGCGGGCGGGCCCCTGCGCACGCCCGCCGGCACCGTCCGCTCCCGCACCGCCCGCCCGCGGCCCACCCGGGTGGCGCGCCCCGCGCCGCCCCGCTGCCGGCTGCCCGCCGCCGCCCCCGCGTCGCCGCCGGTGCACGGGCGTCCTCGACGACAGGAGAAGCGATGATCAACGTCTTCCAGCCGACCCTCGGCGCCGAGGAGCTCGACGCCGTGCGCGCCGTCTTCGACAGCAGCTGGCTGGGGCACGGGCCGCGTACCAGGGAGTTCGAGCAGGAGTTCGCCGCGCACGCCGGGCTGGTGCCCGAGCGGACCATCTTCATCAACTCGGCCACGGCCGGGCTCTTCCTCGCCGTGGAGCTGCTGGCCCTCGGGCCCGGTGACGAGGTGGTGCTGCCCTCGATCAGCTTCGTCGGCGCCGCCAACGCCATCGCCTCGGCCGGCGCCCGGCCGGTCTTCTGCGATGTCGATCCGCGCACGCTCAACCCCTCCGTCGCCGACGTGGAACGGGCCCTGACCCCCACCACGAAGGCGGTGATCCTGCTGCACTACGGCGGCGTGCCCGGCGAGGTGGCCGAGATCGCCGAGCTGTGCCGCCGGCGCGGGGTCGCCCTGGTGGAGGACGCGGCGTGCGCCGTCGCGTCAACCGTCGACGGGCGTCCCTGCGGCAGCTTCGGCGACATCGCCATGTGGAGCTTCGACGCGATGAAGATCCTGGTCACCGGCGACGGCGGGATGCTGCACGTACGCGACGCGGAACTGGCCCGGCGGGCCCACCGCCTGGCGTACCACGGCCTGGAGCACGCCAGCGGCTTCTCCGCCGCCGGCAAGGGGGTGCCGCACCGCTGGTGGGAGCTGGACGTGCGGGAGTTCGGCCGCCGGGTGGTCGGCAACGACCTCACCGCGGCGATCGGCCTGGTCCAGCTCCGCCGCCTGCCCGGGTTCGTCGCGCGCCGGCGGGAGATCGCCGCGGAGTACGACCGCCTGCTCGCCGACGTCGAGGGCGTCCGGCTCCCCCCGCCGTTGCCCGCCGGGCAGCGCAGCTCGCACTACTTCTACTGGGTGCAACTCGACCCGGAGATCCGCGACCAGGTGGCCGCCGACCTGCTCGACATCGGCATCTACACCACGTTCCGCTACGCGCCGCTGCACAAGGTGCCCGCGTACGGCGCCGGTTGGCACCTGCCCGGCGCCGACGAGGCGGCACGGACCACCCTCCTCCTACCGCTCCACCAGGGACTGGACGATGCAGACGTACGAACGGTCGTCGACGGCTTGCGCAAGTCCGTCGAGCAGCGGCAGGGCGGCACCCGTGACTGACCCGACGGCGCGGCCGGTGGCCGGTCCACCCGGGCGGCGGGGCGCCGGGGGTACGCGATGAAGGCCCTGGTGCTCTCCGGCGGCGCCGGCACCCGGCTGCGCCCGCTGAGCCACTCGATGCCCAAGCAGCTCGTCCCGGTGGCGAACAAGCCGGTCCTGGAGCACGTGCTGGAGAACGTCCGCGACGCCGGGGTGACCGAGATCGGCGTGATCGTGGGCGCCTGGGCCGACCAGATCAGCGAGGTCCTCTCCGACGGCTCCCGCCTCGGGGTGCGGCTGACCTACCTGCGTCAGGACCGGCCCCGCGGGCTGGCCGACTGCGTCCGGCTGGCCCGGCCGTTCCTCGGCGACGACGACTTCGTCATGTACCTCGGCGACGTCATGCTGCCCGACGGCGTGGCCCGGTACGCCGACCGGTTCCGCCGCCACCGGCCCGCGGCCCAGGTGCTCGTGCACAAGGTGGACGATCCGCGCGCCTTCGGCATCGTCGAGCTCGACCCCGACGGCACGGTACGCCGTCTGGTGGAGAAGCCCCGGCAGCCGCGCGGGGACCTCGCCCTGGTCGGCGTCTACTTCTTCACCCCGGCCATCCACGCCGGCGTCGACGCCATCACGCCCAGTGCGCGCGGCGAGCTGGAGATCACCGACGCGGTGCAGTGGCTGGTCACCAACGGCGCCGAGGTGCGCGCCAGCGAGTACGACGGGTACTGGCGCGACACCGGCCAGGTGGCGGACCTGCTGGCCTGCAACCGGCACCTGCTCGACGCCCAGCCGCGCGCAGTCGCCGGCAGCGTCGATCCGGCCAGCGAGCTGACCGGCGCCGTGGTCGTGGAGCCGGGCGCCCGCATCGTCGCCAGCCGCGTCGAGGGGCCGGTGGTCATCGGCGCGGGCGCCGTGGTCGAGGGCTGCCGGATCGGCCCGCACACCGCGATCGGCCCCGGCTGCCGGCTCGTCGACGCCGAGGTGGCCGACTCGATCGTGCTGGCGGACGCCTCGATCACCGCCGTCCGTGGACTGCGCGGCTGCCTGATCGGCCGCTCCGCCACGGTCAGCCTCAGCCCGGCGGCCGGAAGCCGGCTGGTGGTCGGCGACCACAGCCGGATCGAGTTCGCCGCATGACGCCCGTACGGCCGCCGACCGACGCCCGCTGCCGGGCACGATCCGAGAGGAAGATGGGATGAGCGACCCCAAGGCACTGCTGCTGGACAGCGTCCGCAAGTACCACCAGGAGGTCCAGGAGGAGCGGCCGTTCGTCCCGGGCGAGACCGAGATCTGGCCCTCGGGCGCGGTGCTGGGCGCCGAGGAGCGGGTGGCGCTGGTCGAGGCCGCGCTGGACCTGCGCATCGCGTCCGGGCAGAACGCCCGCCGGTTCGAGTCGGCCTTCGCCCGCAAGCTGCGGGTACGCAAGGCGCACCTGTGCAACTCCGGCTCCTCGGCCAACCTGCTGGCGGTCTCGGCGCTCACCTCCGCCCAGCTCGGCGACCGGCGGCTGCGCCGCGGCGACGAGGTGATCACGGTGGCGGCCGGGTTCCCCACCACGGTCAACCCGATCCTGCAGAACGGGCTGGTGCCGGTCTTCGTCGACATCGAGTTGGGCACCTACAACGCCACCGTCGAGCGGGTGGCCGCCGCGATCGGCCCGAAGACCAGGGCCATCATCCTGGCCCACGCGGTGGGCAACCCGTTCGCGGTCGCCGAGATGGCGCAGCTCGCCAAGGAGCACGACCTGTTCCTCATCGAGGACAACTGCGACGCGGTCGGTTCCTTCTACGACGGCCGGCCCACCGGCAGCTTCGGCGACCTGGCCTCGGCGAGCTTCTATCCCGCGCACCACATGACGATGGGCGAGGGCGGGTGCGTGGTCACCAACAACCTGGCCCTGGCCCGGATCGTGGAGTCGCTGCGCGACTGGGGCCGGGACTGCTGGTGCGACCCGGGCAAGAGCAACACCTGCATGAAGCGGTTCGAGCACCAGCTGGGCACCCTCCCGGAGGGCTACGACCACAAGTACATCTACTCGCACGTCGGGTACAACCTGAAGACCACCGACCTGCAGGCCGCCCTGGGGTTGGCCCAGCTGGCCCGGGTCGACGAGTTCTGCGCCGCCCGGCGGCACAACTGGCGGCGCCTGCGCGAGGGCCTGGACGGGGTGCCGCACCTGCTGCTGCCCCACGCCACGCCGCGTAGCGACCCGAGCTGGTACGGCTTCGTGATCACCGTGGAGCCGGGGGCGCCGTTCGACGTGCCCGAGCTGGTGGGCTTCCTGGAGGACCGCAAGATCGGCACGCGGCGGCTGTTCGCGGGCAACCTGACCCGCCACCCCGCGTACGCCGACCAGCAGTACCGGGTGGTCGGCGAGCTGACCAACAGCGACATCGTGACCAGCCAGACCTTCCACGTCGGGGTCTTCCCCGGGCTCACCGACGAGATGATCGACTACGTCGTCTCGTCCATCCGGGAGTTCGTCAAGACCTACGGCTGACCGGCGGGATCCCGCCCTGGGACCCGGCAGCTTCCCTGATTGGAGCACAGATGGGCGTTCTGTCCGACCGACGAGATCCTCGGGTGGCGGTCGTCGGGCTCGGCTACGTCGGGTCCTGCATCGCCGCGGTCCTGGCCGAACGGGGCCTGGACGTGGTGGGCGTGGACGTCGACCCACACCTGGTCGACGAGTTGCGCGCCGGGCACTGCCGGTTCGAGGAGCCCGGCCTGCCGGAGCTGGTCCGCGCCGGCATCGAGGGCGGCCGGCTGCGGGTGTCCACCGACTACGCGGCGCTGGCGGAGACCGACGTCGTCCTCGTCACCGTCGGCACGCCGGTGCGCCGCGACGGCTCGCTCGCCGACGAGCAGCTCCGCGGCGCCTGCGTCGAGCTGGCCCGCCACCTGCGACCCGGCCAACTGGTCGTGATCAAGAGCACGGTCCCGCCGGGCACCACCCGGGACTTCGTCCTGCCGCTGCTGGAGCGCGGCGGGCTGAGCGGCGGGAAGGACTTCGGGATCGCCTTCACCCCGGAGCGGCTCGCCGAGGGCACCGCGCTGCGGGAGCTGCGGACCTTTCCCATCGTCGCCGGCGGCCTGGACGCCGACAGCACCCGGGCGGCCGGCGGGTTCTGGCAGCGGGCGCTGGGGGTGGACGTGATCCCGGTGGACTCGCTGGAGGCGGCGGAGATCGTCAAGCTCGCCGACAACTGGTGGATCGACCTCAACATCGCGCTCGCCAACGAGCTGGCCAAGTTCAGCGCGCTGTTCGACGTCGACGTGCTGGACGTGATCGCCGCCGCCAACAGCATCCCGAAGGGCAAGAGCAACATCAACATCCTGCTGCCCAGCGTCGGGGTGGGCGGCTCCTGCCTGACCAAGGACCCCTGGATGGTCTGGCACTCGGCCCGGGAGCGGGGCCTGGAGATCCTCACCGCGCCGGCCGGCCGGCAGGTGAACGCGGGGATGCCGGGTTACACGGCGCGCCTGGTGCTGGACGAGCTGGCCGCGCTCGGCAGGTCGGCGGAGACGGCGACGGTGACCGTGCTGGGGTTGGCGTTCAAGAACGACACCGGCGACCTGCGGGCCACCCCGACGCTGCCGGCCGTCGCGGCCCTGCGCGAGGCCGGCTGCGAGGTCCGCCTGCACGATCCGCTGGTCGACCCGGACGAGGCGGAGAAGCTCTTCGGGCTGCGGCCGGTCGCCGACCTCGACGAGGCGGTGCGGGGCGCGGACTGCCTGGCCGTCCTGGCCCACCACCGGCGGTTCGCCGAGATCGACTACGCCGCGCTGCCGGTGGCCCGGCCGTGCCTGGTGCTCGACGGGCGCGCGTACTTCCCGAAGGACAGGATCGCCGGGCTGCGGGCCGCCGGGTACCACTACCGGGGGATCGGCCGGTGAGCGCGCGGGTGGTGGTGACCGGCGGGCACGGCTTCATCGGCGGTCACCTGGTGGACCGGTTGCTGGAGCGCGGCGACGACGTCACCGTCTTCGACGGCCCGGCGCCGCCGGTGGGGCGCTCGCCGGCCGCGGCGCACGCCCGGCTGGTGGAAGGCGACGTGCGCGACCCGGGCCGGCTGGCCGAGGCGATCACCTCCGGGGTCGACGTCGTCTACCACCTGGCCGCCGTGGTGGGCGTCGACCAGTACCTGTCCCGCCCGCTGGACGTCGTCGACATCAACTTCACCGGTACCCGCAACGTGCTGGACCTGGCCTGCCGGGCCGGCGCCCGCGTCGTGCTGGCCAGCACCAGCGAGGTCTTCGGCAAGAACCCGGCGGTGCCGTGGGCGGAGGAGGACGACCGGGTGCTCGGCGCGACGTCCGCCGACCGCTGGACGTACTCGTCGAGCAAGGCCCTCACCGAGCACCTCACGTACGCCTTCGCCCGGCAGCACGGGCTGGCGGCCACCATCGTCCGCTACTTCAACGTCTACGGTCCCCGGCAGCGCCCGGCGTACCTGGTCAGCCGTTCCGTGCACCGGGCGTTGAACGGGCGTCCGGTGGTGGTCTACGACCAGGGGCGGCAGACCCGCTGCTTCACCTTCGTCGACGACGCCGTCGCCGGTACGCTCGCCGCCGCCACCAGCCCGGCGGCGCTCGGCGAGTCGTTCAACATCGGCAGCATGGTGGAGAACACCATCGGCGAGGTGGCGGAGATGATCGGCACGCTCACCGGCACCGCCGCGGTGACCGACGTGGACACCAGCCGGGCGCTGGGCAGTGCCTACGAGGACCTGGCCCGGCGGATCCCGGACACCACGAAGGCGCGCACGGTGCTGGGCTGGAAGTGCGAGGTGCCGTTGCGTACCGGCCTGGAGCGGACGGTGCACTGGGCCCGGGAGAACCCGTGGTGGTTGGCCCTGCCCGACACCGGCGCGAACTGACGTCCCGACACCGAGGCGCCGCCCGACCCGCGGGGGTGGGGCGGCGCCGTCGTGCGTGCACCCGGTCCGCCGGCACCGCCGACGGGGGACGCGGGTCCCGCCAGGCGACCCGCGACAGCTCCGGGTGCCGCTCGGACGTACGCGAACGGCGTGGGGGCGGGGGGGTGGGGGGCACCCCCCCCCCCCCGGGGCCCCCCGCCCCCCGACGGGCGAGCGGGGGGGTGGGGAAAAGTGGATTAGCCGGGGTGTTGATATAGG
>NZ_JBEYEU010000026.1:0-80782 GCF_040634035.1 Micromonospora sp. NPDC007220 | reverse complement strand
CGGGTGGCGGTCGCCGCCGGGCACACCACGTTCGTCGAGATCTCCCCGCACCCGGTGCTGACGATGCCGGTCACGGCCATTCTCGATGACGCCGGCGCGACCGGGCACACCCTGGGCAGCCTGCGCCGCGGCGACGACGACGCGACGCGGCTGCTGACGAACCTTGCCACCGCCCACACGATCGGCCTGCCGGTCGACCTGGGCACGGTCCTCGCCGTGACCGACGTCGTGGCGCTGCCCACGTACGCCTTCGACCACCAGCGGTACTGGGTCGAGCCGCCGCTGCACCGGGCGCAGGACGTCAGCTCCGCCGGCCTCCAGGACGCCGGACACCCGCTGCTCAGCGCCACGCTGACCTTCCCCGACAGCGAGCGGATGGTCTTCACCGGGCGGCTGTCGGTGCGTACCCACCCGTGGCTCGGCGAGCACCGGGTGATGGACAACATCCTGCTGCCCGGCACCGCCTTCGTCGAGCTGGCCACGTACGCCGGTGAGCAGGCCGGCTGCCCGACGGTGGAGGAGCTGACCCTGCTCGCCCCGCTCGTCCTGCCCGAACTCGGCGCGCTCCAGGTGCAGCTCATGGTCGGCGACCGGGACGACGACGGGCGGCGCACCGTCCAGCTCTACTCCCGGCCCTACCGGGACGGCTCCGACGAGATCCTGGCCGACGTCGCCTGGACCTGCCACGCCACCGGCCTGCTCGGTCCGCAGCCGGCCGACGCCGCGCCCGCCTTCGACCTGGGGGTGTGGCCGCCGCCCGGCGCGACGCGCGTCGAGGCCGACGACTTCTACTCCGGCATCGAGGCGACCGTCTTCGGGTACGGCCCGGCGTTCCGTGGCCTGCGCGCCGCGTGGACCCGCGACGACGAGGTCTTCGCCGAGGTCGAACTGCCCGCCGACCACCACGCCGAGGCCGGCCGCTTCGGGGTGCACCCGGCGCTGCTGGACGGCGCGTTGCAGGCCATGTCGATCGGCGGCTTCCTCGGCCGGATGGGCGACGGCGCCGACGCCACCGTGCCCCGCCTGCCGTTCGCCTGGACCGGGGTGTCCCTGCTCGCCGCCGGGGCCACCGCCCTGCGCGTACGCGTCGCCGCCGCCGGCGAGGTCGGCGTCTCCTTCCAGGTGGCCGACGCCACCGGCGCCCCGGTGCTGCACGTCGACTCGCTGATCATGCGCCGGGTCTCCGGCGACTCGCTCGGCGCGGCCCGCTCCGGCCGGCACGAGTCGCTGTTCCAGGTGGACTGGCCGGCGCTGCCGGTGCCCACCGGACCCGTGCCAGCGGCCACCCGCTGGGTGGCGCTCGGCGACGACCTGGCGCTCAGCGCCGCCTGCGAGGCGGCCGGCGCCCGGGTGCGTACCGACGTCGGCCTCGACTCGCTGGGCGACCTGCTCGCCGGGGGTGAGCCGGCGCCCGAGGCGGTGATCGTGCCGATCGGCGACGCGGGGGACCCGACGGACCCGGCGCTGGCCGGGCAGGCGCGGGCCACCACGCACCGTACCCTCGCCGCGTTGCGGACCTGGCTCGCCGACGACCGGTTCGCCGAGTCCCGGCTGGTGCTGGTCACCCGCGACGCGGTCGCGGCGGGCGAGCAGCAGGTGGTCAACCTGCGCCAGGCCCCGGTCTGGGGTCTGCTGCGCACCGCCCAGCTCGAACACCCGGGCCGATGCCAGCTCGTCGACCTCGACGACACCCCGGACAGCGCCACCGCGCTGGCCGCCGCGATCGCCTCCGGCGAGCCGCAGCTCGCCGTGCGGGCCGGGCAGGTGCGCACGCCACGGCTCGGGCGGGTCCCGGCCGGCGTGGAGCCGCTGCCCGGCGGGATCGACCCGGACGGCACCGTGCTGATCACCGGCGGCACGGGCGTGCTGGGCCGCATCCTGGCCCGCCACCTCGCCACCACCCACGGCGTGCGGCACCTGCTGCTGGCCGGGCGACGCGGCGCGGCGGCCGAGGGGATCGACGACCTCGTCACCGAACTCGCCGGCGCCGGTACGGAGGTGACCGTCGCGGCCTGCGACGCCGCCGACCCCGACGCCCTGTCGGCGCTGCTGGCCGGGGTGCCCGCCGCGCACCCGCTCACCGCCGTGGTGCACGCCGCCGGTGTCCTCGACGACGGCGTGCTGGAGTCGATGACGCCCGAACGGGTGGACGCGGTCGCCGTGCCGAAGATCGACGCGGCGTGGCACCTGCACCGCCTAACGGCCGACGCGAACCTCGCGGCCTTCGTCCTCTTCTCCTCGGCGGCGGCCACCCTGGGCAGCGCCGGCCAGTCCAACTACGCCGCGTCGAACGCCTTCCTCGACGCCCTCGCGGCGCACCGCCGGGCCCGCGGGCTCGCCGGCATCTCGCTCGCGTGGGGCCTCTGGGAGCAGGCCAGCGGCATGACCGGCCACCTCGGCGACGACGACGTGCGGCGGATGGCCGAGCAGGGTGCTGCCGGCCTCGCCACCGAGCAGGCGCTGAACCTCTTCGACGCCGCCTGGCGGCTCGACGCGGCGGCCGTCGTGCCGATGCGCCTGGACGTCGGGACGCTGCGCGGGCAGGCCGAGGCCGGCACCCTCGCGCCGATGCTCCGGGCCCTGGTCCGGGTGCCGCTGCGGCGCTCCGTCGACGCCACCGGCGCCCGCTCCGGCGGGGTGCAGCTCAGCCAGCGGCTCGCCGGCCTGGCCGGCCCGGAGCGGCTCAAGGTGGTGCTCGACGTGGTACGGGCGAACATCGCCGCCGTCCTCGGCCACGCCGGCGCCGACGCCGTCGACCCGAACCGGCTCTTCACCGACCTGGGCTTCGACTCGCTCACCGCCGTCGACCTGCGCAACCGGCTCAACGGCCTGTCCGGGCTGCGGCTGCCGGCGACGCTGGTCTTCGACTACCCGACGCCGACCGCGCTCGCCGAGAAGCTGACCAGCGAGATCGCCGCCGACGCGGCGCCCTCCACGCAGCCCCTCTTCCAGGGCATCGACACGGTGGAGAGCCTGCTCAACGCCATCCCGCTCGACCCGGCGGCCCGGGCCCGCTTCACCGCCCGGATGCAGGACCTGCTCGCCAAGGCGTCCGACCTGGCGGCCGGGCCCGCCGCCGAACCGGACCGGCCCGACCTCGACTCGGCCAGCGACGACGAGATCTTCGACTTCATCAGCAAAGAGTTTGGAATCTCCTGAGATGACCAACCTTCCAATCGAGGCAGGTGCCCCCCGATGAGCGATGACAAGCTGCGGTACTTCCTCAAGCGGGTCACCGCCGACCTGCACGAGACCAAGCGCAAGCTGCAGACCGTCGAGGCGCGCGACCAGGAACCCCTGGCCATCGTCTCGATGAGCTGCCGCTTCCCCGGTGGGGTCCGGTCGCCGGAAGCCCTGTGGGACCTCGTCGCCGACGGCCGGGACGCGCTCACCGAGTTCCCGGACGACCGGGGCTGGGACCTGGAAGCGCTCTACGACCCCGACCCCAACAAGCCGGGCAAGAGCTACACGCGCATCGGCGGGTTCCTCGACGGCGCCGGTGACTTCGACCCGTCCCTGTTCGGGATCTCGCCGCGTGAGGCCCTCGCCATGGACCCGCAGCAGCGGCTGCTGCTGGAGACGTCCTGGGAGGCCGTCGAGCGGGCCGGCATCGACCCGCTGTCGCTGCGCGGCAGCTCCACCGGTGTCTTCGTCGGGCTGAGCACCTCGAACTACGGCATGGGTCTGCCGAACGTGCCCGAGGGCGTCGACATGTACATCGGCACCGGCAACACCACAAGCGTCGCGTCCGGCCGGATCTCGTTCACCCTCGGCCTCAACGGCCCCGCCGTCACCGTCGACACCGCCTGCTCCTCCTCGCTGGTGGCCCTGCACCTCGCCGTGAACGCGCTGCGCCGCGGCGAGTGCGACCTGGCCATCGCCGGCGGCGTCACCGTGATGGTCACCCCCGGCGTGTTCGTCGTCTTCTCCCGGCAGCGCGGCATGTCCGTCGACGGCCGGTGCAGGGCCTTCGCGGCCGGCGCGGACGGCACCGGCTGGGGCGAGGGCGGCGGCGTGCTCGTCGTGGAGCGGCTGGCCGACGCCGAGCGCAACGGCCACCCGATCCTCGCCGTGATCCGGGGCAGCGCCCTCAACCAGGACGGCGCGTCCAACGGGCTCACCGCCCCGAACGGCCCCTCCCAGCAGCGGGTCATCCGCCAGGCCCTCGCCAACGCCCGGCTCGGCACCGCCGACGTCGACATGGTCGAGGCGCACGGCACCGGCACCACCCTCGGCGACCCCATCGAGGCGCAGGCGCTCATCGCCACGTACGGGCAGGACCGTCCCGCCGACCGGCCGCTGTGGCTGGGCTCGGTCAAGTCGAACATCGGCCACACCCAGAGCGCCGCCGGCGTCGCCGGGCTGGTCAAGATGGTGATGGCGCTGCGCAACGGCGTCATGCCGGAGACCCTGCACGTCGACGAGCCGTCCCCGCACGTGGACTGGACCGCCGGGGCGGTCTCCCTGCTCACCGAGTCCAAGCCGTGGCCGGAGCTGGACCGCCCCCGCCGCGGCGGCGTCTCCTCGTTCGGCGTGAGCGGCACCAACGCCCACGTGATCCTGGAGGAGTACCGGCCGCGCGTCGCCGAACCGGCGTCCGTGGACGGCGACGAGGCCGTCGAGGCCACCGCCGTCGAGCCCGCGCGTCGCCCCGGCCTGGTCGCCTCGGACGTGACCCTCTGGCCGGTGTCGGCCCGGTCGCGCTCCGCCCTCGCCGGGCAGGCCGCCCGGCTCGCGCGGCACGTGCGCGAGCACGGCGACCTCGCCCCGGCGGCCGTCGGCTGGTCGCTGGCCACCACCCGGTCGACGTTCGACCACCGCGCCGCCGTGGCGGGCCTCGGCACCGACGAGCTGCTCGCCGGGCTGGACGCCCTCGCCGCCGGCCACCCGGCCGGCAACCTTGTCACCGGTACGGTCACCAGCGCCGGCACCGGCCCCGTCTTCGTCTTCCCGGGCCAGGGCGCGCAGTCGGCGCGGATGGCCGCCGGCCTGGTGGGCCGGACGCCGGTGTTCGACGCGAAGCTGGCCGAGTGCCAGCGGGCCCTCGCCCCGTACCTGGACGTGGACCTCGTGTCGGTGCTCACCGGCGACGACGAGTCGTGGCTGGAGCGGGTCGAGGTCGTGCAGCCCGTGCTGTGGGCCGTCGGCATCGCCCTCGCGGCCGTGTGGCGCGCGGCGGGCGTCGTCCCGGACGCGGTCGTCGGCCACTCGCAGGGCGAGATCGGCGCGGCCTGTGTCGCCGGCATCCTCAGCATCGAGGACGCGGCGAAGGCCGTCGCGTTGCGCTCGCGGGCGCTGACCGTGCTGCGCGGCACCGGCACGATGGCGTCGGTGGACCTGTCGGCCGACGCGGTCGCCGAGCGGCTGCCGGCGTTCCCGGGCGTCGGTGTCGCGGCGGTCAACGGCCCCTCCACCGTCGTGGTCTCCGGCCCGCCGCAGCCCGTCGCCGACCTCGTGGCGGCGTGCCAGGCCGAGGGCCTGCGCGCCCGGCTCATCCCCGTGGACTACGCCTCCCACTCCGAGGCCGTGCAGCAGGTCGCCGAGCAGCTCTGCGCGGACCTGGCCGACGTCACCCCGCAGGCCGGCCACACCCGCCTGGTCTCCACGCTCACCGGGGACTGGGTCGACCCGACCTCGATGACCGCGGACTACTGGTACGACAACCTGCGCCGCACCGTGCGGTTCGACGCCGCCGTCCGGACGGCGATCGCCGCCGGGCACACCACGTTCGTGGAGATCAGCCCGCACCCGGTGCTGACGATGCCGGTGACGGCGATCCTCGACGACACCGGCGTCACCGGGCACACCCTGGGCAGCCTGCGCCGCGGCGACGACGACGCGACCCGGCTGCTGACCAACCTCGCCACCGCGTACGCCATCGGCCTGCCCGTCGACCTGACGAACGTCCTCGCCGAGACCGAGGTGGCGCCGCTGCCCACGTACGCCTTCGACCACCAGCGGTTCTGGCTGGACGGCAGCGGCGGCCCCGACCTGCAGAGCCTGCTCCAGGGCGCGGCCGGCGGCGACCCCAGCGACACGAGCTTCTGGGCGGCTGTGGAACGCGGGGACGTCACCGCCCTCGCCGAGACCATCGCCACCGAGGACACCCCGGCACACGAGGTCCTCGACGCGCTGCTGCCGGCCCTGCCGCTGCTCACCTCCTGGCGCCGGCAGCGGCGCCGCCAGTCCGACATCGACAGCTGGCGCTACCAGGACACCTGGAAGCCGCTGACCGGCGTCGCCAACCGGGGCATGAGCGGCACCTGGGTCGTCGTGCTCCCCACCGGCGACATCATCGAGCCCTGGCAGGACGCCTGCGTCGAGGCGTTCACGGCGGCCGGCGCGACGCTCGTCCCGGTGCCCGTCTCCACCCCCGACGTCGACCGCGACCAGTTCGGCAAGCTGCTTCAGGAGGCGCTCGCCGCCGCGCCGGGTGGCGACGACGCCGCCGCCGAGGTGACCGGCGTGGTCTCGCTGCTCGCGTTCGACGAGCTGGCCCACCCGCTGCACCCGTCGGTGCCCGGCGGCTTCGCCGCCACCGTCGCGCTCTTCCAGGCCCTCGGCGACCTCGGCCTGCGCGCCCCGATGTGGAGCGTCACCTCCGGCGCCGCGTCGGTCGGCATGGCCGACCTGCTGCGCTCCCCGGTGCAGTCGCTGGTCTGGGGCTTCGGCCGGGTCGCCGCGCTGGAGCACCCGCAGCGCTGGGGCGGTCTCGTGGACCTGCCGGAGGCCGTCGACGAGCGCTGCGCCGACCTGCTGGTCGCGGCCCTCACCGCCGCCGGCGAGGAGGACCAGATCGCGGTACGCCCCGGCGGCCTGCTCGCCCGCCGGCTCACCCGGGTCCCGCTCGGCGAGAGCCAGCCCGCGAACCCGTGGCAGCCGTACGGCACGGCGCTGGTCACCGGCGGCACCGGCGCGCTCGGTGGGCACGCCGCCCGCTGGCTGGCCCGCAGCGGTGTGGAGAACATCGTGGTCGTCAGCCGGCGGGGCATGGCCGCGCCGGGCGCGCAGCAGCTCGTCGACGACCTCACCGAGCTGGGCGCCCAGGCGACCGTCGTCGAGTGCGACGCCTCCGACCGGGACGCCCTGGCCGACCTGATCGACGCGATCCCCGCCGAGTACCCGCTCACCACGGTCGTGCACGCCTCCGCCGTGCTCGACGACGCCATGATCAACGACATCCGGCCGGAGCAGATCGAGCGGGTGCTCCAGGCCAAGGTCGACGTCGCGTACAACCTGCACGAGCTGACCCTCGACCACGAGCTGTCGGCGTTCATCATGTTCTCGTCCTTCGCCGGCAGCGTGGCCAGCTCCGGCGTCGGCAACTACGCCCCGAGCAACGCGTTCCTCGACGCGCTCGCCCAGCACCGGCGTGGCCTCGGCCTGACCGCCACCTCCATCGCCTGGGGGGCGTGGGCCGGTGGCGGCATGGCCGACGGGCCGCTCGGCGAGCTGCTGCACCGCCACGGCGTGCCCGAGATGACCCCCGAGGCGGCCATCGCCGCGCTGCACCAGGCCGTGGACCACGGCGAGGCGTTCCTGACCATCGCCGACATCGCCTGGGAACGGTTCTCCGTCGCCTTCACCGCCACCCGGCCCGGCCCGCTGATCAGCGACCTGCCGGACGTGCGGCGCCTCGTCACGGCCGAGCAGGTGGCCAGCGTGGAGGCCGGCGACGGCCCGGAGACGTTGCAGGACCGGCTCGCCGGCCTGCCCGCCGCCGAGCGGCTCGCCGTGCTGCTCGGCCTGGTCCGCAGCCAGGTCGCCGCCGTGCTCAACTACCCGTCCGCCGAGTCGGTGGACGAGCACCGGGCGTTCCGGGAGCTGGGCTTCGACTCCGTCACCGCCGTCGAGCTGCGCAACCGACTCGGCTCGGCCACCGGCGTGGCCCTGCCGGTCACCCTGGTCTTCGACTACCCGACCCCGACGACCCTGGCGGAGTACCTCTTCGCCGAGGTCGCCCACGACGACGTGGTCACCCCGACCGCCCTCCTCGACGATCTGGACCGGATCGCCGACAGCCTCGACGTGGTGGCGCGGGACGAGGCGGCCCGGGTGCGGGCCACCGTACGCCTGCAGGCGATGCTGTCCCGGCTCGCCCAGGACAGCGGTGGCGCCGACATCGGCCGGCACCTCGACGACGCCACCGACGACGAGTTGTTCGCGATGGTCGACAAGGACCTCGGCATCTCCTGACCTTCCAGCTCCAGCTCTCTCCCGTCCCTTTCGAGGAAGCGGCACTCCGATGGCCAACGAAGACAAGCTCCGCGACTACCTCAAGCGGGTCATGGCTGATCTCCACGACACCCGCCGCCGGCTCAGTGAGGCACAGTCCCAGGAACTGGAGCCGGTGGCGATCGTGGCGATGAGCTGCCGGTTGCCGGGCGGGGTGCGCAACCCCGACGACCTGTGGGAGCTGTTGCGGGACGGCCGGGACGCGGTCACGCCCTTCCCCGACGACCGGGGCTGGGACCTGGAGCGCCTCTACCACCCCGACCCCGACCACCCGGGCACCTCGTACGCCCGGGAGGGCGGGTTCGTCGACGGGGCCGGGGACTTCGACTCCGCCTTCTTCGGCATCTCGCCCCGCGAGGCGCTGACCATGGACCCCCAGCAGCGGTTGCTGCTGGAGACGTCCTGGGAGGCGGTCGAGGCAGCCGGGATCGACCCGGCCTCGCTGCGCGGCAGCCGGACCGGGGTGTTCGTCGGCACCAACGGACAGGACTACGGCACCCTGCTGATGATGTCGCCCGACGGCGACGAGGGGCACTCGATGACCGGGGGCGCGGCGGCCGTCGCGTCGGGCCGGGTGTCGTACACCCTCGGGCTCGAAGGGCCGGCCGTCTCCATCGACACGGCCTGCTCGTCGTCGCTGGTGGCACTGCACCTCGCGGTGCAGGCGCTGCGGGCGGGGGAGTGCGACCTGGCGCTGGCCGGTGGGGTGACCGTGATGGCCACCCCGGGCCTCTACATCGGATCCAGCCGGCAGCGCGCCCTCTCCACCGACGGGCGGTGCAGGTCGTTCGCCGCCAGCGCCGACGGCGCCGGGTTCTCCGAGGGCGTCGGCTGGCTGCTGGTCGAGCGGCTGTCGGACGCCCGCCGCAACGGCCACCACGTCCTCGCGGTGGTCCGCGGCACGGCCGTCAACCAGGACGGCGCGTCGAACGGGCTGACCGCCCCGAACGGGCCGGCGCAGCAGCGGGTGATCAGCCAGGCCCTCGCCTCCGCCCGGCTCTCCACCGCCGACGTCGACGTCGTGGAGGCGCACGGCACCGGCACCAAGCTGGGCGACCCGATCGAGGCGCAGGCGCTCATCGCCACGTACGGGCAGGACCGGGGGGAGGCCCCGCCGCTGCTGCTCGGCTCGGTGAAGTCGAACATCGGCCACGCCCAGGCCGCCGCCGGCGTGGCCGGGGTGATCAAGCTGGTGCTCGCCATCCGGCACGGCGTCGTCCCGGCGACGCTGCACGTCGACGCCCCGTCCCCGCACATCGACTGGACGGCCGGCGCGGTGGAACTGGCCACCGAGGCCCGGCCGTGGCCCGAGACGGGGCGGGCGCGGCGGGGCGCCGTCTCCTCGTTCGGCATCTCCGGCACCAACGCGCACGTGATCATCGAGCAGCCGGACGAGTCGGCCGAGGAGCACCGCTCCGACTCCGCCCCCGGGCTGGTCGCGGCCGACGCGCTCCTCTGGCCGGTGTCGGCCCGGTCGAAGGCCGCCCTGGCCGGGCAGGCCGCCCGGCTCGCGTCGCACCTGCGACAGCGCGACGGGCTGGAGCCGGCCGCCGTGGGCTGGTCCCTGGCGGCCACCCGCTCGACGTTCGACCACCGCGCCGCCGTGGTCGGCTCGACCGCCGACGAGCTGCTGGCGGGGCTGGACGCGGTCGCGGCCGGCCTGCCCGCCGGGAACGTGGTCAACGGTGTGGCGTCGGGCCCCGGCGCGGGCCCCGTCTTCGTCTTCCCCGGTCAGGGCGCGCAGTCGGCGCGGATGGCCGCCGGTCTGGTCGGCCGGACGCCGGTGTTCGACGCGAAGCTGGCCGAGTGCCAGCGGGCCCTCGACCCGTACCTCGCCGTCGACGTGGTGTCGGTGCTGACCGGCGACGACGAGTCGTGGCTGGAGCGGGTCGAGGTCGTGCAGCCTGTGCTGTGGGCCGTGGGAATGGCCCTCGCCGCGGTGTGGCAGCACGCGGGGGTGACCCCGGCCGCGGTCATCGGTCACTCGCAGGGCGAGATCGGCGCGGCGTGCGTGGCCGGCATCCTCAGCCTGGAGGACGCCGCGAAGGCGGTGGCGCTGCGCTCCCGCGCCCTGACCGTGCTGCGCGGCACCGGGACGATGGCGTCGATCGACCTGTCGGCCGACGCGGTCGCCGAGCGACTGCCGGCCTTCCCCGGCGTCGGGGTGGCGGCGGTCAACGGCCCGTCCACCGTCGTGGTCTCCGGCCCGCCGCAGCACGTCGCCGACCTGGTGCAGGCGTGCCAGGCCCAGGGGGTCCGGGCCCGGTTGATCCCCGTGGACTACGCGTCGCACTCGCCCGCCGTGCAGGAGGTCGCCGAGCAGCTGCGCGCCGACCTGGCCGACGTGACGCCGCAGGTCGGCCACACCCGCCTGGTCTCCACGCTCACCGGGGACTGGGCCGACCCGATCTCCATGGGCGCGGACTACTGGTACGACAACCTGCGTCGGACGGTGCTCTTCGACACTGCGGTGCGGGTGGCCGTCGCCGCCGGGCACACCACGTTCGTGGAGATCAGCCCGCACCCCGTGCTGACGATGCCGGTCACGGCGATCCTCGACGACACCGGCGTCACCGGTAACACCCTGGGCAGCCTGCGTCGCGACGACGACGACGCGACCCGGCTGCTGACCAACCTCGCCGCGGCGCACGCCATCGGCCTGCCCGTCGACCTGACGAAGGTCCTGCCCGCCGCGCCCACCGTCGACCTGCCCACGTACGCCTTCGACCACCACCGGTACTGGCCCGCCCCGCCGGCCTTCCTCGCCGCGCCCGACGGCGAGCCGGACCTCGACCGGTGGCGCTACCGGGTCACCTGGCAGGCCGTGCCCGACCTGCCGCTGACCTGGCTCGCCGGCACCTGGCTCGTCCCGGTGCCCGCGGCGCTGGCCGGGGACCCCCTGGTCGCCGACGTGCTGTCGGCGCTCGGCAACTTCGGCGCGGACGTCGTACCCGTGGAACTGGACGCCACCGACGACCCGGCGGCGCTGGCCGAACCGCTGCGCGCCGCGCTCGCCGGCCCGGACGGACCCGCCGCCGTGCTCTCCCTGCTGGGCCTGGACGAGCGGGCGCACCCGGAGCACCCGGCGACCTCGCTGGCCGTCTCGGGCACCGCCCTGCTGGTGCAGGCGCTCGGGGCGCTCGGCGTCGAGGCGCCGCTGTGGTGCGCGACCCGGGGAGCCGTCGCGGTCAGCGCCGACGACCCGGCGCCGAGCCCCGTCGCCGCCGCCGTCTGGGGGCTCGGCCGCGCGGTCGCCCTCGAACACCCCGCCCGCTGGGGCGGCCTGCTCGACCTGCCGCACACCCTCGACGCGCAGGCCGGCGCCCTGCTCTGCGCGGCGCTCGGCGCCAACGGCGAGGACCAGTTCGGCGGTGGCGCCGACCAGTTCGGCGACGACGACGGCGCGGAGCAGTTCGGCGGCGACGAGGACCAGCTCGCCGTGCGCGGGTCCGGGGTCTTCGTCCGCCGGCTCACCCGGCTCACCGAACCCGAGCCGACCGCGTCCGGCGACGCCGTCGACGACACCTGGCGGATGCGCGGCACCGTGCTGATCACCGGCGGCACCGGCGGGCTGGGCGGGCACCTGGCCCGCTGGGCGGCCCGCACCGGCGCCGCGCACGTCCTGCTGGCCAGCCGGCGCGGCCCGGACGCCCCGGGCGCCGCCGAGCTGGAGGCGGAGCTGACCGACCTCGGCGTACGGGTCACCGTGGCCCGCTGCGACGTCGCCGACCGGGCGCAGGTGGCCGACCTGCTGGCCGCCGTACCCGCCGACGCCCCGGTGACCGCCGTGCTGCACACCGCCGCCGTCCTCGACGACGGGATCGTCGACACCGTCACCCCGCAGCGCCTGCACACCGTCGCCGCGCCCAAGTGCGCCGCTGCCGTCCACCTGGACGAGCTGACCCGGGACCTCGACCTGGACGCCTTCGTGCTCTTCTCCTCGGTCGCCGGCACCACCGGCAACGCCGGGCAGGGCGCGTACGGGGCGGCGAACGCGTTCCTCGACGCCCTCGCCGAGCGGCGCCGGGCCGAGGGCCTGCCCGCACTCTCGGTGGCCTGGGGCGCGTGGAGCGGGGCCGGCCTGCCCGCCGACCACGAACGCGCCCAGCAGCGACTGCGCCGGGGCGGCATGCTCGGCATGGACCCGGACCTGGCCGTCGAGGCCCTCGCCCGGGCGCTGCGGCGCGGCGAGGCCACGACCCTGATCGCCGACATCGACTGGGCCCGGTTCGCCCCCGCGTTCACCCTGGTCCGGCCCAGCCCGCTGATCGGCGACCTCGCCGAGGTGCGCGAGGCGACGCGGCCGGACCCGCAGGAGGCCGCTGAGGAGGCGACGGACGTACCGTCGGCCCTGGCGCGGCGGCTCGCCGGGCTCGCCGCGGCGGAGCGCGCCGCGACGCTGCTGGAGCTGGTCCGCCAGTGCGCGGCGACCGCGCTCGGCTACGGCGCGGCCGACGACATCCCGGCCACCCTGCCCTTCCGCGACCTCGGCCTGGACTCGCTGACCGCCGTGGACATGCGCAACTTCCTGGCCACCGCCACCGACCTGCGGCTGCCCGCGACGCTCGCCTTCGACTACCCGAACCCGACGGCGCTCGCCGCGCACCTCGACGAACTGCTCACCGGGGCCACCCCGGACGTGGCCACCCCCGCCCCGGCCGCGCCGGCCGACGACGACGAGCCGATCGCCATCGTGGCGATGAGCTGCCGCCTGCCCGGCGGGGCGGACACCCCGGAGCAGCTGTGGCAGCTCCTCGCCGGCGGCGGCGACGCGATCGGCGAGTTCCCCACCGACCGGGGCTGGGACCTCGACCGGCTCTTCGACTCCGACCCGGAGAAGGAGGGCACCAGCTACGCCCGCGAGGGCGGATTCGTCACCGGGGCCGCCGACTTCGACGCCGGCTTCTTCGGCATCAGCCCCCGCGAGGCCCTGGCCATGGACCCGCAGCAGCGGCTCCTGCTGGAGGCGTCCTGGGAGGCGATCGAGCGGGCGGGGATCGACCCGCACGCGCTGCGCGGCAGCCCCACCGGCGTCTTCGTCGGCACCAACTACCAGGACTACCGGAACCTGATGTTCAGCGCCGAGGGCGCCGAGGGGCACCTGATGACCGGCAACGCCGGCAGCGTGCTCTCCGGCCGGGTGTCGTACACCCTCGGGCTGGAGGGGCCCGCCGTCTCGGTCGACACCGCCTGCTCGTCGTCGCTGGTCGCGCTGCACTGGGCCTGCCAGGCGCTGCGCCGCTCGGAGTGCTCCCTTGCCCTCGTCGGCGGCGTCACCGTCATGTCCACCCCTGGGGTGTTCGTCGGCTTCAGCCGGCAGCGGGGGCTCGCCCCGGACAGCCGGGTCAAGGCGTTCGCCTCCGCCGCCGACGGCACCAGCTGGGGCGAGGGCCTCGGCCTGCTGCTCGTCGAGCGGCTCTCCGACGCCCGCCGCAACGGCCACCCCGTGCTCGCCGTGATCAAGGGCAGCGCCGTCAACCAGGACGGCGCCTCCAACGGCCTGACCGCTCCGAACGGGCCGTCGCAGCAGCGGGTGATCCGGCAGGCGCTCGCCAACGCCGGCCTCACCCCGGCCGACGTGGACGCCGTCGAGGCGCACGGCACCGGCACCAAGCTCGGCGACCCCATCGAGGCGCAGGCCCTGCTCGCCACGTACGGCCAGCGGCCCGCCGACCAGCCGCTCTGGCTCGGCTCGATCAAGTCCAACATCGGGCACACGCAGGCCGCCGCCGGCGTCGCCGGGATCATCAAGATGGTGCTGGCGCTGCGGCACGGCTACCTGCCGCAGACCCTGCACGTCGACGAGCCGACCGACCAGGTGGACTGGTCCGTCGGCGCGGTCGAGCTGCTCGGCGAGGGCCGCCCGTGGCCGGTCACCGACCACCCGCGCCGCGCGGCCGTCTCCTCGTTCGGCATCAGCGGCACCAACGCGCACACCATCCTGGAGCAGGCCCCGGAGCCAGCCGTCGTCGAGCCGCCGACGGGGGAGCCGGCCGGGCTGCCGGTGGTGCCGGTGCTGCTGTCGGGACGTACGGCGGTCGCGCTGGCCGCCCAGGCGGACCGCTGGGCCGAGCAGCTCACCGGGCTGGAGGCCCCCCGGACGGTCGACGTGGGCTGGTCGTCGGCGGTCTCCCGGGCCACCCTGGAGCACCGGGCCGTCGTGCTGGCCACCGACCGGATCGCGCTGGGCGCCGGGCTGCGCGCCCTCGGCGCCGGTGAGGACTCGCCGCTGGTGGTCACCGGCGTGGCCGCGTCCCGGCCGAAGGTGGCGTACCTGTTCTCCGGGCAGGGGGCGCAGCGGGCCGGGATGGGGCGCGAGCTGGCCGAGGCGTTCCCGGTCTTCGCCGCCGCGCTCGACGAGGCCTGCGGCGCACTCGACCCGCACCTGCCCCGCCCGCTGAAGCCGCTGCTCTTCGCCGAGCCGGACACCCCCGAGGCCGAGGCGCTGGACCGGACCGAGTTCACCCAGCCGGCGCTCTTCGCCGTGGAGGTGGCGCTGTTCCGGCTGTTCGAGGCGTGGGGGGTGCGCCCCGACGCGGTCGCCGGGCACTCCATCGGCGAGTTCGCCGCGGCCCACGCCGCCGGGGTGCTCTCCCTGGCCGACGCCGCCGAGCTGGTCGCCGCCCGGGGCCGGCTGATGCAGGCGCTGCCGGCCGGCGGGGCGATGCTCGCCATCGCCGCCACCGAGGCCGAGGTGACCGCCGGGCTCGGCGACCGCGCCGACCGGGTCTCCGTCGCCGCCGTCAACGGTCCCGCCGCCGTCGTGGTGTCCGGGGCCGGCGACGCCGTCGAGGAACTGGCCGCCGAGTGGACCGCGCGGGGCGTCCGGATCCGGCGGCTGACGGTCAGCCACGCGTTCCACAGCCCGCTGATGGAACCGGTGCTCGACGACCTCGCCGCCGTCGCCGGACGGCTGCGGTACCAGGACCCGACCATTCCGATGATCTCCACCGTCACCGGCGCGCCGGTCGACGCGGCGGAGATCGGCACGCCGGAGTACTGGGTGCGGCACGCCCGCGACGCCGTGCGCTTCGCCGACGCCGTCGCGGCGCTGCGGGAGCGCAACGTCACCGGCTACGTCGAGATCGGCCCGGACGGGGTGCTCACCGCCCTCGCCCAGGCCGTCCTGGCCGAGGACGCCCCGAGCGGCGGCCGGGCCCCGCTGGTCGTACCCGCCCTGCGCCGGGACCGCTCCGAGCCGACCACCCTGCTGCGGGCGGTCGCCGCGCTGCACACCCACGGCGTCTCCCCGGACTGGTTCGCCCTCTACGCGGGCACCGGCGCGCAGCGGGTCGACCTGCCCACCTACACGTTCGACCGGCAGCGCTACTGGCCGGAGCCGCCGCCGTGGGCCAGCCTGGCGGCCGAGGACGACCGCACCGACGTCGAGCGCCGCTTCTGGGCGGCCGTCGAGGCCGAGGACCTCGAGTCGCTGGCCCGCGACCTGGACGTGGACCGCGACCAGCCGTTCGGGACGGTGCTGCCCGCGCTCTCCGCGTGGCGGCGGCGCGGCCGGGAACGGTCCCTGGTCGACGGCAGCCGGTACCGGGTCGTCTGGGAGCCCATCGAGGAGACCCCGGAAGAGCAGGATCCCGGCCGCTGGCTGGTGCTGCTGCCCGCCGACCGGGCCGACGACCCCGACCTGAACTCCTGCACCTGGGCCCTGGGCACCGACGTGACCATCGTGCCCGTGGACACCGGCGCGGACCCCGACGAGTTGTGCGGCGGATTCGCCGACGTGCTCACCGAGGCACTCGGCGAGGACGGGGGGCCGCTGTCGATCCTCTCCTTCCTCGGCCTGGACGACGCCCCGCACGCCGAGCACCCGGCGCTGCCGCGTGGCCTCGCCGCGACCGTGCACCTGCTCCAGCAGCTCGTCGACCTCGACGCCCCGGCCCGGCTCTGGTCCGTCACCCAGGGTGCCGTCGGGGTCGGCGACGGCGACGTACCGGCCAACCCGCGGCAGGCGATGCTGTGGGGCCTGGGCCGGGTGGCCGCGCTGGAACAGCCCGTCCGCTGGGCCGGTCTGGTCGACCTGCCCACCGACCTCGAGCCCTGGACGGCGATGCGGCTCGGCGGCATCCTCACCGGCGGCGGCGTGGAGGACCAGCTCGCCGTCCGCGAGTCCGGGGTGCTGGTGCGGCGGCTCGTCCCGGCCGTCACCGACGGGGAGCCCGCGCCGTGGCAGCCCCGGGGCACGGTGCTGATCACCGGCGGCACCGGCGCGCTCGGCGGGCACGTGGCCCGCTGGGTGGCCGGCGCCGGCGCGGAACGGGTGGTGCTGACCAGCCGGCGCGGCACCGACACCCCCGGCGCCGCCGAGCTGCTCGCCGAGCTGACCGGCCTCGGGGTGGACTGCCGGGTCGCCCGCTGCGACGCCGCCGACCGGAACGCGGTGGCCGAGCTCCTGGCCGACCTCGGGCGGGAGGGCCCGCCGCTGCGCGCGGTGGTGCACGCCGCGGGGGTCAGCGAGGTGGTGCCGCTGGCCGACACCACCCTGGAGGACCTGGCGTACGTCATCGCCCCGAAGCTGTCCGGCGCCGAGCACCTCGACGAGCTGCTCGACGGCGTCGACCTGGACGCGTTCGTGCTCTTCTCGTCCATCTCGGCGGTGTGGGGCAGCGGCGGGCAGGGCGCGTACGCGGCCGGCAACGCCTACCTGGACGCGCTCGCCGAGCGGCGCCGGGGCCGGGGCCTGGCGGCCACCTCCGTCGCCTGGGGGCCGTGGACCGAGTCCGGCATGTACACCGAGGGCGCGGCGGAGCAGCTGCGCCGCCGCGGCCTGCGGGTGATGCCGCCGGGCGTGGCGATGGCCGGGCTGCGGCACGCCCTGGCCGTCGGCGACACCTGCGTCACCGTCGCCGACGTCGAGTGGGCCACCTTCGCGCCGCTGTTCACCTCGCTGCGGCCCAGCCCGCTGCTGGCCGACCTGCCGGCCGTACGCGAGCTGGCCGTCACCCCCGCCGACGCGCCGGACGCCTCCGCGCCCGTCGCCCGGGACCTGCTCGCCGAGTTGCGGGCGCTGCCCGGCGACGAGCGGCGGGCCGCGCTGCTGGAGATGGTGCGCGTCGACGCGGCGAAGGTGCTCGGCCACTCCTCCGGCGACGTGATCGAGACGGACCGGGGCTTCCTGGACCTCGGCTTCGACTCGCTCACCGCCGTGGAGCTGCGCAACCTGCTCACCGCGGCCACCGGGCACGACCTGCCCACCACGGTCGTCTTCGACTACCCGACGCCGGCCGGCCTGGCCGACCACCTGTACGAGGAGCTCTTCGCCGACGGCGACGGGGAGTTCGGCGACGACGGCGACGAGGAGTCGGTCCGCCGGGCCCTCGCCGCGATCCCGCTGGACGAGCTGCGGCGGACGGGTCTGCTCGACCAGCTGCTCCAGCTGGCCCGCACGAGCGCCGCTCCGCCGGCCGTGGCGCCCGCCGCCCCGGCCGCGCCCGAGGCGCAGATCCACGAACTCGACGTCGCGGGCCTGGTCCGGATGGCCCTGGAAGGCTCCGACTCGTGACCCGGCCGGCCCTGAGGAGCCCCCGATGAGTGTTTCACTGGACGAGGTCGTCGGCGCGCTGCGCGCGTCCCTGCTCGACAACCAGAAGCTCAAGCAGCAGAACCAGCAGCTCACCGCCGCGCTCAGCGAGCCGGTGGCGATCATCGGCATGAGCTGCCGGTTCCCCGGCGGCGTCGGGTCGCCGGAGCAGTTGTGGGACCTGGTGGCCGACGGCACCGACGCGATGTCGGCGTTCCCCGACGACCGGGGCTGGGACCTGGGGGCGCTCTACGACCCCGATCCCGACCCGGACAGCCGGGGCACGTCGTACGTGCGGGAGGGCGGGTTCCTCTACTCCGCCGGGAACTTCGACCCCGCCTTCTTCGGCATCAGTCCCCGCGAGGCCCTCGCGATGGACCCGCAGCAGCGGCTGCTGCTGGAGACCGCCTGGGAGGCGTTCGAGCGGGCCGGCATCGACCCGACCACGCTGCGCGGCGCACCCACCGGCGTGTACGCGGCGACCAGCAGCCAGGGCGACTACGCCGCGCTGCTCACCGGGGTCAGCGGCGGCGTCGAGGGCTACCTCGGCACCGGTAGCGCCGCCGCCGTGGCCAGCGGCCGGATCTCGTACGCCCTGGGACTGGAGGGGCCGGCGGTCACCGTGGACACCGCCTGCAGTTCGTCCCTGGTCGCGCTGCACCTCGCCTGCCAGGCGCTGCGGCTGGGCGAGTGCACCATGGCGCTGGTCGGCGGCGTGTCGGTGATGGCCACCCCGACCGTCTTCGTGGAGTTCTCCCGCCAGCGCGGCCTGTCCACCGACGGCCGGTGCAAGTCGTTCGCCGCCGCCGCCGACGGCACCGGCTGGTCCGAGGGGGCCGGCATGCTGCTGGTCGAGCGGCTCTCCGACGCCCGCCGCAACGGCCACCCGGTCCTCGCCGTGGTGCGCGGCAGCGCGGTCAACCAGGACGGGGCGAGCAGCGGGCTGACCGCCCCGAACGGCCCGTCCCAGCGGCGGGTGATCCGGCAGGCCCTGACCAACGCGGGGCTGACCGCCGACCAGGTGGACGTCGTCGAGGCGCACGGCACCGGCACGACGCTCGGCGACCCCATCGAGGCGCAGGCGTTGCTGGCCACGTACGGGAAGGACCGCCGCGCCGACCGGCCGTTGTGGCTGGGGTCGGTGAAGTCGAACATCGGGCACACCCAGGCCGCCGCCGGTGTGGCCGGGGTGATGAAGATGGTCCTGGCGATGCGGCACGGGGTGCTGCCGCCCACCCTGCACGTGGACGAGCCCACCCCGCACGTCGACTGGTCGGCGGGGGCGGTGTCCCTGCTGACCGGGGCGAAGCCCTGGCCGGAGACCGGGCAGCCGCGCCGGGCCGGGGTCTCCGCGTTCGGGATCAGCGGCACCAACGCGCACGTCATCATCGAGCAGGCCGCCGAAGCGGACACCGACGACGCCCGGCCGGCCGGTACGCCCGCCCCGCCGACCCCCTGGATCGTCTCCGCCCGCTCCGCGCCGGCCCTGGCCGGGCAGGCCCGGCGGCTGCTGGACCACCTGGCCGACCACCCCGACCTGGCCCCGGCCGACGTGGCGTACTCGCTGGTCACCACCCGCGCGGCCCTGCCGCACCGGGCAGCGGTGATCGGCGAGGACCGCGACGCGCTGCTGGCCGGCCTGCGGGCGGTCGCCGAGGAGCGCAACACGTCCGGCGTGGTACGCGGCGTGGCCCGCCCGGCCGGCAAGGTCGCCTTCCTCTTCACCGGCCAGGGCGCCCAGCGCCTGGGCATGGGCGCCGAGCTGTGCCGCCGGTTCCCGGTGTTCGCCGCCGCCTTCGACGAGGTCGCCGGGGAACTGGACCGGCACCTGAGCCGGCCGCTGCGGGAGGTGGTCTTCGCCGATCCCGACTCGCCCGAGGCGGCGCTGCTGGACCGTACCGAGTTCACCCAGCCGGCACTGTTCGCCTACGAGGTCGCCGCCTACCGGCTGGTCACGGCGTGGGGGCTGCGCCCGCAGCACCTGCTCGGCCACTCGGTCGGCGAGCTGGCCGCGGCGCACGTCGCCGGCGTGCTGTCGCTGGCCGACGCCGCGGCCCTGGTGGTCGCCCGGGGTCGGCTGATGCAGCAGCTGCCGCCCGGCGGGGCGATGCTGGCGGTGCGGGCGTCGGAGGCCGACGTGACGCCGCTGCTCGACGAGCGGGTGTCGCTGGCCGCCGTGAACGGCCCCCGGTCGGTGGTGCTCTCCGGCGACGAGGAGGCCGTGCTCGCAGCCGGTGCGCGGCTGGCCGCCGAGGGCCGGCGGTCCCGCCGGCTGCGGGTCAGCCACGCCTTCCACTCGGCCCGGATGGACGGCATGCTGGCCGACTTCCGGGTCGTCGCGGAGAAGGTCACCTGGCATCCGCCGACGCTGCCGGTCGTCTCCGACCGCACCGGCGAGCCGCTCACCGCCGCCCAGGCCACCGACCCGGGCTACTGGGTCGACCACGTCCGGGACACCGTCCGCTTCCACGAGGGCGTCGCCACCCTGGCCGCCGCCGGCGTGGGGACCTTCCTGGAGCTCGGCCCCGACGGCGCCCTGACCGCGCTGGCCCGCGAGTGCCTGCCCGACGTCGAGCCGGCGGCCTTCGTGCCGCTCGGCCGCCGGGACCAGCCCGAGCCGGCCAGCCTGCTCGCCGCGCTCGCCGCCGTCGACCTGCGCGGCGCCGGGGTGGACTGGCCGGCCCTCTTCGCCGGCAGCGACGCCACGCGCGTCGAGCTGCCCACCTACGCCTTCCACCACGAGCGGTACTGGCCGGATCCGCCCGCCGTCGACCTCCGTCAGCCCGCCGCGCCGAGCGACGACGAGGAGTTCTGGGCCGCCGTGACCCAGGACCGGCCGGCCGCGCTGGCCGCCGCGCTCGGCCTGGACGCCGACCGGCAGGAGGCGCTCGCCGAACTGCTGCCCGCCCTGGCGTCCTACCGGGACCGGCGGCGCCGCGGCTCCGCCCTGGACGGCCTGCGGTACCGCGCCGACTGGGTCCGCGTCGCCGCGCCCTCCGGCACCGCGACGACCGGCGGATGCCTGGTGGTGGCCGGGACGCGGACCGACGCCACGGGCGTGCTGGCCGCACTGCGCGCCGAGGGACTGGACCCGGTGCTCGTGACCGTGGGCGACGACCCGGACGAGATCGCCCGGGCCGTCGAGCACACCGGGGGCATCCCGTCGGTCGTGGTCTCGCTGCTGGCGGCGGGGGCCACGGGGACGGTCGCGCTGGCCGGGACGGCCGCGCTCGTCCGGGCCCTCGCCGGCGCCGGGGGCAGCGCGCCGGTGTGGACCGTGACCCGGGGCGCGGTGGCCGTCGACGCCGACGATGCCGCGCCCGGCGTCGCCGGCGCGTACCTCTGGGGCCTGGGTCGGGTGCTGGCGTTGGAACAGCCGCGCCTCTGGGGCGGGCTGGTCGACCTGCCCGCGGAGCCGGACGACGCCGCGCTCGCCGCGCTCGCCCGGCTCGTCGCGGCCGGCGGCGACGAGGACCAGCTGGCGGTGCGTTCCGGCGGGGTGTACGCGCGGCGGCTGTCGCGCGCCCCGGCCGGCACCGCCGCCGACGCGGACTGGCGGCCCCGGGGTGCGGTCCTGGTGCACGGGGCCGCGGCGGTGCGCACCCCGCACCTGCTGCGGTGGCTCGCCGACCGTGGCGCCACCCATCTCGTCCTCGCCGGTCCCGGGGCGCCCGCCGGGACGATCGGCCGGGACGTCGCGGTCACCGTCGTCGACGATCTCGACGGGCTGCCCGAGGCGCTGGACCGGCTGGCCGACGCCGGGACCGTGGTCCGCACCGTCCTGCACGTCGCCGACTCCGACGGGGCCGGCGAACCGGTCGCGGCGCTGGACCCGCGCGACCTGGCCGACGCCGTGGCCGCCCGTACCGCCGGGGTGGAGCTGCTCGACCGGGCCTGCGCCGGCCGACCGATCGACGAGTTCGTGGTCTTCACCTCCACGGCCGCCGTCTGGGGCAGCGGGGGAGCGGCAGTCGCCGCCGCCGCCGGCGCCGGGCTGGAGGCGCTGGCCGCCGGCCGGCGCGCCGCCGGCCGCCCGGCCACCGTCGTCGCGTGGGTGCCCTGGGCCGACGAGGTCACCGACCCGGCACAGCTGCGCCGCCGGGGGGTCCGTCCGCTCCCCGCCGAACTGGCCGTGTCCGCGTTGCAGCAGGCCGTGGGCCGCGGCGACGACCAGCTCGCGGTCGCCGACCTCGACTGGCCGGCGTTCGTGCCGGCCTTCACCGCCGTACGGCCCGCACCGCTGCTGCGCGGCGTGCCCGAGGCGGCGGCAGCCGCGGACCGGGACGCCGGCCCCGGTGGCGAGGTGACCGATCCGGCCCGGGCCTTCCGGGACCGGCTGGCCGGCACCCCGGCCGGCGATCGGCACGGGATCCTGCTGGATCTGGTCCGCGCGCGCGTGGCCACGGTGCTCGGGCACGCTTCGCCCGGGGCGGTCGAGGCCGACCGGGACTTCCTGGAGCTCGGCTTCGACTCGCTGACCGCACTGGAGCTGCGCGACGCGCTGTGCCAGGAGACCGGGGCGGAGCTGTCGGCCACCCTGCTCTTCGACCATCCGACCCCTACGGCGCTCGCCCGCCACCTGCTCGGTCAGCTCGGCGGCGCGGACGCGGCCGGGGACGGCGCGGACGACGCCGGGGGACCCGCTGCGGAGAGTTCCGGCGGCGGACTGCTCGGCGGGCTGTTCAACCAGCCGAAGGCGCGCGAGGATCCCGCCGGGTACGCCGAGCTCCTGGTCAAGCTCGCGCAGTTCCGGCCCAGCTTCAGCGAGCCGGCGCAGCTCACCCGCCCGGCCGGCATCCTGCGGCTGGCCGAGGGCAGCGCCGCGGCGCAGCTGGTGTGCTGCTGCACCATGTCCCTGCTCTCCGGCGCACACGAGTACGCCCGGCTCGCCGCCGGCTTCCGGGGGGTGCGCAACGTCTGGGCCCTGCCCAACCCCGGGTTCGGCGTGGGCGAGGAGCTGCCCGCCGACCTCGACGCCCTGCTGCGGGTGCACGCCGACACGGTGCTGCGCGCCGTCGGCGCCGGCCCGTTCGTGCTGGCCGGTCACTCGGGTGGCGCGATGGTGGCCAACCTGCTCGCCGGCGAGCTGGAACGCCAGGGCCGCTCGCCCGACGCGGTGGTGCTGATGGACACCTACCCGGCGAACAGCGAGGTGCTCGGCGGGTGGGTGCCGCAGCTGCTCGACGGGATGATCGACCGGGAGACCGCGTACACGCCGATGGACGACTGGCGGACGACCGCTTGGGCCGGCTACCTGCCCCTGTTCCTGGACTGGCAGCCGTCCGAGATGGCGGCGCCGACCCTGCTGGTCCGGGCCAGCGAGCCGTTGGGGGAGTGGACGGGCGAGGAGGGCGGCTGGCGGTCCCGCTGGCCCTACCCGCACGAGGTGGCGGACGCGGCCGGTGACCACTTCAGCATGGTCGCCGACCGGGGGCCGGAACTCGCCGGCACGCTCCAGCGGTGGCTGGCCGCGCGGGGCCTGTGACCGTTCCCGCCCCTGGCGTGCCCCTAGCGCCCCCTATCGGCGTACACACATCTATCGAACCGACGTTGCAGGACGGAGCATGACGACGTGGACGAGGCAGTGGTGGTCACGGAGCTGGTCAAGCGGTACCAGCCCAACATGCCACCGGCGGTGGACGGGCTGAGTTTCTCCGTCGCCGCCGGTGAGGTCTTCGGCCTGCTCGGGCCGAACGGGGCGGGCAAGACGACGACGATCGGGGTGCTGACCACTCGGGTGCGGGCCACCTCGGGCCGGGCCCGGGTGTGCGGCGCGGACGTGATCGGCGCGCCCGCTGTCGCGCGGCAGTTGCTGGCGGTCGTACCGCAGCGGGTGAACCTGGACCGGGCGCTGACCGTCCGGCAGAACCTGCTGTTCCACGCGGCGTACCACCGCGTGCCCCGGGCGGAGCGCATCCGGCGGGCGGACGAGCTGCTGGACCAGATGGGGCTCAAGGACTTCGCGAACCACCGCACCGACTTCCTGTCCGGCGGCCTCGCCCAGCGCACGATGATCGCCCGCGCGCTGATGCACTCGCCCCGGGTGCTCTTCCTCGACGAGCCGTCCGCGGGCCTCGACCCGCAGTCCCGGCTCTTCGTGCACGACCGGATCGCCGAGCTGAAGCGGGCCGGAGTGACCGTGGTGGTCACCACGCACGACATGGACGAGGCGGAGAAGCTCTGCGACCGCGTCGGCATCGTCGACCACGGCAAGCTGCTCACCATGGACACCCCGTCCGCGCTGACCCGTACGCTGCCGGGCAGCAGCACCCTGACCCTCGTGGTGACCCCCGGCGCCCCCGCCGAGGAGGTGCGGGCCGCGCTCGACGCGATCCCGGACGTGGAGCAGGTGGAACACTTCAAGGTGGCCGCCCCGGCGCCCGTCGCCGCGCCGGCGTTCCCCGGCATGCCGGCGATGCCGGTGCCCGCGCCGGCCCCCGACGCGCCCGTCGACCCGGACGCCCCGCTCTCCTTCCGGGTCTACACCAGCGGCCAGCCGGCCAACGCCATCCCGATGGCGATGAAGATCCTCGCCGACCTGGGCTGCGAGGTTCGTGACCTGAACATCGGCCAGCCCAGCCTGGAAGATGTCTTCATCCACCTGACCGGAAGGGAACTTCGGTGAGCGTCGCCGCCCCCGCCCCCCCGTCCGCGCCCTCGACGGCCGCGGCGCCGCCGCCGGTGAGCGCGCTGGACCAGTTCGCCACGTTCCGCGCGGTGCTCTCGCGGGACCTGTTCGTCACCGGCCGGGAGCTGGTCGGCTTCCTGCTCCAGGTCTTCATCCAGCCGCTGTTCATGCTGCTGATCTTCGGCAAGGTGCTCAGCGACCTGGGCTACGCCAGCGACGACTTCTCCAACGTGCTGCTGCCCGGCGTCATCGCGCTGAACGCCTTCCTGATCGGGCTGGAGAACACCGCGCTGCCGATGATGATGGACTTCTCCTTCACCCGGGAGATCGAGGACCGCCTCCTGTCGCCCATGGCGATCCCGCTGGTGGCCCTGGAGAAGATCGTCTTCGGCGGCATCCGCGGCCTGATCGCCGGCGTGGTGCTGATCCCGGTCGGCATGCTCATGCTCGGTGTCACCTGGCCCTGGGCTGTCGTGCTCAAGGTGATCGGGGTGTTGGCGATCGGCGCGCTGGTCGGCGCGGCGGTCGGCCTCGCCTTCGGCACGCTGGTGCCGACGCAGCACATCCAGATCATGTTCACCGTGGTGATGACCCCGATCATGTTCACCGGCGCGACCCAGTTCCCGCTGCTCGGCCTGGACTCGCTGCGCTGGTACCAGGTGATCTGCTCGCTGAACCCGCTCACCTACATCAGCGAGGGGACCCGGTCGCTCGTCGGTCCGCCGGGGGTCGAGTCGCTGCCGCTCTGGCTGTGCATGTGCGTCCTCGCCGGGGTCTTCGTGGTGTTCTCGATGATCGGCATGCGTGGCTTCATGCGCCGCGCCATGGACTAGCTCGACAGGATCCGAACCGCCGATGGCCCGAGCCGCTCCTGCGGCCCGGGCCATCGGCGTCGGTGTCGCCGGTGACACCTCGGCCCGTCCCGCCCGCCGGATCGCGCGAGTCGAACCCAGCCGGCCGGGACGGGGCGTCCCGGTCGCCCCATTCCGTAGTCACCCGAATACACGCCATTTACCAGCGCAAATGCAGATCAGGTCACTCCATCGGGGAGGATGGAGAAAACAATTCACCTCTCCGCTGGGCGTCGCCAGGTCAGCCGTGGCAGGCTGTACGGACGGCGGCAGTTCACCCTTTCGGCTGTCTTGGAGTGGCAACCATCCCATCCGGGCTCCGCCGAACGTCGCCACACCGACGAACGTCGGTGCCGGCCCGGCCGCAGACCGAACGGCTCCACGAACAGCCACCGGTGCGGCGTACTCCAAGGGTCGGACGGCGCGGGTCGCCGCACAGGCGGGAAGGAGTGACGGACTGTGGACATGACCGGAAACGACCGTGGCCGGGCGGTACTCGTCGTCGCCTACAACAGCGCGGGGATGTTCAACCCGCTGCTCAGCATCGTGGGCGAGTTGAAGGCCCGGGGCGTCGGGAACGTCTGGTTCGCATCGACCGAGGATCGCCGGGGGGACGTCGAGGGACTGCGCGGGCCGGGCGAGGTCTCGTTCGTCTCGCTCGGCCCGGCCCGGCCGCAGTCGTCACCGGACACCTGGGACGACGCGACGTACCGGCTGCTGACCACCGGCGACCGGGCGACCAGCTTCGCCCGGTACCTCGACGTCAGCACCGACTACGACCACGTGCGGCAGCTCCACCGGCGCTGCCTCCAGGTCATCGACGAGGTCGGGCCGGTGGTGGCCGTGATCGACAGCCTCGCCAGCTGGGCGATGGACGCGGCGCAGACCCGGCAGCTGCCCTACGTGGTCAGCATCTCGCTGCCGCCGTCCAACTTCTTCCAGGAGCAGCTGCCGACGCGCTACCCCGCCCCGTTCTCGGGGCTGCCGGAGCGGATGACGCCCCGGCAGCAGGCGGCCAACGTCGGCTTCCGCAACCGGCTGGTGCGGGCACTGATGGAGCCGGAGCGGCTGCGGCGCAGCCTCGCGGCCGTGGCCGCCCGGAAGGCGGCCGGCATCCACAACCCGGAGATGCGCCCGGCCGGCTACGTCGAGGCCGCCGAGGCGCTCATGGCGTACACGGTCTTCGGCTTCGAGTACCCGTTCGCGACCGCCCCGGAGAAGCTGCGGATGCTCGGTCCCGTCGTGCCCCGGGAACTGCCGCCGGCCGACGGCGACGACGAGCTGACCCGATGGCTCGACGCGCACCCCTCGGTGGTCTACGTCGGCTTCGGCACCATCATGCGTCTGTCGCGCGGCCAGGTGGACGCGATCGTCGAGATCGCCGACCGGCTCGGGCCCGAGCACGCCGTGCTGTGGAAGGTGCCCGCGCGCCAGCAGCACCTCCTCCCGCCGGCGCAGCGGCTGCCGGGCAACCTGCGGGTGGAGGCGTGGGTGCCGTCGCAGCACCGGGTGCTGGCCCACCCGCACGTGCGGGTCTTCTTCAACCACGGCGCCGCCAACGCCATCCACGAGGCGGTCCACTTCGCCGTGCCGCAGCTGGTGATGCCGTTCTGGCTGGACTGCCCCGACGGGGCGGTACGCGCGGTCGACAGCGGGGTGGCCCTGGCCGTCGAGCGCGCCGACTCGCCGAACGTCGAGGACGTCCTCGCCAAGCTCGCGCGGCTGCTGGGCGAGGAGACGTTCCGGGCGCGGGCGCAGCTGTGGAGCCGGCGGATGCGGCAGGCCGGCGGGGTCACCGCCGCCGCCGACCTCGTGCTGGAACACCGCGACGAGGCGGCGGCCCGTCGTACCGTCGGGCTGGCCGTCGGCTGACCTTCCGGTCGCCGTACGCGTCGCAGGGGCGCGGTGGGACACCCCCACCGTGCCCCTGCGACGCCCGTCAGGACGCGGCGCCCTGGGTCTCGTCGGCCAGCGCCTCCGCGTACGCGACGAGCCGGGACGGCAGGTCCGTGCGCCGCTTGACGTCGAGCTTGCGGTAGACCCGGGTCAGGTGCTGCTCCACCGTGCTCACGGTGATGAAGAGCTTGCTGGAGATCTGCCGGTTGGTGTGCCCCTGGGCGGCCAGCGCGGCGACCCGGCGCTCGGCGTCGCTCAGCCCGTCGTCCGGCTCCTGCAACTCGGCGGCGGCCGGGTACGCCGGCAGCCCGCTGCCCGGCTCCCGGCGGATCAGCCGCTGGGCCAGCACCGATGCGCCGCAGTCCTGGGCGAGCTGGTAGGCCCGGCGGACGAGCAGTCGGGCGCGGGCGGAGTCCCCGGCACGTTGGAGCGTCTGGCCGGTGTCGCCGAGGGCCCGGACGAGTTCCAGCCGGTCGCCGCTGGACTGGAGCAGGTTGACCGCTTCGGAGAGCAGCTTGCGCCGGTGGTCCTGGGCGGCGGTGGTGGCGAGCAGCCGGAGCGTCCGGCCCCGGGTGCGGTCGTCGACCCCGTGCGGCACCCGCAGCTGCTCCTGGAGAAGCTGCGTGGCCTGCGTCTTGTTGCCGACGCTGAGCTGCACCCGGGCCAGCTCCAGCCGCCACGGCACCAGCCCGGCCGCGTCGATGCCCCAGGCGCGCATCAGCTCGCCGCACCGGCGCAGGTCGGTGGTGGCGGCGTGCGGCCGGCGTACGGCCAGGTGGTGCCGGGCCCGGGCGGCCAGGTAGTGCAGGCCCAGCGGGGTGCGGAACATGCCGGGCGGGACGGGGTGGGCGAGCCACCGTTCGGCCTCGGAGAACCGGCCCGACTCGGTCGCGCAGGCGACCAACGTGGCCAGGGGACCGGCGATGGCCACCCCCCAGGCCGGGGCGGGCATGTCCTCCAGGGCCGCCCGCGCGTGGTGCTCCGCGCCGGGCAGGTCGCCGACGCGCAACGCCGCCTCCGCCCGGACCGCCCGGATGACGGCCCGCCACACCGGGGCGTGCTGGGTCACCGGCCGGCCGAGCAGCACGTCCCCCCAGACCGTGGCCCGGTCGGACCGACCCGCCCAGAGCAGCGCCAGCAGGGGAGCGGTCAGCAGACCCAGCGCGCCGTCGTCCGTGTGGTGGCGCTGGAGAAGCTGCTCGGCGGTTGCCACGGTGTCGTTGTCCGCGGCCGGCGTCAGCGCGGTGCCGAGCACCGTGACCGCCTGGAGCAGCGGGCTGATCGTGGTCGGCGCGCTCGCCGCCCGGCTCCAGGTGCTCGGGGTCTCCCGCACGGTGGCCAGGTGCTCCGGGTGGGAGAGGGAGACCAGCAGCTGCATCATCCGCAGGCGACCGGCCGTGCCGGCCGAGCCGTGCTCCTCGTCCGTCGGGAAGGCGCTGACCGCCTCGGTGGCCTCGTCCACCCGGCCCTGCCAGAGCAGGTAGGGCACGGCGGACAGGCCCGCGTCGGTGGACCAACCGGCGGCCCGCGCCGTCTCCACCAGCTCGGTCAGCTGCCCGTTCACGGTCAACGGGTTGATCTGCCAGCGGGCGTTCACCAGCATCTCGGTGGTGGCGGTCCGCTGCTGCGCGTCCACCGGGGCGCGGGAGACCAGGCGCAGGCACGCGGCGGCCACGTCGGGCCGGCCCGACGCCAGCGCGTGGCCGGCGGCGTCCTGGAGCACCGGCACCACCCAGGGCGCGCTCGCCGAGCCGGCGGCCACCAGGTGCTCGGCGACCACGCTCGGCTCGGCGCCGTGGTCGTGCAGCACCTCGGCGGCACGCTGGTGCAGGCTCCGCCGTTCGTCGGCCGACATGTCGCCCAGGATCGACCGCAGGATGCGCGGGTGGCGCAGCTGGTCGCCCTCCATCAGGCCCGAGGTGCGCAGCACCCGTACCGCCGGGGCCGTCGACTCGGGCACCACGTCGAGGAGGTGGCCGAGCAGGTCGGTCGTCGCGGGCCGGTTGAGCACCGCCAGCGCCTGCGCCACCCGGCGCACGCCCGGCTCGTGCCGGTAGAGGCAACCGAGCACCGCCTGGTCGAACGCGTCGCCGACCGGCGGACCGTACTCGTCGTTCGTCTCCGCGCTGGCCCGTTCCTCGAGCAGCGCCCGGGTGAGCAGCGGATTGCCGCCGGTCATGCGGACGCAGCGTTCCGCCGTCCGTCGGGCGTCGGCGTTGTCGGCCTCGCCGCCGACCAGCCGGGCGACGGCGTCCACGGTCAGCGGCGGCAGGCCGATCCGGGAGAAGTGCGGCTGGCTGAGCAGCTCGGCGCGGAACAGCGGGTGCGGCGGGCGCAGCGTCGAGGCCTCCGCGAGCACGACCATGATCCGGGCGTGGCGCAGCCGGCGGGTCACGTAGAGCAGGCAGTGCAGCGAGGCCGGGTCCGCGTGGTGCACGTCGTCGACGGCGAGGACCAGGGGGCCGGCGGCGGTCAGGTCGAGCAGGGCGGCGAAGAGACCGTGCAGCAGGGGGGCCCAGGCCCGGTCACCGTCGGCCGCCTCAGCGCCGGGCTCGGGCAGCGGTACGGCGAAGGTGGCGTCCCGCATCAGCTTCTCGACCCGGGCCGCGGCCTCCGGCGTGAGCCGTGCACTGTGGAACAGCTGCCCGACCACTCCCAGGTGGAGCCCGCGCTCGGCCCGGGAGCCGGCGGCGCTCAGCACCTGCCCGCCGGTGCCCGCCGCCCACTCGCTGAACGACTCCAGCAGGCTCGTCTTGCCGCTGCCCACGGCGCCGGTGACCAGCGCGACGTGTCCGCGCTGCTGGTCCTCACAAGCCCGGAACGCGTGCCGGAGACGGGTCGTCTGCTCCTCTTGCTGCACCAACACCAACGTGTCAGCCCTTCTCCTACGCGGCGCGGGACCGGGAACCCCGGTGTTGCCGACGCCGCCTCCCCCTTGCCGGACAGCCGCCCCTCCACCCGCGTCTTCCGGGTAGGGGTGGAGCGCACCGGGCCGCCGTGCCGGGTGGACCTGGAAATCTTTCGCCGGACCGGGGTTCTCGCCGTACGGTCCGGGTGCTCAGGGGAGTCTGGCACCGGCGTGGGTGTGCGACAACGGGCGCGAGACCCCATCGTTTCGCGCACAAACCTGCGGCCCTGAAACGCATTTAGGGGTTGCGCGAAGTGCCATGAAGGGGTGTCGGACTCGACCCGGCGGGGGAGATGGCGACACGGTGAGGGGCTGGTGTCGGGTGTGCGGCTTGATGGTGTCACATCGGGCTTCGCCACGCACGCCCGATAGCACGCTCAGTGCTGGGGTGTGGACACCCGGCGACGGTCGGCGCAGGTGGCGGCCCGAGCCCATCCTCCACAGTCGACCCCCAACGACCTCCGACGACCGGCGCGAGCCGGAGCGGACGGCGGCGAACGATGGCGGGCGGCGGAAGCCGGAGCGAACGGCGGCGGACGGCCGGCGACGGTCCACGCCGAAGGTGGCCGCGGGTGCCGCTCGACGTGGTCGTGCGGACCTCGCGCGACGGCAGGTCGAACCGGTCCGTGGACAGGCCCAGGAGGCCACGGCCGGCGGTGAGCTGCGGCCGGGACGGTCGGCGGTGCAGGAGCGGCGGTCGGCCGCGAAGGTCAGCGCGGCCGGGGCCCCGCGGGCCGGTGGCCCGGGTCGTCCCTGCCTCGCGGCGGTGGGTCCAGGACCGTCGCGCCGGGTCGGTTCATGCGCAGCCGGGCGGCCAGCTCGCTGCGCGAGTTGACGTCCAGCTTCCGGTAGATCCGGGTCAGCCGCTGCTCGATGGCGCTGACGGTCAGGAAGAGCTTTTCGGCGATCTCGCGGTTGGTGTGGCCCTGGGCGGCCAGGGTGGCCACATTGCACTCCGCGTCGGTCAGTCCCCGGACGACGGCCGTCGCGCCGGCGCCCTCGGCGCCGCCGCTCCTGGCGGAGAGGCCGGGCCGCAGCATCGGGATCCCGCACTCCTCGGCGAGGACCCGGGCCGACCGCGCCGCGACGCGGGCCTGCCGCCGGTCGCCGACCTGCTGGTAGGCCTGACCGAGGTCGGCCAGGTTGTGCGCGAGCTCCATCCGGTCACCGCACTGCCGCAGCAGTCGGACGGCGCTTCGCAGGTGCGGGATCCGGTCCGGCCCGTCCTCCGTGGCGGCCAGGACCCGCAGGGCGGCGGCCCGGTGCCGCACGTGCACGGGCCGCAGCCGGGCCAGCTCTTCGCGGACCAACCTGCCGGCCTGCTGGCGGCGGCCCATCCGGAGCAACGCCCGCGCCGACTCGGTCCGCCACGGGACGAGGCCTGAGAAGTCCAGCCGCCAGCGATTCATCAGCTGCCCGCAGAGCTGGAAGTCGGCCAGGGCGGCCTCCGGGCTTCCCGCGGCGAGGGCGTGCATCCCGCGAGCCTGCAGGTAGTGCAGCCCGATCGGGGTCTCGAACATCGCCGGGGGAACCGGGACCTGGAGGGAGGCTGCCGCCGCGTCGAGCTGGTCCATGAAGGTGAGGGCCCGTACCCGGACGGCGAGCGGTATCCCGATCACCACTCCCCAGCCCTTCTGCGAGAGCTGACCGAGCGCCTCGTCGGCCAGCTTCTCGGCTCGGGGCAGGTCGCCGAGCCGTCCGGCGACGGCTGCCCGGAGGGCCGCGAGCGTCGCCGACGGGGTGGGGTAGCGCGGGGTGGCGGGATTGCGGCCCAGCCGGTCGCACCAGTCGCCGGCCAGGTCCAGCCGGTCGGCGTAGATCATGGCGATGAGTGCGCAGACGGCGGTCCACATGTTCGGTTCGTCGTCCAGCCCGGTGGTCGACAGCGCCCGCTCGGCCTGCTCGACCGCGCTGGCGTCACCGCGGTGGAGCACGGCGGACAGCAGGGTGGCACCCTCGATCCCGCGCTTGACCTTGGCCAGAGTGAGCGGGTCCCGGGCGGCCACGGCGGGTGCGGGGCGGTCGACCATCACGCCGGGGTAGAGGGTCGACATCCAGCCCGTGGTGACGAGCAGTTCGGCGGCGGATCTCGGGTCGACGCTGTCCGCCCGTTCGCTCAGGTGGTTGACGAGATCGACGGCCTTGTCGATCTCGCCGTGCCAGAGCAGGTAGTGGATGGCGCCGGCGGCCTGCTGGCTGCCGAGGTGCCCGGCGCGGATGGCGCTGACGACGCCGACCAGGTGGGGGATCGCGGCCTGCGGGTCGAGACGCCACTCGGCGCGGGCCAGCGCGGAACGGATCCGCGCCCGCAGGCACTCGCCTGCGCAGCTCCGGTGCGCGCGGCGCAGGTAACGCAGCGCGGTCTCCATCTCGCCGTCGCGCAACGCCTGCTCGCCCGCGTCGAGCAGGGTCTGCGCCATCCAGGGCTCGGCCAGCTCGTCGATCCCGACCAGATGCGGCGCGATCCGAGCCGGGTCCGCGCCGTCGTCGTGCAGTAGGCAGGCCGCCTCCAGATGCAGCCGTGCGCGTTCCTCGGCGGTCATGCCGTCGATGACGGCCTGCCTCACCGCCGGATGGCGCAGCCCCTGCTCGGTGATCAGTCCCGCGCTGGTCGAGTCGTCGATGGCACCGAGCGCGGCCCGTGACCGTGCGTCGACGAGGTGGGGCAGCAGGTTGCCGTGCAGCGGCTCGCCGGTCACGGCCAGCACCCGGGCGGCGTTGAGCACCAGCTGGTCGCAGCGGTACAGGCAGCTCAGCACGGCCTCCCGGAACGACTCCCCGGCCACGGGACGGTCGGCGGGCCGGGGCGCGGCCGCCTGGTCCTCGGCGAGCGCCTGCACCAGCAGCGGGTTGCCGCCGCTGATCCGATGGCTCTCCTCGGCGATGGTCCGGGCGACCGGAACGCCGAGTCGCCGGGCGAGTAGTTGGAACGTCCCCTCGGCGGTGAGCAGCGGGAGCCGGATGCGCTGCAGCCGCGCGGGTTGCAGCAGCTCGGCGTGCACGTCGGGCCGCCACGGCCGGGTGCGCGGCGCCTCCGTCAGGATGATCAGCACGGGTAGCCCGGAGATCCGTCGGGCCACGTAGTCGAGGCAACGCAGCGACGGCACGTCGGCGTGGTGGATGTCGTCGACCGCGATGACCAGCGGCCCCTGCGCGGTCATCTCCAGCAGGGCCCCACCGATCGCGGCGGTGGCCAGGGCGGTGTCCTCGTGGTCCGTGTCCTCGGCGTCGGCCCAGGTGAGGGCGCCCGCGTCCAGCAGCCGCCCGAGGCGGGCCCAGAGGTCGGGGTTGCCGGCTCCACTCAACGGCGCCGCCCGCACGAGCTGCCGGACGACCTCCAGCGGGACGGAGCGTTCGGCGCGGGAGGCACTCGCGCCGAGGACACGTGCCCCGGAGTCGCAGGCCCGCCGGGCGAAGGTCTGCAACAGCGTGGTCTTGCCGGAGCCGACCGGGCCGGTCAGCACGGCGACGGTCCGGTTGGTCGGGGAGGCCTCGCTGCGGGACAGGTCCGTCAGCCGGCGTTCCAGCATGCTGAGCAGGCACGACCGCTCGGTCAGCTCCATCGACGCGGCCCCCGGAGGAGCGTGCGGTCCGCGGTCACCGGAGGGGCCGCCCGCCCTGCGCGCCCCTGGAGCTCGACGAAATCGGAGACCGGCAATTCTTGACCCATTCCATTATTAGCAAATATAGACGACCGTCGAGTATGGCCGGCGAACCATCGACCGACTTGACCGGCTGGCGACTCCGGGTCGCGCCCCCGCCAGCGTCGGTGATAATTCCCCAGCCTCTCCGGGTCGGCCTTCCCCCTATCGACCACCGTGATGGTGGGAGTATGGCAGTTCGGCAATTGGGCGGCAAGCCGAGGTTTGTAAAGGATGGGCAAACATCGGTTCTGTGTCGCGTCGGCCCGAGCGGGCCTTCGTGCGTACGTTGACAGCGGAAAGTCGCCGGGTGATCCCGTAACGTGACAGCATGCCGCCGTGGCCCATTGGGCGCGCCTTTTCCGGCCCACTCGGCGATTGGCGGACGCGTTCTTGCGTGCTAGGCGTCCGGTGCGTGTCCGGGTGGTCACCGCGACGGCGCTCCCGTCGTCGAACCGTCGGCGGCTGAAGCCGCCCTCCCGTCGGCGGCGGTTCCGCACCGGGTGGGCCGGAAACCCTCGACGTCATCCCGGGTAAGCGCAGCTCAACTCAGTGTCAACATGGCCGGCGGGCGGTCCGGCGGCAATGGTCGCGGTGCGGCCCGGCGTGGGAGCGCTGACGGTCGGAAGGGGGCCGGGGGTGCCTGCCGGCCCGCCGGCCCGGACCGGCGACGAGCCGCTCCCGGGTGCGGGCGGGCGGCTCGACAATTGTTAAAGGTTCCCGATTGTTGCGGCGTGCGACATCGCCTGCCCGAAGTGCGACTGCGGGCCGCCGGGTCGCCCGGGGATCGGGACTCGACGCGCGCCGCCGATGCGCCACCAGATTCGGACCTTTGGGAAATTCACCGATTATGTTGTTAAAAAAGAATTATGCGCCCAGGGGTCTGCCGGCGGGCGCCGGTGTCGCTGCGTGGCCGACGGAATGCGGTCGGACAAGTGTAACCGACATCAATGTCCCGGCGACTCATTACTGCTGATCGACAATTTTCCGTCAAAAGCCGACTCCAATGTCCGCCGCTGTCGGCGAGTGGCCGTCCATCCATAGTGTCGGCCGCAGGAAAGGGCGGTCCGGCCCGCCGCTGTCGAAAACCGGACGAGATCCTGTCCTACCTGGCCTGTCGCCCCCGCAGGGGACCCGGTCCGGGCAGCTAGGGGTTGTGCCGGGCCGATAGCCCGGCCTAATTTCGGGGCACCCGTTTCCACCATCGGGATAGTCGGATATGGGGCCCTGCCCCGTGACCTGAAGGGTTCTGTGGCCGTCGTGATGTTCCACCTGCTGCCGCGACTCGTTGCCGCCCTCCGCAGGGGATAGCGCAGATGACACTGCTGCCGGCGCTGCGGGGATTCGGCGCGGACCGGGCCGATGCGGTCACGGTGGCCGGCGGCACGCTCTCCAGCGAGGCCCTGCTCGGCTGCGTCACCGCGGTCGCCGACCGGATCAGGGGCGCGGGCGCGGTCGCCGTCGACGGCACACCGACCCTGGAGACGGTGGTGGGAATGCTCGGCGCCGTCCACGCGGGCGTACCGCTCGTACCACTGCCCCCCGACGCGGACGAGTGCGAACGGGGCCGCATCCTGCGCCAGTCCGGGGCGACGGTGCTCCTCGGCCGCAACCGGTCCGACACCCACCGGCTGCCCACCGTCCCGGTCGACCTGCGGGAGCGCTCCTCGACACCGCACCCCGAGCCGACGCCGGGCACCGACGCGGTCATCCTCTACACCGGTGGCGCCGGCGGGCCATCGCGCGGGGTACGCATCTCGCGTCGCGCCATCGCCGCCGACCTCGACCTGCTGGCCGACGCGTGGCGGTGGAGCGAGGAGGACGTCGTGGTCCAGGGCGCGCCGCTGTTCCGGGCGTACGGCCTGGTCGTCGGCCTGCTCGGTGCGTTGCGGGTCGGCAGCCGCTTCGTCCACCTCGACCGCAACGCCGCCGCCGGACCGGTCGGCACCATGTACCTGGGGTTGCCCGAGCAGTGGGCGAAGATCGCGCTGAACGCCCGGTGGGCCCGGTCACTGTCGGCGGCGCGGATCCTGATCTCCGCAGACGCCCCACTGGCCTGCGCCGTGGCCGAACGCCTCCGGCTGCTCACCTCGCACACGCCGGTCCAGGCGTACGGCACCACCGAGACGCTCATCGCGCTGACCGGGCGGGCCGACGACCACCCGGTCGCCGGTGCCGTCGGCACCCCCCTGCCCGGCGTGGAGACCCGGGTGCTGGACCGCGAGGCCCGACCGGTGCCGGCCGACGGCGAGTCGGTCGGCGAGTTGAGCATCTGCGGGCCGACGCTGTTCAGCGGCTACGTCGAGGGCGGGCGGGGCCATGCCGCCGGTCACTGGCACGCCACCGGCGACCTGGCCACCGTGGCCGCCGACGGCTCGTACCGGATCATCGGTCGGCGCGGGCTCGACGTGCTGCACTGCCGGGGCCGGCGAATGCACGCCGGGCAGATCGAGGAGGCGTTGCTGAGTCATCCCGGCGTCCGGGAGGCCGCCGTCGTCGGCACGCCGCACGACGCGCTCGGCGAGCAGGTCACCGCGTACGTCGTCGCCGAGGGGTTGACCGCGCAGGTGCTCATCGACCACGTCGGCCGGTACCTCTCCGCGGGTCAACGGCCCCGGCGGGTGCACTTCGTGGACGAGCTGCCGCGCAGCGCGCTCGGCCGGATCAGGAAGTCCCTGCTGATCGCCGCCGGTTGAGCCGACCGGGCCGTGGGCGGCGGTCCACCGACGTCCGCCCCGCCGTCAGCCCTCCACCCAGCCGTGCCGTCGCGCCAGGTCGAGCATCCGGGCACGCACCGCCACGATCTGCGCCCCGGTCAGGTCCGACACGGAGGTGACCAGCGCCTCGGTGGTCTCCGTGCAGAAGGCCCGCTCGGAGAGCACGTCGCACAGGCCCTCGTCGTCCTCCGCACCGCCCGTGGCCGGCCCGCCGTCCCTGCTGCGCCCGCCGGTGAACGCCACGCCGGCCCGGGAGGGCGCCGCGGTGCCGGCCGCCCCGTTGCGCTCCGCGCCCACGGCAGCGCCCACCACCCGCACCAGCACGGCCTTGGGGCCGCGGTCGGTCCCCACCGCCTCGTACTCCACCGGGACACCGGGCGTCAGCGCCCACTTGTCGCCGTCCAGCATGTTCGCGTGCACGAACACGTCGTCGCTGCCGTCGTCCGGGGCGATGAACCCGTAGCCCCGCACCTCGTCGAACCGCACCACCTTGCCAGTGAGCATCGCTTTCCCGCATCCATCCGACCAAAATCCGCGTGCCCCGCCCATGGAACCGGGGCCCGCCCCCAGACTGGCAGCCGCCCGCGCGGCCCGGCACCCGTACCCGACCCCTATGGTGCACCGTACCGTCGGTGCCGGCGCGGCGCGGCTCGCCGCAGCGCCTAGCATCGGCGGACGTGATCGAGCAGATCCTGCCCCCCGCCGTGGCGGTGGCCGAGGCCTTCACGGACCCCGCCGACCTGACCCTGTTCCCCGAGGAAGAGGCGCTGGTGGCCCGGTCGGTGGAGAAGCGTCGCCGGGAGTTCACCACCGTGCGGCACTGCGCCCGCACGGCCCTCGGCGAGCTGGGCCTCGCGCCGGTGCCGATCGTCTCCGGCGCCCGCGGCGCCCCGGTCTGGCCGGCCGGCGTGGTCGGCAGCATGACGCACTGCGACGGCTACCGGGCGGCGGTCCTCGGCCGTACGACCGCGTTCGCCACCCTCGGCGTGGACGCCGAGCCGCACGCGCCGCTGCCCGACGGGGTGCTCGACGCGATCGCGCTGCCGGCCGAGCTGGCGCGCACCGCCACGCTGGGCGCGGCCCGCCCCGCCGTCTGCTGGGACCGCCTGCTGTTCAGCGCGAAGGAGTCGGTGTACAAGGCGTGGTTCCCGCTCACCGGCCGGTGGCTGGACTTCTCGGAGGCGGACATCGTGATCGATCCGGCCGGCACCTTCGAGGCCCGGCTGCTGGTGCCCGGCCCGGTCCTCGGCGGGATCCCGGTGACGACCTTCGCCGGCAGGTTCCTGGTCGAGCGGGGACTGGTCGCCACCGCGATCAGCATCCCGGCCGTCCGCTCCTAGTCCGCCGTCAGCCTGGTCTTCTGCACCTTGCCGAGGGCGTTGCGGGGCAGCGCGTCGACCAGGCGTACCTCGCGTGGCCGTTTGTGCGCCGACAGGTGCCGGGCCACGAATTCGATCAGTTCGGCCCCGTCCACCCCGTCGCCCACCACGTACGCGGTGACCTGCTGGCCGAGGTCGGGGTGCGGGGTGCCCACCACGGCGGCCTCGCGGACCCCCGGGTGCGCCAGCAGGGCGTCCTCCACCTCGCCGGCGCCGATCCGGTAGCCGCCGCTCTTGATCAGGTCGGTGGACGCCCGCCCGACGATCCGGTGCCAGCCGTCCGGGTCGACGGTGGCGACGTCCCCGGTGCGGAACCAGCCGTCCGGGGTGCGGCTCGCCGCGTCGGCGTCCGGACGGTTCAGGTAGCCGTCGAACAGGGTGGGGCCGTCGACCTGGAGCTCGCCCATCGCCACCCCGTCGGCGGGGAGCGTGGCGCCGTTCTCGTCGACCAGCCGCGTACGCACCCCGGGCAGCGGCAGCCCGACGGTGCCCGGCCGGCGCGGCCCGTCCGCCCGGGCGCTCACCGTGATCAGGGTCTCGGTCATCCCGTACCGCTCGACGGGCCGGTGCCCGGTGAGGGTGGCGAGGTCCGCGAAGACCGCCGCCGGCAGCGCCGCGCTGCCCGAGACGAGCAGGCGCGCCGGACGCAGTGCCCGTGCCGCGTCCGGGTCGGCGGCGATCCGGGACCACACGGTCGGCACGCCGAAGTACACCGAGCCCTTGGCGGCGGCGTACCGTTCGGGTCGCGGCCGGCCCACGTGGTGCAGCCGGCCACCCAGCCGCAGCGGCCCGAGCACGCCGAGCACCAGCCCGTGCACGTGGAACAGCGGCAGGCCGTGCACCAGCAGGTCGTCCGGCGTCCACGCCCAGGCGTCGGCCAGCCCGTCCAGGCAGGCGGCGATGGCACGGCGGGAGATCACGGCGCCCTTCGGGGCGCCGGTGGTGCCGCTGGTGTAGAGGATCACCGCGGTGCTGGCCGGGTCCGGCTCGGGGTGGACGGTGTCCGAGCGCCGGCTCAGGTCGACGGGCACGACGGCCCGGCCCGCGCCCTCGGCGGTGCGCTCCGCGCCGGTCGGGACCAGCAGCGCCGTCGCCTGCGAGTCGCGCAGGATGTGGTCGCGCTCCATCGGCCCGGCGTCCGGCGGGACCGGCACGACCGCCGCTCCGGCGGTGAGGGCGCCGACCACCCCGACCACTGTCTCCAGGGTCGCGGTGGCCTCGATGGCGACCCGGTCGACGCCGTGCAGCTCGTCGGCCACCGCCGCGGCCAGGCGACGCAGCTCCACCCAGGACACCGCGCGGTCGTCGACGCGGATGGCGTCCGGACGCTCGTCGGTGCCTCCCGCGAGCCAGCTCAGCAGCGGCATGGTGCGACCCCTCTCCAGCGGCTCGGGCCCGGGCCGGTCCGGCCGGGCGTGCCGCGGCGGCCGGACGGCGGCACCCGGGACGCCGGTAGGGTCGGTGGGGCGCCGGCGGATCCAGGTGGGCGCGGTGCGCCGCGCCGGCGGGCCCGGAACGACGGTCCTGACCGTAGTCGGGGGCACCCCGGCCTGCCACCCCTACCGGGCGGCGCGCCGGGTCGGACGGGCGGGAGGTGACGTCGGTGGTCGCGGACGCGACGGCGTGGACGGCGGTGCCGGGCGGTGTCCGGGCCGTGGTGCTCGACCTCGACGGGGTGCTGGTCGACAGCCTCGCCGTGGCCAGGGAGGCGTTCGCCCTGGCGTACGCCGAGGTGGTCGGCGACGGCGTCGCCCCGGTCGAGGAGTACTGCCGCCACCCGGGCCGGTATCTGCCGGAGGTGCTGGAGCTGATGGGCCTGCCGGCGACGCTGGCCGGACCGTTCGTGCGGGAGAGCAACCGCCTCGCGCACCGGGTCGCCCCCGTCGACGGGGCGCCGGAGCTGCTCCGCACCCTGCGCCGGCGGGGGATCGGGCTGGCCGTGGCCACCGGCCGCAGCGGGGTCCGCGCCCGCGACCTGCTCGGCCGGCTCGGTCTGCTGCCGCTGGTCGACCACGTGGTGGGCTCGGACGAGGTGCCCCGGCCGAAGCCCGCTCCGGACATCGTGCGGCGGGCGCTGCGCCTGCTCGGGGCCCGCCCCGGGGAGGCGCTGATGGTCGGCGACGCCCCCAGCGACCTGGCCAGCGCGCGGGCGGCCGGGGTGCTGGCGGTGGCCGCGCTGTGGGGCGAGTCCGACGAGGAGACCCTGCGCGCCGCCGGCCCGGACGTCGTCCTGACCCGACTCGACGAGCTGCTGCCGTTCTGCCCGGCCCGCCGGTGACCGACCCGCGTGGACGGACACCTGCGGTGACCGGCCGGCACCCCTGCCCCCGCGCCACGTTCGCGGTCGGCACCCCTGTCCGGGGCCGATTCCCGGTTCGATACCCCCGATTTGTCAGCCGATCAGTTGATCGGCGCATCGGTTGGCCGGATGATGTCGGGCGTCGGTCGGCCGGCTCCGGCCGACCCGGCCCGTTCCCGCAAGCCGACGCCGCGATCAGCCGAGGGGTCCCGCCCTTCTCGACGGCAACCCGCACGTGAAGGAGGACCACCCCCAATGCCGGTCATCGAAGTCGATCATCTGCAGAAACGGTACGGCGAGAAGATCGCGGTCGACGACGTCTCCTTCACCGTGGAACAGGGCGAGATCTTCGGCGTGCTCGGCCCGAACGGGGCCGGCAAGACCACCACGGTCGAGTGCGTGCAGGGGTTGCGTCGTCCCGACGGCGGCACCATCCGGGTGCTCGGGCTCGACCCGATCCGCGACCGCACCGAGGTGCGGCAGCGCGTCGGCGCCCAGCTCCAGGAGAGCCAGCTGCCGGACAAGGTGCGGGTGTGGGAGGCGCTGGACCTGTACCGGTCCTTCTACCGCAACCGGGCCGACATCGACGAGCTGTTGACCGACCTCGGCCTGGCCGAGCAGCGCAACACCTACTTCCAGAAGCTCTCCGGCGGGCAGAAGCAGCGGTTGTCGGTGGCTCTGGCACTGGTCGGCAGGCCGGAGGTCGCCATCCTCGACGAGCTGACCACCGGCCTCGACCCGCAGGGCCGCCGGGACACCTGGGACCTGGTCGAGCGGATTCGCGACCGGGGCGTCACCGTCGTGCTGGTCACCCACTTCATGGAGGAGGCGCAACGCCTCTGCGACCGGCTCGCGATCATCGACAAGGGGCGGGTGGTGGCCATCGACAGCCCCGCCGGCCTGCTGACCTGGGTCGGCAGCGAGCACCGGGTGCACTTCCGTCCCGCCGAGCCGGTCGAGGACGCCCTGCTGCTCGCGGCGCCCGACGTGACGGGGGTGTCCCGTTACCGCGACGAGGTGACGGTGACCGGCACGAAGGACGTGCTCCAGTCGGTCATGTCCGTGCTCAACGGGCGCGGGATCCGCTACGACGGGCTGCGGGTCGAGCAGCCCACCCTCGACGACGCGTTCGTCTCCCTCACCGGCCGTTCGGGCCGGACCGCCGCGCAGTCCCCGACCGACGGGAGGTCGTCGTGAGCGCCCTGTCCAAGCTGATCGCCGTCGAGACGAAGCTGTTCCTGCGGGAACCGGTGTCGTTGTTCTTCGTGTTCGCCCTGCCGATCGGCCTGATGCTCGTCTTCGGGTTGCCGCAGCGCGCCGGCACGGCCGCCGACACCGGGCAGCACGCCGAGCAGACCTTCCTGCCGTCCCTGGCGCTTGCCCTCACCATCGGCATGCTCGCGCTCTTCACCCTGCCGATGGCGCTCGGCATCTACCGGGAACGCCGGGTGCTGCGCCGCCTGGCGACGACTCCGGTGCAGCCCGCCCTTCTGCTGGTGGCGCAGGTGGTGGTCAACCTCGTGATGGGCGTCCTCGGCGCGGTGGTCACCGCGATCGCCGTACGGTTCCTGCTGGACCAGCCGGCGCCGGCCAACGTTCCCGGGTTCGTGCTGGCCTTCCTGCTCGGGGTGGCGTGCCTCTTCGCCGTCGGTCTGCTGATCGCGGCGCTGGCGCCGTCCGCCCGGGCGGCGCAGTCGATCGGCCCCGCGCTGTTCTTCCCGCTGCTCTTCCTGGCGGGCGCCTGGCTGCCCCGCGACCGGATGCCGAGCGCGCTGGCCGCCATCGCCGACTACTCGCCGCTGGGCGCCACGGTGGACACCCTCGGTGCGGCGTGGGCGGGTGCCAACCCGGAGTTGCCGCAGCTGATCGCCCTGGCGGTGACGGCCGTGGTCGGCTCCGCGGCGGCCACCCGGTTCTTCCGCTGGGAGTGATCCTCCGCACCCGCGTGGCCGGTGCGGGGGACGTCGTCGCTGCCCAGGGCCGTTCCTAGGGGTGGCCTAAGGGTGTCCGCCGAATGTGATCTGGATTACGTTCGGAGCAGAACGGGCGCCCGGTCACCGGACAAGGACGTTCGACCGCGAAGCGTCCGTTCACCCGGCAACGGGTGTCGTCAGGCCTGTGTGGACGTGTCTGCCGCCGTGCGGCGGCTCGTCCGAGGTGTGCGGAATGCGACGGAGGTCGTGCCATGAAGGACGTTTCGCAAGCTGATCCGGTCACCCGGGACGCAGTCGGCGTCATCGACGTCGTCCTGGAGGGCGGTCCGGTCGATCTGCCGACCGACCTGCGCAGCCGCCAGGTGGCGCGGGTGGAGGAGAAGATCAAGGTCCTGCACTACGGCGGGTACGAGCACTTCGAACGGGGCGCCACCCCGCCGGCGGTCGACCTTCCGGTGGTCTTCCGCTGGACCGGTCGGACCCGGATCGCCGAGTAGGGGAAGGGCGGCACCAGTCACATGAGGGCACAGAACCACCGGCCGGGTCCCCACCTGACGGTCAGCGACACGAACGAGGCCATCGCCTTCTACACGGATGTCTTCGACGCCGTCGCGATCGTACGGGAGTGTCTGCTCGACGGGCACGTCCTGCACGCGGAACTGGCCGTCGGCGGCCACCGCCTGACCGTCAGCGAGTGGTACGAGGCGGGCGCGCCGTCGGCGGTGGAGAGCCGCGACGACGTGCTGACCATCGAGCGGACCGACCCCGAGTCGGTGCTGCGGCGGGCGGTGGCCGCCGGTGCCCGCGTCGAGACGCCGGCGGATCCGTCGCGCCAGGTGACGCTGCGCGATCCCGCCGGCCTGTGCTGGACCGTCGTCGGCCCGCAGCGGGCGGCGTAGGCGAACACCCGCGACGCCCACCGCTGCGTCGGTCATCGCACCGCGCGGGAGCGGTGGGCGTTGCGGGTGCGCAGGGCGAAGAAGAGCGCCGCCGCCCGGCGGACCTCACCCGACCGCCGGGGATCCGCGGCGATCTCGTGCAGCAGGTCCCGGTCGGCGCGGTCCGCCGCCAGCGTCGTCAGCAGCGAGAAGCACTCCCGGGCGGCGTCCCGGCCGCCGGGACCGTCCGCGCCGCCGGACCAGTGGGTGAGCAGCGCCGCCAGCACGTCCGCCCGGAACGCCGGCGCGCCAGCGGCGGCCGTGCCCCGGCCGGCGAGCAGGTGACCCGCGGCGATCGCCCCGACCGGCTCGGTCAGCCGGGCGCGCAGGAAGGCCGGCGTGACGGCGGCCCGGCTGATCGCCTGCAACGCGACGAACCGCGCCGAGCCGGTGTTCATCAGCGTCACCCACTCGTCCGGCCGCCAGTCGCGGGCGAGCGGCCCGGCCGCCAGGTACTCCACCAGGCTGGGCCAGACCGAGGCCAGGGCGTGGCGGTCGGCCCGGAAGAGGTCGGTGGCGAGCAGGATCTGCCGTACCCGCGCGGGCCAGTCGGGCAGCACCGTCGCCGGGACAGCCGGGGCGTGGGCCGCCGACCAGTCGACGACCGCCGCCACCGGGTCGGCGCCAGCGACGGCGGCGGTCGCCGCCACCTCGACGAGGTCGGTGTGCCGGGTGTCCAGCCAGGCGGCGACCGCCTCGCCGTCGGGCGGGCGGTGCCGCAGCGCCGCGCAGGCGGCGTCGAGGCTGGCCCGGCCGCCGCGCAGCAGGGCGCGGACGAACTCGTCGAGCAGGGCGGCCGGGCCCGCCGGCGTGGCCGCCTCCGCCTGCCCGCCCTCCCAGACCAGCACCGCGACGGTGGCGGTGAGCGGGTTGTGCACCGGCCCGGTGATGCGCTGGGCGTGGGTCCAGTCCAGGAACCTGCGGGCCGTGCCGGCGTCGGGGAACCAGCGGGCCGCCAGCAGCGCCACGTCCGCGTCGGTGAAGTGCGCCAGGTGGTACGCCGGATAACCGTCGCCCAGCACGGCCAGCTCGTCCTCCGCCAGGTGCCGCGTGGTCACCATGACCCGCCAGGGCCTCGACGGGCCGGCCGGGCCGGGGGAGCGGGCCAGCTCCGCGAGGCGGTTCAGGACGACGGCCCGTTCGTCCGGGTCGGCCACTGCGTCGAGCGCGTCGACGCAGACCAGCCACCGCCGGCCGGGGGCGGGGGCCTGTTCGACGTCGAGCGGGGCGCCGTCGCGCGGGTACGCCTCGGCGAGCGCCGCGGACAGCGGCTGGCGCACCAGGGCGGCGGCCGGCAGGCTCACCAGCACCGGCCCGGGCGGGCAGCGCCGTCGCCGCCCGCGCCCGGCGAGCCACCGCTGCGCCGAGCGGGCGCTCTCGTAGCGCACGAGCGCCGTCTTCCCGCTGCCCGGCTCCCCGATCAGCAGCACGTTGCCGGCGCCGGTGAGCAGGTCCGCCACGTCGACGCCGTCGCCGTCGCCGGACGCGGCGAGCCGTGGCACCGCGCGGCGCGGCACGTACACCTCGGACAGCGGCTTGACGTAGCCGCCGAAGCGGTGCGGGTGGACGATGCCGGCGTCGGCCTCGCCGCGCCAGACCGGGCGCAGCGCGGCCCACCAGCCGCGCCGGCCCCGGGAGTGGCGGCGGACGGCGACGACCGCGGTGACGAGCGCCAGCGTGCCGCTGACGACGCTGGCGACCTTGTCCGAGACGTCCAGGTCCATCGGCGGTCAGGACCGGCCCGCGCCCGGCCGGTCCGCCGACAGGTGGTGGGTGCCGCATCCCTGGCAGTACGCGCCGGTCTGCTCCTCGCGGCAGTGCCGCCACGGCGCGGGCGGTCCGGCCGGCGCGACCCGCTGCGCCGGCGGCTCCTGCGGTCCCCACCGGGACGTGTGGTGCGCCACGACCAGGGAGGACTGCGTGAGTCGGACGTCGACGTCGGGCTTGAGGCGGACCCGGCCGTCGGCGGCGTCCAGGACGTCCACGACGCGGGCGAGCAGGGCGACGTCGTCGTCGCGGCCCGTGGCGTGGGCGAGCGCCACCGCGCGCCCGAGCTGCTCCTCCGCCTCGACGACCCGGCCCGCCCGGGCGGCGGCCAGCCCCCGCTGGACCGCCGCCGCGTAGTCCTGCTGGCGGGTGTAGTACGCGACGCTCTCGTTGATCTCCGAGTACCGCAGTGCGTCCTCGGTCCACTCCACGTCGAGTGGCACCTCGACCGGCGTGGTGGCCGCGCCCGCGTGGACGCTCAACCAGCCGATGCGCCGGCTCACCCCGGGCGCCATCGCGTCGACCTCCAGGGCGACGTGGTAGTCCCGCTGGTCGTGCGGGCTCCACGCGCCGACCGGGTAGTCGGTGCCCAGCTCGCCGGCCGGCTCGCCGCGCCCGCTCAGGTCGGCCAGCGCCGGGTGCACCTGCTTGACGAAGCGGACCCGGGCCAGTCCGGTGGTGCGCACCCGGAGCCGGACGTCGGGGACCCGCCGGGACATCGCGCGGGTCAGCACCGCCCGGAAGTCGTCGGCGAGCCCCGTGAGGTCCTCGACCGGCACGACGGGGTTGGCGCCCAACGCCTCCGCGATGCCGAGCAGTTCCGCCGCGTCCCAGTCGTGCACGCCGTCGGCGGAGCCGATGGCGCGGCAGTCGACGGTGAACCGGCCGACGCAGTCGTCCACCGCTGCCCGCAGGTCGGCGGGGAGCTGGGACTCGTTGCGTCCGTCGGTGAGCAGGATGACGTGCCCGATCGCGTCCGGTCGTGTGGCCAGCAGGTGGCGGGCCAGCAGCAGCCACGTGCCGATGGCGGTGCCGCCGTGCGGCGTCACGTGCCGCAACGCGTTGCGGGCGGCGGCCCGGGTGGTCTCGTCGGCGACCGCCAGCCGCCGGTCGCTCGGGTAGACCATCGTGGCGCGGGCGGTGCCGGCCACCACAGCGAACGCGACCCCGTCGGGCAGGGCGTCGATGGCCGCGGCGGTGGCCCGCCGGGCGGCGCGCATCTTGGCCTGGGGCGCGCCCATCGAGCCTGAGGAGTCGAGCAGGATCACCTCCGCGAGGTCGTCGTGCCGGACGTCGGCATGGACGGGTTCCTCGCCCCGGACGGTGGCGACCACGTCGAGGACCGCCCCGTCGGCGGAGACGCACTCGGTGTGGTGCGCGCGCAGCCGCAGCGGCAGATCGTTGGCGGGGGACACGGGTGACCTCTTTCCGTCGGGGCCGGCGGCCGGGATCACCACCACGTCACCGGCCGGTACGCGTTGGCCAGCTCGACGAGCGCGATCCGCTCGCGCCGGTCGGCGGTGCGCCGGGCGCGGGAGCGGCAGCGGCGCTCGAAGGCGCGACGGAGGGCGTCCTCGTCGAGCCGGTGACCGAACAGCCGCCGGCCGCCGTGGCGCTCCTCGGTCAGGTCGCAGTGCAGCGCGATCCGCAGGATGTGCGCCTCCACCTCCTCGCGTTCGCCGAACGGGGGCAGCTTGTCGACGATCGCGGCGGCGTCGAGCGCCGTGTCGAGCCGGTGCCCGTCGTCCGGCGCGTCGAGCAGGATGCGCACCGCACAGGTCACCGCCGCCGTCGAGGCGCGGGAGGACTCCGGCACCCGCAGCAGGGCGTCCGCCGCGCTGCGCGCGTCCGCCGTCGCCAGCAGGCAGCGGGCCAGCCCGAACGCCGCGCCCACCACGCCCGGGTCGGCGTCCCACACCCCCTGGTAGTGGTCGGCCGCCGTGCGCGGGTCACCGTCGAGTTCGCAGGCCACCGCGTACGCGAGCCGCGTGGACACCTCGCCGGGCAGCCAGCCGTAGACCTGCGCGAACCAGCGCCGGGCGGTGCCGGCGTCCCGCCCCACCAGGGCCACCAGGGCGCGGTGCCACCACAGCGCCCAGTCCCGCGACTCCTCGGGGAAGTCGGCGAGCAGCGGGCCGGCCTCGTCCACCCGCCCGGTGGCGAGGTGGGCCCGGACGGCGCGGTAGGTCACCTGCGCGGTCTGCTCCGGGGCGGTCCGCAACAGCTCGATGAGCTCGGCCGGGTCGGCGGCGCCGAGCGAGGCGAGGAACCCGGCGGCCGGGTCGGCGCCGTCGACCAGGGGTACGGGCAGGCCGAGCATGATCTCCACGACGTCCAGGGCGTCGCGGTCGGTGTGCAGGGCGAAGGCGCACGCGGACGGGCTGAACAGGGTGGACCGGGTCGGCCGGGGCACGCCGTCGGCCGCCGAGCTGACCTGCCGTCGTACGCCCCGGACCTGTTCGCGCATCTCGGCGGCGGCGGCGAACCGGTCCTCCGGCGCGGCGGCGGTGGCCCGGGCGAGCAGCCGCAGGAACGGGTCGAGCCGCGCGGGCACGGGCAGCCGCAGCACGTCCTGCCCCGGCGGGATCCGGGTCACCTCGGTGGACCGGGGCACCAGGGTCAGCGCGGCGAGGGTCCGGCCGACGGTGTAGAGGTCCGACCGCACGCTCGGGCCGGCGGGCCCCAGCCGTTCCACCTCCGGCGCGGTGTAGCCCGCGGTGCCCCACGCCGGGCTCACCGTGTTGTCGATGCGGCGGGCCGCGCCGAAGTCGACCAGCTTGATCGGGTCGTTGGTGCCCTGGCCGCCGACCCGCATCACGTTCTCGGGCTTCAGGTCGCAGTAGAGCCAACCCTGGTCGTGCAGGTACTCGAAGGCGTCGAGGATCTGCACGGCGTATCCCAGCGCCTGCGCCACGTCCACGGCGGTGGAACCGCCGCCCGGGCCGGCCGCGCTGCGGGCCTCCTCCAGGGTGCCGCCGTTGACGTACTCCATCACCAGGTAGCCGGCGTCCCGGTCGGACTCGGGCCGCAGCGCGTGGGTGATGGTGACGATCCTCGGGTGGTTCAGCGCGATCAGCGCCTGCCGCTCGGCGACGAACGCCGCGATGGCCTCCCGGTCCTCCGGGTTGCGTTGCCCCTTCAGCACCCGCCAGGCGCCGTCCATGTCCTCGTCCCGGGCGAGGAACACCCAGCCGACGCCGCCGTTGCCGAGACAGCCCTCGATCCGGTACCGCCCGGCGCGCAGGTCGCCGTCGGCCAGGGGCGGGGTGAAGGAGTACCGGGTGCCGCAGTCGGGGCAGAAGCCGGCTACCCGGGGCAGCCGGGGACCGCGGTGGCGGGGGCAGCTCGTGTTGCCGCAGTAGCGGGAGTGCTCGGGCACGACCGCCTGCGACACCACCGCCGTCAGGGGGTCGTGCGGCCGGGCGGTCGGCAGCACGGCCGGTCGCTCCCAGGGCCGGGACGTCGTACGCAGCGGCCGTGGGCCGACCTCCGCAGCCGGTACCGGCCCGCCGGCGGCTGCGGACCCGGCGCCGGCCCCGACGCACTCGTGCCCCCAGAGCCGGCAGAACCCGTCCTGGTCGACGGTGCCGGGGCAGTTGCGTTCCGCGCAGCCGCGGCTCGCCGTCATCGCGTACCCCCGTTCACGGCCTGCTGGTAGGCCCGCACCGCGCGGCTCGCGGCGGTCACGGTGAAGGCGTCGGGGCGCAGCGCGGCCAGCGCCTCCCGGTAGGCCAGCTCGACCTGCGGGTGCTCGGCCCGGCCCTCGTCGGCGGCCTTCTGCCGGTACGCCTCCAGCCGGCCGGTCAGCTCCACGTGGCAGCCCCGGCGCAGCCGGCGCCGCGCGGTGTCGGTCCGCTCGACCGCGCGGTCGACGGCGGCCCGCAGCGAGCCGTCGTCGCGTTCCGGCTGGACGTCCCCCCGCCACCACTGGCCACGGCCCGCCGCCTCGGCGGCGGTGAGCCGGTCCAGCAGCCCGTCGAGCGCGAGCGCCGCCAGGGGATCCGTCCCGTCGCCCAGCCCCTCGCCGGCGGCCTCCGTCGCGAGCTGCCGGAGCCGCTCGACCGAGGAGCGCAGCCGCTGCGCCCGGACCGCCAGTCGGTCCCGGCCGTACGCGTCGACGATCCGGCGGATCCGGGCCACGTGCTCGCGGGCCGCGACCAGGATCTCCTGGACGTCCATCGCCTGCACCTGCACCGGCTCGCCGGTGGCGGCGGTGAACCGGACCTCGCACGGGCCGGTCAGCAGCCGGGCCAGGGCCTCCTCGCCCGCGTCCGTCGACCGGTCGATCCCGTCGAGGTCGTCGACCAGCCGGTCGAGGGCCAGCGACAGGCAGCCGAGCCGGTGCAGCAGGTCCCGGGCCTCCTGCGCGGGCGCGGCGGCCGGGCCGTCGGGCTGCCGGAAGGCGTCCGTGACCAACTGCTGCACGTCGAGCAGGTGCTCGCAGACCCAGGCGTGCGCGGCCAGGGTGGCGTCGAGGCGTTCCCGCACGGCCATCCGCCCACCGTCCATCAGTCGGCCGGCCGGGGGGTGGCCGGCGCGGGGTCGGGGGGCGGCCACCCGGTGGCGACCGGCCCGGGCGAGGGCATGCCCCGGTCCCGGTGCCCGGCGAGCCACCGGTCGTGGGCCTGCTGCCACACCACCGCCGTACGCGGCTGCGCCAGCACGTGGTTGACGAACGCGACCAGCTCCCGGCCGTCGGTCAGGCGGAACGCGAAGGCGTGCGGCTCGTCGGTGAACCAGGTGCATTCCTCGTCCCGGTGCTGGTCACAGGACCGCCTCTCCGGCCGGGGCGCCTCGGTCACCAACGTCGTGTCCGGGGCCATCCGGGCGAAGCCCAGCAGGATGTTGTCGTCGGTGCTGACCCCGTCGACCTGCTTCTGACGCAGCATGACCAGGCAGTCGACCGGGTGCGGGGCGTGCACCGGGACCGGCCGCAGGCCGCCCGCGGTGCGGTAGCCGGCGATCATCGCCAGCGAGGTGGTGTCCGTGGCGGCGCAGACCCGCCGGCCGCCGAGCTGTTCCATGCCCGCGAACTCGGGCGTGCCGTCGGCGTTCCTGCGGACCAGCACCGTCTGCCCGGAGTCGAGGTAGTCGTTGGAGAACAGCACCCGCCGGGCCCGCTCGCAGGACGCGGTCAGCGACGTGGCGACGACGTCGATCTCCCCCTTGTCGAGCATGGCGAAGGCGCCCTGGCCGGGCGGCACGGCCTTGAAGGTCAGCCGGTTGCGCGGGTCGTCGGCCGGCCAGAGGGCGCGGGCCACCGCCAGCATCAGCTCGATGTTGAAACCCTCGAACCGCTGGGTGCTGGCGTCCCAGTGGCTCATGGTGGCGTCGGACGGGTCCACGCCGGCGACCAGTTCGCCCCTGTCGAGGATCTGGCGCGGGGGCGTCGGGTCGGGCGGGAGGCTGCGGCGTACCGGGCAGACCCCGCCGGTCGCGTCGGTGGTCGGCGTCGTGGCCACCCCCGGTGGCCGCGCGGGGGGCGCGGGAGCGGGTGCCGCCGGCGCGGCGCACCCGGCCAGCGCCGCCAGGAGCGCGAGCGACGCGGCCCGGCGCCGGGGCCGCGTCGGGGTCCGCCGGGGTGTGGTCACTGGTACTCCAGGTGGCGCTGGCGCAGCCCGGCCACCACACCGGCGGCGGCGAGCAGGGTGACCCAGGCGGCTGGGCCGCCCAGGTGGTGGCGTGCCTCGGGCAGCCCGTCGACCATCCGGGTGACCTCCTCGTTGCGGGTGGTCAGTTCGGTCAGCAGGTGGCCCTCCGCCGCGACGAACGCCCGGCCCGCCGATCCCTCGGCGAGCACGGTGTCGACCGCGTCGCGGAACGCGTCGGGCGTCTTGATCTGCCGGGCCGGCCAGACGTCCCGCGCCAGGGCGGTGCAGTCGATCCGGTCCTTCGGTGGTTCCCGCCCCCCGGCGGGCTCGAGGCAGAGGTCCCGGCTGTCGAAGTCCGCCTTGTGCCCGGCCGGATCGACGCTCGCGCCGAGCCCCAGGTAGACGTCGGCCCGGCCGGCCAGCAGGGCGCCGAGCCGCTGCTGGGTGGCGCTCTGCGCGTCGATCGCCCGTTCCAGTTCCGGAAACCCCCGGTCGGCGTCCGGCCAGTGCCACCACGAGGAGACCAGCATGGCCAGCACGGCCGTGGTGGCCACCGAGGCCAGCAGCAGGCCCGCGTTCAGCCGGCGCCGGGTCCGCCGGCGCAGCCACACCTGCACCACCACCAGGGCGGCGAGGGCGCCCAGCGGCACCAGCACGGACGCGGCCAGCCAGGGCCGGGCGTCGGCGCGGGCGTCGAGCAGGAGCCTGGTGTCGTAGTTCCACAGGCCCTGGGCCGCGGTGAGCAGCTCGGTGGACATGTAGTGCGACGCCTCCCGCGCGTAGGCCGAGGCGAGCACCGCGCGGGCCGCCGGACTGCCCGTCCCGGCCTGCTCCGCCGCCCCGGCCGGCGGGCAGGGCTGCCGGTTGCCCGTGGCCGTCGCGGAGAGCGGACCGGCGACCCGCAGGGCGGCGCACACCACGTCGCGGTAGACCTTCAACCGGGCGGCGATGGTCGCCAGCCGGGTGAGCCGGTCCGGGTCGCCGACGGCGTTGCCCATCGAGTCGGTCAGCGTGCGCTCCACCTCGTGGACGGACGCGTCGTAGGCGGCCACCAGCGGGGCCCGTCGGTCCTCGGCCGGCGGCAGCAGGAAGACGGCGCTGGCCGCGACGTCCGCGTCGGCGAGGCCCTGGTAGATCTGCCGGGCGGTCGTGCTGGTGCCCACGGCGGTCGCCGCGGACCGCTCGCCCAGCGTGGTGGCCGACGCGCGGGACTGCACGGCGACGGCGGCGGTGGCGGCCAGCGCGGCGACCAGTACGGCGCCGCTGAGCACGATCAGCGCCGGGGTCGTCCGGAGCGCGTCGCGGAGCCGGCCGGTGCCGACGGAGCGGGTCGGCCCGCTGGCCGGGGCGGGCCGGTCGGCCCCGGGCTCGTCCCCCGTGTGCGACGCCATGCCCGTCCTCCCGCTCGCCGGGGCCTCCGGCGGCCTCCTGGCGGAAGGCGTCGCGGTACCGGAGGCGGCCCCGTCCGCCCCGCCGGGCGGTCACCCGGGTGGCCTGCGGCGGAGTCCGATAGCAGGTGGGTGATCGCGGGCGGGGGAGGACCAGGGTGGCACCGCGGCTGCACGGGTGGCACGCGTTTGTCCGGTATCTGACCTGAGCGTCACCGGTCGGCCACGCAGGGGAGCGGCCGGTCCGGTCAGGGGGCTGGGTCGTCGGCCTCGGCCCGGGGTGGGAAGGCCAGGGCGAGGGTGAGGTCGAGGACGGTCGCCGGGTCGGTCAGGCGCTCGCCGTACAGCTCGCGGAGCTTGCCCATCCGGTAGCGGACGGTCTGCGCGTGCACGAAGAGGTCGGCGGCCACGTCGTCGCGCCGGCCCTGGTGCAGCAGCCAGGAGCGCAGGGTCTCGGCGAGCCGGTCGGCGGTGCCGGGCGGCAGCGACGCGAGCGGCGCCAGGACCCGGGCGCGCAGGTCGGCGAGCCCTTCCGGGTCGGTGCTCAGCACCAGCTCGGCCAGGTGCTCCTCGGTGTCCAGCGCCGGCCCGTCGTCGGCCGGACGCAGGCCGAGCGACAGGGCCCGGACCGCCCGCTGGTAGGAGGAGGCGACCAGGGCCCAGGGCCGGGCGGGGCCGAGCAGGGCGCGGCGGCCGTGCAGCACCCGGGCGAGCTGCCGCCGCCGCTCACCGTGCGTGTCGGGCACCAGCAGCACCGCCAGGTCCTCGCCCGCCCCGCCCGCCGGGAGGTCGTCGCCGCTCTCCAGGGTGTGCGGGTGCAGCCGGGCGAGCGCCGCGCGGAGGTTGGCCCGGGGCAGCAGGACGACGGTGAGGGTCTGCGGCGGCGGCCAGTCGGCCCGCTCGGCGCTGCGCAGCAGCGCCTCCTCGGGCTCCCCGGCGAGCAGCCGCTGGGTGAGCCGCTCCAGGTTGCGTCGCCGGGCCCGGCCGGCGCTGGCCAGCTCGTCAGCGTGCCCGGCCACACTGGCGGCGGAGAGCTCGTCGATGTACGCGAACATCAGCTCGGCGAACTCGGCGACGGTGGCGGCGGACGACCCGCCCTGCACGGTGGTGGTGGACATCTCCCGCCAGGAGACGCGGGCGCCGACGCGGTACGCGGCGAGCAGGGCGTCCATGCTCCGGCCGGAGCGCGCCTCGCCGCTGCCGAGGGCGTACGCGGCCTCCAGTGCGCCGACCAGCGGGGTGCTCGGGTCGCCGCCGTGGGAACGGCCGATGAGCTGGAGGAACGTGCCGAGCGCGATCTGCACCGCAGTCTCGATCTTCTCGCGCATCTGACCGGTCAGGGCGCCGGAGTAGCTGGGCACCTCGGCGGTGATGGCGGTCACCGTGCGTTCGGCGAGCAGGGGCAGCCGGTCGTGCAGCGCGCCGGCCACCCGGACGTCCAACTCGAGGCGGGCCGCGCGCCGCGTGGCCTCCGAGCGTTCGGACACGTTTGTTCCCTCCGCACAAAAAGCCTCGTCCGGTTCACCTTCGCAGGTCAAGATTTTATGCCATTCTGCCGCGACCATCGAATCATGACCACCACCGTCCCGAACCCCTCCGGGAAGGCGGCCCTGCGGGGCCGGATCCTTCGGCTGGCCGCGTCGGTCACCACCCCGCTGCTGCCCGACGACTACCTCGACCTGGTCGCCCCGCTGCGCTCCGGCGCCGACCTGCGCGGCCGGATCCTCGCCGTGCGGCCCGAGACCGCCGACGCGGCGACGCTGGTGATCCGGCCCGGCCGCGACTGGCGCGGGCACACCCCCGGGCAGTACGTCCGCCTCGGCGTCGACGTCGACGGCGTACGCCAGTGGCGGGCCTACTCGGTCACCTCGCCCCCCGCGCGCCGGGGCGGGCCGATCTCGGTCACCGTGAAGGCCATCCCCGACGGGGTCGTCAGCAACCATCTCGTCCGGCGGACCCGGCCCGGGACGCTGGTGCAGCTCGACCAGGCCCAGGGCGACTTCGTGCTGCCGGGCCGGCCGCCGGCCCGGGTGCTCTTCGTGACCGCGGGCAGCGGCGTCACCCCCGTGATGGGGATGCTGCGCGCCGGCGTGGCGGGCGACGCCGACGTCGTCGTGGTGCACTCGGCGCCGACCCCCGCCGACGTGATCTTCGGCGCCGAGCTGCGGGACCTGGCCGCGCGGGGCGCGATCCGGCTGGTGGAGCGGCACACCGACGCCGACGGGCTGCTCACCGTGGCCGACCTCGACCGCCTCGTGCCCGACCACCTCGACCGGGAGACCTGGGCCTGCGGCCCGCTCGGCCTGCTCGACGCCCTCGAGGAGCACTGGACGGCCGGGGGGCGCGGCGACCGGCTGCACACCGAGCGGTTCCGGCCGACCGTCATCTCGCCCGGCGAGGGCGGCACCGTCACCTTCGCCCGCTCGGGCGTCACCGTCGACGCCGACGGCGCCACCCCGCTGCTCGACGCCGGCGAGAACGCCGGGGTGCTGATGCCCTCGGGCTGCCGGATGGGCATCTGCTTCGGCTGCGTCCTGCCGCTGCGCCAGGGCGCGGTCCGGGACCTGCGCAACGGGGAACTGACCACGGCGGTGCCCGGCGACGGCGTCCGCATCCAGACCTGCGTGTCGGCGGCGGCCGGCCCCTGCGACATCGACCACTGACCGGAGTACCTGACGTGACCGTGATCCAGAACAAGCCCGACAACCCGATCGCCCACCTCACCGCCGAGGACATCGAGACCATCGGCAGGGAACTCGACGCGATCCGCGCCCGGGTGGTCGCCGACCGGGGCGAGCGGGACGCCGCGTACATCCGCCGGGTCATCTCGACGCAGCGCAAGCTGGAACTGGGCAGCCGGGTCGTGCTGCTGTTCTCCCTCTTCCCGCCCGCCTGGATCGTGGGCACGGCCGGCCTGACCGCGGCCAAGATCCTGGAGAACATGGAGGTCGGCCACAACGTCCTGCACGGCCAGTGGGACTGGATGCGCGACCCGAAGATCCACTCCACCACCTGGGAGTGGGACCACGTCTCGCCCGCCGACCAGTGGAAGCACTCGCACAACGAGCTGCACCACACGTACACGAACGTCCTCGGCAAGGACAACGACCTCGGCTACGGCATCATGCGCGTCGACGAGGACCAGCGGTGGCACCCGTTCCACCTGGGGCAGCCGCTGTGGAACTTCATCAACGCCTGCTTCTTCGAGTACGGCATCGCCGCGTACGACCTGGAGCTGGGGCGCAACCTGCGCAAGGGCCGGCACAAGAAGCCGGAGTTCCGGGCCCGGGCCCGCGCGGTGGGCCGCAAGATCCGCCGGCAGGTGCTCAAGGACTACGTGCTGCACCCGCTGCTGTCCGGGCCCTCGTTCCTGCACACGCTGGCCGCCACCTTCACCGCCAACCTCCTGCGCAACCTGTGGAGCCACTCGGTGATCATGTGCGGGCACTTCCCGGAGGGCGTGGAGACCTTCTCCCGGCGCTCGATCGAGGGCGAGACCCGCGGCGAGTGGTACCTGCGCCAGATGCTCGGCTCGGCCAACATCAGCGGCAGCCGGCTGATGCACATCATGACCGGCAACCTGTCGTTCCAGATCGAGCACCACCTCTTCCCGGACCTGCCCAGCAACCGCTACCAGGAGATCGCCCCCGAGGTGCGGGCCCTGTTCGACCGCTACGGGCTGAAGTACACCACCGGCTCGCTGCCCCGGCAGGTCTTCTCCGCGTGGAAGAAGGTCGTCCGGCTGTCGCTGCCGAACCGGAAGGCGCCCCGCCGGGTCGACGACCGCCCCGCGCCGGCGCTCGCCACGTCCGGCGTCTGACCCGCCCCCGACGCCGCCGCCCGCCGCGAAACGCGCTGGGCGGCGGCGCGGCGTCCCCGTACAGTCGGGGCATGGAGATCAGGCATTTCTTCGCCGCCGCGGCCGCGCGAGCTTCGCGCTCGTCGGTCGCTGCCGCCTGACCTCACCATCACCCGCCGGCGACCGGAAACGGTCCGCCGGCTTCTCGTTCCCGTCGGCCCGCCGGTCCCCGGCGGACCCTTTCCGGTCGTCCCACCCGGAAAGGCCACCACCATGACGTACGACCCGATCAGCCGCACCTTCCTCGACTTCTTCCGCGAGCGCGGCCACGAACTCGTGCCCGACGGCTCCCTGATCCCGCCGCCGGGCGACCCGGTGCTCTTCACCACCTCCGGGATGCACCCCCTGACCCCCTACCTGGAGGGTCGGCCCCACCCGCTGGGCCGGCGGCTGGTGAACGTGCAGCGCTGCCTGCGCACCACCGACCTGGACGAGGTGGGCGACTCCACCCACCTGACCCTGTTCCGGATGCTGGGCTCCTGGTCGCTCGGCGACTACGACCTGCCCCGCAGCGTGCGGTGGGGCTACGAGCTGCTGCGCGACGGCTTCGGCGTGCCGCACGACCGGATGCACGTGACGGTCTTCGGCGGCGACGACCGGGTCGGCCCGGACGAGCCCTCGCTGCGCACGTGGGGTGAGCTGGGTGTGCCCGTGGAGCTGACGGGGGAGGAGAACTGGTGGTCCAACGGCCCGACGGGGCCGTGCGGACCCGACACCGAGATCTTCGTCTGGACCGGCGACGGCCCGCCTGACGGCACCCCCGGCACCGACGAGCGGTGGATGGAGGTCTGGAACCACGTGGGGATGCGCTACCACCGGCACGGCGACGGCCGACTGACGCCGCTGCGGCAGCCCAACGTGGACACCGGGATGGGCCTCGAACGGCTGGAGATGGTGCTGCGCGGGCACCGCTCGGTCCACGAGGGCGAGGGCCTCGTGCCGTGGGTTCACGACGTGTCCGACGTGTGGGGCCTGCGCGACGCGTCGCTGCGCCTCGTCGGCGACCACCTGCGCACGGGCGTGGCGATGGTCGGCGACGGCGTACGGCCCTCGAACACCGGCCGCGGCTACGTGCTGCGCCGGCTGTTGCGCCGGACGCTCACCACGCTGTGGCGCGACGACGCGTCCAGGACCCTGTCCGACCTGCCGACCGGGCCGGTACGGCACACCCTCGACGGGTTCCGCCAGTCCGTCGGCGTGGCCGAGGTGCGGGACGTGTTCTCCGTCGAGGAACGGCGGTTCCGGGAGCTGCTGCGACGCGGGCGGCCGGTGGTCTCCCGGCGCCGGTCCCGGGGACCGCTGACCGAGGCGGACTACCGCGATCTGCACGACACCCACGGGCTGCCGCGCGACCTCGTCGACAATCTGCTCGCCGAGGTGGCCTGACCTCCTCGCCCGTTGCCCGTCGCCCGTTGCCCGGGGGACAGGTGGCGGCGGCGCTCGCCGCGCCGACGCCGGAGGGGTCGCCGCTGCCGTCCGGGCCCGGGCCGTCGCTGCCGTCCGGGGACTGGGTCGCCGCTGCCGTCCGGGCCCGGGTCGCCGGTCCCGGACGGCAGCGGGAGCTGGCAACTAGCTGGCGTAGGTCTCGAACTCGGCGACCTTCGGCGCGCCGCTCGAACCGGTGATCCTGAAGGTGATCTTGGTCAGGGACGTCGCGGTGAAGGTGATGACGCCCGCCCCGCTGCCGGAGGCCAGGACGGCGCCGGTGCCGTTGTTGACGAGCTGCCAGGACCCGATGCTGCCCTGGGTGCCCGACGGCTCACGGATGACGACCCGGGCGACCCTGGTGGCGGAACCCCACTTGATCGAGATGTCGCCGGTCGCGCCCGACGGCGACCAGTGGGTGCTCAGGCTGCCGTCGCGCACGTTGCCGTAGCTCGTGCCGTCGGCCTTGCTGGAGCCGTCGGAGCCGGCGCCGATGCTGAGGTTGCTCCCGCTGGGCGGGTTCGTCGGCCCAGGGGTGGGGCTGCTGGTCGGCCCGGGCGTCGGGCTGGTGGTCGGCCCCGGGGTGGGGGTGGTCGGCGTCGGTGCCGGCGTCTGCGGCGAGCAGCTGCCGTTCGACTCCCGCAGGCCGGTGTTGGCGCCCGCCGTCTGGCGGACGACGTCCGGCACGCAGGCGGCCCCGTCCAGGCTGTAGGAGTACGGGATGCTGACGCTGGTGTTGGACACCGGGTTCGGGCCGGCCGGGTTGTGGTCGCCGCTGCGGCTGGACCAGGTCACGTTGTCGAAGACGTTGCCGGCGACCTGCCAGTAGCCGGCCTCGCTGGTGTAGAAGGTGCCCAGGACGTCCTTGGAGTTCCGGAAGTAGTTGTTCTCCACCTTGGCCCTGGCCCCGGCCCGCGAGTTGATGCCGGACTCGTGGAGGCTCACGTAGTGGTTGTTGTAGATGTGCGCGATGCCGCCGCGCAGCAGGGGCGTACGGGAGTCGATGTTCTCGTACAGGTTGTGGTGGAACGTGACGAAGCCGTTCGAGCGGTCGCTCTCGCTGGACCCGATGAGGCCGCCACGGCCGGAGTTGCGCAGGATGCTGTACGACAGCGTCACGTACTGGACGTTGTCCTTCATGTCGAAGAGGCCGTCGTACCCCTCCGACTCCCCGCCCGAGGCCTCCAGGGTGGCGTGGTCGACCCAGACGTTGCGGACGGTGCTCTCCATGCCGATGGCGTCACCGCCGTTGGACGTGGGCGAGCCCGACTTCTTGACGTTCCGGACCGTCACGTTCCGGATGATGATGTTGCTGGAGTCACGGATGTGGATGCCCAGCTGGTCGAAGACGGCTCCGCTGCCGACCCCGATGATCGTCACGTTGCTGATCTGCTTGAGCTCGATCACGCCGGCGGCGGTGTTGCAGCTGTCGCCCGACACCTTGGCGGTGTTGCCGTGGTTGATGGTCCCCTGCACCTCGATGATGATCGGGGTGCTGCTGCTGGCCCGGGTGCACAGGGCCGTGTGGATCCCGGTGCCCGTGCTGACCCGTACCGTCTGCCCGCCCGCGCCGCCGGTCGTGCCGCCGTTCTGGGTCGCATAGCCGGTGGCGGCACCGGCGGCTGCCGACGCCTGCTGCATCGGCAGGACCGCCACGCCGAGCGCGGCCCCGACGGCTGTCGTGGCCAGTGCCACCTGGAGTCGCAGTGCGACTGGTCGTCTCATCCTTGCCTCACCTTCGTATGAAATGCCGGGTGTTGCTGCCACGTGCCGTCGTCCGGCCGGCGGGGCCGTCGAGGCTCCCGCCGTGCCGCCGGCCGCCGGACGGGTCGCTCGTCGACCCGGCTGTGGGGGTGTTTCTTTTCGATGTGGAGCGGGTCGGCGGTTCCGCCCGGCCTCGACCGTCGAGGTCGTCGGCCGCGAGGCCGCCGTGATCGTGCTCCGCCCGTTCCGCCTGTCGTGATGCCGTCGCCCGTGCCCGGAAAGCGCTTTCCAGCGAGGATAGGGACCTGTCTATCGATATGGCAAGAACCTGTCCGGATTGCGGTGTGATGCCCTGCTCCGCCCATCACGACAGCCGCCGTCCGCGCCGCCGCCGGTAGCGGGGGCATGGGCGTCGGGTGATGCGGTGGCCGGCCGGATCAGACAGGATGACCTGCGCGAGGGCATCGCCGGGCCGCGCCGCGGCCGACGGCCCGCCCGTCGACGGAAGGAGACCCGTGTCGTCCACCCTGCTCTCCCGTCGCGACCTGCGCTTCCTGTTGCACGACTGGCTGGACGTGACCCGGCTGACCGAGCGGCACCGCTACGCCGAGCACTCCCGGGAGACCTTCGACGCCGTGCTGGAGCTCGCCGAGCGGGTCGCGGTCGAGCGGTTCGCCCCGCACAACCGGGCAGCCGACCTCGCCGAGCCCACCTTCGACGGCCGCCGGGTGCACACCATCGCGCAGGTCAAGGAGGCTCTCGACGTCTTCGCCGAGACCGGGCTGCTGGGCGCTGGCATGGACGCGTCCGTCGGCGGCATGCAACTGCCGCACGTCGTACGGGCCGCCTGCTTCGCCTGGCTCCAGGCCGCCAACGCCGGCACCTCGGCGTACCCGTTACTGACCCTCGGCAACGCCAATCTGCTGCTGGCGCACGGCAGCCCCGAGCAGATCGACACCTGGGTCCGCCCGATGGTGCAGGGGCGCTTCTTCGGCACGATGTGCCTGTCCGAGCCGCAGGCCGGCAGCTCGCTGGCCGACATCACCACCCGCGCCGAGCCGCAGGACGACGGGACGTACCGGCTGCACGGCACCAAGATGTGGATCTCCGGCGGCGACCACGAGCTGTCGGAGAACATCGTCCACCTGGTGCTCGCCCGGATCCCCGGCGGCCCGCCCGGGGTCAAGGGGATCTCGCTGTTCATCGTCCCGAAGGTGCTGCTGGGCGACGACGGCGCGCTCGGCCCCCGCAACGACGTCGTGCTGGTCGGCCTCAACCACAAGATGGGCTACCGGGGCACCACCAACACGCTGCTCAACTTCGGCGAGGGCGTGCACCGGCCCGGCGGGCGCCCCGGCGCGGTCGGCTACCTGGTCGGCGAGCCGCACCAGGGCCTGGCGCAGATGTTCCACATGATGAACGAGGCGCGCGTCGGGGTGGGTGCCGGCGCCACCGCCCTCGGCTACACCGGCTACCTCAAGTCCCTCGCGTACGCCCGCCAGCGGCCACAGGGCCGACCGCTGGCCGACAAGGACCCGGCCACGCCGCAGGTGCCCATCGTCGCCCACCCGGACGTGCGCCGGATGCTGCTGGCGCAGAAGAGCTACGTGGAGGGCGCCCTGGCGCTCGTCCTGTACTGCGGTCGGTTGCTCGACGAGGAGAAGACCGCGCCGGACGCGGCGGACCGGGAGCGGGCGCGGCTGCTGCTGGACGTGCTCACCCCGATCGCGAAGAGCTGGCCGTCGCAGTGGTGCCTGGCCGCCAACGACCTGGCCATCCAGGTGCACGGCGGCTCCGGCTACACCCGCGACTACGACGTCGAGCAGCACTGGCGCGACAACCGGCTCAACCCGATCCACGAGGGCACCCACGGCATCCAGGCGCTGGACCTGCTGGGGCGCAAGGTCACCATGCGCGACGGGGCCGGGCTGGCGCTGCTGGTGGAGACGGTCCGGGCCACGACCAGCCGCGCGTGGAAGGCCGGGGGCGAGGCCGCCGAGCTGGCCGCCCCGCTCGGCGCCGCCCTCGACCGGGTCGCCCTGGTCACCCGGCGACTGTGGAGCACCGGCGATCCGGAGGTGGCGCTGGCCAACGCCAGCGTCTACCTGGAGGCGGTCGGCCACGTGGTGATCGCGTGGATGTGGCTGGAGCAGCTTCTCGTCGTCGAGGCAGCCGGCGGCCCCGGTGACGGCCCGGACGCCGACCTGCACGCCGGCAAGCGGCAGGCCGCCCGGTACTTCTTCCGGCACGAGCTGCCCCGCACCGGGCCGCAGTTCGACCTGCTGGACAGCCTCGACCGGACCACGCTGGAGATGCGCGACGACTGGTTCTGACCCGCCCTCGCCGGTCCCGCCGCCCCCGGCCGGTCCCGCCGCCCCGCAGGCAGCGCTGTCCCACCGGCCCCCGCAGGGAGCGCGGTCCCGCCGGGTTGGTCGGTGCGCGGCCCGCCTATCCTTGCCAGCCATGAACCCCGGTGACGTGACCGTTCCGCCGCCCGCAGACGGAGCCGAGGAACGGCTGGAGACCCTGCGGCGTTGGTGGCGGCTGCCGGCTCCCGCGCGACGCGAGGTCCGGCTGCTCAGCCGCTCCGGTCGGCACCACCCGGACCGGGAGACCGCCTGGGTGGCCTGGCGGTGGGCGCAGGTCGTGCTGCCGCCGGGAGCGCCGGAGCCGGGCCGGGCCCGCAACATGCTCAGCGCGGCCGGCTTCTGGGCGCTGATCCTGCTGGATCTTGTCACCGGCGTCGATCCGACGGACCCGCCCGAGCCACGGTGGCTCGACCGCCGCCGGGCCCGGCGCGTCCTGCGGGCCGGCCCACCCGTCGCCTGACCGCGCGGCAGCCGGGGCGACCGTGCCGCCCGACGGGTTGCCGGCCGCCCGCCCCGATCCGCACCACCCGCGGCTGCACCGCCCGGCCCACGACACCGCCTCACCCACCACCGGAGCGCCGGGCCCGGCGGTCTCAGCCGTCGACGAGCAGCCGGTCGCGGACCTCGCGGCGCAGGACCTTGCCGATCTGGGAGCGGGGCAGGTCCTCGACGACGACCACGCGGCGGGGCACCTTGTACCCGGCCAGGTGCCGCCGGCACGCCGCCCGCAGGCTCGCTTCGTCAGGCGGCTCGGCGCCCTCGTCCAGGACGACCGCCCCCACCACCTCCTCGCCGCCGTGCTCGCCGGGCAGGCCGACCACCGCGGCGTCGCGGACGCCGGGAACGCGGCGCAGCGCGTCCTCCACCTCCGACGGGTAGACGTTGAACCCGCCGGTGATGATCAGCTCCTTGATCCGGTCGACCACGCGGACGAAGCCGTCGGCGTCGGCCACCACGACGTCCCCGGTGCGCAGCCAGCCGTCGGGCAGCAGCGCCGCCGCCGTCTCCGCCGGGCGGTTCCAGTAGCCGGCGAACACCTGCGGCCCCCGGATCAGCAGCTCGCCCGCCTCACCCGGGGAGCGGTCGCGCGACGGGTCCTCGGGGTCGACGATGCGGATGTCGGTGGACGGGAACGGCACGCCGACCGTGCCCGGCCGGCGGGCGGGGGAGACCGGGTTGCCGAGCGCGACGGGGGAGGTCTCGGTCATGCCGTAGCCCTCGACGAGCAGCCCGCCGGTGACCGACTCCCACAGCTCGACCGTCGCCGGGGGCAGCGCCATGGCGCCGGAGATGGCGTACCGGGCCGAGGAGAGGTCGATCCCGCGTTCCCGGGCGGTCGTGGCGAGCTTCTCGTAGATCGGCGGGACGGCGGGCAGGAAGGTCGGCGGCCGGCGACGCACCGCCGCCAGCGTCTGGTCCAGGTCGAAGCGGGGGAACAGCACCAGCGTGGCGCCGATGCCCACCGAGAAGGTGAGGCAGAGCGTCAGCCCGTACGCGTGGAACAGCGGCAGCACCGCGTACACCGTCTCCTCGCCGTCGCGCAGGCCCGGCACCCAGGCGCGGCCCTGCGCCGCGTTGGTCCGCAGGTTGCGGTGGCTCAGGATGGCGCCCTTCGGCGTGCCGGTGGTGCCGCCCGTGTACTGCAACAGCGCCGTGTCGTCCGGCCCGGGGGCGGGATGCGCGGCGTCGAGGGGGGTGGCCGCGGCCACCAGCCCTTCCCAGGACAGCGCACCGGGCGCGGGCCCGGTCATCGCCGCGCGGGTGGCCCGCGCCCGGGCCAGCGGCAGCCGCAGCGCCCAGCGCTTGCGCCGGGGCAGGGCCCGGGTGAGGTCCACCGCGACCACGATCTCGACGGCCGTCGCGCCCGCGCTGTCGCGGACGAGAGGGGCCACCTTGTCCCAGACCACCGCGACCCGGGCTCCGTGGTCGGCGAGTTGCCGGGTGAGCTCCTGCGCGGTGTAGAGCGGGTTGTGCTCGACCACCACCGCGCCGAGCCGCAGCACGGCGTAGAAGGCGACCACGTGCTGCGGGCAGTTCGGCAGCACCAGCGCCACCCGGTCGCCCCGGCCGACGCCGAGCCGGCGCAGCGCCTCGGCCCCCCGGCCCACCTGGTCGTCCAGGTCGGCGTAAGTGGTGGTGGCGCCGAAGAAGTCCAGGGCGATCCGGGGACCGAAGCGGCGGGCGGCGTCGCGCAGCAGGTCGACCAGCGACTCGTCGGAGGGCGCGACGGTCGCCGGCACGCCCGGGGCGTAGCTGCGCAGCCAGGGCCGCTCGGCACTCAGGTCCATGTCTCTCCTCCGCCCGCGCCGGACCGCTTCCTACTTAACGGTAACCTACGGCTGCGTAGGTATTGGTGGATCCCCCCGTCCGACCGGCCCCGGCCGTAGACTCCGACGGTGCGGGATCGACGGGTCGTGGCGCTCTGGTCCGTGTTCGCCCTGCTCGCCGCCGCGTCGTCGGCGCTCGTCACGCTCCGCCCCGACCGCCTCTCCGACCTGCACATCTATCGTGGCGCACTGCTGCACCTGCAGGCCGGCCGGCCGCTGTACGAGTTCGCCGCCGAGAACGGCGGCCCCTTCACCTACCCGCCGTTCGCCGCGCTCGTGCTCTGGCCGGTCTCGGCCGTCGCCGAGGGGGTCGTGCAGGGGGTCTGGCTGGCGCTGATCTGCCTCGCGGTGGTCGCCATCGCGGTGCCGGTCGGCCGCGTACTGGCCGGCGGGCCTCGGCGGCACCTGGTCGTGCCGGCCGTCGCCTGCGCCCTGATGCTCTCCGCGCCGGTGCAGAGCAATCTGCGCTTCGGCCAGGTCAGCGTCTTCATCGTGCTGCTCGCGCTGCTCGACGGCATGGGCGTCCCCCCGGCCCGGCTGCGGGGCGTCCTCGTCGGGGTGGCCGCCGCGATCAAACTGACCCCGCTGCTGTTCGTTGTCTACTTCCTCGTCACGGGCCGCTACCGGGACGCCGGGCGGGCCGTCGTCACGTTCCTGGCCTGCGCCGCGCTGGGCGCGGTGGTTCTCCCGGCGGAGAGCTGGACCTACTGGACCGAGGCGGTGCGCAACACGTCCCGGATCGGCAACCTGGCCTCGCTGGGCAACCAGTCGGTGCACGGCATGCTGCTGCGCCTCGGCCTCGACCAGGCGTCGCTCCCGCTGCTCTGGGCGGCCCTGGTGGCCGCCGTCTGCGCGGTGGCCCTGCTGCGGGCCCGGCACCTGGCCGCGCACGGGCGCCCCGGCCACGCCGCCGTGCTCGTCGGCTGCGCGACCGTCGCCGCGTCCCCCGTGTCCTGGACGCACCACCAGATCTGGCCGGTGCTGGCGGCGATGCTGCTGATTGGGGCCGACGGGGTCGCCCGGCGGGTCGCCGGCGGCGCCCTGCTGGTGACCATGGTGGTCTCGCTGGGGGTGGCGCTCAGGCCGGTCTCGACCACGTCCGGGGTGCAGTTCCTCCTCGAGAACGCCCGGGCCCTCGGCGTCGCTGTGCTCTGCCTCGCCGGGTTCGGCGGGGCGGCGCTGGCCGCGGCCGGCGCGGGCCGACGGACCCCGGCGACCCGCGGCTGGCTGCGGGTGGGCACGACCGCCGCGTTGGCCGTGGCGTTCTTCGCCGTGCAGCCGCTGCCCGCCGGCGCCGATCCGACCTTCAAGGCGTACGCGCTCTCCGACGTCGCCAACCCGCGCTACTTCTTCGTCTGCCGGGGCCCGGCGGAGTGCGCCGCATACGGCACGGACGCGCCGGTCACCTTCGGCACCCGCAGGGAGAAGACCAAGGTCCGCGTCAACGGGGTGGTGTCGCCCGCCGTCGCCCGGCTGGAATACCACTCCGCCCCCGGGGGCGCGCCCCGGGCCATTCCACTGCTCGCGCCCTACCCGGGCCCCCGGACGTTCTCGTTCCGGTCGGCGACCATGACCCACGGCCGGCTGGTCGCCTACGCGGCCGACGGGCGCCCGATCGCGACCTACGACGAGGAGTTGGCCGCCGCGCTCGCCGTCAGCGGTGCCCGGCGGAATGGCGCACCGCCCGCCGGCCCTTGACCACCCCCATGACGACGACCGCGACCAGCGCCACCACGCCGATGATCACCAGCCAGCGGACCGCCTCCAGCAGCAGCCCGAGCAGGATGAGCGCGCCGGCGACGACGCCGACGGCCCAGAGCATGGCTCGCATGTCCACCTCCCGTGACTCCGGCCGCGCGGCGCGGCCTGGCCGTCTGCCTTCCCGGCCCGCACCCGGCCATGCCGCCACGACCGGCGAAGTCCTCGCGCGGCACGCCGGTGGCGCACATTTCGCTGACATCACCGTCGTGGTCCGGGCCGCCGCGTCGGCCAGCACCGCGTCCAGCGCCGCCCGGAGACCGGCGGTACGGGAGTACGCCGCGCACGCCCGCAGGGCCGCGACGGTCCGCCGACCTCCTCCGCGCCGGAAGGCCTCGGCGGTCCGCCGACCTCCTCCGCGCCGGAAGGCCTCGGCGGTCCGCCGACCATCCGGCTACCTGGCTCGTCGGTGCCGGCGGACGTGTGTCGGCCGGCCGCTCCGCCGCCGGCCGACAGGATGGATCTTGGACAGTTGTCGTCCTCAGGTAACGACAACTGTCCAAGATCACGAATGGATGTGGCGGTGCGGGCGGCAAGCGTCCGTCCCGATCAGGCGCGGCGTCCGCTGTTCAGGTCGGTGTACCTCGCCCTGTGGGGCAGCGGGGCCGTCCCGTTTCCGCGGCTCTCGTCCAAGCGGCGCAGCGTTCCGGGCGCCGCTCGGCGGGGCGCCCGTGACCGCGTCAGCGCTGGGCGACGTAGACGGTGTTGGCCGACTGCCCGCCGGTCAGCGGGTTGGCGAACGGGACGACGTGCGCCCGCGCGGTGCGGAACACCTCGGCGAGGACGGCCTCGAAGTCGGCATCGGGCGGATCGTCCGACCAGAGGGCGAACACCCCGTCCGGGTGCAGGTGGGCGGCGAGCCGGCGCAGGCCGTCGGGGGTGTAGAAGGGGGCGTGGCCGGGGTGCAGCACGTTGCGCGGCGAGTGGTCCACGTCGAGCAGCACGGCGTGGAACCGCCGCCCCGGCTCCCGCGGGTCGAAGCCGGTGCCGTCGGCCACCGCGGCGAAGAAGTCGGCCCGCACGAACCGGGTACGCGGGTCGGCGGCCAGCCCGGCGGCGAAGGGCAGCAGCCCCCGGCGGTGCCAGTCGATGACGTCCTCGATCGCCTCCACCACCACCAGCGAGCCGACCCGGTCGTCGGAGAGCGCGGTGCGGGCGGTGTAGCCGAGGCCGAGGCCGCCGACGACCACGTCGAGCCCCTGCCCGGACAGGGGAGCCAGGCCCAGCCGGGCCAGCTCGATCTCCGCGACGGGAAAGAGGCTGGACATCAGGTACTCGTCGTCGAGCTTGACCTCGTACACCTCGACGTCGAGCGACGGGTCGCGGCGCCGGCGCAGGCTGATAAGGCCGATCGGGGTCTCCCGCCAGGCCAGTTCCTCGAATCGCACGCCCACGGGCCCGGATGCTACCCGCCGCCGCCCCGGGCGCCGGCGGCCGGCACGCCATTCCTCCCGCCCGGCCGGGTATGCCCACCCGTCGAGGGCCACCCGACCGGGGGCCGGGCAGGGGGCGCGCGGTGGCGGACACGCTGGCCGGACGGCTGCACCTGACGGAACGGGCGCTGCGGATGGAGTCGGTGCCGGTGCCCGGGCCGCAGAACGGTCAGGTGCGCGTCAGGGTCGAGGCGGCGGAGGTCTGCCTGTCGGACGTGCAATTCCGCTACGTCCGGTCGGGCCGGTCCCGATGGTCGGGTGGGCTCTGACGGTCGGGCCGGTCCCGCCGGTCGGGTGGGCTCCGATGGTCGGGCCGGTCCCGGTGGCCGGGTCGGCCGAAGCGGCGGCACCGCACGACCGCGACCGCCGTAGCCGCCGTCACCAGGGCGACGGTCCACAGCAGGGGGTCCGTCCGCAGGTGTGCGGGCAGTTGCCCGGCCAGGACGAACACGCCCATCGCCGCCACGAACCAGCCGAACGCCCGGCGCAGCACGTCCTCGCGGACGCGTCCGGCCAGTCGGCCGCCGGCCAGGCTGCCGAGCACGGCCGCGGCGGTGACGGCGGTGGCCAGGCCCGGGTCGATGTCGACGGTGGACAGGTAGCCGGCCAGCCCGGCGAACGACTTCATCGCGATGACCACGAGCGAGGTGCCGACCGCGACCGGCATCGGCAGGCCGCCCAGCAGCGCGAGGGCCGGCACCACCAGGAACCCGCCGCCCGCGCCGACCAGCCCGGTGACCAGTCCGACCACGACGCCGTCGAGGAGCACCCGCGCCACGGGCAGCTCGCGCCGCTGCCGCCCGGGGCCGTCGTGTCGGCCCCGCAGCATGGCCGTCGCGGTGGCGATCATCATGACGGCGAAGCCGGCGAGCAGGACGGCGGGCGGGACGAACGCGGCGAGGCGTCCGCCGCCGTACGCGCCGGCCATGCCCGCGGCCCCGAAGAGCAGGCCGGTGCGCCACCGGACCCGGCCGGCCCGGGCGTGCGGCAGCGCGCCGACGGCACTGGTCACCCCGACGACGAGCAGTGAGGTGGCGATCGCCTCGCGGGCCGGCAGGTCCGCCACGTAGACCAGTAGCGGCACGGCGAGGATGGACCCGCCGCCGCCGAGCAGGCCGAGGCTCGTCCCGATGAGGACGGCCAGCCCGACGGTCAGCGCGAGGCTGCCGGTCACGGCAGGGGCCGGGGCGTCGGGTGGTCTCCGAGCCGACCGACGACGGTCTCCACGTCGCAGCTCGCGCCGCGGTTGTAGGGGAGCCTGCCGAGCAGCATGCCCATCGCGCAGGTGTCGGTGACGGCGGCGAAGGTGAGGCCGGCGCCGATGAGGCCGGCGACCCACTTCAGGCCGGGTACGAACACCGAACCGAGGACGCTGAGCAGGACGATCGAGCCGGCGACGAGGCGGACCTGCCGCTCCAGCTCCCAGCGGGGCGTGCCCCGTCGGACCGGTCCCCGGGCGGCCTGCCACGCGGTCATCCCGCCGTCGAGGATCCTGAGGTCGGGCAGCCCGACGCCCGCGAGAGCCTGCCCGGCCCGGGTGGCGCGGGCCCCGGAGCGGCAGATGAGCACCACCGTCTCGTCGAGGTGCCGCCGCAGCTCCTCGCGGTGCTCCCTGAGCACGTCGAGCGGCACGTTGTGGGCGCCGGGGACGTGGGCCGTCCCGAACTCCGCGGGGGTGCGCACGTCCAGCATGCGCGGAGCGCGGCCGGAGTCGATCAGCTCGCGCAGCGTGGCGGCGTCGAGGGTGGGCAGGGCGCTCGGTGAGGTGGTCATCGCTCCTCGTTCAGGGGTCGATCGCCCGTGGAAGGGCAGGGTGAGCCGGACCGGCGCCGCTCGGCGGCGGGCGCGCGTCGCCGCGCGGACGACCGGTGGCGTACGCAGGGGGCGGGGTCGGCGGTGCGGGGTCGGTCAGGCGTCGCCGGGGCTCATGGCGACTCCGGCGGCTCCGGCCCGGCCGAACTTGTCGTCGATCACGACGACCTCGCGGCCCGCGTTGGCCAGCAGGGACGCGGCGACCGTGGCCCGGTACCCGGAGCCGCAGTGCACCCAGACGGTGCCGGCGGGCACCTCGGCGAGGCGCCCGGGCAGGTCGGGCAGGGGGATGTGCACGGCGCCCTCGACGTGACCGGCGGTCCACTCGTTGGTCATCCGGACGTCGAGCACCACGTCCGGGGTGGGCAGCCCCGCCGGGGTGTCACCGGCCCGGGCGGCGGCCAGCGCGGGAAAGTCGGCCATCCGCAGCTCGCGGAGCTGTCCCGGCCCGGTGGTCCACCGGTCGGGGTCGCCGGTGGCCTGGGCGGCCGGCCGGTCGATGCCGATGCGGACCAGTTCGCGCTGGGCGTCGGCGACCTGCTCCTCGGTCTCCGCCAGCAGGGTGAGCGGCGCGCCCCAGTCGATGAGCCAGCCGAGCCAGGTCGACATCGGGCCGTCGAGTCCGAGGGCGACCGTGCCCGCCAGGTGCGACGTGGCGTACGCCTTGCGGTGGCGCAGGTCGACGACCCACTGGCCGGCGGCGATCCGCTCCCGCAGCTCGGCGGCGTCGGCCCTGGCGACCGGGGTGAGGTCCACCAGCGCCGGGCCGGCGAGGTTCGCCACCCCCATGTGGGCGTAGTACGCCGGGTAGGCGTCGAGCCCGGCGAGGGTCTCGGTGACGAACTCGTCGGCGGCGAGTCGCAGCACGGGGTTCGCCCGCTTCTCCCGGCCGATTGTCGACTCGGGCGCGTCGGCCTGGCTGGCGGAGCAGAAGCTGCCGAAGCCGTGGGTGGGCCACACCTCGGCGCCGTCGGGCAGCAGGTCGGCCAGGCGCCGGGCCGAGGCGTGCTGGTGGTGGGCGAGTTCGTGGGCGTGCTCCCCGCCGAGCAGGTCGGTGCGCCCGGTGGTGCCGAAGAGCAGCGAGCCGCCGGTGAAGACGCCGACCGGGCGCCAGCCGGAGTCGTCGGCCTCGTCGAGCACGTACGACAGGTGGTGGAACGTGTGTCCCGGCGTGGCGAGCACCCGCAGCCGCAGCGCGCCGGAGACGGGCACGGTGTCGCCGTCGGCGACCGGCGTCCGGTCGAAGTCGACCTCGTCGTCCGCGGCGACGAGGTAGCGGGCGCCGGTCAGCCGGGCCAGCTCCAGGCCGCCGGAGACGTAGTCGTTGTGGATGTGGGTCTCCACCACGTGGGTGACGCGTACGCCCTTCTCGCCCGCGAGGTACAGGATCCGGTCGATGTCGCGCTGCGGGTCGACCACGATCGCCACCGTGCCGTCGGAGGCCAGGTAGCTGCGGTCGCCGAGCGAGGACGTCGCGATGACGGACACCTCAACTGCCATTGCCGTGCTCCTTGTGGGATCAAATACCCCGGGGGGTATGCGGCGGACACACGTCGGGGGTGTTGACGTGTGCAATCTGTCTACCCGCACACGGCGCTGTCACGCAACGTGTGCGGTGCGTTTCTTCCGGTGGTGGTCAGGCGAGGGCGAGGAAGAGCTTCTCCAGCTCCTCCTCGGTCATCTCCGGGGAGTCACCCCGCTCGCGGGCGGCGGTGCAGTGGCGCATGCCGGAGGCGATGATCTTGAAGCCGGCCCGGTCGATCGCCTTCGACACCGCCGCGAGCTGGGTCAGCGCCTCGCGGCAGTCCTGGCCGGTCTCCATCATCTCGATGACCGCGTTGAGCTGGCCCCGGGCCCGCTTCAGGCGGGTCAGGGCGTCGCTCGTCATCTCGGGTCGCAGCTTCACCGCGCGCCTCCTCCCTCTCTCCGGCATACCCCCGGGGGTACCCGTACGTGCCCATGCTATCCCCTTAAGCGAGAGGCGTACGCGTCCGCGCGGTGATCCTGGTCGCTCCGGCGGGGCCCAGGCACCGGGAATCCCGGCGCCGCCGCGACGCAGGGTCCTCGGGGCATCGACGCAACGCTTATCCTGTGCCCCGACCGCCCATCGGAAGGGACGCGATGCCGTCGCGGCAGGACCAGCTGCACTCGTACCAGTTCACCGTCCAGCGGGCCGTCGCCGCCCTGGTGATGCGGGAGACCGACCCGGCGCAGTCGCCGTTCCGACGGCTCGCCGGCGCCGGCCTGGCCAGCGTGCTGGTCGCGGCCATCGGCCTGGGCGGCTTCGCCCTCTACGGCCTCTTCACCGGGGGCGGCAGCACGTGGCGCGACCCGGGCGCGGTGATCGTGGAGAAGGAGTCCGGGGCCCGGTTCGTCTACCGGGAGGAGAAGCTGCACCCGGTGCTCAACTACGCCTCGGCCCTGCTGATCATCGGTGCCGAGCGGCCGAAGACGGTGCTCGTCTCCCGTCGCGCCATCGACGGGGTGCCGCGCGGGCTGCCGCTGGGCATCGCCGACGCCCCCGACTCGCTGCCCGCCAGGGGCCGGCTCTCCACCGCGCCGTGGACGGTCTGCTCCGCCGCCGGCGAGGCCGACCGGACGACGCCCCGCTCCGCGCTGCTGATCGGCGTGACCGCCGGTGGCGGCCGGGCCCTCGGCGAGGACGCGCTGCTGCTGCGCCACCCCGACGGCGGGCTGCACCTCGTCTGGCACCAGCGCCGTTACCTGGTGCGTGACACCAACCGGGTGCTGGCCGCCCTGGCGGCCACCCGGGCCCGGGCGGTCCCGGCGGCCCCGGCCCTGCTCAACAGCCTGCCTGCCGGCGTCGACCTCGCCCCGCTCGCCCTGCCGGCCGAGGGGGAGCGCTCCGCGCGGGTGTCCGGGGCGCGGATCGGCGACGTCTACCTGGTGCGCAACTCCGGGGGTGGCCGGCAGTACGCCGTCGCGCTGCGGGACGGCCTGGCCGGCATCACCGAGTTGCAGGCTGGCCTGCTGCTGGCCCGCACCGGCCAGGGCGAGCCGGAGCCGATCACGCTCGGGCGGTTCGCGGCGCTGCCCAAGCTGCCCGACCTGGCCCCGACGGGGCCCACGGCACCGCCGACCGCGCCGCCCCGGCTGGCCGCCTCCGACGGGGCGGGGCTCTGCGCCCGGGTGGGCGACGACGGTGGCGTCACGGAGGTCCGGCTCGGCGTACGGCTGCCCGACCTCGCCGCCGCGCCGCGCACCGTCCCGGCGGCCGGGGGTGGGGTGCGCGCCGACCACGTCGTGGTGGAGCCGGGCCGTGGCGCGGTGGTCGAGGCGGTCGCGGCGCCCGGTGCGACCGGCGGCGCGGTCTCCGTGGTCACCGACCTGGGCCGACGCTACGTCCTTGCCGGCGGCGAGGTGCTGGGCACGCTCGGCTACCGCGACGTGCGGCCGGTGCGGCTGCCGGCCAGCCTGGTCGCCCTGGTGCCCGCCGGCGCCACGCTCGACCCGGCAGCCGCGCGGGTCGTCGCCGCCCCCGCCTGAGCGCGCCGCCGGCTGGGCCGGTGCCAGTGCCGGAGCCGCGCCGCCGGCTGGGCCGGTGCCGTGCCTCTGCCGGAGTCGCGCCGCCGGCTGGTCCGGCACCGTGCCCCCCGCCGGAGCCGCGCCGCGACCTCGGGTGGCCTCGGCGAGGGCGAACCGGTCGGGCTCGGCCGGGCGGGGCTCAGTCGGCGGGGCGGCGCAGCACGGTGACGGCGAAGTCGGCGTCGTCGCGCCACGGACGCAGGTCCCAGGTGGCGAAGCGGTGCTCCAGCCGCAGGCCGGCGGCCACCGCGTCGGCGTCGAAGCCGGTCAGCGGGTAGCCCCGGTCGGTGCCGAAGCCGACCGCCAGCACGCCGTCGGGGCGCAGGTGGGCGGCGACGCGGCGCAGCACCTCCCGCTCGGTGCCGGGGGCGACGAAGGCCAGCACGTTCCCGGCCACGACCGCCGCGTCGAACGGCTCCGGCTCGCCGGCCGCCGCCAGGTCCAGCTCGGCCAGGTCGGCGACCAGCCAGCGCGGGCCCGGGTGGTCGGTGCGGGCGGCATCCACCAGCGCCGGGTCGGCGTCCACCCCGATCACGGTGTGGCCCCGGGCGGCCAGCGCCGCGCCCACCCGGCCGGTGCCGCAGCCGGCGTCGAGGATCCGGGACCCGGGTGCGACCAGCGCGTCCAGCAGGCGGGCCTCGCCGGCCAGGTCGGCCCCCTCGGCGGCCAGCCGGCGGAACCGGTCGATGTACCACTGCGAGTGCTCCGGACCGGTCTCGGTCTCCCAACGGGTCGGGTTTGCCATGCCGCCACCGTAGCCGGGTCCCCGGTGCTCCCCGGGGGGCGGGGCGGACGGGGCGATGCCCCGCCGGTGCCGTGGGCCGGGGAAACCGTGGCCGCTCAGGCCGGCGGGACGTCGCCGCCCGGGCCTCCCACCGGCGAGCCGGCAGCGCCGGCCGACGGATCGACGACCCAGTGGTTGGTGCGGAAGAGGCGGCCGGCGAACTCCGTCTGCTCCTCGCCGACGAGGGCGAAGCCGACCGACCGGCAGATCGCGTTCGACGCGGCGTTGGTCGTGGCGGGGAAGGCGTGGACGAGGCCCCACCGGCCGTCCGCCCAGGCCAGGGCGAGCACGGCGCGGACGGCTCTGCCCGCCAGGCCCCTGCCCTGGAACTCCGGCACGACCATCCAGCCGATCTCGGAGACGCCCCCGTGGGAGTACAGCGTCACCGTCCCCGCCACCTGCGCGGAGTCGCCGGTAATGATCATCTTGATCCAGGCGCTACCGTCCCGGACGGTCTCGAGGTCACGCCGGAGCTGGGCGGGCACGCGCTCACGCGGCTGCGGGCCGCCCAGCTCCGCCATCACGGCCGGATCGCAGCGCATCCGCACGTACGCGTCGAGGTCGCCCGGCTCCACGTCGCGCAGCCGCATCCCGACCGCGGGCGGGGCAGCCGTGGGCGCGTCGTCGTCGGGGACCGCGCCGGGGGAGGCATCCACCCGGCCCATCCTCGGTCAGCGCCCACCGCGCGGCAACCCCGCCCGCCGCCTCAGCCCTTCTCCGCCCCGCTGGTGAGCCCCTCGGTGAGCAGGCGCTCGCTGGCGAAGAAGAGGATCACGATGGGCAGGGTGAGGATCACCGAGCCGGCCATCAGGACCGTCTTGGGCACCTCGACGCCGTCCGCGAGCTGCGCCAGCCCCAGCGACACCGTCCACCGGTGCGGCTTGTCGACCAGGAACAGCAGGGCGAAGAGGAACTCGTTCCAGGCGATCATGAAGTCGTACAGGGCGACGGCCATGATGGACGGCGCCGCCAGGGGGAGGCTTACCCGGCGGATGATGCCGAGCCGCCCGGCGCCGTCGATGGCGGCCGACTCCTCCAGGCTGACCGGGATCGTCTCGAAGTAGTTGCGCAGCATGTAGACCGAGACCGGCAGGGTCTGCGAGATGTAGACCAGCACCAGGCCGAGCAGCGAGCCGCGCAGCCCGGCCCGGGTGAAGACCACGAAGAGCGGGATGGCGATGACGATCGACGGGAACAGGTAGACCGCCAGGAAGAGGAAGTCGACCTGCCGCCGGCCGAAGAACCGCAGCCGGGCGACCGCGTACGCGCCGGGGATCGCCACGGCCAGCGTCAGCAGCGTCGCCGCGACGGCGACCAGGCCGCTGTTGCGCATGAAGGTCAGGAATCCCTGGCCGCCGTCGTCGACGGCCTTCACCACCTCGGCGTACGTGTCGAAGGTCAGCTCGCCCAGCCCCACGACCAGCGAGCCGGGGTCGAGCAGCAGTCGCTCGATGGGGCGCACCGAGAGCACCAGCATGTAGTAGAAGGGAAAGACGGTGACCAGCAGGAACGCGGCGATCACCAGCCGGCGCAGCCAGCGCAGGCCCACCGTCTCGATCCGGTCCCGGTCCATCAGCCGTCCCTCCGTCCGCCGAAGAAGCGCAGGTACACCACCACGAACACGATGAGCACCACGGCGAGCACGACCGCCTGCGCCGCCGCCGCGCCGATGTCCGTACGCGCGGTCAGGAACTCGTAGACCCGGACGCTGACCACCTCGGTGCCGGCGGCCCCGCCGGTGAGCAGGTAGACGTCGTCGAACTTGTTGAACGTCATGATGAAGCGCAGCACCCCCAGCAGGCCGATCACCGGCAGCAGCTGCGGCAGCAGGATGTGCCGGAACCGCTGGGTGGGCGTGGCCCCGTCGACCCGGGCCGCCTCCTCCAACTCGCCCGGCACCGCCTGGAGCCGGGCGAGCAGGAACAGGAACGCGAAGGGGAAGTAGCGCCACGCCTCGAAGGCGACGACCGTGGCCAGAGCCGTCGACTCCTGGGACAGGAACGGCACCGGGGTGTCCCAGCCGAGGAACCGCCGGCCCCAGTCGTTGACGATGCCGAGCTGGGGGTCGAGCATCACCTGCCAGACGAAGGTGACCGCGACCACCGGCGCCACGTACGGCAGCAGCATCGACGCGCGCACCAGGGTGCGACCCCGGAACGGCCGGCGGACGACCAGCGCCGCCACCAGGCCGAGCACGATCGAGCCGGCGGTGCTGGCCACGGCGTAGACCAGCGTGGTCCACAGCGTGTCGGCGAAGCCGGGAGTGTTCAGCACCCGCTGGACGTTGTCCATCGTGAACTCGCCGAACAGCCCGGTACGCCGCAGCGTCGCCAGGCGTACCCGCTGGAAGGCCAGCACGACGGTCCAGACGATGGGGATGCCGATCACGGCGACCACGACGAGCAGGGTCGGGGCGACCAGCGCGAGCCCGGCGCGGGACTCGCGGCGGCGCAGGGTCAGTGGTCTGCGGCGGCGGGCCGGGGCCGGCCGCTCCCGGGCGGGGGAGCGGCCGGTGTCCGGTGGGGCGGTGGTCAATTGACGCCCGCCTTGATCGCCTCCACGTCCTTCTTCGCCCGTCCGGCGGCCGCTGCGGCGTCGGTCTTGCCGGCGACCACGTCGTTCAGGGCCTTGGGCACCGGCAGCTCGCCGAGGATCGCGCCGACGAGCTTGCCCTGGCCCTGGGTGAGCCCCCACCGCTGGAAGGTGTCGGGGCTGCGGCGCAGGCTGGCGAGCACCTCCTCGCCGTAGACCTCGGCGAGCGGCTTCCTGGTGTCGACGCCGGCCTGGCTGGTGTTCCAGGCGGTGAGGAACTTCTCCGGCTCCTGAAGCGTGCCCTTGCGGACGGGGAAGCGCCCCTCGGGGGACATGCCGAACCAGCGCGGGTAGCCGTCGCCGAGCATGTGCTCCACGAAGGACCTCGCCGGGTCGGCGGCGGCGCCGTCGAGCACGGCCCAGGAGCTGATCTCGCCGTACTGGGCGGGTTCGGCGCCGTTCGGGCCCTTGATCGCGGTGACGAAGCCGCTGTTCTTCGCGAGGAACGCCGGGTCGGCCTGGCACTGCGGGCAGGTCGGCCTGGCGTCGTCGCGCAGGCCGGCCAGCTCATCGAGGATGAACGGCGACCAGACCAGCATGGCCGCCTTGCCGGCGAAGTAGGTGGCCCGGGTGGTGTCGACGTCCTGCGCGCCCCTGACCGAGCTGGTGCGCATCAGGTCGCCGTAGAACCGGAACGCCTCGACGCACTCCGGGGAGTCCAGCTTCACGGCCCCGGAGTCGTCGGTGAGCTGGCAGTTGTTGGCCAGCGCGAGGTGTTCGAAGGTCTGCTGGGTGAACACGTCGCCGGGGGCGGTGGCGGCGGTGACGCCCGCGACGCCGCCGGTGTTGAGCCTCGTCGCGGCGGCGGCGATCCTCTCGTACGTGTCGGGGGCGGGCAGCCCGGCGGCGGCGAACAGGTCCTTGCGGTAGACGAGCAGCTGGCCCCAGCCGTCGCTGGGCACGGCGAGCTGCGTGCCGTCGTCCGCGGTCAGCTCCAGGGCCCGCGGCGAGAAGGTCTGCCTGCCGAGCTTCTCGACGACCTCCGCGTTCGCCGAGGAGTGCAGCAGTTCGTTGCCGGCGAGGGTGCGCACGCCGGCGAGCGACACCGAACCGACCACGTCGGGCAGTTCGCCGGCGGCGGCGCTGGTGGCGATCAGGGCGGGGAACTGGTCCTCGTTGACGGTGACGAGGTCGACGGTGATGCCGGTGCTGGCGGTGAAGTCCGCGATGATCGCCTTGGTGGCGGTGACCCGGTCGGCCACGTCCTCCAGGCTCCACACGGTGATCTTCCTGCTGTCGCTGTCGGATTCTTCGTCGCCGCAGCCCAGCAGACCGGCCCCGGTGACTGCCATGATCAGGGTGGCGGCGAGTATCCGCATCGGAGGTGCTGACATCGGTGGCACTCCTCTCGAAGGGTATACAAGGGATTCAACCCCTTCGATTGATCAATTACAAGACATATGCCGATTTATTGCCTACGATGGAGCCCAGTGCTACCGGGATGTGACTCATGGTCAACTGGGTTGTCTCACTCGCCGGGCCCCGACGGATCAGCCTCGAGCCCTGCCCCCCGGATCCGCTCGGCCCCGGTCGGGTCCGCGTCCGCACCTGCTACTCCGGCATCTCGGCCGGCACGGAACTCACCCTCTACCGGGGCAGCAACCCCCGGCTGAGCAAGGACTGGGACGACGTCAGCCGGATGTTCGTGCCCCGGCAGACCGCGGTGCCGTACCCGCTGGTGGGCTTCGGCTACGAGGAGGTCGGCGAGATCGTCGAGGTCGCGCCCGACGTGGCCGACCGGCGCGCCGGGCAGGTCGTCTGGGGCATCTGGGGGCACCGCGCCGAGGCCGTCGTGCCCGCCGACACGGTGCACCCGCTGCCCGCCGGGCTGGATCCCCTCGCGGCGGTCTTCGCCCGCCCGGGGGCGATCGCCCTCACCGCCGTGCTCGCCGGCGACCTGCACCTGGGCGACTGGGTCGCGGTCTTCGGCCAAGGCGTCATCGGGCTGCTCGCCACCCGGCTCGCCGCCCTCTCCGGCGCACGCGTGGTCGCCGTCGACCGGGTGCCCGCCCGGCTGGCGCACGCCGGCCGACTCGGCGCCCGGATCGTCGTCGACGCGGGTGCCGAGTCCGCCGCGGCCGTGCTGCGCCGGGCCACCGGCGGCCGGGGCGCGGACGTCTGCCTGGAACTGTCCGGGGCGTACCCGGCGCTGCACGAGGCGATCCGCTCCACCGCTCACGCCGGTCGCGTCGTGGCCGCCGGCTTCTACCAGGGACAGGCCGACGGGCTCGGCCTGGGTGAGGAGTTCCACCACAACCGGATCCAGCTGGTGGCGGCCCAGGTCAGCGGGCCGACCCCGGCGCCCGGCATGGCCGGCCGGTGGACCGGGGCCCGCGTCGCACACACCTTCATGGACCTGGTGGCCGAGGGCAGCGTCGACCCGCTGCCGCTCGTGAGCCACGTCGTCGACGCGAGCGCGGTGGCCGACGCGCTGGCGCTGCTCGACCGCGGTGACGCGGACGCCCTCCAAGTGGTGCTGAGGTTCCCATGACGATTCCCCTGGCCTGCCAGGAGCAGCTCCTGCCGGGCACCGACCTGATCCAGAAGTACGCGCTCGCCACCGCGCTCGGCTACGACGCGATCGAGCTGCGCGGCTCCGGCGACCTCGGCCTCGCCCGCCGGCTGCCCGAGCTGCGCCGGGCCCGCGCCGCCGGGGTGGTCATGCCCACCGTCTGCGTGGAGATGGACCACTTCATCGGCGACTTCGACCCCGAGCGCTCCCGCGACGCCGTACACAACCTGCGCTCCCAGCTCTCCGTGATGGCCGAGCTCGGCGGCGTCGGCGCGATGACCCCGGCCGCGTGGGGGATGTTCTCCCGGCGGCTGCCGCCGTTCGAGCCGCCCCGCCCACCCGCCGCCGACCGGCAGGTGCTCGTCGACGCCCTGGGCGAGCTGGGGGAGCACGCCCGCGCCGAGGGGGTCACCCTCTTCCTGGAACCGCTCAACCGGTACGAGGACCACATGGTCAACCGGCTCGCCGACGCGGTCGCCCTCTGCGCGGCCGTCGGGCTGCCCACGGTGCGGGTGGTGGCGGACACCTTCCACATGAACATCGAGGAGGACGACGTGCACCGGGCGCTGCGCGCCGCCGCCCCGTACCTCGGGCACGTGCAGGTCAGCGACTCCAACCGCCACCAGCCCGGCGCCGGGCACCTCGACTGGCCGGCGCTGCTCCGCACCCTGCTGGAGCTCGACTACCGGGGCTGGCTGGCGCTGGAGTGCCGGCTGCGCGGCGACCCCGTACGCGCCCTGCACCAGGCCGCCGCCGTGCTGCGTCACGCCCAGCCCCGGCAGGCGGCGGCGTGAGCACCGGGACCGCCGGCGGCCCGCCCACCGCCGTCGACGCCGGCGCCCACGACCGGGGGGCCCTGCGCCGCCTCGCCGTCGCCACCCTCGACGCCAACTGGGAACACGACCACACGGTGCCCTCGCGCACCCTCTACCCGCACCAGTGGAGCTGGGACTCGGCATTCATCGCGATCGGCTGGTCCCACGTCCGCCCCGAGCGCGCCTGGTGCGAGCTGGCCAGCCTGTTCCGCGCCCAGTGGGTCGACGGGCGGGTGCCGCACATCGTGTTCAACCCGGCCCTGCGGGTCGGCTCGTACTTCCCCGGGCCGGAGTTCTGGGAGTCGGGGCTCGCCGAGGGCGCCCCGGCGGCCGCCACCTCCGGGCTGATCCAGCCGCCCGTGCACGCGCCCGCCGCCTGGCTCGCGTACCGGCGGTGCCCCTCGGAGCAGGCGCGGGCCGCGCTGCGCCGGCTCTATCCCCGGCTGGTGGCCCAGCAGCGCTACCTCGCGACCCGCCGGGACGTCGGCGGGGGCGGGCTGGCCTGCATCGTCCACCCGTGGGAGTCCGGGCTGGACAACAGCCCCGCCTGGGACGCGCCGATGGCGGCGGTGCCCGCCGACGCGGCCGTCATGCGCGCGTACCGCCGGCACGACACCGCGCACGCCGACGCCGCGCACCGGCCCACGGACCTCGACTACGCGCGCTACGTCGCGATCGTGGCGTCCTACCGCGAGCGCCGCTACCGCGACGACGACCTCGCCGGCCGGCACCCGTTCCTGGTGGAGTGTCCGCTGGTCAACGCCGCCATGGGCGCCGCCGAGCACGCCCTCGCCCGGATCGCGCCGCTGGTCGGCGCCGACCCCGGCCCGCACCGGGAGCGCGCCGCGCGGATCACCGAGGCCCTGGTGCGCCGGCTGTACGAGCCGACGACGGGCACCTTCCACCCTCGGGACCTGCGCGCCGACCGCCTCGTGCCGGCCCGGACGGTGCTCGGGCTGGCCCCGCTGGTCCTGCCCGACCTGCCCGCGCGGCAGGTGTCGGCGCTGGTCGCCGAGGCCTGCTCGCCGCGCTTCGGGCTGGCCGCCCGGATGGACCGGCCGCTGCCCAGCCACGACCGCACCGCGCCGGACTTCGAGCCGCTGCGCTACTGGCGCGGGCCGAGCTGGATGAACGTCAACTGGCTGGTGCGCCGGGGGCTGCTGCGCCACGGCCGCCCGGACCTGGCGGCCGGCCTGCGCGACTCGATGATCGAGCTGGTGGCCCGCTCCGGCTGCCACGAGTACTTCCACCCGGACACCGGGGCCGGGCTGGGCTCACCGGCGTTCGGCTGGACGGCCGCGCTGCTGCTCGACGTCCTCGCCGACGACCCGGCCGGCTGACACCGGCCGGGTCGTCCCCGGTCAGCCGGCGGGTACGACGTCCGTCGACCGCCCCGCGCCCGGGGTCGGCCGGACGGCGGGGTCGTTTGCCGGTGCCGGGCGCGGGTAAGCGTGGGGCCGCTGACGACAGGAGGCTGCCGTGCGGTTCCCCCTCTTCGTCGACGCGGTGTCGCGCCGCGCCGGACTACCCACCGCCCAGGCCGCCACGATCGCCCGCGCCGTGTTGCAGACCATGGTGGAACGGATGAGCGGCGGTACGGCCGGTTACCTCCCCGACGAACTCGACGGCTACCTCGCGGGCCCCGGTGCCGGCGACGGCCCGCCCGGCGCGCCCGGTCCGGCGGACTTCGTGCGTCGGGTGGGGGAGCGGGCCGGGACGGACGAGGCCACCGCCCGGGCGGGAACCGGTGCCGTCTTCGCCACCCTGCGGGAGGCGGTCACCGTCGACGAGTTCCGCGACATGGTGGCCCGGCTGCCCCGGGACTTCGACGGCATGACCCAACCGATCCCCCGACCCGACGACGCCTGACCGGCCACCCGCCACCGCCCACGCACCGTCGCGGCGGCCCGCCACGCGGATCCTCGCGGGCGGGCGTCGAGCCTTATGCTGCTTCCGACCCGAAGGTATAGGCAGATCATGAGGCCCCTCCCGGAGCATGGTGGTCGGCCCGATCGCGGTCGGCCCGCCGATGCCTCGGAGGGCGCCGCACCCCGGGTGGGGGCCGGGCGGCGGGGGGCCGCCCCCCCCCGGGCGGCGCCCCCGGGCCCCGGGCGGCCCCCCGCGCCCCACCGCGCGCCG
>NZ_JBEYEU010000025.1:0-84476 GCF_040634035.1 Micromonospora sp. NPDC007220 | reverse complement strand
TTTTTATTCACCCGCCCACCCCCTATATCTCCACCCCGGCTAATACACTCTTTCCCTACCCGCCGCTCTTCCGTTCTGGTGGGGGGGGACCGAGGGGGGGAGCGGGGCCGGGCGCGGATCGCGCCCGGCCCCGCTGAGGTTCACCAGCCCCGGGCGCGCCACTGGGGCAACGCGGGGCGTTCCGCGCCGAGCGTGCTGTCCTTGCCGTGGCCCGGATAGAACCAGGTCTCGTCGGGCAGCCGGTCGAAGAGCTTGTGCTCGACGTCGTCGATGAGCGCGGAGAACCGCTCCGGATCCTTGTCGGTGTTGCCGACTCCACCCGGGAAGAGGCTGTCGCCGGTGAACAGGTGCGGCGACCCCGCCGGGTCACGGTAGAGCAGCGCGATCGAGCCGGGGGTGTGCCCCTTGACGTGGATGATCTCCAGCGCACACTCGCCCACGGGCACGCTGTCGCCGTCGGCGAGCGTCCCGGCCTCGATCGGCAGCCCGGCGGCGTCGTCGGCGTGCACCAGGGGGCGGGCGCCGGTCTTGGCGACCACCTCCTCCAGCGCCACCCAGTGGTCCATGTGCTGGTGGGTGGTGACCACCGTGGCCAGCCCCGCGTCGCCGACCAGTTCGAGCAGCCGGGGCGCCTCGTTGGCGGCGTCGATCAGCACCTGCTCGCCGGTGGCCCGGCAGCGCAGCAGGTAGGCGTTGTTGTCCATCGGGCCCACCGACACCTTCGTGATGGTGAGCCGGTCGAGCTCGCGTACGGCCGGCGCGCCGCCGGGCGTGACGTCTCCGCTGTAGGTCATGAGGTCGTCTATATCCATTCCGGTGGTTGCGGCAGGGGGCCGTCGGGGGTGACGGTCAGCACGGTGCCCGGGCTGCGGCCGATCAGCCAGGCGGCGAGTTCGGGGGCGGCACCGGTGACCGTGGGCGCGGCGGCCCGGTCGCCGACGACCAGTTCGTGCCGGCTGCCGTCGAAGCGCAGCACCATCGGCGGCACGTCGGCGCGGCCGGCGAGGTCGGCGACCACCTCGTGCAGCAGCCGGTGGCCGAACGCCTCGGGCCAGTCGGCCGGCCGGTAGCCGGTGTCGAGGTCCACGTGGTGCACCTCGATCTCGCGCAGCCGGCCCCAGACCAGCATGGCCGCCGGCCAGGGGCCGCGCCGCGTCTGGACGGTGGCCGCCCACGCCTCGACCGGCATCGCGGCGACCGCCTCGGCGAACCGGACGGCCGATCGGCGCAGGTCGTCCAGGTGGGCGGCGGGCGGGCGGGCCGCCCCGGCCTCGATGTCGGCGTCCCGGGCCGCCGCGGAGGCGTACATCGGGATGGGTTCGCCGGTGCGGGCCGCGACGAGCAGGTTGACGAAGCCGTCGGCGTTGCGGGCCAGATGGGCCAGGACGTGCCCCCGGCTCCAGGCCGGCAGCAGCGAGGCGGCGGCGAGGCCGGTGTCGTCGAGGGCGGCCGCGGTCCGCAGCAGACGGTCCGTGGCCGCGTCCACCTCGCCCGTCAGCAGAAGCGGATCCGTGGTCACCCACCGACCCTATCCGCCGGGGGACTTCGCGTCGCCGGGGAAATCGCTTTCGGCGCGTCGCGGCGCGTCCTACCGTCGGCGTGGAACGCGGCACCGGACGGCGGGGAGGTGATGACCATGCCGGCAGCAGCACGCGTGCGTCAACCGCTCCGACACCGATGAGGATGCCATGACCATCGACCTGACCGCCCTCGGCTGGGATGCCGAGCGGGCGGCACACGTACCGCGACGAGGCGGGCACCGACCGGGCCGGGTGGCCCGGGTGGACCGCGGCGTCTGCACCGTGCTCTGCGCGGACGGCCCGGTCCGCGCCACCCTGGGCGGGGCGGTCCTGGCCGCCGCCGCCCGCGACCTGACCCGCCTGCCCTGCGCGGGGGACTGGGTGCTGCTGGGCACCTGGCCCGACCGCAACGTCACCGTGGAGGCGGTGCTGCCGAGGCGCACCGCCCTCGTCCGACGGACCGCCGGCAAGGACGCCAGCGGCCAGGTGCTGGCCGCCAACCTCGACGCCGCCGCCGTGGTGGAGCCCGTGCACCCCGAGCCGGACGTCGGCCGGATCGAACGGCTGCTCTCCCTGGCGCACGAGTCCGGCGCCCGGCCGCTGGTCGTGCTCACCAAGGCCGACCTGGCGGCCGACCCGGAGGCCGTCGCGCGCCAGCTCGCCGGGATCGCCCCCGGGGTGCCGGTGCTGGCCGTCAGCGCCGAGCACGGCACCGGGCTCGACCCGCTGCGCGCCGAGGTGGCGCCCGGCCGCACGCTCGGCCTGCTCGGCCCGTCCGGCGCGGGCAAGTCGAGCCTGGTCAACGCGCTGGCCGGGGCGGCGCTGATGCCGACGCAGGCGATCCGGCGCGTCGACGGCAAGGGCCGGCACACCACCACCTGGCGGGCGCTGCTCCCGGTGCCCGGCGGTGGCGCCGTGCTGGACACCCCGGGGGTACGGGCGGTCGGCCTGCTCGACGGCTCGGCGGGGCTGGACCGGGCGTTCGCGGACATCGCAGAGCTGGCCACCGGCTGCCGGTACGCCGACTGTGGGCACGACGGGGAGCCCGCCTGCGCGGTGCGCGAGGCGCTGGAGACCGGCGAGCTGCCGGCGCGGCGCTGGGAGAGCTGGCGCAAGCTCCAGCGGGAGCTGGCCTTCGAGAGCCGGCGGCGGGAGGTCCGGCTGGCCGCGCAGCGGCGCGGCGGCTGGCGCGCGGGCCGGCGGCGGGCGGCCCGCCCCTGACGCAGGTACGCACGGGCGGGACCGGTCGACGACCGGCCCCGCCCGTTTCTTCAGGGCCGGCTTCTTCGCCCGCTGCGGATCGGCTTCCTCGGGCGCGGCGACCCGCTTCCTCGGGCGCGGCGACCCGCTTCCTCGGGCGCTGCGGACCGGCTTCCTCGGGCGCGGCGGACCGGGCTGAGCTGGGGGAATGTGCCGACGAGGGAAGTTGTCGTACCTCGGGGCTAGAGTTGCCGAGGCGCCTTTCTGCGCGCCCACAACCACTCAGACAACCGCTCAGACCAGCCTTGGAGCGGACAATTTCTCCTCATCTTCTTCACCCGGGAGTACACGGACAGTGGCCGACCGACTGATCATCCGTGGCGCGCGCGAGCACAACCTGCGTGACGTCAGTCTCGACCTGCCCCGGGACGCCCTGATCGTGTTCACGGGGCTCTCCGGGTCGGGCAAGTCGAGCCTGGCCTTCGACACGATCTTCGCCGAGGGGCAGCGCCGCTACGTCGAGTCGCTGTCGTCGTACGCGCGGCAGTTCCTCGGCCAGATGGACAAGCCGGACGTCGACTTCATCGAGGGCCTGAGCCCGGCGGTCTCCATCGACCAGAAGTCCACCTCGCGCAACCCGCGCTCGACGGTGGGCACCATCACCGAGGTCTACGACTACCTCCGGCTGCTCTTCGCCCGCATCGGCGAGCCGCACTGCCCGGTCTGCGGCGAGCGGATCTCCCGGCAGACGCCGCAGCAGATCGTCGACCGGGTCCTCGCAATGACCGAGGGCACCAAGTTCATGGTGCTCTCGCCCGTGGTGCGCGGCCGCAAGGGCGAGTACGTCGACCTCTTCGCCGAGCTCCAGGCCAAGGGCTACGCGCGGGCCCGCGTCGACGGCGTGGTGCACCCGCTGACCGAGCCGCCGAAGCTGAAGAAGCAGGAGAAGCACACCATCGAGGTGGTGATCGACCGCCTCACCGTCAAGCCGAGCGCCAAGCAGCGGCTGACCGACTCGGTCGAGGCCGCCCTGGGCCTGTCCAACGGCCTCGTCCTGCTCGACTTCGTCGACCTGCCCGAGGACGATCCGGACCGCGAGCGGCGCTACTCCGAGCACCTGGCCTGCCCCAACGACCACCCGCTCGCGATCGAGGACCTGGAGCCCCGGGTCTTCTCCTTCAACGCGCCCTACGGCGCGTGCCCCGAGTGCACCGGCCTCGGCACCAAGAAGGAGGTCGACCCCGAGCTGCTCGTCCCCGACCCGGAGCGCACCCTGCGCGAGGGCGCGATCCAGCCCTGGTCGACCGGGCACAACCTGGAATACTTCCTGCGCCTGCTGGAGGCCCTCGGCGCGGCCGAGCACTTCGACGTCGACACGCCCTGGCGGGCCCTGCCGTCGCGGGCGCAGAAGACGATCCTGCACGGCTCCGACGACCAGGTGCACGTGCGCTACCGCAACAAGTTCGGCCGCGAGCGCTCCTACTACACCGGCTTCGAGGGCGTGGTGCAGTGGATCGAGCGCCGGCACACCGACACCGAGTCGGAGTGGTCGCGGGAGAAGTACGAGGGCTACATGCGCGACGTGCCCTGCGCGGCCTGCGGTGGCGCTCGGCTCAAGCCCGAGGTGCTCGCGGTCACCCTGGCCGGCAGGAGCATCGCCGAGGTCTGCAACCTCTCCGTCGGCGAGGCCGCCGACCTGCTCGCCGGCATCGAGCTGACCGACCGGCAGAAGATGATCGCCGAGCGGGTGCTCAAGGAGATCAACGCCCGGCTGAAGTTCCTGCTCGACGTCGGCCTCGACTACCTCTCCCTGGACCGCCCGGCCGGCACCCTCTCCGGCGGCGAGGCGCAGCGCATCCGGCTGGCCACCCAGATCGGCTCCGGCCTGGTCGGGGTGCTCTACGTCCTCGACGAGCCGTCGATCGGGCTGCACCAGCGCGACAACCACCGGCTGATCGAGACCCTGGTCCGGCTGCGCGGCCTGGGCAACACGCTGATCGTCGTCGAGCACGACGAGGACACGATCCGCACCGCCGACTGGATCGTCGACATCGGCCCGGGCGCGGGCGAGCACGGCGGCAAGATCGTGCACAGCGGCTCCGTGCCGGCGCTGCTGGAGAACCCGGAGTCGGTGACGGGGGCCTACCTGTCGGGCCGCCGCTCGATCCCGACGCCGCAGGGGCGCCGCGCCCAGACCCCGGACCGGGAGCTGGTGGTGCACGGCGCGCGCGAGCACAACCTGCGCAACCTGACCGTGTCGTTCCCGCTGGGCCAGCTCATCGCCGTCACCGGGGTCAGCGGCTCCGGCAAGTCGACGCTGGTCAACGACATCCTCTACGCGGTGCTGGCCAACCAGATCAACGGGGCCCGACTGGTGCCCGGCCGGCACACCCGGGTCTCCGGGCTGGAGCACGTCGACAAGGTGGTCGGCGTCGACCAGTCACCGATCGGCCGCACCCCGCGGTCCAACCCGGCCACCTACACCGGGGTCTGGGACCACGTCCGCAAGCTCTTCGCCGAGACCACCGAGGCCAAGGTCCGGGGCTACGGCCCCGGCCGGTTCTCGTTCAACGTCAAGGGCGGCCGCTGCGAGGCGTGCTCCGGCGACGGCACGATCAAGATCGAGATGAACTTCCTGCCCGACGTGTACGTCCCGTGTGAGGTCTGCAAGGGCGCCCGCTACAACCGGGAGACCCTGGAGGTGCACTACAAGGGCAAGACCGTCTCCGACGTGCTGGAGATGCCGATCGAGGAGGCGGCCGAGTTCTTCTCCGCCATCCCGGCCATCCATCGGCACCTCAAGACGCTTGTCGACGTCGGCCTCGGCTACGTCCGGCTCGGCCAGCCCGCGCCCACGCTCTCCGGCGGTGAGGCGCAGCGGGTCAAGCTCGCCTCCGAGTTGCAGAAGCGCTCGACCGGGCGGACGGTCTACGTCCTCGACGAGCCCACCACCGGCCTGCACTTCGAGGACATCCGCAAGCTGCTGATGGTGCTCGAGGGGCTGGTCGACAAGGGCAACACGGTGATCACCATCGAGCACAACCTCGACGTGGTCAAGACGGCCGACTGGCTGATCGACATGGGCCCCGAGGGCGGTCACCGGGGCGGCACGGTGCTCGCCACCGGCACCCCCGAGGAGGTCGCCGAGGTGCCCGGCAGCCACACCGGCCACTTCCTGCGCCAGGTGCTCAAGCTCGACGGCGACGCGAAGGGTGCGGCGGCGGCCACCTCCCGGGCGGCGAAGGCCAACGGCACCAAGGCCACGCGCCCCCGCAAGGCGCGGGCCGAGGCGCGCTGACGGCACGCTCCCCAGGTCGTGTGGGTGCGGTCGACCAGGCCGACGACCAGGGACGGCGCGATCGACACCAGCCCGGGCAGTCGCCCGGTCACGCCGTTCGGCCGCCGGCAGGGGACTGATCGCCGACGGGGCCATCCGGGGCGGGCCCACGGCCCACCCCGGGTGGCCCCTCGGTCGCCGATCCGGTGAACCGTCGGGCAGAGTGATCCGTGTACCCGAGTGTGGCCGCGGATCATGACCAGGCGGCGGCAGCCGAGAGAAGGGCGAGGCATGAGTGACGATCAGGGGCTGACCGGGCCGGCGACGCGGACGCGCCGCGCCCTCCTCACGGGCGCGGGCGCGGTCGGCGCGGCGGTGGTCCTGGCCGCCTGCGGCAGCGACGACTCCGGCGACGGGGCGGCCCCGACCAGCGGCGGCCCGCCGGTGCCCAGCACCGGTGACGCCGGCGGCGGCGACCGCCAGGGCGCGCAGTCGCTGGCCCGTACGGCCGACATCCCGGTCGGCGGCGGCACGGTCTATCCCGCCCAGGGTGTGGTGATCACCCAGCCGCGCGAGGGCGAGTTCAAGGGGTTCGACTCGATCTGCACCCACCAGGGCTGCCCGGTGACGAACGTCGACGGCGGCACCATCAACTGCACCTGCCACTTCAGCAAGTTCTCGATCGAGGACGGCTCGGTGAAGGGCGGCCCGGCCACCAAGCCGCTGCCGCCGAAGAACGTCAAGGTCACCGGCGACCAGATCTCGCTGGCCTGACCCGTCGGGTGCGGCCGGCGACCCGAACCGGGCCGCCGGCCCCGCTCAGTCCGCGGCGGCGCCCGCGTCGACCACCGACGGCCGCTCGCCCGCTGCCGGCCGCTCGCCCGCTGCCGGCCGCTCGCCCGCTGCCGGCCGCTCGCCCGTCGGCGGCGGCTCGCGCAGGGCGGCCGGCGGCAGGCTCCGCTCCAGCAGCAGGATGCCGGCGACGCCGACGGCGTTGAGCAGCGCCAGCACCAGCCAGGGCGCGGCGGTGTCGACCTCGTACAGGGTGCCGAAGAGGGCCGGCGCGACCATCGAGGCGAGGGCGAAGGAGTACTGGAAGGCCGCCAGGTAGCGGCCCCGGGCGGCGATCGGGGCGGCGGCCGCGGCCAGCGCGGCGGACGCCGGCGCGTGCACCAGTTCCGCGACGGTGAACAGCAGCGTCGCCGCGACCAGCAGCGCGGCCACCACGCCGAGGCGCCCCGGGCCGAGGGTCGCCATGGCGAGGCCCCAGAGCGTCCAGAGGGCGGCGGCCAGCGCGACCGCACGGGTGCGGCGGTGCCGCGGCAGGCGGGCGCCGACGGGCGCCGACAGCACGGCGACGAGGAACGCGTTGCCGGCCAGGACGGCGGAGGTCAGCCAGGCGGGGCCCCGCAGGTCCGTGAGCATCATCGTGGGCAGGGCCAGGCCGAGCATCATGGTGCTCAGCGCGAAGACGGTGTTCAGGCCGATGAGGGCGAGGAACGGACGGTCCCGCAGCAGCGTGGCGTACCCGCCCCGCCCGGATCCCGCCGGGCGGTCGGTGGCCGGCGGGATCCGCACCCGGGCGGCGATGAGCACCGCGGCGAGGGCGAAGCAGGCCGCCGCCGCGTAGGCCACCGCGCGGTAGGTGCCGGCCCGCCCGTCGGCCACCACCACGCCCGTGGTCAGGCCCCCCACCGCCAGGCCGGCGGTACGGGCGCCGTTGCTGATCGCGTACCAGGTGTCCCGGGCCCAGCCGCCCGGGCTGCCGTCGGCGTAGTCGGCGACCGCCGTGAAGACGGCGGACCAGAAGAACCGCACGCCGACGGCGACCAGCGCCGCCGCCACGAAGACGCCGACGGGCCCGCCCACCCAGGCGTACGCCAGATAGCCGGCGGCCTGGAGCAACTGGGAGGCGACGACCACGGGCAGCGCCCCGAACCGGTCCGCCAGCGATCCCGCCCACAGCGGCACCGGCAGGGTGAGCACGGTCGCCGCGCTGAGCAGCACCCCGAGCAGCGCCAGGGGCACGTCGGTGAGCCGCAGGAAGTACACCAGCGACAGAGGCAGGAAGAGCCCGTTGCCGACCGAGTCGACGGTGAGCGCCGCCACGAGGACGGCACCCCCTCGGCTGCGCCCCGCGGGATTCGCGCCCATGTTCCCGTGCTCCCCCCGTGTCGGCCGGCCAGGGGGCGGATGTTATCGGGGAGTGATTCCGGCGGCACCGGAGTTTCGGGTTGCCGGGGGCCGGCGGGCGGGGCGGGGCGGGGACGCGGCGTCCGGGAGCTGTCGGGGGCGCGGACTAGGCTTGCTGCCGTGGCTGACCCCTCGACCTACCGTCCCGCGCCCGGCACCATCCCGGAGTCACCGGGGGTCTACCGGTTCCGCGACGGCACCGGCCGGGTGATCTACGTCGGCAAGGCGAAGAACCTGCGCAGCCGGCTCAACTCCTACTTCGCCGACCTGTGGGGCCTGCACCAGCGCACCCAGCAGATGGTCACCACCGCGGAGTCGGTGGACTGGGTCACCGTCGGCACCGAGGTCGAGGCGCTCCAGCTCGAATACACCTGGATCAAGCAGTACGACCCGCGTTTCAACGTCCGCTACCGCGACGACAAGTCCTACCCCTACCTCGCGGTCACCGTCGACGAGGAGTTCCCCCGGTTGCAGGTGATGCGGGGCGCCAAGCGCAAGGGGGTGCGCTACTTCGGGCCCTACTCGCACGCCTGGGCGATCCGCGAGACGCTCGACCTGCTGCTGCGGGTCTTCCCGGCGCGCACCTGCTCGGCGGGGGTGTTCAAGCGCGCCGGCCAGGTGGGCCGCCCCTGCCTGCTGGGTTACATCGGCAAGTGTTCGGCCCCCTGCGTCGGCAGCGTCACCCCCGAGCGGCACCGGGAGATCGTCGACGGTTTCTGCGACTTCATGGGCGGCCGCACCGACACGATGGTGCGCCGGCTCGAACGGGAGATGACCGAGGCCAGCGAGCAGTTGGAGTTCGAGCGGGCGGCCCGGTTGCGCGACGACGTGGCCGCGCTGCGCCGGGCGATGGAGAAGCAGACAGTCGTGCTCGGCGACGGCACCGACGCCGACGTGGTCGCGTTCGCCGACGACCCCCTCGAAGCGGCCGTCCAGGTCTTCCACGTGCGCGACGGCCGGGTCCGTGGCCAGCGCGGCTGGGTGGTGGAGAAGACCGAGGAGCTCAGCACGGGCGACCTGGTGCACCACTTCTGCACCCAGGTCTACGGCGGCGAGCAGGGCGAGGCCGACGTGCCGCGCGAGCTGCTCGTGCCGGCGCTGCCCGCCGACGCCGACGCGCTGGCCGACTGGCTCTCCGGTCACCGGGGCAGCCGGGTGAGCCTGCGGGTGCCGCAGCGCGGCGACAAGCGGTCGCTGCTGGAGACGGTCGAGCGCAACGCCAAGGACGCCCTGGCCCGGCACAAGCTGCGCCGGGCCGGCGACCTGACCACCCGCAGCAAGGCGCTCGACGAGATCGCCGAGGCGCTCGACATGCGCACCTCGCCGTTGCGCATCGAGTGTTTCGACATCTCCCAGATGCAGGGCACCGACGTGGTGGCGAGCATGGTCGTCTTCGAGGACGGGCTGCCCCGCAAGAGCGAATACCGGCGCTTCATCATCCGGGGCGCCACCGACGACCTCTCCGCCATGTCCGAGGTGCTGCGCCGCCGCTTCGCGCGCTACCTCGACGCCCGCGCCGAGACTGGCGAGGCGGGCGTCGAGCCGGCCGACGACCCGGTCGCCCCGGCCGGGCAGCCCGCGCCCGGCGATCCCCACGAACCCGGCGGGTCCGGCGGGTCCGACGAGTCCGGCGGGTCCGACGGGTCCGACGAGTCCGGCGGGTCCGACGAGCGCGCCGTCGGCGTCCTGATCGACCCGACCACCGGACGCCCCCGCCGGTTCGCGTACCCGCCGCAGCTGGTGGTGGTCGACGGCGGCGCGCCGCAGGTCGCGGCGGCGGCCCAGGCGCTCGCGGAGCTGGGCGTCGACGACGTGGCGCTGTGCGGCCTGGCCAAGCGGCTGGAGGAGGTCTGGCTGCCCGACGACGAGTTCCCGGTCATCCTGCCGCGCACCTCGGAGGGGCTCTACCTGCTGCAACGGGTGCGCGACGAGGCGCACCGCTTCGCCATCACCTTCCACCGCCAGCGGCGCTCCAAGCGGATGACCGAGTCGGCGCTCGACAGGGTGCCCGGCCTGGGGGAGGTGCGGCGCAAGGCGCTGCTGCGGCACTTCGGCTCGCTCAAGCGGCTCTCCGCCGCCACCGTGGAGGAGATCACCGAGGTGCCCGGCGTGGGCCGGCGCACCGCCGAGGCGATCCTCGCCGCGCTGGGCGGCGAGGCGAAGGCCCCGGCGGCGGACTGACCGCGTCGGCCGGGCGGTGCGCGTCCGGCCGGCCGACGGCTACTCGGCCAGGACGGCCAGGATCTGCTCGCCGTACTTCGCGAGCTTGTTCTCGCCGACGCCGCTGACCGCGGACAGCTCGGCCAGCGACGTGGGCGCGTCGGTGGCGATCTGCCGCAGCGTGGCGTCGTGGAAGATCACGTACGCCGGGACGCCCTGCTCCTTGGCGGTGGCCCCCCGCCAGGCGCGCAGCCGCTCGAAGACCCCGGCGGCGGTCGGGGACAACTCGGCGACGACGGTGGCCGCCCCGCGTGGCTTCGCCGACCGGGACGAGGTGACCTTCTCCGGCTCGCGGCGCATCATCACCGTGCGGCGGCGGCCCAGCACCTCCGCGCTGGCCTCCGTGAGGGCCAGCGTGCCGTAGTCGCCCTCGACGGCCAGCAGCCCCTCGGCCAGCAGCTGCCGCACCACGCCGCGCCACTCGGCCTCGCGCAGCTCGCCGCCGATGCCGAAGACGGTCAGGGAGTCGTGGCCGTACTGGGTGACCTTGTCGGTGGTGCGGCCGAGCAGGATGTCGACGCAGTGCCCCGCACCGAAGCGCTGGTTGCGTTCCCGGTCGAGCCGGAAGATGGTGGAGAGCAGCTTCTGGGCCGCGACGGTGCCGTCCCAGGACTCCGGCGGGCTGAGGCAGGTGTCGCAGTTGCCGCAGGCGGCGGTCGCCTTCTCGCCGAAGTAGTCGAGCAGTTGGCCGCGCCGGCAGCGGACCGTCTCGCAGAGGGCGAGCATCGCGTCGAGGTGGGCGGCGAGGTTGCGCCGGTGGGCGAGGTCCCCGTCGGAGGTCTCGATCATCTTGCGCTGCTGCACCACGTCCTGGAGCCCGTACGCCAGCCAGGCGGTCGACGGCAGCCCGTCGCGCCCGGCGCGGCCGGTCTCCTGGTAGTAGCCCTCGACCGACTTGGGCAGGTCCAGGTGGGCGACGAAGCGGACGTCGGGCTTGTCGATGCCCATGCCGAACGCGATGGTCGCCACCATCACCAGGCCGTCCTCGCGCAGGAAGCGCTGCTGGTTGCGCGCGCGGGTCGCCGCGTCCAGGCCGGCGTGGTAGGGCAGCGCGGCGACGCCGTTGGCGGTGAGGAACTCCGCCGTCTTGTCCACCGAGGCGCGCGACAGGCAGTAGACGATGCCCGCGTCGCCGGGGTGCTCGTCGCGCAGCAGGCTCAGTAACTGCTTGCGCGGCTCGCGCTTGGGCACGATCCGGTACTGGATGTTGGGCCGGTCGAAGCTCGCCACGAAGTGCCGGGCGTCGGTGAGCTTGAGCCGGGTCGCGATCTCGTCGCGGGTCGCGCTGGTGGCGGTGGCGGTGAGCGCGATGCGGGGCACGTCGGGCCAGCGCTCGTGCAGCATCGACAGGGCGAGGTAGTCGGGGCGGAAGTCGTGCCCCCACTGCGACACGCAGTGCGCCTCGTCGATGGCGAACAGGGCGATCCTGCCCCGGTCGAGCAGCTGCTGCACCCCGCGGGTGCCCAACGCCTCCGGGGCGAGGTAGAGCAGGTCCAGCTCGCCGCCGACGAACGCCCGCTCCACCACGCGGCGGGCGTCGAGATCCTGGGTCGAGTTGAGGAAGCCGGCCCGCACACCGACCGCCGTCAGCGTGTCGACCTGGTCCTGCATGAGCGCGATCAGCGGGGAGACCACCACCGCCACGCCGTCGCGGACCAGCGCGGGGATCTGGTAGCACAGCGACTTGCCGCCGCCGGTGGGCATCAGCACCAGCGCGTCGCCGCCGGCCACCACGTGGTCGATCACCTCCTGCTGGAAGCCACGGAAGGCGTCGTAGCCGAAGACCCGGCGCAGCACCTCCAGGGCGTCGGCGGAGCGCAGGTCGGTGGGGGAAGCCATCCGGGGATTCTACGAACCTCCCCCGACAGCCGGCGGACCCGAGCGGGCGGGTCGCGGATCAGGGCGTACCGCCGGACCGGAGCGTCGCGGTCCGGCGGTCCTCCGGGTCGCTCAGTCGGGCTGGGCGGAACGCTTGGCCAGGCCGCGCGGCGGGGCCTTCATCCCGACCACGATGTCGACGATCTCGAGGTAGCGGGCCTTGTTGCCCATCCGGAACGCCGTGGCCGCCGCGTTGATCTCCTCCAGGGTGTCCGCCTCGACCATGGTCACCTGGTCGTAGCGGCCGTTGACCCCGGTGCAGACCACGTGGGTGAGCTGCTTGGCGAAGCGGCCCAGGTCGCGGGCGTGCTCGGCGGAGACCTCGTGGATGCCCTCCCGGCCCAGGGCGAAGTACTCCGGGTTGATCCTCATGAACAGGAAGCCGACGTATTTGTTCTTCTCCGCCAGATCGTGCATCCCGCCTCCCAGAAACCAGTCGCCACCTGTGGCGATAACGTGCAGCGTATGGACGTTGACTGATCGTCATCATGGGGTCCGCCTGTCGGGAGCACGACCCTCGCGTCCAGGTCCGACCCTCCGCCGGGGCGGACGCCACCACGGCGGCGGCCAGGGACGTGCCGGCAACGCGCGGGTGGTGCGGGATAGAGTCGCTGATTGACCACGCGCGGCCGGGGGTGCCGGCCGCGGCGCCACGGCTTGGGGGTAGTGGGTGAGCGAGGCGCGTACGGCCGAGGAACGGGGCGAGACGGTGACCGGGCAGCAGACACCGGCGGAGTCGGACACCACCCTGGTGGTGGTCACCGGGCTCTCCGGCGGCGGCCGCAGCACGGTGGCGAGGGCGTTGGAGAACGTCGGGTTCTACGTGGTGGACAACCTGCCGCAGGCACTCATGCTCGACATGGCCGAGCTGGCGTTCAAGGCGGGCGGGGCGGCCCGGCGTACGGCGATGGTGCTGGACGTGCGCTCGCGCGCCTTCTCCACTGACCTGGCGGGGGCGATCCGGGAGCTGAAGGAGCGCGGCTTCTCGCCCCGGGTGGTCTTCGTCGACGCCGACGACGAGGTGCTGATCCGGCGGTTCGAGAGCGTCCGGCGTTCGCACCCCTTGCAGGGCGACGGGCGGCTCGCCGACGGCATCGCGGTCGAGCGCGGCCTGCTGGAGGAGGCCCGCGACCAGGCCGACGTGATCATCGACACCAGCCACCTCAACGTCAACCAGCTGCGTCGCCGCGTCGAGGAGCTCTTCGGCGGCGAGGACGCCCGCCGGCTGCGGGTCACCGTGCTCTCCTTCGGCTTCAAGTACGGCCTGCCGCCGGACGCCGATTTCGTGCTCGACGCCCGCTTCCTGCCGAACCCGTACTGGGTGCCGGAACTGCGCGAGCACACCGGCCGGGAGGAGGCGGTCAGCTCGTACGTGCTGGGGCAGGAGGGCGCGGACGCCTTCGTCGGGTCGTACGCCGACCTGGTCAACGCGACCACCGTCGGCTTCGAGCGGGAGGGCAAGCGCTACCTGACGGTGGCGGTCGGCTGCACCGGCGGCAAGCACCGCAGCGTGGCCATCGCCGAGGAGCTGGCCGCCCGGCTGCGCCACTCCGGTCTGGCCGCGAACGCGCAGCACCGCGACCTGGGGCGCGAGTGACGGCGACGCGTGTGGTCGCCTTCGGCGGCGGGCACGGCCTGTCCGCCTCGCTACGCGCCCTGCGCCGCTGCGCCCCCGAGCTGGACCTCGACATCACGGCGGTGGTCACCGTCGGCGACGACGGTGGCTCGAGCGGCCGGCTGCGGGCCGAGCGGGGCGGCCTGCCCCCGGGCGACCTGCGGCAGGCGCTGGTCGCGCTGGCCGGGGACCATCCGGCCACCCGGCGCAGCGCCAAGCTCTTCCAACACCGCTACGCCGAGGTGCCGCCCGCCGGCGGCCCGGCTCCCGCCGGGGGCGGAACGGCGGGGCGCCTTCCGGTCTCCGGTACCGGGCGGACCCCTTCCGGCCCGGGGCCGGCCGGGGTCGCCGGAGGTGCGGCCGGCGGGGTCGCCGGAGGACGCGCGGGTGCCGGTGCGGCCGGGCGGGCGGGCCCCGAGGCCGGCGGGCTGGCCGGGCACGCGGTGGGCAACCTGGTGCTCTGCGGGCTGATGGAGCTGCTCGGCGACCCGGTGGCCGCCCTGGAGCACGCCGGCGCGATGCTCGGCGCGGTCGGCCGGGTGCTGCCGATGTCGTGCGAGCCGGTGGGGATCGAGGCGCGGGTACGCGGCGCCGACCCGAGCCGGCCGGCCGAGGTGCGCACGATCACGGGCCAGCACCAGGTCGCGGTGACCACCGGCCGGGTGGAGTCGTTGCGGCTCACCCCGGCCGCGCCGGAGGCCTGCCCGCAGGCGGTCGCCGCGATCGGCGCGGCCGACTGGCTGATCTTCGGGCCGGGCAGCTGGTACACGAGCGTGCTGCCGCACCTGCTGGTGCCGCAGCTCGCCGCCGCGATCGTCGCCAGCCCGGCGCGGCGGCTCGTCACGCTGAACCTCGCCGCCGAGAAGGAGACCTCCGGGCTCTCCCAGGCTGACCATCTGGCCGCGCTGCGCTCGTACCTGCCGGAGCTGAGGGTCGACCGTGTGGTCGCCGATTCCAAGGCGGCGGGTGACCCCGAACCGGTCGAACGTGCGGCAGAATCGCTGGGTGCCCGCCTGGTCCTCGCTCCCGTCGCGGTCACCGACGGCACTCCCCGTCATGATCCGGCCGCCCTGGGCGCCGCACTGGTGCCTGTCCTGGGCGCCGATCGTTAGACACGTACGTAATCTCCGGCGACACGCCGGAACAGGTCCGTGAGGGGACGCACAATGGCGATGACGGCTGCGGTCAAGGACGAGCTGAGTCGGGTCGACGTGCCCAAGCCCTGCTGCCGGCGGGCGGAGATGGCGGCGCTGCTGCGCTTCGCCGGCGGGCTGCACATCGTCTCCGGTCGGGTCGTGGTGGAGGCCGAACTCGACACGGGGGCGGTGGCCCGGCGGCTGCGACGGGAGATCGCGGAGGTCTACGGCTATCCGAGTGAGATCCACGTGCTCGCGTCCGGTGGCCTGCGCAAGGGCAGCCACTTCATCGTGCGGGTGGTCAAGGACGGTGAGGCCCTCGCGCGGCAGACCGGGCTGCTCGACGTGCGCGGACGTCCGGTGCGGGGGCTGCCGCCGCACGTCGTCGCCGCGAACGTCTGCTGCGCGGTGTCGGCCTGGCGCGGCGCGTTCATGGCGCACGGCTCGCTGACCGAGCCGGGCCGCTCCAGCGCGCTGGAGATCACCTGCCCGGGCCCGGAGTCCGCGCTGGCCCTGGTGGGCGCGGCCCGGCGGATCGGCATCACCGCCAAGAACCGCGAGGTGCGCGGCGTGGACCGGGTGGTGGTCAAGGACGGTGACGCGATCGCCGCGCTGCTCACCCGCATCGGTGCCCACTCCAGCGTGCTGGCCTGGGAGGAGCGCCGGGTGCGCCGCGAGGTGCGGGCCACCGCCAACCGGCTGGCCAACTTCGACGACGCCAACCTGCGCCGCTCGGCGCGGGCCGCGGTCGCCGCCGCCGCCCGGGTGACCCGGGCGCTGGAGATCCTCGCGGAGGACGCGCCCAACCACCTCACCTCCGCCGGCCGGCTGCGCCTGGAGCACCGGCAGGCCTCGTTGGAGGAGCTGGGCGCGCTGGCCGATCCGCCGCTGACCAAGGACGCGATCGCCGGCCGGATCCGCCGGCTGTTGGCGCTGGCCGACAAGCGGGCCCGGGACCTGGGCATCCCGGATACGGAAGCGGCAGTCACACCCGACATGCTCGTGGTCTGATAGGACAGTGCGGGTCGGCGGCGCCGGTGGGGTCACCACCCGGCGCTGCACTGCGCCGCACGCTCGGATAAGGTCGCTGCGTACGGCAAGGGGGCCGGCACAGGCACTCCTCGCCGTGCACACCGCCTCCGGCGGTCAGGTCCTTCGAGACCGCGGCGGGGTGGCCGAGATGAACCGTCAACGGCCGGCTCGAACGGTCGGCGCACACACCTCCGCCGGCCCGGGTCTTACGCCGGCGGACCAGAACGCAAGGAGATGGGACCTGTGACCATCCGGGTTGGCATCAACGGCTTCGGCCGGATCGGCCGCAACTTCTTCCGGGCAGTGCTGGCGTCCGGCGCTGACATCGAGGTCGTGGCGGTCAACGACCTGACCGACAACGCGACGCTCGCCCACCTGCTCAAGTACGACAGCATCCTGGGTCGCCTGCCGCACGAGGTGAAGGCCACCGCCGACGAGATCACCGTGGGCGGCAAGACCATCAAGGCGTACGCCGAGAAGGACCCGTCGAAGCTGCCGTGGGGCGACGCCGGCGTGGACGTGGTCATCGAGTCCACCGGCTTCTTCACCGACGCCACCAAGGCGAAGGCGCACGTCGACGGCGGGGCCAAGAAGGTCATCATCTCCGCCCCGGCGAAGAACGAGGACGTCACGGTCGTCATGGGCGTCAACCACGACCAGTACGACCCGGCCAAGCACACCATCATCTCGAACGCCTCCTGCACCACCAACTGCCTGGCGCCGATGGCGAAGGTCCTGCACGACACGTTCGGCATCCAGCACGGCCTGATGACGACGATCCACGCGTACACCCAGGACCAGAACCTCCAGGACGCGCCGCACTCCGACCTGCGTCGGGCCCGCGCCGCCGCCCTGAACATCGTGCCGACCTCGACCGGCGCGGCGAAGGCGATCGGCCTGGTGCTGCCGGAGCTGAAGGGCAAGCTGGACGGCTACGCGCTGCGCGTGCCGATCCCGACCGGCTCGGCCACCGACCTCACCGTCGACGTCGCCCGGGAGACCACGGTGGACGAGGTCAACGCCGCGCTGAAGGCCGCCGCCGAGGGCCCGCTCAAGGGCATCCTGGTCTACAACGAGGACCCGATCGTCTCCTCGGACATCGTCACCGACCCGGCGTCGTGCATCTTCGACGCGCCGCTGACCAAGGTCGTCGGCAACCAGGTCAAGGTCGTCGGCTGGTACGACAACGAGTGGGGCTACTCGAACCGCCTGGTCGACCTGGTCAAGCTGGTCGGCCAGTCCCTGTGACGAAGCCGACGGTCACGAACGGAGGCCTGGCCTAAGTGAGCATCCGTACCCTCGACGACCTGCTCGCCGAGGGGGTGTCGGGTCGGCGCGTGCTGGTGCGCGCCGACCTGAACGTCCCGCTCGACAAGCAGACCGGTGACATCACCGACGACGGCCGGATCCGCGCCGTGCTGCCGACGCTGAGCGCCCTCACCGGCGCCGGCGCCAAGGTGGTCGTCTGCTCGCACCTGGGCCGCCCGAAGGGCGCGCCGGACCCGCAGTTCAGCCTGCGCCCCGTCGCCGGGCGGCTCGGGGAGCTGCTCGGCGCGCGGGTGCACTTCGCCACCGACACCGTCGGCGAGTCCGCCCGCTCCACCGTGGACGCGCTCGCCGACGGCGAGGTCGCGCTGCTGGAGAACCTGCGTTTCAACAAGGGTGAGACCAGCAAGGACGACACCGAGCGGGGCGCCTTCGCCGACGAGCTCGCCGCCTTCGGCGACGCGTACGTCGACGACGCGTTCGGCGCGGTGCACCGCAAGCACGCCAGCGTCCACGACGTGCCGGCCCGGCTGCCGCACGTCGCGGGCCGGCTGGTGCTGCGCGAGGTGGAGGTCCTGTCCCGGCTGACCGGTGAGCCGGAGCGCCCGTACGTCGTGGTGCTCGGCGGTTCGAAGGTCTCCGACAAGCTGGCGGTGATCGAGGCGCTGCTGCCGTCGGTCGACCGGCTGCTCATCGGCGGCGGGATGTGCTTCACCTTCCTCAAGGCGCAGGGTCACGAGGTGGGCTCCTCGCTGCTGGAGGAGGAGATGGTCGAGACCTGCCGCAGCCTGCTGGAGCGCTCTGAGGGCAAGATCATGCTCCCGGTCGACGTGGTGGCCGCGGACGCGTTCGCCCCGGACGCCGCGCACGACACCGTGCCGGCCGACGGCATCCCCAGCAAGCGGGTCGGGCTCGACATCGGGCCGGAGACGGTCGCCGGCTTCGCCGCCGCCCTCAAGGGCGCGCGGACGATCTTCTGGAACGGCCCCATGGGCGTGTTCGAGATGCCGGCGTTCGCCCACGGCACCCGCGGGATCGCCGAGACCATCGCCAAGAGCGAGGCGTTCACCGTCGTCGGTGGCGGTGACTCCGCCGCCGCGGTGCGGGCGCTCGGGCTGGACGAGTCGTCCTTCGGGCACATCTCCACCGGCGGTGGCGCCTCCCTGGAATACCTGGAGGGCAAGACCCTCCCCGGCATCGCGGCCCTGGAGAACTGATGGCGAGCGTCACCCGCCGGCCCCTGATGGCCGGCAACTGGAAGATGAACTGCAACCACCTCGAGGCCAACCTGCTGGTGCAGAAGCTGGCGGCCAGCCTCACCGAGAAGCAGCTCACCGACGTCGAGACGGTGGTCCTGCCGCCGTTCACCGACCTGCGTACGGTGCAGACCGCCGTCGACGGCGACAAGCTGCTCATCGGCTACGGCGCGCAGGACCTCTCGCCGTACGCGTCGGGGGCCTACACCGGGGAGATCTCCGGCCCGATGCTGGCGAAGCTGGGCTGCACCTACGTGGCGATCGGGCACTCGGAGCGGCGGGCCTACCACCACGAGGACGACGCGCTCGTCAACGCCAAGGTGCAGGCGGCGCTGACCCACGGGCTCACCCCGATCCTCTGCGTGGGGGAGGGGCTGGACGTCCGCGAGCAGGGCACCCACGTGGCGCACTGCAGCGAGCAGCTCGACGGCGCCCTGAAGGGGCTCACCGCCGAGCAGGTGGAGAAGGTCGTGGTGGCGTACGAGCCGGTCTGGGCGATCGGCACGGGCAAGACGGCCACCCCGGAGGACGCCCAGGAGGTGTGCGGCGCGGTCCGTCAGCGCCTGGCGGAGTCCTTCGGCCAGGACACCGCCGACAAGGTCCGGGTCCTCTACGGCGGGTCGGTCAAGTCGTCGAACGTCGCGGCGATCATGGCTCAGCCGGACGTCGACGGGGCGCTCGTGGGCGGCGCGAGCCTGGACGCCGAGGAGTTCGCGAAGATCTGCCGGTTCCCGGAGCACATCTCCCGCTGATCGCTCGCTATCCTTGACTCCGCCCGTCCGTCGGTCGGTGCCACCGTGCCCGATCTGCCCGGGCGAGGATCGTAACGAGAGGACTGACCCCAGCCATGCCGATCTGGTTCGCATACACGTTGATCGTGTTGCTGGTCATCACGAGCGTTCTGTTGACCATGCTGATCCTGCTGCACCGCGGTAAGGGCGGCGGGTTGTCGAGCATGTTCGGCGGTGGCGTCAGCTCCAGCCTCGCCGGTTCCTCGGTGGCGGAGAAGAACCTCGACCGCTACACCGTCCTGGTGGGCATCGTCTGGTTCGCCTGCATCGTCGGGCTGGGGCTCTGGCTCCGCCTCCAGATGGCCAGCGGCACGGTCTGAGCCCGCCAAGTCGTACAATCTGCGCGCGGTCCGTCGACGACGGGCCGCGCGCAGTCCGTTCCACCCGCTGCACCGCGTCGCCCGCCGCCCTCTCCGCGGCGGTTCCCCTCCGACGACAGGAGCGAGCAGCCGTGCCCATCGGCAACGTCATCCCGGGCACCCGGGTCGGATCCGCGCCCGAACGCCACCAGCCGGCCCCGTGCCGGACGGTGACCTACTGGTGCCGCAACGACCACCACACCGCGATCCGGCTCGCCGCCGAGGTCGAGGTGCCGGAGGTGTGGGACTGCCCGCGTTGCGGCCTCCCCGCCGGCCAGGACGCGCAGAACCCGCCGGGCCGCGTCCGGCCCGAGCCCTACAAGACCCACCTGGCGTACGTGAAGGAGCGGCGCACCGCCGAGGAGGGCGAGGCCATCCTGGCCGAGGCCCTCGCCGCCCTGCGCCGCCGGCGGGGCCGTCCCGCCGGCTAGGCGGCGACCCCACTCCGGTGTGAGGAAGGGCCCCCTGCTGACGCTGTGCGTCAACAGGGGGCCCTTCCTCACACCTCAGCGCAGGCTGCGGAAGCGGGCCGGGACGTCGGCCGCCGCCGCCCGGTCCAGCAGCCAGAGGGTCCGGCCCGTGCCCTGCACGCCGGCCGCCGGCAGTTGCACCGGCCCCGCCCCGGCCAGTGCCATGCCGACCGCCCGTGCCTTGTCGGCCCCGCTGGCCACCAGCCAGACCTCCTCGGCCGTGTTGATCGCCGGAAGGGTCAGCGTGGTCCGCACCGGCGGGGGCTTCGGGCTGCCCCGTACCGCGCTGACCGGCCGGCTGTCGTGGTGCACCGGATGCTCGGGGAAGACCGAGGCGACGTGCCCGTCCTCACCGACGCCCAGCATCAGCACGTCGAAGTGGGGGAGCGCGGCGTGTCCCGGCCGCGCCGCGCGGGCCAGTTCCTCGGCGTAGCGGGCCGCCGCCTCCTCCGGGTCGGGCCCGGCCGGACCGTCGGAGGCCGGCATCGCGTGGACCCGGGCCGGGTCCAGCGGCACCGCGTCCAGCAGCGTGGCGCGGGCCTGGGTCTCGTTGCGCTCGGGGTCGCCGGCGGGCAGGAACCGCTCGTCGCCCCACCAGACGTCCACCCGGGACCAGTCCACGGCGTCGCGGGCCGGCAGCGCCGCCACCGCCCGGTGCACCGCCGCGGCTATCCGCCCGCCGGTCAGCACCACCGACGCCTGGCCCCGCTCGGCCTGCGCGTCGAGCAGCTTGACCACCAACCGGGCGGCCACCGCCTGGGCCAGCAGGTCTGCGTCGGCGTGGACGGCGACACTCGCCTCACTCATCTGTGTGCCTTCGTTTCTCCGGCCGCCGCGCGGCCGGTCATTCGTGGTGCCCCGAGCAGTCGGGCGCTCAGTGCTCGGCGCTCGTTCCCACGTGCGCGGTGACCCCCGCCTCGGCCCGCTGGGCCGTGGCCGGGTCCTTCCAGACGTGCACCCGCTGCGGCGGGCGCTGGTCGAGGTCGGCCAGCCCGGCCGCCGTGCCCAGCGCCTCCGCGTACACCTGGTCGGCGTCGAGCCGGCGCAGTTCCTCGGCCAGCTCGTCGCCGAGGGGTCGGCGGACGAGCGGCAGCTGCCGGTCCTCCTGGCCGGTACGCCGGAACGTCGCCACACTGTCGTCGCGGCTCAGCGTCAGCGTGTCGCCGTTGGCGCAGCGCAGCTGCACCTCCCGCATCCGCGGCGACGCGTCGGTGTGCTCCCACACCGGCTCGATGCCGAGCCGCGCGGCCAGCCAGCCCTGCATCAGCGCGGCGGTCGGGTCGGTGGGCGGGGCCACCACGGTCGCCTCGGTCACCCTGGCCTGGGTGGTGTCGAACGCGCCCGCCACGAGCGTGCGCCACGGGGTGATCCGGGTCCACGCCAGGTCGGTGTCGCCGGGCGCGTAGTCCCGGGCCCGCTGGCGCATCGCCTCGATCGGGTCGGCGGCCTGCGCGCAGTCGGTGATCCGCCGGTCGGCCACCACGCCGAGGAAGTCCGTGGCGATCTCGGCCGGCGGCTCGCCGTGCCACCACGTCACCACCGGCACGTCCGGCACCAGCAGCGGCATCACCACCGACTCCGCGTGCAGGGCGAGCCGCCCGTACATCCGGGTGACCACCGCCTCGCACGGACCGAGCCGGCCGCCGACGACGATCTCCGCGTCCAGCCGGTTGCGTTCGCGCTCCACGTCGGTGCGGACCACCACCAGCAGCCGGCAGGGGTGGGCGGCGGCCGCTATCGTCGCCGCCGCCTCCGCCTCGCGGACCCGCTTCTCGTCCACCACCACGATCAGGGTGAGCGCCATGCCACTGGCCACCCCGCCCGCGCTGCGCCGCTCGGCGGCCAGCGCCTTGACCACCTCGTTCCCGGTGGTGTCCCACAGGCCGATCAATGGAGCCTCCTGGTCTGCTCGCTGCGGCTGCTCACGGCACGTGCCTTCGTTCGCGACTGCGGGGCTCGCAGAACCGGCTCACTCCTCGCGCTCACGCCCGCCGCCACGCCCGGCCCTCGCGGGCCAGCATCTCGTCGGCGGCCCGGGGACCCCACTCGCCGGCCCGGTACGGCTCCGGCTTCGTGCCCGCCCACGCGTGCTCCAGCGGGTCCACCACCTGCCAGCTCTGCTCGACCTCGGCGGCGTCCGGGAAGAGGGTACGGTCGCCGATCAGCACGTCCAGCACGAGCCGCTCGTACGCCTCGGGGCTGGCCTCGGTGAACGCCTCGCCGTACTGGAAGTCCATCGCGATGTCGCGGACCTCCATCGTCGTGCCGGGCACCTTGGAACCGAACTTGAGCACGACGCCCTCGTCCGGCTGCACCCGGATCACGAGCTGGTTGTTGCCGAGCGACTCCATGTCGGCTTCGTTGAACGGCAGGTGCGGCGCCCTCTTGAACATGATGGCGACCTCGGTGACGCGGCGCGGCAGCCGCTTGCCGGCCCGGATGTAGAAGGGCACCTCCGCCCAGCGGCGGTTCTGGATGCCGAGCCGGACGGCCACGTAGGTCTCCGTGGTCGAGTCCTCCGGGACGCCTTCCTCCTCCAGGTATCCGACGGCACGCTCGCCCCCCACCCAGCCGGGCAGGTACTGGCCGCGCACGGTGCCCTCGGCGACGTCCTTCGGCAGGGTGATCGCCCGGAGCACCTTGAGCTTCTCCGTGCGGATCTCGTCGGCGTCGAAGCTCGTCGGCTCCTCCATCGCCACCAGCGCCAGCAGTTGGAGCAGGTGGTTCTGGAACACGTCGCGGGCCGCGCCGGCCGAGTCGTAGAAGCCGGCGCGGGTGCCGATGCCGACGTCCTCGGCCATGGTGATCTGCACGGAGTCGACGTACTTGGAGTTCCACAGCGGCTCGAACAGGTTGTTGGCGAACCGCAGGGCGAGGATGTTCTGGACGGTCTCCTTGCCCAGGTAGTGGTCGATGCGGAAGACGTCCTCGCGGGTGAAGACGTCGTCGACCAGGTCGTTGAGCGCCTTCGCCGAGGGCAGGTCGTGCCCGAACGGCTTCTCCACCACCACCCGGCGCCAGCCGCCGGACTTGGCGTTGTCAGCCATCCCGGTGCGGGCCAGCTGCTTGAGGACCACGGGGAACGCCGCCGGGGGGATGGAGAAGTAGAAGGCGGCGTTGCCCGGGATCCCGTGCGTCTGGCGCAGCTCGTCCAGCATCTCGGAGAGGTGGTCGAACGCGGCGTCGTCGTCGAACGAGCCGCCGACGAACTTGATGTTGCCCACCAGCCGCGCCCACACCTCCTCCCGCCAGGGGGTGCGGGCGTGCTTCTTGGCGGCCTCGTGGGCGAGCGACTCGAAGTCCCCGTCGCCCCAGTCCCGGCGGGCGAAGCCGAGCACGGCGAAGCCCGGGGGCAGCAGCCCCCGGTTCGCCAGGTCGTACACGGCCGGCAGGAGCTTCTTGCGGGCCAGGTCGCCGGTGACGCCGAAGATCACCAGAGCGCACGGCTCCGGGATCCTCGGCAGCCGGCGGTCCTGCGGGTCGCGCAGCGGGTTCACGCCGCCTCCTCGCTCCGCGTCATCCACGGTCCTCATCGTCACGCCCGCAACGCCCCGACGGCATCGAGCAGCTGGGCCACGCCCGCCGACCGGTCGGTCAGGTGCAGCCGGACCACCGGGCGCTTCCGCTCGGCCAGGGCCTGCCGGTCGCCGGTGGCCTGCGCCGCCTGCAACTGCCCGAAGGTGTAGGGCCTGCCCGGCACCGGCAGGTCGTCGACGACCGCGCCGGTGAGCTGGAGGTAGCTGCCGACCTGCGGACCGCCCTTGTGGTACTGGCCGGTGGAGTGCAGGAAGCGCGGGCCCCACCCGAAGGTGACCGGCCGGCCGGCGGCACCGGCCAGCAGCGGCCGCAGCCGGGCCGCGTCGGCGTCGGCGAACCGGTCGAGGTACGCCATCACCGCGAGGTAGCCGTCGTCGCCCGTCGCGTCGACGAGCTGGCGGAGCACGCCGGCCAGGTCGCCGGGGGCGCCCTGCGGCGCGTACACCTCGATCGCGCCCTCGGTGAACGACGGCGTCTCGGCCGGCGGACCGGAGTCGAGGATCCGGTTCGTGTTCTCCTTGGACTCGGTGACGTTGGGCTGGTTGAACGGGTCGATGCCGAGCACCACGCCGGCGATCGCGGTGGCGTACTCCCAGGCGAGGAAGTGCGCGCCGAGCGGGCCGTTGACGGCCACGTCGGCGTCGGCGCCCCCGCCGGGGACGGCGCCGGCGGGCAGCGCGCCGCCGTAGGTCACGGTGAGCACGTCGTCGCCGGCGGCGCCGGGACTCTGCGGCGACTCCACGACGACCGGCAGGATGCCGACCCCGGCCTTGCCGGTGGACTCGGCGATCAGCTGCTCGGCCCAGTCGCCGAGGCCCTCGATGCCGGTGCCGTCGGAGATCAGGGCGACCTTGTCCCGGCCCATGGTGGCCGCCGCCCCGAGGGCCGCGCCGAGCGCCAGGGCCGGGTTGTCGCGGTCCCCGCCCAGCGACCGCGCCAGCGCGTCGGCCTCGTCGAGCAGCTCGGCCACCTCGACGCCGGCCAGCGCCGACGGGACCAGCCCGAACGCGGTCAGCGCCGCATACCGGCCGCCCACGTTCGGGTCGGCGAGTACGGTGAAGGCACCCATCTCGGCGGCGGTGGCCTCCAGCGGCGAGCCGGGGTCGGTGACGACGACGAAGTGCCGGCCGGCCTCCGCCTCGGTCATCCCCGCGTCGAGGAACGCCTGCCAGTACGCCCGGCGGTGGCTGTCGGTCTCGACCGTCGAACCGGACTTGCTGGCCACCACGACCACGGTGCGCTCCAGCCGATCGGCCAGCGCCGTCCGGATCTGCCCCGGGTCGGTGGTGTCGAGCACCGTCAGCTGCTTGCCCAGGGTGCGGGCGATGACCTCGGGGGCCAGCGACGAGCCGCCCATCCCGGCGAGCACCACGTGGTCCAGGTCGGCCAGCTCCGCCTTCAGCTCGGCGAGCTGGGGCAGCAGTTCCCGGCTGCGCAGGTGGGTGTCCACCCAGCCGAGGCGGATCTTCGCCTCCGCCTCGGCGTCCGGACCCCACAGGGTCGGGTCCTTCGCGGCCAGCTTGCCCGGCGTGCCGGCGTTCACCAGCGCGTCCCGGGTGGAGGCGGGGGCCGACTTGTCGACGGCGTCGGCCCCGTGCACGGAGAGCCCGGCGGCGGCCTCGACCGCGCCGTTGAGCAGATCACTCACGCCGCCACCTCGCTCCGCTCGGCGGCGGCGCGAGGCGCCGCACTGCTGAGCCTGATGGTTCGCTCGCTACGCTCGCTCACGCGTTTCCTCCCGACTGCTGCGCGGCCTGCGCGTTGTCCTTCGCGGCGTCGCTCGGGTTGCCGGCGCCGCGGCCCGCGGCCGCCAGCGACTTGCGGACGCCGTCGAGCAGTTCCTGCCAGCTCGCCTCGAACTTCTCCACGCCCTCGCGTTCCAGGGTCTCGATGACGTCGGCCATGTCGATCCCGACCGACTCCAGGTCCGCGAAGGCCTTGCGGGCCTCGTCGTACGAACCGGTGATGGTGTCGCCGCGGGTCTCGCCGTGGTCGGCGTACGCGTGCACGACCGGCTCCGGCATGGTGTTGACCGTGCCGGGGGCGATCAGCTCCTCGACGTAGATGACGTCCCGGTAGTCCGGGTTCTTGGTCGAGGTGGAGGCCCACAGCGGCCGCTGCGGGTGGGCGCCGGCGTCGGCGAGCGCCTGCCACCGGTCGGAGGAGAACACCTCGCCATAGCGCTCGTACGCGAGCTTGGCGTTGGCGACGGCGGCCTTGCCGCGCAGCGCCTTGGCCTCGTCGGAGCCGAGCTTCTCCAGCCGCTTGTCGACCTCGCTGTCGACGCGGGAGACGAAGAACGACGCGACCGACCCGATCTTCGACAGGTCGTGCCCGTTCGCCTTCGCCTGCTCCAGGCCGGCCAGGAAGGCCTCCATCACCTGCGAGTAGCGGTCCAGCCCGAAGATCAGCGTGACGTTGACGCTGATCCCCTCCGCCAGGGTGGCGGTGATCGCCGGCAGGCCGGCCTCGGTGGCCGGGATCTTGATGAAGAGGTTCGGCCGGTCGACCAGCCACCACAGCGCCTTGGCCTCGGCGACGGTCCTGTCGGTCTCGTGGGCCAGCCGCGGGTCCACCTCGATGGAGACCCGGCCGTCGACCCCGCCGCTGCCCTCGTACGACGGGCGCATCACGTCGCACGCCCACCGCACGTCGTACGTGGTGAGCATCCGTACGGCCTCCTCGACCTCCACCCCACGGGAGGCGAGGTCGCGCAGCTGCCAGTCGTACTCGTCGGCGTCGCTCAGCGCCTTGGCGAAGATCGTCGGGTTGGTGGTCACCCCGGCCACGTGCTTCTCCCGGCGGAGCTGGTCCAGCCCGCCGGAGGACAGCCGTACCCGGGAAAGGTCGTCGAGCCAGACCGCCACGCCTGCGGCGGTGAGTTCACTCAGCCTGTCCGTCATGCCGTCCACGCTCCCCTCAGTTGCCGGTGGTGAAACCGGTGATGTCGCCCATCCGGGTCAGTGCCGCGTGCGCGGCGGCCACGATCCGGTCGGGGGTGAATCCGAACTGCTCGAAGAGCACGGAGTGCGGGGCACTCGCGCCGTAGTGCTCCAGGCTCACGCTCTCGCCGCAGTCACCCACGATGCCGCGCCACGACATGCCGATGCCCGCCTCCACGCTCACCCGTGCCTTTACCCCGCGCGGCAGCACCGACTCCCGGTACGCCTCGTCCTGCTCGAAGAACCACTCCTGGCAGGGCATCGAGACGACCCGGGTCGGGGTGCCGTCGGCCTCCAGCCGCTCGCGGGCGGTCAGGCAGAGCTGCACCTCGGAGCCGGTGCCGACGAGGATGACCTGCGGCTTGCCGTTGGACGCCTCGGCCAGCACGTAACCGCCCCTGGCCACGCCCTCGGCGCCGGCCAGGGTCGACCGGTCCAGCGTCGGCAGCGGCTGCCGGCTCAGCGCCAGCGCGGTCGGCCGGTCGGTGTGCTCCAGGGCCTGCCGCCAGGCCCACACGGTCTCGTTGGCGTCGGCCGGCCGGACCACGTCCAGGCCGGGGATGGCGCGCAGCGCGGTCAGGTGTTCCACCGGCTGGTGCGTCGGGCCGTCCTCGCCGAGGCCGATCGAGTCGTGCGTCCAGACGTAGACCACCGGCAGCTTCATCAGCGCGGCGAGCCGTACCGCCGGGCGCATGTAGTCGCTGAAGACCAGGAAGGTGCCGCCGTACGGGCGGGTGCCGCCGTGCAGGGCGATGCCGTTGAGGATGGCGCCCATGGCGTGTTCGCGGATGCCGAAGTGCAGCGTGCGGCCGTACTCGTGGCCGGGGAAGTCCTTGGTGGCGTGGACGGCGGGGACGAAGGACGGTTCGCCCTTAATGGTGGTGTTGTTGCTCTCCGCCAGGTCGGCCGAGCCGCCCCACAGCTCCGGCAGCACTCCGGCGAGCGCCTCCAGGACCTTGCCGGAGGCGGCCCGGGTGGCGACGCCCTTGGCGTCGGCCGGGAACTCCGGCAGCGACTCGGTCCAGCCGGTCGGCAGGACCCGCCCGGCCATCCGGTCGTAGAGTGCGCGGCGCTCCGCGTTGGCCTTGGCCCAGCCGTCGAACGCCGTGGTCCACTCCTGCTGGGCCCGGGCGCCGCGCTCCATCACCGTGCGGGCGTGCCCGAGCACCTCCTCGTCGACCTCGAAGGTGCGGGCCGGGTCGAAGCCGAGCAGCTGCTTGGTGGCCGCCACCTCGTCGGCGCCCAGCGCCGAACCGTGGATCTTGCCGGTGTTCTTCTTGTTGGGCGCGGGCCAGCCGATGATGGTGCGCAGCGCGATGAACGAGGGACGGCTGGTCTCGGCCTTTGCCGCCAGCAGCGCCCGGTGCAGGGCCTCCACGTCCTCGTGGTAGTCGCCCTGGTCGGCGTCGCCGGCACGCCAGTCGACGGTCTGCACGTGCCAGCCGTACGCCTCGTAGCGGGCCGCGACGTCCTCGCTCTTGGCGATGCGGGTGTCGTCCTCGATCGAGATCTCGTTGTCGTCGTAGATCACCGTGAGGTTGCCGAGCTGCTGGTGCCCGGCGAGCGCGCTGGCCTCGTGGCTGATGCCCTCCTCGATGTCACCGTCCGAAACGATGCACCAGATGTCGTGGTCGAAGACCGACCGGCCCGGCTCCGCCTCCGGGTCGAACAGGCCGCGCTCACGGCGGGCCGCCATCGCCATGCCGACCGCGTTGCCGAGGCCCTGCCCGAGCGGCCCGGTGGTGGTCTCCACGCCTGGGGTGTGCCCGTGCTCCGGGTGGCCCGGGGTCAGCGAGCCCCACTGCCGCAGCGACTTGAGGTCCTCCAGGGCCAGCGGGTAGCCGGAGAGGAAGAGCTGGATGTAGAGGGTGAGGCTGGAGTGACCCGCGGAGAGCACGAAGCGGTCCCGGCCGGGCCAGTTCGGGTCGGCCGGGTTGTGCCGCATGACCCGGTTGAAGAGCAGGTACGCCGCGGGCGCGAGGCTCATCGCGGTGCCCGGGTGGCCGTTGCCGGATTTCTCCACGGCGTCCATGGCCAGCACGCGGACGGTGTCGACGGCCCGGCGGTCGAGGTCGGACCAGTTGAGTGCGGGGTGCTCGGGTCGGTTGGCAGCCACGATGGTTGTGCTCCTCGGCAGATGGGCGGAACCCTCAGTGATGACCCTATCGAGCGGTCCTAAACGTCCGCCCAGGGATCTCTGCATGCCGGTCTGTACTGGTCCGCGCCGGTGCGCGGTGGTGCCCCGACGGTGTGACGGCCCGCACCGTTGTCGGGTCGCCCGGGCAGCCAAAACGACGACGCGTAGTCTGTGGTCCGGCGTGTGGCCCCAGTCGGGTCCGGCCGATCCGACCTCCCCTGCCGACGCCGGAAGGTGGCAATCCGTGAGCATGATCACCGAGCGCCCCGTCAGCAACTCTGCCGGGCAGCCGCCGGTGCGGACTGCGGCGGAGGCGTCGGCGGTGGCCCGCCGGGACGTCCGCGCGGTGGTCGCGGCCTACGTGACGCTGACCAAGCCGCGGATCGTCGAGCTGCTCCTCGTCACCACGGTGCCGGCGATGATGCTCGCGGACGGCGGGATGCCGTCGCTCTGGCTGGTGGCCGTGGTGCTGGTCGGCGGCTCGCTCGCCGCGGGCGCGGCCAGCGTCATCAACTGCTACATCGACCGGGACATCGACCAGTTGATGCGGCGCACCAAGCGCCGCCCGCTGCCGACGCACACCGTGACACCGCGCAACGCGTTGATCTTCGGGCTGGTGCTGGCGGCGGTGTCGGTCGCGATGATGGCGGCGTTCACCAACCTGCTGGCCGCCGGGCTCACGCTCGCCGCGATCGTCTACTACGACGTCGTCTACACCCTCTGGCTCAAGCGCACCACGACGGCGAACACGTTCTGGGGCGGGGCCTGCGGGGCGGCGCCGGTGCTGATCGGCTGGGCGGCGGTCACCGGGACGCTCTCCCCGGCCGCGTGGGCGCTCTTCGCGGTGGTCTTCTTCTGGCAGATGCCGCACTTCTACCCGCTGGCGATGAAGTACAAGGACGACTACGCCCGGGCCGGCATCCCGATGCTGCCGGTGGTGGCCTCCACGCGGCGGGTCAACGCCGAGATCATCGGCTTCGCCTGGCTGACCGTGGCGTCCTCGCTGGCCGTGTGGCCGCTGGGGATGAGCCTCATCTACGGCGTGCCCGCCGTGGTGGTCGGTGCCATCTTCGTGGTGGAGGCGCACAAGCTCGCCCGCCGGGTGGCGCGGGGGCAGGCCGTCAAGCCGATGCGGCTGTTCCACTGGTCGACGACATACCTGACCATCCTCTTCGCCGCCGTCGCGCTCGACGCGCTGATCTGACCCGGCTGCGCCCGCCGCTCCGGCGGGTCGCCGCGCCGAACCGGGTTCCGGCCTGGTCCCGTCCCGCCCCGGTCCCGGCCGGGGGCCGTGCCGCCCGGTCCCGACGGCCCGGAGGCCGTACCGGCAAATCATCATCGTGTATGGCTTGTCCGGGTTTCTTGTCACATCGGTGACGCCGTCGGTATGGTTCCAGAACCGCTCGGATGCCCTGGGCCGGCCCGGTTCGGGCCGCCCTTTTGGCGGGATAAGTCCGGACAAGAACGGGCATTCCGCCTGTGGTTCTCCTTAAACCTGCGGGTAATTGGCATCACAAAAGGTTCATGGTTCTCGCCCGCCCGGGTGCAAGTCTGCTTACGCTTCCCGACATGGCAGATGGTTCCGATACGACGCTGACGGCCGAGCAGACCCCCGGGCAGGCCCCGCAGGGCCTGGTCGCGGGCATCAAGTCGTTCGCCGCCGGTCACGGCGGGGCGAAGGCGGTCATCGAGTACGTCGGCAAGCGTGGCGCGCGCATCGTCCTCGTGGGCGAGGACGGGGTGTGGGGCGACCAGTTCGCCGACGACACCGTCGTGGCGCGGCAGGCCTGCGCGAAGGCGGGAGTCACCGTCGAGAACGCCTGGGAGCGTGAACTGATGGACCAGATGCGTCCGAGCAACGACCTCTGGCGGTCGATGGCCCGGCGCACGATGGCCCGTTGACATAAACAACTTGACCGATCAACACCAGCCGACCCGGGGGAAACCCCGGGTCGCTCTCGTCACCTGTGCCGACCTGCCCGACCTCGACCCCGACGACCGGCTGCTGCTCGACCCGCTGGCGCGCCGCGGCGTGACCGCCGAGGCGGTGGACTGGGCCGACCCGACCGCCGACTGGACCGCGTACGACCTGGCGGTGCTCCGGTCGCCGTGGGACTACGCGCTGCGCCGCGACGAGTTCGTCGCCTGGGCGTCGCGGGTGCCCGCCCTGGCCAATCCGGCCGACGTGGTGCGCTGGAACACCGACAAGCGGTACCTGGCCGAGCTGTCGGCGGCCGGGGTGCGCACCGTGCCGACGTCCTGGGTCGCGCCGGGGGAGGACTGGCGACCGCCCGCCGCCCACGGCGAGTACGTCGTCAAGCCGGCCGTCAGCGCGGGCAGCCAGGACACCGGCCGCTACGACCTGGCCGATCCGCACCACCGGGAACTGGCCGTGGCGCACGTGCGGCGGCTGTCGGACGCCGGGCGGCTGACCATGGTGCAGCCGTACCTCGACGCGGTCGACACGGCCGGCGAGACGGCGCTGCTCTTCCTGGCCGGACCGGACGGCCCGACGTTCAGCCACGCCATCCGCAAGGGCCCGATGCTGATTGGCCCGGACCTCGGCGCCGACGCGCTGTACCGGCCCGAGGAGATCACCGCCCGCACCGCCACCCCGGAGCAGTCGGCGGTGGCGGAGCGGGCCCTCGCGGCGGTGCCCGGCGGGCCGGGACGGCTGCTCTACGCCCGGGTGGACCTCATCCCGGACCCGGACGGCGTGCCGGTCCTGGTGGAGCTGGAACTCACCGAGCCGTCGCTGTTCCTCGGCCACGCCGACGGCGCCGCCGACCGCCTGGCCGACGCGATCCTCACCCACCTGGGCCGCGCCGCCGGCTGACCGTCGGGGCGGGTGGGGGAGCGCTCAGGTGCACAGCCGGCTGGGCCGGGCGCGGTCAGGCGGCGACGGGGACGGCCCAGTCGGCGTCGTCCGGGGCCGGGGCCGGCCCGACCGGGCGGCGCTCGCGGGTGGACCACTGCACCGAGAGGGTGGCCAGCAGCACCAGGCAGGAACCCAGCATGTGCGCGCCCACCAGCAGCGCCGGCAGGTTGGTGAAGTACTGCACGAACCCGATGAGGCCCTGGCCCAGCTCGACTGCGACGAGCACCAGCGCGGCCCGCGCGGCCCGCTGCGCGCCGACCGCGCGGAAGGCGAAGACCAGCGCCACGGACAGGCCGATCAGCAGGAAGACGCTGTCGGCGTGCACCTGGGAGATCGTCTCCGGGTCGAGCCCGTTGCGGGCGGCGCCGTGGTCGCCCGCGTGCGGGCCGCTGCCGGTCACCCAGGTGCCGATCACCAGCACCGCCGCGCTGACCACGGTGGTGATCGCGGTGAGGGTCCGCAGCGGGGCGGGCACGACGGCCTCCGCCGGGCCCACCGGGTCCTTGATCCGCCGCCACAGCGCGTACGCGGCCGCGATCACCAGCATCGAGGCGAGGAAGTGCAGGCCGACCACCCACGGGTTGAGGTCGGTGAGCACGGTGATCCCGCCGATGACCGCCTGTGCGGGGATGCCGAGGAGCACGGCGACCGCGAGCGGGACCAGGTCCCGGCGCCGGGGGAGGTGCAGCAGCACGGCCAGCAGGACCGCCAGCGCGATGAAGCCGACGGCGAAGGTGAGCAGGCGGTTGCCGAACTCGATCACTCCGTAGATGCCCATCTCCGGTGTCGTCACGTACGACTCCTCGGTGCACCGGGGCCAGGTGGGGCAGCCGAGGCCGGACCCGGTGAGCCGGACGGCCCCGCCGGTGACGACGATGCCCACGTTCGCGATGATCGAGGCGAGCGCGAGACGGCGCAGCAGGGCGGTGGAGACCGGGAACCGGACGGATTGCTTCACGGCGCAAATCCTACGCACCGTAGTGGAGCCCGATCGGGTGACTCCGTCCGTGCGGTGGTTCGGATCACCGCGACCCGGGTTTGCGGGCCCCGGACGAATTACGTAACGTTGGCGTTGTGAAAAACGCGGCGGCGCTCTCCGGGCACCAGCCGGCGGTCGTCCCGGCCGCCGGTCAGTCCGCGTCCGTCGCGGATCTCTCCACCCGTGACCGGGTCACCCAGCTGCTGCTGGAGCGGGGCGCGACAACCGCCGCGCAGCTCGGCTCGGCGCTCGGGCTCAGCCCGGCCGCGATCCGCCGGCACCTCGACGCGATGCTCGCCGACGGCGACGTGCTCGCCCGCGAGCAGACCGTCCGGGGCCACCGCGGCCGGGGCCGGCCGGCGAAGGTGTTCGTGCTGACCGACGCGGCCCGGGTCCGCTGCGGCACCCACCACTACGACAACATGGCCACCGCCGCGCTGCGCTGGATCGCCCGCAACGGCGGCGCCGCGGCGGTCGAGGCGTTCGCGACCGACCAGGTCGCCGCGCTGGAGACCCGCTGCCGGGCCGCCATGGAGGACGCCGGCGACGACCCGCTCGCGCGGGCCGAGGCACTCGCCGGAGCGTTGACCGCCGAGGGTTACGCTGCGAACGCGTCCACGATCGCCACCGGCGGCCAGCTCTGTCAGCACCACTGCCCGGTGGCGCACGTGGCCGCCGAGTTTCCCCAGCTGTGCGAGGCCGAGACCGCGGTGATCTCCCGCCTGGTCGGCACCCACGTGCAGCGCCTGGCCACCATCGCGCACGGCGACGGAGTGTGCACCACGCACATTCCCGCCCAGCCGGGGCGTGCCCGTTCCGGTAAGACCGTCACCACTGTGAGGACAGATAGATGACCGAGCAGATCGTCCAGCCCCTGACGCAGGAAGAGCAGCTCGCCGCCCTGGGGCGCTACGAGTACGGCTGGGCCGACCCCGACGTCGCCGGGGCGGTCGCCCAGCGCGGCCTCAACGAGGCGGTGGTGCGGGACATCTCGGCCAAGAAGAACGAGCCGGCCTGGATGCTCGACCTGCGGCTCAAGGGCCTGCGGCTGTTCGGCCGCAAGCCGATGCCGGCCTGGGGCGCCGACCTCACCGGGATCGACTTCGACAACATCAAGTACTTCGTGCGGTCCACGGAGAAGCAGGCCACCAGCTGGGAGGACCTGCCCGAGGACATCAAGAACACCTACGACCGGCTGGGCATCCCCGAGGCGGAGAAGCAGCGGCTGGTCGCCGGCGTCGCGGCGCAGTACGAGTCCGAGGTCGTTTACCACAAGATCCGTGAGGACCTTGAGGAGCAGGGCGTCGTCTTCCTGGACACCGACACCGCGCTGCGCGAGCACGAGGACGTCTTCAAGGAGTACTTCGGCACGGTGATCCCGGTCGGCGACAACAAGTTCGCCGCGCTGAACACCTCCGTGTGGTCCGGCGGCTCGTTCATCTACGTGCCGAAGGGCGTGCACGTGGAGATCCCGCTGCAGGCCTACTTCCGGATCAACACGGAGAACATGGGCCAGTTCGAGCGGACGCTGATCATCGTCGACGAGGGCGCGTACGTGCACTACGTCGAGGGCTGCACCGCGCCGCTCTACTCCTCCGACTCGCTGCACAGCGCGGTCGTGGAGATCATCGTCAAGAAGAACGCCCGGTGCCGCTACACGACCATCCAGAACTGGTCGAACAACGTCTACAACCTGGTCACCAAGCGTGCCGTCTGCCACGAGGGCGCGACCATGGAGTGGGTCGACGGCAACATCGGCTCCAAGGTCACCATGAAGTACCCGGCGGTCTACATGACCGGCGAGCACGCCAAGGGCGAGGTGCTCTCGGTGGCCATGGCCGGCGAGGGGCAGCACCAGGACGCGGGCGCCAAGATGGTGCACGCCGCGCCGCACACCTCCTCCACGATCGTCTCCAAGTCGATCGCCCGGGGCGGCGGCCGGACGTCCTACCGGGGCCTGGTCCAGGTGCTGGAGGGCTCGCACAGCAGCCGCAGCACGGTCAAGTGCGACGCCCTGCTGGTCGACACCATCTCCCGCTCGGACACCTACCCGTACGTCGACATCCGCGAGGACGACGTGTCGATGGGGCACGAGGCGACCGTCTCCAAGATCAGCGATGACCAGCTCTTCTACCTGATGAGCCGGGGCCTGAGCGAGGACGAGGCGATGGCGATGATCGTTCGTGGGTTCATCGAGCCGATCGCCAAGGAGCTCCCGATGGAGTACGCCCTGGAACTCAACCGCCTGATCGAGCTCCAGATGGAGGGCGCGGTCGGCTGACGCGCCCCGACCCGCTGCGGGCCGCGCGAACGCCAGCCCGCTGCGGGGGCCGGTGGACGCCGACCCGTCCGACCGGGCCGCGCGAACACCGACCGACCTCCGACCAATGACACCGTCGTCGTAGAACAGACCAAGGAAGAGATGACTACCCAGGCTTCCGCGCCGCCCAGCACCAAGTCGCAGGCGCTCCGCTCGTACGACGTCGCCGACTTCCCGGCCCTGACCGGCCTGGAGGAGGAGTGGCGCTTCACCCCGCTCAAGCGGCTGCGCGGGCTGGTCGGCGCGTCGCCGGCCGCCACCGGCGCGGTCCGCCACGAGCACGGCGACCTGCCCGAGGGTGTCACCGTCGGGCGGATCGGCTCCGACGACCCGCGGGTGGGCAGCGTGCTCACCCCGGTCGACCGGGTCAGCGCGCTGGCCTACGGCGGGGCCGACCAGGCGCTGCTGGTCCAGGTCGCCCGCGACGCCGTGGTGGCCGAGCCGGTGAGCCTGCGGGTGGTCGGTGAGGGCGTCGAGGGCCTGGCCTTCGGGCACACCTTCGTCGAGGTGGGCCGGTTCGCCGAGGTGACCCTGGTGGTGGAGCACGTCGGCTCGGCCACGCTGGCCGACAACGTCGAGGTGTCCGTGGCCGACGGGGCGAAGCTGACCCTGGTCACCGTCGCGGACTGGGCCGACGACGCCGTCCAGGCCCAGCACCTGAAGGTCCGGCTGGGCCGCGACGCGAAGGTGGTGCACGTCCAGGTCTCCCTCGGCGGCGACCTGGTCCGGCAGTACACCTCGGTGGAATACACCGACCGGGGCGGCGAGGCCGAGCTGTACGGCCTCTACTTCGCCGACTCGGGGCAGCACCTGGAGCACCGCCAGCTGGTCGACCACACCGTGCCCGACTGCCGCAGCTACGTCGGCTACCGGGGCGCCCTGCAGGGCGAGAGCGCGCGCACCGTCTGGGTGGGCGACGTGCTGATCGGTGCCGAGGCGACCGGCACCGACACGTACGAGATCAACCGGAACCTGCTGCTGACCGACGGCGCGCGGGCGGACTCCGTACCCAATCTGGAGATCGAGACCGGCGAGATCGCCGGCGCCGGGCACGCGAGCGCGACCGGCCGCTTCGACGACGAGCAGCTGTTCTACCTGATGGCCCGGGGCATCCCGGAGGCCGAGGCGCGGCGCCTGGTGGTCCGCGGCTTCTTCGCCGAGCTGATCAACAAGATCCCGGTCGAGTCGCTGCGGGAGCGCCTGGGCGACGCCATCGAGGCCCGGCTCACCAAGGCCGGCGCCTGATGATCCGCCTCTGCGCCACCGAGGACGTGCCGAAGGGCACCGTGGTCAGCGCGGACGTCGACGGCACCCCGATCGCGCTGGTGCACGGCGAGGACGGCGTCTTCTACGCCGCCTACGACGAGTGCTCGCACGCCGCGGTCGCCCTCTCCGAGGGGGAGGTCGAGGGCTGCACGCTGGAATGCTGGCTGCACGGATCCCGTTTCGACCTGAGGACCGGCGAGCCGACCGGGCTGCCCGCCACCGAACCCGTTCCCGTCTATCCCGTCGAAGTCCGAGACGGCGACATCTACGTCAGTCTCACGCCGAGCAATGGAGTGACCCGATAATGAGCACCCTGGAGATCCGCGACCTGAAGGTGTCGGTCAAGCTGCCCGAGGGTGAGCTCAAGCCGATCCTGGCCGGTGTCGACCTGACCGTCCGCTCGGGTGAGACCCACGCGATCATGGGCCCGAACGGCTCCGGCAAGTCCACCCTGGCCTACTCGATCGCCGGCCACCCCAAGTACGAGATCACCGGCGGCTCGGTGACCCTCGACGGCGAGGACGTGCTGGCCCTGTCCGTGGACGAGCGCGCCCGCGCCGGCCTCTTCCTGGCCATGCAGTACCCGGTCGAGGTCCCCGGCGTCTCGGTGGCGAACTTCCTGCGTACCGCCAAGACCGCCATCGACGGCCAGGCGCCCAAGCTGCGCACCTGGGGTGGCGAGCTGCGCGGGGCCATGGAGCGCCTCCAGATGGACCCGGCCTTCGCCCAGCGCAACGTCAACGAGGGCTTCTCCGGCGGCGAGAAGAAGCGGCACGAGATCGTGCAGCTGGAGCTGCTCAAGCCGAAGATCGCGATCCTCGACGAGACCGACTCCGGCCTCGACGTGGACGCGCTGCGCGTGGTCAGCGAGGGCGTCAACCGGGTCCGCGACAACGGCGACACCGGGATGCTGCTGATCACCCACTACACCCGGATCCTGCGCTACATCAAGCCGGACTTCGTGCACGTCTTCGTCGCCGGCCGGATCGTCGAGCAGGGTGGCCCGGAGCTGGCCGACAAGCTCGAGGAAGAGGGCTACGAGCGCTACGTCGCCGGGGCCGGCGCGGCGCGGGCCTGAATCCTCTCGGAAGAATGGGTGGGCCGGTCGACATGACTTCCATCGCGATCCCGTCGGGGATGCCGCAGTACGACGACGTGCCGCGTTACGACGTGGCGAAGGTGCGCGCCGACTTCCCGATCCTCGACCGGGAGGTCAACGGGCACCGGCTGGTCTACCTCGACAGCGCCAACACCTCGCACAAGCCGCGGCAGGTGCTCGACGTGCTCGGCGAGCACTACGCGATGCACAACGCCAACGTGTCCCGCTCGGTGCACACCCTGGGCACCGAGGCCACCGAGGCGTACGAGGGCGCGCGGGCGAAGATCGCCGCGTTCATCAACGCGCCGAGCGTGGACGAGGTGGTGTTCACCAAGAACTCCACCGAGGCGATCAACATCGTGGCGTACGCGTTCTCCAACGCGTCGCTGCGGCCCGACGCCGACCCCCGCTTCCGGCTCGGCCCCGGCGACGAGGTGGTGATCTCCGAGATGGAGCACCACTCGAACATCGTGCCGTGGCAGCTGCTCTGCGAGCGCACCGGCGCGACCCTGCGCTGGTTCCCGGTCACCGACCAGGGGCGGCTGGACGAGTCGGGACTGGAGGACCTGGTCACCGAGCGGACGAAGATCGTCTCGCTGGTGCACACGTCCAACATCCTCGGCACGGTCAACGCCACCTCGCGGATCACCGCGCGGGTCCGCGAGGTGGGCGCGCTGCTGCTGCTCGACTGCTCCCAGTCGGTGCCGCACATGCCGATGGACGTGGTCGACTACGACGCGGACTTCATCGTCTTCACCGGGCACAAGATGTGCGGCCCGACCGGCATCGGCGTGCTCTGGGGCCGGACCGAGCTGCTGGCGGCGATGCCGCCGGTGCTGGGCGGCGGGTCGATGATCGAGACGGTCACCATGGCCCGCTCGACGTTCGCCGCGCCGCCGGCCCGGTTCGAGGCGGGCACCCCGCCGATCGCCGAGGCGGTCGCGCTCGGCGCGGCCGTCGACTACCTCGCCGGCATCGGGATGCGGGCCATCCAGTGGCACGAGAAGGAGCTGACGGCGTACGCGCTGGACGCCCTCGCCACGGTGCCCGGCCTGCGGATCTTCGGACCGGCCGTGCCGGTGGGCCGGGGCGGCACCATCTCGTTCGCCCTCGGCGACATCCACCCGCACGACGTCGGGCAGGTGCTCGACTCGCTCGGCGTGCAGGTGCGCGTCGGCCACCACTGCGCCAAGCCGGTGTGCACCCGCTTCGGCGTGCCGGCCATGACGCGGGCCTCGTTCTACCTCTACACCACCACCGGGGAGATCGACGCCCTGGTGGCGGGCCTGGAGAAGGTGCGGAAGGTGTTCGAGTGAGCGGCGACGCGGGAGCCCGCGGATCGACGGGAGTTCACCCTGATGCAGCTTGAATCTCTTTACCAGGAGATCATCCTGGACCACTACAAGCACCCGCACGGTCGCGGCCTGCGCGACCCGGACGCCACGGGCGCCCGGGTCGCCGAGGCGCACCACGTCAACCCGACCTGCGGTGACGAGGTCACCGTGCGGGTGGCGACCGACGGCGACGTGCTGCACGACGTCTCGTACGACGGCATGGGCTGTTCCATCAGCCAGGCGTCGGCGAGCGTGCTGCACGAACTGCTGGTCGGCCGGGACGCGGGCGACGCGTTCCGGGTGCACGAGGCGTTCGTCGAGTTGATGTCCGGCCGTGGCCAGGTCACGCCGGACGAGGACGTGCTCGGTGACGGGGTAGCGTTCGCGGGCGTCGCCCGCTACCCCGCCCGGGTCAAGTGCGCGCTGTTGCCGTGGATGGCGTTCAAGGACGCCGCGGCACGCGCCGGTGTGGGCGTGAGCCCGACGGAGGTTGAGGCATGAGCAGCGAGGACACCGCCACCGCGGCGAACCCGGCGACCGAGGACGCGGCCGTGCCGGCCACGGACGCCGCCGCACCGGCCACGGACGGGGCGCCGGCCGCCGCGTCGGCGGCCAAGGGCAAGGCCGCCGTCGCCGACGTCGAGGAGGCGATGAAGGACGTCGTCGACCCCGAGCTGGGCATCAACGTGGTCGACCTCGGCCTGGTGTACGGCGTGCACGTCGGCGACGACAACGTCGCCACCCTGGACATGACGCTGACCTCGGCGGCGTGCCCGCTGACCGACGTGATCGAGGACCAGGCCCGGCAGGCGCTGACCACGGGACCGGGCGGCGGCCTGGTCGACGACATCCGGATCAACTGGGTGTGGCTCCCGCCGTGGGGGCCGGACAAGATCACCGACGAGGGGCGCGACCAGCTCCGCTCCCTCGGCTTCAACGTCTGACACGTTTCTCGTCGAGCGCGTCGCCCCTCCGGGGCGGCGCGCTCGACGTTTTTCTCGGCGCGATCATCCTGCTGTTCCGCTACCACAACGGGCTGCACCGGGAGGGCTGGGATCTACGCGTCAACGGCTCCCTGATCACAGCGGGTGTCGAACCGCTGGACAACCTGGACGGCACCGTGGACCTGACCGGTCCGGACGCCCGTTACGCGTTCGTGCTCCGCGGCCACGTGGCGACGGCGTACGTCGACCAGGGCAGCGGATGGGAGTTCCTCTTCACCGCCGACACCGGCGGCGCGATCGACTTCAGCGACCCTGTCGTACGCGCCCAGTACCGCTATGCCGCAAGCGTCCGTCTCGACAGCGGCACCGTCACCCTCGACGGCTGACCGCCCGCCGCGCCTGACCCAACGGCCGATCCGCAGAGCAGTGGATCTGCGGATCGGCGACCGACGTCGACGCCGGCAGCACGCCGGCGTCGACATCGCTCTGGCGCGAGGGCGGACCCGCCAAGGTGGCTCGTCAGCCCAGCCGGACGAAGGCGTCTGCCCCAGGACGTGTGGTTGAAGCCGTTTCCGGAGTCGGCGGCACGCACGACCAGCCGTAGCAGCCGGGCCTCCCGAACGTCGACGTCCACCGGTTCGGGTCCGGTGGACGCCCGCAGCACGCCGCTGGTGTGGACGAGCTGGTCGTCGGCCCATACCTCGGCGATCGTGTTGCCCCGCGAGCTCTGCCGGGCGCTGAAGTCGTCGATGCCCACCACCGAGGTGAACCGGGCCACCCGGCCTCCGAGGTGGTAGGTGACTTCGGAGTGGGAGTGGACACCGAGGCCCTTGTCGTAGGCGGTGCCACCGAGGGAGATCGGTGGGCCGTCCCCGGCGGCCTGCTTGCCGTTACTGGTGTCCAGTTCCACCGGGCCCCAGCCGTTGACCGCGGTGAGCCAGGGCAGATCGCTCAGGTACGAGTCGGTGGCCGGCGGCGGCGGCGGGGTGAAGCGGCGCTCGGCGCGGAAGGTGAGGGGCGCGTCGCGGGCGACGGCGTAACCCGACACGGTCAGCGGCCACTCCTTCGCCGTGGTCTCCCCGGGCACCCGGACCCGCCAGGTGGTGCTCACCCGGGCGCCGGGGGAGAGGCGTCCGAGCCCCCGGCTGGTCGCCGGCTCGACGGTCCACCCCCGAGGGGCGGAGAGCACCAGCCGAGCGCCGGTCCAGGCCGCCGCCGAGCCGTTCGCGAGGGTGGCGGTGAGCTCGTAGGTGACGCCGGGAAGCAGCAGGTCCGGGGTGTCGAGTTCGACGCCGTAGCTTTCGCGCGTGACCTCGTCGATCCAGGACTGCCGCAGGAGGCCCACCAGTCGGTTCGCGACCTCGGGGTGGGTGGCTGCCAGGTCGGTCGTCTCACCGAGGTCGCGGGCAAGGTCGTAGAGTTCGACCTGCCACTGCTCGTCCGGGACGGTCCGATCCTTGCCCGGCGCCCAACGGATCGCCTTCCAGTTGCCTTCGCGTACCGCCTCCGCTGCCCGCTGCAGGCGGCCGGCATCGATTTCGCGGGCCCGCCTGGTGTTGCCGTTGTCGAGCCGCCAGAAGTAGAGGTACGGCTGCGCGGGGGCCGCAGTCGGACGCGGCTCGAGCAGAGAGCTGAACGACCGGCCGTCGATGTCGCGCGGTCCGGGGACGCCGGCCAGGTCGGCCAGCGTGGGGAGCAGGTCGGTCTGCTGGGTGAGCCGGTCGGTCACGCCGGGCCGGATCCGGCCCGGGGCCCAGGCTATCAGCGGGATCCGGACACCGCCCTCGTACAGGTTGCGCTTGTAACCGGTGAGGGGGCCGTTCGCGTCGAACCGGTCCGGGTCGAAGCCACCCTCCTCGTGCGGACCGTTGTCGCTGGTCACCAGGACCACCGTGGACCCGAGCAGTCCCTGCGCGGCGAGCTCGTCGACCAGTTCACCGACGTACGTGTCGATCCGGGTGACCTGGGCCGCGTGGCCCCGGTCCGCCGAGGGCCAGTCCTCGTCGGCGTACGGCTCCTGGCTGGGGACGTCGCTCGGGGCGTGGGGAAGGTTCGGGGTGACCACGAGCAGGAACGGCTCGGAGCGGTGGGTCCGGATGAAGTCGAGAGCCCGGTCGTGGAAGAGGTCGGGGGCGAAGGTGGTCTTGTCGGACCCGGCGTTCTCGGGCAGTTCGAACCGCTCTCCGTTCCGCCACAGGTACGACGGGTAGTAGTCGTGGGCGTGGCCGTGCGTGAGGTAGCCCAGGAACTCGTCGAACCCGCGGGCATTGGGGTGGCTTGGCTGGTCGCCGCGCTCGGGACCGAAGCCCCACTTGCCGAACAGTCCCGTGTGGTAACCCCGGGCGCGCAGCACCTCGGCGAACGTGGTGTCGCCGTCGGAGAAGGCGATTGAGTCGGGGTCGCCCCCAGGGTTGTTGCGCACCGCCCCGTGGCCCGCGTGCAGGCCGGTGAGCAGTGCCGAGCGTGAGGGCGCGCAGACGGCCGCGGCGGAATACGCGTCGGTGAAGCGCAGCCCTTCGGCGGCGAGCCGGTCCAGGCGCGGCGTCGCGATGGTGCGCTGCCCGTACGCGCCGAGCTCGCCGTATCCGAGGTCGTCGGCGAGCACGAGCACGATGTTCGGCCGGGGCCGCCCTGTGGTCTTCGGCTCGGCTGTTGCGGTGGACGGGAGCGCTGCGACTCCGAGACCGGCGGCGGTGCCGGCGAGGAGCTGACGACGAGTGATCAAGGAATGGCCTCCGATGCAGAGGAAGCGGCAGGAAGAGACAGCGCTCGCCGTGAGCGAGCGTGGACGTGGTGTTGAATGCCGGCGGGATGACGCGAGGGCGCCTCCGAGCAGGTGGGTCGCCCGGATGGACGTTCAGGCGCAGCGGAAGCCGATGTTGGAGGCTGCGGAGTCAGGGGTGTTCCCGGAGCGGGCCGCGACCCGGTAGCGGTAGCAGTAGGAGTCGTGGCACAGGAACGATCCGCCGCGCATCACGCGCCGGCCTGAGACGTCCGGGTTCGCTGGCCCGCGAGGGTCGACGACACCGGTGCCGGCGCGCCGTGCGTAGGTGTCGGTGGCGAACCAGTCCTCGCACCACTCCCACACGTTCCCGACCATGTTGAACAGGCCATGGCCGTTCGGGGCGTACTGCTTGACAGGTGCGGTGCCGATGAAGCCGTCGTCGGTGGTGTTGAGGCGGGGGAACTCGCCCTGCCAGATGTTGCAGTTCCACCGGCCGCGCGGGAGCAGATCGTTGCCCCAGGGGAACCGTGCCCGGTCGAGGCCGCCACGGGCGGCGTACTCCCACTCGGCCTCGGTGGGCAGGCGCTTGCCCGCCCACGCGGCGTACGCGCGGGCATCGTTCCAGGTCACCTGGACCACAGGGTGGTTCTGGAGGTCCGCGATCGAGGAGGCCGGCCCGTAGGGGCGACGCCAGTCGGCGCCGCGGACCACGAGCCACCAGGGGGTACCGGTGGCGGCCCCGACGACGTCGCTACGTTCAGCCTTCACCTGGAGATGGAAGACGGCGGAGACGCCGAGCACCTCGGCCTCGGTGACATAGCCGGTGGCCTTGACGAAGGTCGCGAAGGCTGCGTTGGTGACCGTCGTGGCATCGATGGTGAAGGCTCTGACGGTGACCTCGTGCACCGGACCTTCCCCGTCGCCCGGGTAGCCCTCACCGAATGCGTCGCCCATGGCGAAGCTTCCGCCGGGCAGGCTGACCTGGCCGCGCGTGGAGCGCGACCGGCCAGCCTCCCAGTCGACGGGGTCGGGCTGCCGCGGCCGGCGGCCGACCTGCAGCAGCCCGCCGGTCGCCGCGGTCTGCTGCGGGCCGCCGGGTGCACAACAGCTCGGCGTGGTGGACCCGGCGGTACGGTGGTGATGGTCGGAGGTCATCGGTCGGTGACCGCCGTGGGCAGCAACGCCGGCACCTCGTCTCCCGGCTGGAACGTCAGCTGTGTCGGCTCGTCGTAGTGGGTGATCTTCCCGTTGGAGTACGCCGTGCCCCGGAAGGTGACGGTGATCGGGGCCTTGCCCTCGCGCAGCGTGGCCAGCGGCGCGTCGACGTCGTCGAGCCAGCGGATCAGCCGGCTGCCGAGCCGCTTGGTGACATCGGGGTACGCTGCGGCCAGGTTGGTGGTCTCACCGATGTCGCTGTCCAGGTTGTAGAGCTCCCAGTCCTGGGTCTCGTAGCGGTAGCTGAGCTTCCACGGCCCCGACCGGATCGCCGTCTCGGGGCGCTGGTCCCGCGCGCCCGCGATCAGGTACCCAGGCAGGTGCCAGAAGAGGTGCCGCGTGCCGAGCTCGGCGCTTTCGTTGCGCCAGATTCCGCTCAGGTCCACACCGTCGGGGCGCAGGCCCTTGGGCAGCTTCGCACCGGCCAGCGATGCGAACGTCGGCAGGTAGTCGACCGCGTGGATCGGTGTCGAGTCGACCACGCCACCGTCGACCAGGCGCTCGTTCCCGCTCCACACGATGGCCGGAACCCGCAACCCTCCCTCCCGCAACTCGCCCTTGTAGCCGCTGAGCCAGCCGTTGTCGGCGTCCGCGGTCCCACCGTTGTCGGAGGTGAACACCACGATGGTGTTGTCCGCCAACGGATGCCCGGGGTTACGTGGATCCGGGGTCGTTTCGAGGTGGTGCACGATGCGGGCCAGCCCCTGGTCGAGGCCTTCCAGCAGCGCCGAGTACGACGCATTAGCCGGGTGACCGGGAACAGCCGGCTTGGCCTGGTACTTCGCGAGCAGGTCGGCGCGTGGCTGCTTGACGCCGATCGGGGTGTGCACCGCGTAGTTGCTGACCCAGGTGAAGAACGGCTCGTCCGCGTGGCGGTCGATGAAGTCGACGGTCGCGTCCGTCACCGCGTCGGTCACGTGCTTGTCGGTGCCGACGAGGGCGTCCAGGGCCGTGTCGTCCGCGCCGTGGGAGTAGGGCTTGATGTTCTCGTCGACGTACTTCTGGGTGTAGTCGGCCGCGAACCTGTCCAGCGCCGGGCCGATGCTGTTGTTGAACGTCCCGTCGATGGCGTGGTACTGGCTGGCGTGTCCCGAGTTCGAGCCGCCCAGGTTCTCCTCGAACCCGAAGTCGGCCGTGATCTGGTCGGCGCTCCTGGTCACGTGGAACTTGCCGACGTACCCGGTCGCGTAGCCGGCGTCACGCAGCGCCTTGCCGACGGTGTAGGCCTCACCCGGCAGCGCGTCGTCGCCGTCTGGGAGCCCCTGCGGTGCCCCGTCCAGTAGCGTGCCGTCCCCGCCGCGGTCCAGGTCGCCGACCAGGTAGAGGTTGTTCGTCGGCCGGGGCGCGTAGAGCCCGGTGAGGAGAGCGGCTCGGGTCGGCACGCAGTTGGGACCGCCGTAGGCGTTGTCGAAGGCGACGCCCTCAGCGGCGAGGCGGTCGACCGTGGGGGTTTCGTTGTAGGTGTTGCCCGACCCCTTGTTCGTGAGGCCGGTGCTGAGATCGGCCCACCCCAGGTCGTCGGCCAGTACGAACACGATGTTCGGCTGCCCGGGGCCGGCATGAGCGGCTGCGGCGCCGAGCGGAGCAGCGGCGGTGCCGGTGGCAGCGAATGCAGTGCAGCCCAGGGCGGCGGTGGCGGCAACTGCGCCCAGTCTCAGTGTCAACGGTGACATCAGGGGACGTCCTCTCAGTAGTTGGGTATGCGCTCAGATCTGACGAGTAACCGCACTTTCACGACCGCCGCGCAGAGCGGGACGCGCAGTCTCCGGCCATGCGTCGGCGCGGCGAGCGGCTGTTGGTCGGGCTTGCGGAAAACGCTGCCGTGTCGTCTTGAGTCGGCGACGCGGCGGTAGGCGAGAAGTCAGGGGACGCAGGCTCAGCGGCAGCAGCCGCAGGCGGCGGTCCAGCCACGGCAACATCCCCGCGACACTGCGACTGCGGTGCCGTCAAGCGGGGCTTCCCGACCAGTCATGACGGTGACGCTAACCTACTTTGCCTACCTGACAAATAGGGATTCTACCTTCTGGGACGGAAGCGTGGGCAGAAGGCGATCACCGCAGTACGCGAGAGCTGGTCGACGCCGAGCTGACGGCCCGCGCCGCCCGGCTCGTCGGCCCGGATGCTGCTGCCGATGGTCGTGGATGTGCACGTCCGGTGCCTGCTGGACGACCTGACACTGACCGGGCGCGGCTACGGCCACAGCGTCGGCCGGCACGGCGACCAACTCGCCCGAGCTGCCGCCGACCAGTGGGAGCTCCGCATCCCCCGTACTGCGCTCGACGCCTTCGTCGCCGAGGCAAAGTTCACGGCGGCTCCCGCACCGGGAGTTCGGGCAGTCGACGCGAAACGCAACGTCGGCGGCGGCAACCTGTGGGACCCCGAAACCGCCAAGACCGTCTCCGGAATCGTCGAGGAACAACCCACCGCCGACGGCACGCGCCGATCGGTCCTGCTCAACCTTCGACGCACCCGACGTGGTCACCGTGTACCTGTACGCCAGCCGCGGCTGAATCTCGCGGACGTCCTCTTCTGCCGCGAAGCACCCGTCACGCAGGGTAACCAGGTCGCGGGGGCATGCATCCGGACGTGCCGATGTGCGGATGCCGACAGCTTGGGGACGAAGGGACGCGCTGAGGGGATCGGCAGCAGATTTCCCCTAGCCAATCTGCTGCCGATCCCTTGACCGATCCGGTCAGCGGCCCGACTGGGTAACCCGTCCTCGCCGGGTCCCGCGCCGGAGGCAGGCCGCCGTCATCTGCTCGCCCACACAGAGCGACCCAGCCGTAAGCCGTAGCGGCATAGCGCGGGATCCGATCCGGCTGGGGCGAGCCCATCACTGGTCAGGGCAGCTGGCCCGGCCGGTCGACGATTGCGACCCGGAGCAGCGCGGCAGCCGATTGCAGCGACTCCTTGCCGTTCCGCACCACCGACCCACGGATGCCAAGGTAGACGTGGGTGTCTCGGTCGAAGATGAAGTCTTCGTTACCACCGATCACACCGGGCATCCGAATCGCCACCCCATGCCGGCCTGCGGCGTCCACCACGTCGCCCGATATGACGACCGCTCCGGGCTCCCGTGCCAGCAGTTCGAACAGCGCCGCCAGCGCTCGGGGCGGCACGTAGCCGTCGAGCATCGACCGCGCGGTGGTGTACGGCATGCTCTCGCCCCCGTACACGGCCTGCTCATCGGCTGCCTCGGGGAGATGCAGGTCAACCGGGTGTTCCCGAAGGTATTGAAGCAGCTCGTCCGGATCGGTGGGCAAGTCGCCGTGGTACGCGGGCGACGGGAATACATCGAGCTCCTTGTCGGGATCGGCGGGATCGTTCGGGCGGAGCACCTTCAGTTCGCTCCACCCGTTCGGATCGGTCTCCGGTCGGTAACGTGCCTGCGTGTGCGCAACTCCCCCGGCCGACTGCCAAATCTGCGTCCGTACGGTGGTGTACGGGCCGCTGTCCGGCTTCTCCCGCGTCGTCGCCAGGACTTCCGTGAAGACGTACTGATCGGGTCGGGCGGTGAGCTCGGGCTGTTGCCGGGCGGCATCGGCCGCCATACGGAGGATCTCCGACGCGCTGGCCGTGGGCGGCGGCTGGTTGCCCACCCTCATCGTCTGGACCGCCAGGCCACCGCCGGTCAGTGCGACTGCCAGCCCGAATGCTCCGGCGAGGCGCCAACCGCGCAGGAACCGGGTACGGCGTCCGACCGGACGGGCTGCCGAAACCATCTCGGCCCGCCGGACGACGTGTGCCGTCAGATCCGTGAGGAGCTGCTCCTCGAAACCGTGCGGCGACTGTTCGATCTTGTTCATAGCGTCATCTCCGTCTCATCAGACGAGGGTGTTGGCCGGGTGGGCGAGCCCGGCGCGGACGACGCGACGGGCACGATGCAGGCGGACCCGAGCGGCGACCGGGGACATCCCGAGCGCGGTCGCCGCCTCCGCGACGGTGAGGCCGTCCACGGCGACGAGTTCGACCAGCGTCCGGGTGCCCTCGGGTAGCTCGCTCAGCGCTCGATGGGTACGGCGGGCCGCCGACTCGGCGTCGATCCGCTCCTCGATGCGGGCGATGTCGTCGGCGCCCAGGTCCCGTCGTCCGGCCAGTCGGCCGGTCACCCGCAGCCGTTGGGCCGCCCGACGCCGCTCGTCGCCGATGACGTTGCGGGCCACCCCGAACAGCCAGCCGATCTGGCTACCCCGGTCTGGCCGGTAGCCGGCCGCCGATTCGATCACCGCCAGGAACACGTCGGCGGTCAAATCGGCGGCGAGGTGTGGGTCGTCGACCCGCCGCGCCACGAACCGGCCCACCGCCTCCAGGTGCCGCCGGTAGAAGACCTCGAAGGCCACCGGATCGACTCCGATGCCGGAGATGTCACCCTCCGCTTGGCTAGGGTCATTCACAGGCCGTCCTCTCTCGTATCCGCTACACCCCTTCTTCGTAAGGCGGAGCGCGGGTGTTACCGAACCATCCGGCACGACAAACAGGTGGATGGCGGGTAGGGAGGACGACCGAACAGCAAGACCGGGCGCACTGATCTGCCGCTCAGGGCGGACTGGCGTTCATCGCTGCTGGTGACGCACGGTGATGTATGACTACCTCTCCTGCTCCCGCTTCCAGCGTCGCACCGACCGATCAGCTCGTTCTACGTGCCGCGGTGTCCGCCTTTCTGGGCCGCTACCGTGGGCAAACTCGCGTCCATACTGAGTCCAACCTGCGAGTCTTCCTCCGCTGGTGCACCGACCAGGCCCTTGATCCGCTCGCCATGGCGGATGGACGTCGAGCGGTACGTGCGCTGGCTGCAGGACGTACGCCGCTACCAGCCCTCGACGGTCTCGCGGCGCCTGTCGGTCGTGGTCGGGTTCTATCGGGTCTGCGTCATCGACGCCATCCTGGAGCATTCGCCGGCCGACTACGTCCGCCGGCCCACGGTGCCGTCCGAGTCGCCGACCCTTGGGCTGGGGCACCTACAGTTCGAGGCTCTAATCACTACCGCCCGGCTGTCGGCCAACCCGAACGACTTCGCCCTGGTCGCGCTCCTGGGTCTGCTCGGGCTGCGGATCTTCGAAGCTTGCGGGTCGAACATCGCCGACCTGGATGAGGAGCACGGGCACCGGGTCCTACGCGTGCGCGGCAAGGGAGGCAAGGTCGTCCTCGTCCCGCTGCCACCCGCGGTGGCCCGAGCCATCGACCGGGCCGTCGACGAGCGCACCAGCGGGCCGATCCTGCGCAATACCCTCGGTGTTCGGATGGACCGGCATGCCGCCACCCGCCGGCTCAAGCACCTGGCCCACACGGCGGGTCCGGATGCCGAGGATGCACCCACATATGCTGCGGCACACGTTCGTGACCACCATGCTCGACGCCGGCGTCAGCCTGCGTGACGTGTAGATCGCCGCCCGCCATGCCGACCCGCGAACCACCATGCGCTACGACCGCGCCCGTAAGAACCTCGACCGGCACCCCAACTACATCCTCGCCGCGTACATGGCCTCTGGAACATGATCAGCCGCTCACGGCTCTGCCGAGAGGAGGACGTCCTGTCGGGGCTGCCCTTCCCTTCGCCCGGCGTGAGCGCTAGATCTCCAGCCGCAGTCCGGCCCATCGGTCGAGCCATCCCTTGACCTGCACGCGGCGCTGTACCTTCGCGCGGCCCGCCGCATTGTTGAAGGCTGGAGAGGGGCGGACAACCATTCCTACAAGGTCAGCCAACCCATGGCAGGACACCAGGCGAACAGAGTCACCCCGCAGGGTAGCCGCGACGCACGTTGCCGTTTCGGGCCAGCGCGATATCGCGTCCATGGCGGACGTGTAGGGCTCATCGCCATTGCGCAGATGCATCCGTGCTTGATTACGAATTTCCCACGGCACCCCAGGCAGGGCCACCATGGCCTGGGCTTCGGCACGTGCGTCCTCGCGTGGGTCCAGCTTTTCCGGGTCGAAATAGGCGACATCCACGTCGCGCTCCGGCGAGGCCGAGATGTTGCTGATCGCGTCCCAGACGCGGTTGCGTACGAAGCCGGCACCGATCCACCAGTCCGACAATCCAAGGTCGGCCGTAACCCGAAGGACTTTCATTGCTCCCGGGTCTGACTCGATTACGCCCACAACGTCCTGCGCGCTCCTGACCACCCCAGGGACCCTAGACCAGCGGACGTACGCGGAATGCCTTCCACGCCGCCTCGACGTTGTCCACCCGGTCCGGAGCCAGGCCCCGTCGGCGTGGCAGTCCGGCCAGTTCTTCCGGCGAGTCACGCCACGCGATACCCACGCTTCAACCGCCCCGCTCGGAACCGCAACCATGTCCTACGGTGGGTCCATGGACTGGAAGATCGAACTCATCCCCGTTCCGGTGACCGATGTCGACCGGGCCAAGGCGTTCTACCAGAAGGTGGGCTTCAACGCCGACCACGATCACAGGGTGCACGAGGGCCTGCGGTTCGTCCAGCTCACACCACCCGGCTCGGCCTGCTCCATCGTGATCGGCGAGGGCATCACCGACAAGACTCCCGGCACCCAGGAAATCCAGGTTGTGGTCGCCGACGCCGAGGCGGCGCGCCGGCAACTGCTCGACGCTGGCGTCGATGCCAGCGAGATCGAGGTGCAGCCATGGGGCAGCTTCGTCTACTTCGGCGATCCTGACGGCAACAGGTGGTCGCTGCAGGCGATCGAATCACGCCCCAACGGCTGATCGATGGCCCACGACAGCCCTGGCAATGCCTTGACGTACTGCTGACTGTGCGCCGATCTGCCAAGATCAGCGCACGTTCGTCCGCCCATCGCTCGTCATGCAAGGCGACGCGCGGTCTTGCCGACGTGCGGGCGTTTGCCAGCTTCCAACCCCGTTACGGATGATCGTCGGCCGCTGCCCGTGAATCCTCTCCAGCGCCGCCGCCAAGGTCGCCGCTCGCAACTGGGGGTAGTGGCCGAACCCGTTGCGGAGCCCGGGGCAGCAGGACCTGACCGCTGTATCCGGGGCCCAGGACGATGGCCGCCCCGTTGGGGGGCGGGGCGCCGACGACGCTGCTCTCCGCCGCCGGTATCGCCGGAGCGAAGTCCGGCCCGCCCAGGTCGCCGGCGTCCGCCGCGTCACCGTCGCCCATGGTCACTCCTTCTTGGCGTGGGCTCCGCGCATGCCGGGGCCCGGTGAAACCCGCTGGCACCAGCCTGGCTCCTGACGGGAAGGATATCTTGTCTTCCACTATATTAGGCCGATGAGTTCTCGGGCCATGACAGAGCCAGCCTTCTTCATCCTCACCGCGCTGCTCGACGCTCCGCGGCACGGCTACGGGATCGTCGCGGACGTGGCGGAACTGTCGCGGGGCCGCGTGCAGCTGAAGATCGGCTCCTTGTACGGGGTCCTGGACCGACTCGTCGGTGACGGCCTGGTCGAACTGGACCGCGAGGAGGCATGGCAAGGACGGTTACGCCGGTACTACCGGGTGACCGAGCGGGGCCGCCAGGCCCTCGAAGCGGAGGCGCAACGGCTGGCCGCCAACGCGCGCCTCGCCTCCACCCGGTTGCGCGAGCGGCGGAACCCGATCACGGGAACGCCGTCGTGAACCGGCTGGAAGAGCGCTACCGGTTCGTCCTCCGGCTGCTGCCCGCCGCCTACCGGCAGGAATGGGAAGACGACATGGTCGCCGCCTTTCTGGACAGCATGGACACCGGCGACTCCGAGACCACCGCGTATGTCACGGACTACGGCCGGCCGAGCCTGTCCGAGGTCGCCAGCATCGTCTCCCTCGCCGTTCGGTTGCGTCTCGGCGGGGCTGACGCGCCACCCCGCTCGTTCGCCTGGGGACAAGCCGTACGCCTGGCGGCCCTGATGGCGATGCTGGCCAACGCCGTCATGGTCACCGCCAGCATCGCCGTCACGCTGTGGCTCTCCCGGAAGATCGCCTGGTTGCCGGCTCCTGAACTGGAATGGCCACTCAGCCCGTCGTCGAACATCTGGCACACCGCGTGGAATCTCGCCGACTACGCGTGGTTGCCGGCCTACGTCGCGCTCGTCCTCGGACACCGGCGGGTGGCCCAAGCGGTCGCCCTGCTCGCCATCGTGCCTCCGGCCATCACCACCGCCTTCGAACAAGGCGTCGGTGACGTACCGCTGTCCGTGACGCCCTGGGCGATGCGATTCGTCGACGTGCTCCTGCTACTCGCGATGGCGGCTTTTCACCGAGGCGCCCCACCGGTGCCGCGCCGCCCCTGGCTCCTCGCGCTGCCGATCGGCATCTTCCTCGTCCCCGTGCCGCTGTTCACCATCCAGGCGGCGAGACCGGCGCTGAGGCTGCTGGACTGGCCGGGCCTGTCCTGCGCGGTGGTCACTGTCGCCATGGTGGTCCACCTGGCCGGTCGAGTGTCCAGCCGCCAATCTCGGAGGCTGCCATGGTCACTGGCGCTCACCCTGCTCGCCGTGACCGCGCTCGCCCTGCGAACCGCAACCCTGCCCGACTACAGCAACCAGGCACAGCGGACGACACTCGCCACGATCGCCTCCGTAGAGGTTGTCGCCGTGCTGGCGGTAGGCGTACCGCTCGCCGTACTGGCCATCCGAGCACTGCGCCGACTTCCACCGATCCCCACCGTCGCCCCAAGACCCACCACACCGACGTAGGAACTCGTCCGGCGGGGCGACTGTGACCCTCGGGTAACGCCACCCCAGCCGAGCCCTGCGGTCGCGTCCACCTGCGGATGAACGGCGTCGGTGGGGAATTCGGTGGCAGGGCCGCGGTGGCGGGGCCGAGGATGAGCGGGTGATCGAGACGTACCCGACGAAGACCGTCCCCGTCGCCGCGGCCGCCGCCGCACGGCGACAGCGGACCGCGTCCGGTCGCGTCCCGACCCGCCGCCGACCGTCGTGACCGGCGCGTTCCTGGCCGGTCTGCTCGCCGGCTACGGCGTCGCCATCCCGGTCGGTGCGATCGCGGTCCTCATCCTCGGGCTCAGCGCCCGCACGTCGTTCCGGGTCGGCGCCTCCGCCGCGTTCGGGGTGGCCACCGCCGACGGGCTCTACGCCGCCGTGGCGGCCCTCGGCGGGGCCGCCGTCGCCGGGCTGATCGCCCCGGTCGCCGGGCCGCTGCGGCTGGCCGCCGCACTGGTGCTGCTCGTCCTCGCCGGCCACGGCGCCTGGCGCGCGCTGCGCCCCCGCGCCGCGACTGGTGCCGCCGGCGTCCGCCGGGGCCTGGACACCCCGGTCCGCGCCTTCACCGGCGTGCTCGCGCTGACCCTGCTGAACCCCGCGACCGTTGTCTACTTCGCCGCGCTCGTGCTGGGCCGTACGGACCATGCCGAGCCGGATCCGCTCGCCGCCGGCCTCTTCGTGCTCGGCGCGTTCGTCGCCTCGGCGAGCTGGCAGCTGTTGATCGCCGGCGGAGGCACCCTGGTCGGCCGGGTGCTGACCGGACCGCGCGGTCGGCTCGTGACCGCGCTGCTCTCCAGCGCCATCATCGCCGCCCTGGCCGTGGCGATGCTGCTGCCCGGCTAGCCGAGCCGGTCGTCCGCTGCCCGGCTGGGTCCGGGTCGGTGGCCTGCCGCCCGGCGGGGGCGGCGGCCCGCCGCGGGCGTCCACCCACCCACGGCGGTCAGTTGGCGTCGCCGTGCCGTAGGTTCGGGCGTATGAGCAGCCGACCGGCCGCCGGAGGCGGCCGCTGGGTCGAGGTGGACCCCGCCCGGGCCGCCCGGTGGGTCGAGGGCTTCGCCGACCGGCACGGCCCGCCCACCACCACCGTCGAGGCGTACGGGCTACTGCTCGCCGCCCCGGACGGCGCGACCGCCGAGCTGCACACCCCGCCCGGCGCGCCGGCCACCCCGGATGTGCCCGGCTTCGTGGCCGCCGCGACCGCGCCGCGCCGGATCGGGCTGCTGCTCGCCCGCAAGGGCGCGGTGGCGGTCGGCGTCGCGGCGGGGGAGGAGCTGGTGGTCTCCAAGGTGGACACCCGCTACGTGCAGGGGCGCACCGCCGCCGGGGGCTGGTCGCAGCAGCGCTTCGCCCGGCGGCGCGACAACCAGGCGAAGGCGGCGCTGGGCGACGCGGCCGACCTGGCCGTACGGCTGCTGCTGCCGGAGGCGTCGTCGTTGGGCGCGCTGGTCTGCGGCGGCGACCGGCGGGCGGTGGACACCGTGCTCGCCGACCGGCGGCTCGCCCCGCTGGCGGCGCTGCGTGCCGACCGTCTGCTGGACGTGCCCGAGCCCCGGCACGCCGTGCTGGTCGGCGCGATCGCGGCGGCCCGGGCGGTCCGGATCCTGGTGCGCGATCCCGCCCCGTCCTGAGCGGCGACCGCGTCGGGAGCGACGCTGGCTGCACTGCGGACACCCGCCCCTTCCCACGCTGGGACGGACCGCCAACGACCGGCCGGTCGACCCCACGCACGACGGCGGCCGGCGGGCGAGGCCCGCCGGCCGCCGAGGGCGGTCTCCGGTCCGGTGCTCAGAGGCTGCCGCGGAAGGTGTCGCAGGACTTCGGGTCGCCGGTGTCGTAGCCCCGGGTGAACCACTCCTTGCGCTGGGCGGAGGAACCGTGGGTGAACTCGTCCGGGTTCACCGGCCGGTTGGCCCGCTTGGAGATGGCGTCGTCGCCGATCTTCTCGGCGGCGTCGACGGCCTGCTGAATGTCCTGCTCGCTGATGCTGGTGAAGATCTTCTGGCCGCTCGCGTCGGCGGTGCCGGTGGCGTTCTTCGCCCACGCGCCGGCGTAGCAGTCGGCCTGCAACTCCAGCTTCACCGAGAGCGCGTTCGCGCTGTCCGGGTCGCGCTGCTGCTGGCGGCGCATCTGCGCCTCGGTGCCGAGCAGGTCCTGCACGTGGTGGCCGTACTCGTGGGCGAGCACGTACGGCTGGGCGAACTCGCCGGAGGCGCCGAGCTGCTGGGCGAGCACCTGGTAGAAGGTGAGGTCGATGTAGACCTGGTCGTCGGCGGGGCAGTAGAACGGGCCGACGCCGGAGTCGGCCTGCCCACAGGCGGTGTTGACGCCCTGGCTGAAGAACACCGTCTTCGACGGGCGGTACTGCTCGCCGAACGCCTCGGGCAGGGCCTTCTGCCAGTACGCCTGGATGGAGTTGACGTAGAGCGCGTTGCGGCAGTCGAGCTGCTGGAGCGCGTCCTCGGCCGAGCACTTCTGCTCCAGTGACGAGTTGTCGCCCTGCGGCTCGTCGCCGCCGTTGGTGGCCGCGTTCAGGCCGAAGCCGCCGCCGACGAGCGCGACGAGCACGGCGATGACGATGCCGACGATGCCGCCCCGACCGCCGCCGATCGGGATGGGTATGCCGCCCAGCCCGCCGCCCCCGCCGGATCCTCGCCGATCGTCCACCTGGCTGGTGTCGACCCGCGCGTTCTCGTTCAGCTCCATGTCTACCCCGATCACCGATTTGATCCGTTTTGGTGGTTGCGGTACCGGACCGGGTCCGGACGGCGATTCGGTACCCGATGATCTTGATCGGTAATCCGGCGGGGCGATCCGGCGGGGCCCGGTACACTTGGGCCCGTGCTGCTCTGCGAAGGCTGAATCGCCCCGCGCCGACGGGCCTCGTGCTCGCCGGCGCTTTCGCGTGCCCTGAGTCAGCCCTTCCAGACCCCGAGAGCGAGTCCTCCGACATGATCACTGCCACCGGCCTGGAGTTGCGCGCCGGCGCCCGGATCCTGCTGTCCGACACCACGCTGCGGGTGCAGCCGGGTGACCGGATCGGCCTGGTCGGCCGCAACGGCGCCGGCAAGACCACCACGCTGAAGGTGCTCGCCGGCGAGGGCCAGCCGTACGCCGGTCAGCTCGATCGCCGCAGCGCCATCGGCTACCTCCCGCAGGACCCCCGCACCGGCGACCTGGAGGTCACCGGCCGCGACCGGGTGCTCTCCGCCCGGGGCCTGGACGTGCTGATGGCCCAGATGAAGGAGATCGAGGCCAAGCTCGCCGACGACGCCGACGACCGGCTGGTCCGTCGCTACGGCGCGCTGGAGGACCAGTTCGCCTCCCTCGGCGGGTACGCGGCCGAGGCCGAGGCCGCCCGGATCTGCGCCAACCTCGGCCTGCCGGACCGGGCGCTCGCCCAGACCATCGGCACGCTCTCCGGCGGTCAGCGCCGCCGCATCGAGCTGGCCCGGATCCTGTTCCGCGACGCGGGTGAGAACGGCGGCGGCATCCTGCTGCTCGACGAGCCGACCAACCACCTCGACGCCGACTCGATCACCTGGCTGCGCAGCTTCCTCGCCAACCACAAGGGCGGCCTGATCGTGATCTCCCACGACGGCTCGCTGCTGGAGTCGGTGGTCAACAAGGTGTGGTTCCTCGACGCCACCCGCTCCGTGGTCGACGTCTACAACCTGGGCTGGAAGGCGTACCTGGAGGCCCGCGAGACCGACGAGCGGCGCCGCCGCCGGGAGCGGGCCAACGCCGAGAAGAAGGCCGGCGCGCTGATGGCGCAGGCCGACAAGATGCGGGCCAAGGCCACCAAGACCGTCGCCGCGCAGAACATGGCCCGCCGGGCCGAGAAGCTCATCTCCGGCCTGGAGGAGGTACGCGTCTCCGACCGGGTGGCGAAGGTGCGCTTCCCGAACCCGGCCCCCTGCGGCAAGACCCCGCTCACCGCGACAGGCCTGTCGAAGTCGTACGGCTCGCTGGAGATCTTCACCGACGTGAACGTGGCGGTCGACCGGGGCTCCCGGGTGGCCATCCTGGGGCTCAACGGCGCCGGCAAGACCACCCTGCTGCGGATGCTCGGCGGCCTGCTCGAGCCGGACACCGGCGAGGTGCACGCCGGTCACGGCCTGCGGCTCGGCTACTACGCGCAGGAGCACGAGACGCTCGACGTGGACCGTACGGTGCTGGAGCACATGCGCAGCGCCGCCATCGAGCAGACCGACACCGACCTGCGCAAGATCCTCGGGGCGTTCCTGTTCTCCGGCGACGACGTGGACAAGCCGGCCGGGGTGCTCTCCGGCGGCGAGAAGACCCGGCTCGCGCTGGCCACCCTGGTCTGCTCCGGGGCGAACGTGCTGCTGCTCGACGAGCCGACGAACAACCTCGACCCGGTCAGCCGGGAGCAGGTGCTCGACGCCATCGCCCGCTACCCGGGGGCGATCGTGCTGGTCACCCACGACCCCGGCGCGGTCATGGCGCTGAAGCCCGACCGCGCCATCCTGCTCCCCGACGGCGACGAGGACGCCTGGAGCGACGACCTCCTCGAACTGGTCGAACTGGCCTGACCGCCCTGCCCTGCCCTGCCCCGCTCCCGTCCCGCCCCAGTCCGTTGATCATGAGGTTGTTGCCCTCCGCCCCGGCGTGTCGTGACAACAACTTCATGATCGACCAAGCGGGGCGGCCAGGCGGACGGCCAGGTGGGGCGGCCAGGCGGGTGGCCAGGCGGGGCGACCTGCGTGGGTGGCACGGTGGGGTGGGTGCGCGGGTTGCGGTGGGGCGGGTGGGGCGTGCGGTCAGCGCAGGAGGTCAAGGAGGCGGGGCAGGACGCCCGAGGTGGCCAGGATGACCACGCCGATGGCGATGAAGACCGCCGGGACGAGCCAGTGGCCGACGCGTCCGACGAGCCGTGTCACCCGGGGGTGCCCGCCCAGCCACGCCCCGGCGGCGCACCACAGCGCGATGAGTACCACGAAGACCAGCAGGAAGACCGCGCCGTCGGCCGGGCCGAGCGCCCGGAACACCGGCACGTAGACGGCGATGTTGTCGGCGCCGTTGGCGATCGTCACCCCGGCCACGCCGAGCGTCGAGCCGACCACCGCCGGGGCGTCGTCGGCGTCGTCACGCAGCAGCGCGCGGACGCCGAGGGCGACCGGCAGCAGGCCGAGCAGCCCGGTCCACGGCTCGGGCACCACCAGCAGCCCGGCCGCGACCACCGTGCTGGCCAGCGCGAGCGCGCCGATGCCCAGGTACTGCCCGGCGACGATCTGCCAGGTGCGGGGCCGGCCGGTGGTGCGGGCGGCGACGAAGAACAGGGTCAGGACGACGATGTCGTCGATGTTGGTGGCGGCGAACACCACGGCGGCGCCGGCCGCGGCGCCCAACAGGTCGATCACGCCAGCAGGGTACGGCTCGGTCACCCGTCACGCCCGGCGCCGGGGGCGGGCGGGGCCCCGGGCCGCGTCGGGAGCATCACGCTATCGGGAAGCTGACATTGCATAGCGTGTCGGTTGGCGAAGAGTTGATATCTGGCGCATGATCGTTCGAGGCGGTCTAATAGGTGGGACCGTATCCGAACCGCACAGTCTGGGACGTGAGGACACAGCATGGCAGCCACTGGCACAGCCACCAGCACTGAGAAGGGTCGCCGGATCGTCGGAGCCGAGCGTCAGACGCTCGCCAAGGACCTGGTAAAGCGGTACACCTCGGGTGAGAGCATCCGCGCGCTCGCGGCCTCGACCGGCCGTTCCTACGGGTTCATCCACCGGGTGCTCACCGAGTCCGGGGTCCAGCTGCGGCAGCGTGGCGGCGCCCGACGCCGCAAGAAGGCGTGACCCGCCCACCAGCGTCGTCCATCAGCGCCGCTCCCCGGATCGCTCGGTGACCGCCGAGACGACCGGGGTCCGGCTGGAATGCGACGGGCCGGTCGCGACGGTCACGTTGTGCCGGCCCGACGTGCTCAACGCGCAGACCCCGGCGATGTGGCGCGCGATGAGCGACTTCTCGCGGGACCTCCCCGGCGACGTCCGTGTCGTGGTCGTACGCGGCGAGGGGCGGGCATTCTCCGCCGGCCTCGACCTGTCGGTGGCCGGTGCCTCCGGTCCCGGGTCGTTCGCCGAACTGGCCACCCTGCCCGAGCAGGAGTGCGCCGACCGGATCGCGGAATACCAGGGCGGCTTCACCTGGCTGCACCGTCCCGACGTCGTCTCCGTCGCCGCCGTGCAGGGGCACGCGATCGGCGCCGGCTTCCAGCTGGCGCTCGCCTGCGACCTGCGCGTGCTCGCCGAGGACGCGAAGCTCTCCATGGCCGAGGTGACGCTCGGCCTGGTCCCGGATCTCGCCGGCACCGGCCGCCTGGTCGACCTGGTCGGCTACAGCCGTGCCCTGGAGATCTGCGCGACCGGCCGGCGGATGGACGCCGCCGAGGCGGACCGGATCGGCCTGGCCACCCTGGTGGTGCCGAACGCCGAGCTGGACGCCGCGGTGCGTGACCTGACCGCCGGGCTGCTGGCCAACGACCGCAACGCGGTGGTGGAGATCAAGGCTCTGCTGGCCGGCGCGACTGGTCGGTCCGCCGCCGACCAGCAGCGGGCCGAGCGGGAGGCGCAGACCCGCCGGCTGCGTGATCTCGCCGGGCGCGGAGAGTAAGTCGTAAGGACCGTTCGGGAAGATCAGGGTTACGGCCGAGGTTGTCAGAGTCGTCGGGAGAATTGACCTGACGGTGCGGTCAGCCCGACGACCCGGAGGTGAACGTGTCCCACTCGATGTCGGGCGGCGGCATGACCGGTTGGAGCATGCTCCGGTCAATGCGCAACCGCGACGAGATCTCCACCCACCGACTCAAGCGCGGGGTGGCCCGCAGGATCGTGGCCTTCGCCGGGCCCTACCGCCGTGACATTGTCGTCTTCCTGGTCACGGTGGTGCTGGCCGCCGTCATCGGTGTCGCCACCCCGGTACTCGCCGGCGACGTCATCGACACGATCACCCGGGGCGGCGCCGACGCCGGCAACGCGGTGGTCCGGCTGGCCCTCGTCATCGCCGGGCTCGCGGTGTTCGACGCGCTGCTCTCCCTCGCCCAGCGGTGGTACTCGGCCCGCATCGGCGAGGGCATCATCCTCGACCTGCGCACCCGGGTCTACGACCACGTCCAGCGGATGCCGCTGCAGTTCTTCACCCGCACCCAGACCGGTGCGCTGGTCAGCCGGCTCAACAACGACGTGCTCGGCGCGCAGCGGGCGTTCACCTCGACGCTGTCCGGGGTGGTCAGCAACGTCATCCAGCTCGTGCTCACCGCCGCGGTGATGTTCACCCTCTCCTGGCAGATCACCGCGCTCTCCCTGGTGCTGCTGCCGGTCTTCATCATCCCGGCCCGCCGGGTCGGCAAGCGGCTCGCCGAGATCACCCGCGAGTCCTACAACCTCGACGCGAAGATGAACGCGACGATGACCGAGCGGTTCGGCGTCTCGGGCGCGTTGCTCGTCAAGCTCTTCGGCCAGCCCGAGGAGGAGGCGCGACGGTTCGCCGGGCGGGCCGAGCGGGTCCGCGACATCGGCATCCAGTCCGCGATGTACTCGCGGACCTTCTTCGTGGCGATGCTGCTGGTCGCCTCGCTGGCCCAGGCGCTCACCTACGGGCTCGGCGGCTGGCTGGCGGTCACCGGCAACGTCAGCGCCGGCACCGTGGTGACCCTCGCCCTGCTGCTCACCCGCCTCTACGGCCCGCTGACCGCGCTGTCCAACGTCCGGGTCGACGTGATGAGCGCGCTGGTCTCCTTCGACCGGGTCTTCGAGGTGCTCGACCTGAAGCCGACGATCGAGGAGAGGCCCGACGCGGTGCCGGTGCCCCGGGCCAGCGGCCGGGTCGAGTTCCGCGACGTCCGGTTCCGCTATCCCAGCGCCGCCGAGATCTCGCTCGCCAGCCTGGAGGAGGTCGCCGCCCTCGACCGTACGATCAACGAGCCCGTGCTCAAGGGCGTCTCGTTCGCGGTCGAGCCGGGGCAGATGGTGGCGCTGGTCGGCCCCTCCGGCGCCGGCAAGTCGACGCTGTCCATGCTGATCTCCCGCATCTACGACGTCACCGACGGGCAGGTGCTGGTCGGCGGGGTCGACGTCCGCGACGCCACCCTCGCCTCGCTGCGCGACGAGATCGGCGTGGTCACCCAGGATTCGCACCTGTTCCACGAGACCATCGCCGAGAACCTGCGCTACGCCAAGCCGGACGCCACCGACGACGAGATCTGGGCGGCCCTGGCCGGGGCGCAGGTCGCCGACCTGGTCCGGTCGCTGCCGGAAGGGCTGGAGACCCTCGTCGGCGAGCGCGGCTACCGCTTCTCCGGCGGCGAGAAGCAGCGCATCGCCATCGCCCGGCTGCTGCTCAAGGCCCCGTCGATCGTGATCCTCGACGAGGCCACGGCGCACCTCGACTCGGAGAGCGAGGCCGCCGTGCAGCGGGCGCTGTCGGTGGCGCTGACCGGGCGTACCGCGCTGGTGATCGCGCACCGGCTCTCGACCGTCCGCGACGCCGACCAGATCCTGGTGCTGGACGACGGGCGGATCGTCGAGCGGGGGCGGCACGAGGAACTGGTGGCCGTGGGCGGGCTCTACGCCGAGCTCTACCGCACCCAGTTCGCGGTCGCCGACTCGCCCACCCCGTACGTCGACGCGACCGGGCCCGAGCCGGTGGCCGTGCCGCCGCTGCGGCCCTACCTCGCCGACGAGGCGCTGCCGCCGGCGGCGGCCAACTGACGCTGCCGCCGGCTGCGCCAACTTGCCGGCTGCGGCCAACCGACGTCTCACCCGGTCTCGACTGCCGCCCGCAACTCCCCGAACGCGGCGCCGAGCGTTTCGGGGGTGAAGTGCGCGTTCAGGCCGCTGGGGTTGGGCAGCACCCAGAGGCGGGCGCCGGCCAGCCGCTGCGGCTGCGGCCCGAAGGCGGCCTTCGGCCGGGCGAACCCGATCCGGTACGCGGTCACCCCGACCACGGCCACCCACCGGGGGCGGTGCCGCTCGACCTTGCCGGTGAGGATCTCCGCGCCCTCGACCAGCTCGGCCGGGGTCAGCTCGTCGGCCCGGGCGCTGGCCCGCGCGACCATGTTGCTGATGCCCAGCCCGTACCCCGGCAGCTCGTCCTGCTCGCTGGGATGCAGCAGCCGGGGCGTGAACCCGCCCCGGTGCAGCGCGGGCCAGAACCGATTGCCCGGCCGGGCGAAGTGCCACCCGGTCGCGGCCGACCACAGGCCCGGATTGATGCCCACGAAGAGCACGTCCAAGCCGGGGGCGATGACATCGGGGATGGTGCGCTCCGCCGCCGCGGCGAGTTCCTCCCGCGTCGGCCGCGGATACCGCCCGGCCTCCCGCGCCACCCGCGTCCGTCGCCGGAGCGGCGATCCGGCGGGCGATCCGTCGGCGGGGGGACCGGCGGGCGATCCGTCGGCGGGGGGACCGGCGGACGATCCGTCGGCGGGCGCGGCCATCACAGGCTCCGCAGCACGCCGCCGTCGACCGGCACGGTGACCCCGGTCAGGTAGCTCGCGGCGGGGGAGAGCACGAACGCGGCCACCCGGCCGAACTCGTCCGGCGCGCCGATGCGGCGCAGCGGAATGGCGGCCTCGGCCTCCGCGCGGGCCCGGTCGGGGTCGCCGGTGGCGGCGAAGAGTTCCACGTTGCGGTCGGTCATGATCCGCCCGGGCAGCAGGCCGACCACCCGCACGCCCCGGGGCCCGTACTCGTCGGCGACGTCCTTGGCCATGCCCACCAGGCCGGGCCGCAGGCCGTTGGAGATGCCCAGGCCGGGCACCGGGCCGCGCGCCGAGGTCGACAGGACCAGCCCGACCGCCCCGCCCCCGCCCCCGGCCAGGTGCTCGGCGACGGTGCGAACCATCCGGACGGTGCCGAGGAAGACCGTCTCGAAGGAGCGGCGCCACTGCTCGTCGGTGACCGAGGCGGCGCTGCCCGGCGGCGGCCCGCCGACCGAGACCAGTGCCCCGTCGAGCCGTCCGAAGTGCTCCCGGGCCACCGCCACGAGGCGCTCCGGCGTCTGCGCGTCGGCCAGGTCGGCGGTCAGCCCGACCGCCCGCTCCGGCCCGCCGAGGCGCTGCGCGGCGGCGGCCACCGCGTCGGCGTCGCGGGCGGAGAGCACCACCCGGGCGCCGTCGGCGACGAGACACTGCGCGGTGGCGAAGCCCAGCCCTCGGGAGGCGCCGGTGAGTACGTACACCCGATCGGTCAGTCCGAGATCCATGCCGTCGATCCTGCCGCACCCGGCCGGATCCGCCAGCGGGGCCCTCGGGCCGGTGCGCGGTGGGCGCTCAGCGGCGGGCGGTCCGGTGGCGGGCGGTTCAGCTGCGGGCGGGACGCAGCAGGCGTACCCGACCGGCGAGCTGGACCGCGACGGCCCCGCCGGCGCGCCCCCACGCCGGCAGCCGACGCGGGCGCGGCGGGGTGTGCCCGTCGTAGCGGTGGGCGGCCTCGCGCGCGGCCAACTCCTCCGCGCCGAGCGGCGGCAGCGCGCCCCGGTCGCGCAGGTCGCGGGCCAGGTCCCAGCCGTCGCGCAGCGAGCCTCCGGTCGGCCGCCCGGCCGCCCAGCGGGCGAAGGTCTCCGGCCACCGGGGACCGAGACCGGCGGCGAGCAGCGGCCAGTGCCGGGCCACCTCCCCGGCGCGCTTGCGGAGCAGCGCGGTCCCGGCGGCGGCGAGCGCCGCCGGGTCGAAGCCCGCCGGCACCGGGCCGCCGGCGACCAGCGCCGCCACCAGCGCCGCCTGCCGCTCGGCCAGGTCGCCGCTCACGTCACCACCGGGAAGCCGGACACGGCGGCGAGGGCGTCCAACTCGGCGCGGAGCACCGGGGCGGGCGGGTAGTGCCCGTCGCGTTCCAGCAGGAACGCCGGCGGCCGGCGGCGGGCGCACAGCTCGCGGATCAGGTCGAGCACCGCCGGGGGCACCGGATCGGTGTGCGTGTCGTGGTAGTAGCCGCCGTGCTCGGCGCCGCCCGCCACGTGCACGTAGGAGACCCGCTCCAGCGGCAGCCGGTCGAGCAGCGCCAGCGGGTCGGTGCCCCGGTTGCGGGCGTTGGCGTACACGTTGGCGACGTCCAGCAGCAGGAACGCGCCGGTGCGGTCCAGGATCTCGGTGAGGAAGTCGGCCTCGTCCAGCTCGTCGTCGGGCCAGCCGAACAGGGCCGCGATCGGTTCCAGCGCGAGCGGCACCGGCAGCGCGGCCTGCGCGCGGGCGACGTTGGCGCAGACCGCGTCGACCGCCTCCCGGCTGCGGGGCAGCGGCAGCAGGTGACCGGCCTCGACGCCGCCGGCCCGGACGAAGGCGATGTGCTCGCTGACCAGCGGCGCCCCGACCAGCTCCGCCACCGCGCCCAGGTGGGCGACGCGCGCCGGGTCGACCGGTTCCGCGCCGCCGAGGGAGAGGCGCACGCCGTGCGGTACGACCGTCACGCCGCGCTCGCGCAGCGCGGCCAGCCCGGCGGGCGGTGGCCCGGTCGCGGCGACGCTCTCCGCGACCACCTCCACGAAGCGCAGCCCGGGCAGGTCGGCGACGAACCCGGCGATCTCCGGCCGCCAGCCGATGCCGACGCCGGCGGGGCCGGTCATCCGCCGCACCCGCCTCCGCCGCAACCCCCGCCGCCGCCGCACGAGCTGCCCCCGCTGCACGAGCTGCCGCCGCCGCATCCGCCGCCGGTCGAGGAGGCGCCGGAGCCGCTGATCGCCTGGCGCTGGATCTCGGCCTGGCTGGCGAAGCCGGGGTCCATGGCGTAGAGCGACGCGGTGCCGAACAGCGCGACCCCCATCGCGGCGCCCGCCGCGCCGTAGGTGGCGTAGGCGGGGGCCGAGGCGGGCGCGAGGTAGGTGTGCTGACGCCGCAGGCCGCGCAGGGCCTGGGTGGCGGCGCGGGTGCGCCACGGCACCCGGTACAGGAGGACGGCCACGACGATCAGCGGGAGCTGGCTCAGCACGAGCCAGCCCACGGGACGGTCGTTGCCCAGGCCGGCGAAGATGCGCAACACGCCGACCAGCAGCAGGGCGGTGAGCAGGAACGCGCCCCGGCGCAGCGCGGCCCGGCGGGCCGGCGGGAGCGCGAGTCCGCGCTGCTCCAGACTCGTCCGGAGCTGGTCGAGCGCCCGGACCACCCACTCGTCGCGGGCCAGTTCCCGGGTGGTGGCGTTCCGGCCGGCCGCGAAGTGGATGGCCTGGTCCAGTGGCGTGATCCCGGCCGGCAGCGCACCGCCGGTGGTGAGCCGCCGGTCCGGGCGTACGCCGATGGCCCCGCTGCTGCGCAGCCCGCCGAGCGAGGCCCAGATCGCCAGTTGCTGCCCGCCGTTGAGGTAGGCGACCTGCTGCGGGCCGAGCTGACCCACGTCGCCCACCTGCGGCCCGGCGAGGACCGAGAGCCGGTGGACGACCGTGCCGACGATGATTACGACGGCTGCGAGGAGATAGACCCCGAGGAAGGCGGGACCGGAGATGCCCCAGGTGTCACCAGGTGCGGCGAGGACGGTCATGTGCTGCTCCTGTCGGGCGAGGGGGATCGCGACCCAATTGTGGAGCAGGCCCGCCAGGGTGGACCCACCGCGTGGACCGAGTTACCGGACCGATACTCAGTGGCGCGAGGGCGGCCGGTCAGCGGCGGCGGACGGCCTCCTCGACCAGGTCGAGCACCGGGCCGAGGTCGCCGGCGGGACGGCCCATCGCCAGGTGCAGCACCAGGCCGTCGTAGGCGAGTTCGAGGAACTGGGCCAGCACGTCGATCGGCATGTCCTCGCGGAGCACGCCCGCCTCCCGCTGCCGGGCGAGCCGGTCGCGGGTCGCCTCGGCGATCGCCGCCGACCGTTCCGCCCACCGCCTGGCGAACGCCGGGTCGGTCCGGAGCCGCCGGGACACCTCCAGTTGGCTGCCCAGCCAGCCGGTGGTGTCGGGGGAGACCGCGCCGGCCAGGAGGTCCCGCATGACCTGGACCAGGCCGTTGCGGGCCACCGTCTCCACCATGGCCGCGGCGTCGTCCTCGGCCACCGCCAGGAAGAGCGAGTCCTTGTCGCGGAAGTGGTGGAAGATCGCGCCCCGGGACAGCCGGGTGGCCTCCTCGAGCCGGCGGACGGTGGCGCCCTCGTAGCCGTGCCGGGCGAAACAGGCCCGCGCGGCGGCGAGAATCTCCTGCCGGCGCGCGTCGAGCTGGTCCTGACTTACTCTGGGCACGGGTCGATCGTGACAGCTCGCCCCCCGCCATGCAAACCGTACGTACGGCTTGGTTTGGCCGCGCGCATGATCATCCAAGGTCGGCGCGTCGGATTAGGATCGGCCCGTGATGCCACTTCCCACCGCCGTCGCGGTCCCCGCCGCACCGCTGATCGTCGCGGCCGTGCAGGCCGAGCCCGTCCCCGGCGACGTGGCCGGCAACGCGGCGAGCGCCGCCCGGCTGGTCCGCCAGGCCACGGAGCGGGGCGCCCGGGTGACGGTGCTGCCCGAGCTCTTCCTGCCCGCGTACCACCTGCCGACGCTCGCGGCCGATCCGGCCGGCACCGATGTCGCGGCCGACCCGGCGGCCCGGGTGGACGACCCGCGGCTGGACCCGCTGCGCGAGGCGGCCCGCGACGGTGGCGCCGCCGTGGTGGTCGGCGCCGCCGTCCGGCACCCGGACGGCCGGCGGACGATCTCCGCCCTGCTGGTCGACCGCTCCGGCGAGGTCCGCGTCGGCTACGACAAGCAGCAGCTGTGGAGCGGCGAGCGGGAGCTGTTCGTCGCCGGTGACCGGGGTACCACCCTGCTCGTCGACGACTGGCGGCTCGGGCTCGGCATCTGCTACGACGGCTGCTTCCCCGAGCACGGCCGGGCAGCGGCGGCCGACGGGGCGCACGGCTACCTCTGCCCGAGCGGCTACCTGGCCGGCTCCGAGCACCGCCGCGACCTCTACTACGCCGCCCGTGCGCTGGACAACACGATGTACGTGGTGTTCGCCAACCTCGTCGGCGGCGCCGACCCGTGGCGGTTCAACGGCGGCGCGGCGGTCTACGACCCGGAGGGCCGGCCGCTGGCCCGGGGCGCGGACACCGGCGAGGCCGTACTGGTCGTCGCGCTCGCCCCGGAGGCCCTCGCGGCGACCCGGGCGGCCCACTGCATGCTGCTCGACCGTCTGCCCCACCAGGGCGGCGCCCGCTCCGCGCTGCCGGCCTGACGGGCGCGGGGAGGAGTCGGCACTGTCGCCGGGCGGTCGCGCTCCCGTAAGGTGCCCGAGTGCCGCTGCTCCTGCTGGACCTGGACAACACGCTGCTCGACCGGGCCGGTCCGTTCCGCGCCTGGGGGGAGCGTTTCCTGGCCGGTGTCGGCGCGCCGCCGGCCGACATCGACTGGCTGCTGTCCATCGACGCCGACGGGCTGACCGACCGGTGGGACGTGGCCGACGCCGTGCGTGACCGGTACGGGCTGCGGATCCCGTCCATCGACCTGGTCGAGGAGCTGCACGACGGCGTGGTGGCCAACATCCGGCTCGACCCGCTGGTCGCCTGCGCGCTGCGGATCGCCGACGGGGCCGGCTGGACGCCCGTGGTGGTCAGCAACGGCGGGGTACGCCAGCAGGAGGCCATGATCCGGCGTACCGGGCTGGACCGCTTCGTCGCCGACTGGGTCATCTCCGAGGAGGTCGGCGTCAGCAAGCCCAACCCGAGGATCTTCGCGCTGGCCGCCCGGCGGGTACGGCTGCCCCTGCGCGGCGCCTGGGTGGTCGGTGACGGCCCGGAGGCGGACATCGGGGGCGCCGCCGCCGTGGGCCTGCCCAGCGTCTGGCTGCACCGGGGGCGGAGCTGGGTCGACGACCGGTTCGCCCCCACCCGCACGGCGGACGGCGTGATCGCCGCCGTCGCGACGGTGCTCGCCGCCTGACGGGGGAGCGCCACCAGCCGCCCGGTGAGCCGGCGCGGCGGCTGGCCAAGGGGTTTCCGCCCAGCCCCGGCGGGGCGCCGGACCTGGGCTGGCGTAATTCGGTTGACCGGGGCGGCGTCGGACCGCGAGCATGGTCGGCGCATCGTGCAACCGGGTCCGCGCCCGGTCGAGGAGAGGGGGTCGGTCATGGCCGTCTTCGCAGGTCACTACCACCTGCCCCCATCAGCCTCGAGCAAGGGATCACCACCGCAGTGCGCGATCACGACCTTCCGGCGCGCGAGCGCCGTACCCGCGGCAAGCGCCGCTTCGACGACGACGAACAGCTCTTCCTGAAGCGTGGCCGGGCCGCCGAGCCCGCCCTCGCCGACCCCGACGCCGAGCCCGACCCCGACACGGGGGAGCGCTGGTCGTCCTGGGACGACGCCGTGCACGGCCCGCAGCCCCACCCCGAGTGGCTGGTCACCGAACTGGCCGCCAAGGACACCGAACTCGGGATGCTCAAGACCGGCAAGGAGGCGGACGTCCACCTCGTCCGCCGGGCGGTGCCCGGCACCGACCGGTCCTGCCTGCTGGCGGCCAAGCGGTACCGGGACCCCCAGCACCGCCTCTTCCACCGCGACGCCGGTTACCTGGAGGGCCGCCGGGTCCGCCGGTCCAGGGAGAACCGGGCGATGGCCGGTCGCACCGCCTTCGGCCGGCAGATGATCGCCGGGCAGTGGGCGGCGGCCGAGTTCGCCGCGCTGGCCCGGCTCTGGGAGGTCGGCGCCCGCCACGGCACGATCACCGTCCCCTACCCGGTGCAGCTGCGCGGCACGGAGCTGATGCTGGAGTTCCTCGGCGACCAGGAGGAGGGGCTGGCCGCGCCCCGGCTGGCCCAGCTGCGGCCGGAGGCGGGGGAGCTGCGCGAGCTGTGGGGGCAGCTCGTCGACGCCCTCGTGGTGCTCGCCCGCGCCGGCCTCGCACACGGCGACCTGTCGCCGTACAACCTGCTGGTGCACGCGGGGCGGCTGGTGCTCATCGACCTGCCGCAGGTGGTCGACGTGGTGGCCAACCCGCAGGGGCCGGAGTTCCTGGCCCGCGACGTGCGGGTGGTCGCCACCTGGTTCGCGGCCCGGGGCCTGCCCGCGGCGGACGCCGACCCGGCCGCGCTGAGCGCGCTGCTGCTGCGGGAGGCGGGGATCCGCTGACCGCGACGTCCCGGGTGGCCAGGCACCGGCCACCCGGGACCCGGGTCACTGGAGGTAGCGCTCGACCGCCGGCTTGGGGCGCGTCCCCTGGGCGTCCGGGTCGCCGTGGGTCTCCCGGGCGGCGCGTCGCCGACGCAGCAGGTCCCAGCACTGGTCGAGGGACTCCTCCAACTCGCGCAGCCGGGTGCGGGCGTCGTCGTCCGTGCCCGACTCGCCGGCCTGCGCGTCGGCGCGCAACCGGTGCTCCTCGTCGACCAGTTCCGAGATCCGGTTGAGGATCGTCTTGTCGTCCATGCCCTGAGCCTGGCACAGGCCGCGCGGGCGCGCCCGGGTTCCACCGCCGCCCGCCCCCGCCGCTGCGGTAGGTTGCCCAGCCATGGTTCCCACCGTCCGGGCCGCCGGCCCCGCCGACCTGGCGCCGGTCGCCGACCTGCTCCGCGCCGCCCGGCCCCACCTGGTGGTCACGCCGGAGCTGCTCGCCTGGCAGGCGACCGGCAAGCCGGCCGAGCGCTTCGGGATGCTCGTCGCCGAGGCGGGCGACGGGATCGCCGGCGTCGCCCGGACGGGGCTGCTGTACGAGAGCGCCGAGCCGGGGCTCGGCTTCGTCAACCTGGTCGTGCGCCCCGAGGGGCGGGGGCGGGGCGTCGGGTCGGCGCTGCTCGCCGCCGCCGAGGAGCGGCTCGCCGGGCTGGGGGTGCGCCGGGCGTACGCGCGGGTCGTCGACGAGCCGGCGCCGCTCGCCTTCGCCGAGCGGCGCGGCTACCGGCCCGGCCGGCGCAGCGTGATCCTGGGCCTGGACCTGGCGGCGGCGCTGCCGGCCGCGCCCGATCCGCCGGCCGGGGTGCGGCTGGGTACGGCCGCGGACCTGGTCGACCCGCGCCCGTTGTACGAGGCGGACCTGGCCGCCGCCGCGGACGAGCCGGGCGACGTCGGGATGGACGAGATCGGCTTCTCCGACTGGCGGGCCGCGTACTGGGACCGGCCGGACCTGGACCGGGCGCTGAGCACGGTGGCGACGGCCGACGGCGTGGTGGTGGCGTTCAGCCTCGCGCTGACCGACGGCCGGGACCGCTACCTGTCGGGAATGACGGGCACCCGCAGCGGGTGGCGGGGCCGGGGTCTCGCCCGGTCGGTCAAGCACGCGTCGCTGCGGGCGGCCCGGTCGGCGGGCTTCCGGTGGGCGTCCACGATCAACGACGCCGGCAACGACGCGATGCGGGCGGTCAACGCGTGGTTCGGGTACCGGCCGGTGGCCGCCGAGTGGCGCCACCTGCGCACCCTTCCGAAGTGACGCCCGACACGAAATCCTTCATGGACGAGCATTCCCATGAGCAAAATTCTCATTCGACGGCTAGCGGAGTCTCGACGGGTGATGGCATGCTTCCCGAATCGTGACGCAAGGCAGCCGTTCGCATGACGGTCCGTCACAACGGAGCGTGACCGACGGGAGGAGCCACGGGTGCGGGATGCCATTGCTGAACGGGGTGCCGACGACTCACGAAGTCGTCCGGCGCGGTCCGCGCCACTGTGGAGGATGCTGCCGGGCCTGCTGCGTGACCCGCTGGGCCAGCTCGTCGCGATGGCGGACGCCGCCCCGGGCGAGGTCCTGCGGCTCAACCTCGGGACGATCCGCCCCTACCTGGTCACCGAACCCGCCCACGTGCAGTACGTGCTGCGGGACAACGCGGCCAACTACACCCGCGGCGGCCAGAGCATGCTGTGGCGGCCGGTACGACGGCTCACCGGCGACGGCATCATGTCCGACGGACCGGAGTGGCAGGCCAGCCGCGGGCGGATGCAGCCGCACTTCACCGCCAAGCGCATCGACTCCCTGGTGGACTCCATGAGCCAGGCCGTCAGCGAGGCCGTCGACGAGTTCGACGAGCCGGCCCGCACCGGCCGGTGGCTGGACGCCGGCGCCGAGCTGGGCCGGGTCATCTGCCGGGCGATCAGCAGCGTCTTCTTCGCCGACCGGGTGAGCCTCGCCGACCAGCTGCGGATCGTGGCCGCCCAGGACACCATCGTGACGGCGCTGCGGGCCCGCCTGCTCCTGCCCTTCGTGCCCGACGCCGTACCGGTGCCGGGCGACCGCGCCCTGCGCCGCGCCATCGGCGTCGTCGACGACATCATGCTGCCCCTGGTGCGGGCCGAGCGGGCCCACCCGCGCGACGGCGACGACCTGCTCGCCGCCCTGGCGAACGCCCGCGACGACGACGGCCGCCCGCTCGGGGAGCGACGGGTCCGCGACGACGTGGTGTCCATGTTCGCCACCGCGACGGAGACGACGTACGCCGTACTGACCTGGCTGTGGCCGATCCTGGACGCCAACCCGGAGGTGGCCGGCCGGCTCTACGCCGAGCTGGACGAGGTGGTGGGCGCGGACCGGGTGATCAGCCGGGAGCAGCTGCTCGCCCTCACCTACACCCGGTCGGTGGTCGACGAGCTGCTGCGCATGTACCCCGCCGGGTGGCTGGTGCCCCGCACGGCGGTGGCGGACGACGTCATCGGCGGCGCCAGGATCAGAGCCGGCAGCATCGTCGCCGTCAGCTCCTACGTCACCCAACGGCTGGCCCGGTACTGGGACCGCCCGGACACCTTCGATCCCGACCGGTTCCGTGGCGACCAGCCGCGGCGGGAGCACCGGTACGCGTACTTCCCGTTCGGCGGCGGCCCGCACCAGTGCCTCGGCATGTACCTGTTCAACCTGGAGGCTCCGCTGGTGGTCGCGACGATCCTCAGCCGGTACCGCTTCCGGCTGCGCGACGCCGGGATGCCGCCCAAGCAGCTGGCGGCGACCCTGCGTCCGGGCCGGCCGGTGGTCATGGCGCTGACCCCGGTCCACGAGCGGCGGCCGGCGTGACCGCGGTGACGCCCGACCGGTCGCGCGACGCGACGCCGGGCGGGCGCGACGAGATGCGGGACGCGCAGGAACAGGGCCGGATCTGCGGCCTGGCGGTACGCGGCCAACGCGACCTCCAGGCGTCGGCCGCGGCGCACCCCGAACTGTTTCCCGCCGACCCGTTCGACACCATGTTGTTCGCCAACATCTCGCTGGCCATCGCCTTCGGCGCCCCGTGGTGCACGGCCGGGCAACTGCGCGCCGCGAACCGGACCGTGCTGTGGGGTTTCGCCCTCGACTGGCTGATCGACCACCGGGCGCGCTCCCGCGACGAGGTCGACGGCCTCGTCGCGCGCTGCCTCGCGGTGGCCGCCGGCGAGCCGCCCGCCGCCGACGACCACCTCGGCGGCTACCTGGCCGCGCTCCAGGGTGAGCTGGCGACGTCCGACGCCTTCGCGGCGCACCGTCCGCTGTGGCGGGACCGGGTGGACGCGACGGTGCGGGCGATGGCCCGCGAGTGGGAGTGGAAGGCGGCCTGGCGGCCCGGGGACCGGTCGTCCCTGCCGAGCCTCGACGCGTACCTGGACAACGCCGACAACCACGCCTGCACGATCGTCAACGTCGCGCACTGGCTCTACACCGGCGACGAGGCCACCCTCGCCCGGCTGGACGAGCTGGTCGCGGTCAGCGACCAGGTGCAGCGCGCCCTGCGCCTCGTCAACGACCTCGGCACCTACGAGCGGGACGTGCGCTGGGGCGACCTGAACGCGTTGCTGCTGGTCGAGGACCGCGCCGAGGTGGAGCAGCGGCTCGCCGAGCTGGTGGACACCTGCCACCGGATGCTGGACCCGCTCCGGGAGACCTGCCCGCGCGAGGCGGACTACCTGGCCCGGCAGGTCGGCTTCAGCAGCGGCTTCTACCAGCTGGCCGACTTCTGGGGCATGTCGTGACGGCGGCCCCGGTCGCCGTCCGGGACTCGGGGGGCGCCGCGCTCGCCGTCGCCGGCCGTGAACTGGTGGCGGCGATGCTGGCCGCCCCCGACGGCACGGTCTCGCCCTCGGTCTACGAGACCGGTCGGCTGGTCAGCGACGCCCCCTGGCTGCCGGGGCACGCCGAGCGGCTGCGTCACCTGCTGGCCGCCCAGCGCGCCGACGGCGGGTGGGGGGCGCCGGGCGCGTACGGCCTGGTGCCGACCCTGAGCGCGGTGGAGGCGCTGCTGAGCGCCCTGCGCACGCCGGGGCGCGCCCGCCCACGGGAGGCGCACCGGCTCTCGACGGCCGTGGACCGGGGCGTCGCGGTGCTGCGGGACCGGCTGCTGGTCGCCGCCGAGCCCGTGCCGGACATGCCGGGCGTCGACCTGATCGTGCCCGCCCTGATCGACCGCGTCGACGCGCTCCTCGACGGCACGGCGGCACCCGGGCGGCCGGCGGCGCTGCCGATGCCGCACGGCATGACCCGGCACCGGGCCGAGGCGGTCGGGCGGCTCCTCGCCGCGGGCGGGCCCGTACCGGAGAAGCTGTGGCACGCCTTCGAGGTGCTCGACGAGCGGGCACGGGTGAGCCTGCCGGCCCGGCCCGTGTCCGGCGCCGTCGGGGCCTCGCCCGCAGCCACCGCGGCCTGGCTGGGCGATCCCGCCCGTCCCGGCGCGGACCGGAGCGCGCTGGAGTACCTGACCGGAGCCGTGGTGCGGGGCGGCGGGCCCGTGCCGTGCACGACACCCATCGCCGTGTTCGAGCGGGCCTGGGTGCTCAGCGGGCTGGCCCGGGTCGGCGCGGCGGCGGACGTCCCCGCCGAGCTGACCGGCAGCCTGGCCGCCGCGCTCGGACCGACGGGCGCGGCCACCTCGCCCGGCCTCCCGACGGACGCCGACACCACCGCCGTCACCCTCTTCGCGCTGGCCCGGCTCGGCCGCCCGATGGCGCCCGACAGCCTCCTGGCGTACGACACGGGCACGCACTTCTGCACCTGGCAGGGCGAGGACGGCGCGTCGGTCACCACGAACGCCCACGTCCTGGAGGCGCTCGGCTGGCATGCCCGGCACCGTCCGGGCCGCCCGTACGCCGACGTGGCGCGGCGGGTGGCCGGCTGGCTGGTGGACGGTCAGCTCGCCGACGGCAGCTGGACGGACCGCTGGCACGCCTCGCCGTACTACGCGACGGCCAGCGTCGCGGCGGGCCTCGCCGAGTACGCGCCCGACACCACCGGCGGCCGGCTCGACCGGGCGGCCGACTGGGTGCGCGACACCCAGCGCGACGACGGCTCGTGGGGGCTGTGGACGGGCACGCCGGAGGAGACCGCGTACGCCCTCCAGGTGCTGCTCGGCACGGGGCGAACGCCCCGGCCGGGCCTCGCCACCGCCGTGCGCCGCGCGCTCGCCTACCTCGATGAGCATCGCGACGAGGACGGTGACGGCGTTCCACTGTGGCATGACAAGGATCTCTACCACCCGGTGCTCATCGTGCGGGCCGCCGTGCTCGCGGCGCGGCACCTGGCGCGGCTGAGCGGCCACGCAGGACGGTGAGCCCCGCGACCCGGTGCCCCCGATGACGCACCGGTCATGATCAGCACTGCTTGAGTGATCGTCGGGACACTGCTACCGTGCGCCGGGTCGGTCGAAGCGCCATGCGGAAACCGCCGATCGGATGAATCAGACTCCCCGCCAGGGATGGTTTTAAATGGGTTCCCGCAGCTCCAATCTGCGCCGGAAAGTCGTGGCTCTGCTGGCCTCACTCGTTGCGCTGTGGGCGTTCGCCGCGTGGGTGACCCTCCGGGAGGGCGTCAGTCTCCTCTGGGTGCAGGTGCTCGACGCCCAGGTCGCCCAGCCAGGTGAGCCGCTGGTGCTCGAGTTGCAGGCGGAACGCCGGGCGTCCGCGGCGTACCTGGGCGGTTCGGGCGCGGCCGAGCGGGAGCAGCTCGACGCGCAGTGGCGGCGGACCGAGGGCGTCGCCGACGACTTCCGCAAGTCCGTCAGCAGCTGGCGGGTGGACCTGGCAGCCGACGAGAGCCAGCGGCAGATCGACACGGTCGTCAGCGGGCTGGACCGGCTCGCCGCCGTACGCGAGTCCATCCGCGACCGCCAGGTGGACCGCGCCGCCGCCACCCGGGAGTACACCGAACTCATCGACTCGGTGCTGCGGATGTACGGGTCGCTGGGCAACCTGGACGACGAACAGTTCACGCGGGAGACCGCGGCGCTGATTCAGCTCGTCCGGATCCGCGAACTCATGTCGCAGGAGGACGCCCTCGTCACCGGCGCCCTGGCCGCCGGCCGGATGACGCCCGAGGAGACCGCCGCCTTCGCCCGCGCCACCGGCGCCCAGCGCTACCTGGACAGCCAGGTCCGTACCGACCTGTCGAGCGGCGACCGGGCCCGTTACGAGGCACTCGTCGGCGGCGAGGCGTACACCGCGTTCCGGTCCCTGGAGGACCGCGTCGTGCAGGGACGGGCGGGCGGCGCGCCACCCGTGTCGGCGGCGGAGTGGCGCGCGGCGGCCGACGTGGTGGTCGGCGAGCAGCAGCGCTTCATCATCGAGGCCGGTGACGCGCTCGTCGAGCGGGCCGCGCCGATCGCCGTCGGCGTCGTCCTGCGGCTGGTGCTGGCCGCCGGTCTGGGCCTGCTCGCCGTCGTCGCCTCGATCGTCGTGTCGATCACCACCGCGCGGGCCCTGGTGCAGCAGTTGGAGCGGCTGCGCGAGGCCGCCATCCGGCTGGCCAACGAGCGGCTGCCCAGCGTCGTCGAGCGGCTCGGCCACGGCGAGGAGGTCGACATCGCCAAGGAGGCGCCTCCGCTCGAGTTCGGCGACGACGAGATCGGCCAGGTGGGCAAGGCGTTCAACGCCGTGCAGGAGACCGCCATCCGCACCGCCGTCGAGCAGGCCGACCTGCGCCGCAACGTACGCGAGGTCTTCCTCAGCCTGGCCCGGCGCACCCAGGCGCTGGTGCACCGCCAGCTCACCCTGCTCGACGCGATGGAGCGTCGCGAGCACGACGCCGAGGAACTGGAGGACCTGTTCCGGGTCGACCACCTCGCCACCCGGATGCGGCGCAACGCGGAGAACCTCATCGTGCTCTCCGGCTCCACCCCGGGCCGCGCCTGGCGGCGCAACGTGCCCATGGTCGACGTCGTCCGGGGCGCTGTCGCCGAGGTCGAGGACTACACCCGGGTCAACGTGCTGCCCCTCGGCGCGGTCTCGCTCACCGGCCGCGCGGTCGGCGACGTCATCCACCTGCTCGCCGAGCTGATCGAGAACGGGCTGTCGTTCTCCCCGCCGCACACCTCGGTCGAGGTGCGCGGGCAGCAGGTGGCCAACGGCTTCGCCATCGAGATCGAGGACCGTGGCCTGGGCATGAGCGAGGAGGACCTCGCCGCCGCGAACCACCGGATCGTCGACCAGTCCGAGCTGAACCTGGCCAACGCCTCCCGCCTCGGCCTCTACGTGGTCAGCCGGCTGACCGAGCGGCACGGCGTACGGGTGCAGCTCAAGGAGTCCGCGTACGGCGGCACCACCGCCGTCGTGCTGATCCCGGCCGAGCTGGTCACCGCCGCCGACGAGGACCCGAGCACCTCCGGCGGGTTCCCGGCCGGCCTGCCCGCCAGCGTCCCGGTGGCCGGCGCGTCCGGTCAGGCGCCGCCCGCCGCCGAGCCACCGCTCGCCACGGCGCCGGTGGCACTGGCCGAGCCGCTCGCGCCCCGCCCCCGCCCGGCGTCGGACGCCGACGCCCCCGCCACGGGGGACGCCGACGGTGGCGCCCTGCCGACCCGGTCGCGCGGCCGGAGCCTGCCGACGACGGGCCCGGCCCTCGACCCGCGGCTGCCCGTGCGCCCCCGTGGCGGCTCCGAGCAGTACGCCCTGGACGGCCCGACCTTCCCGACCGGCCTGCCCGTGGCCGCCCGGCCCGCGCCGGCGGAGGCGCCCGACACGACGGGGACCCCCGCACCGGAGGCGGCCACCGGCTCCACGACGACCGGCGGTCCGGCGCCGACGGCCCGCCAGGTGACGGCGCGTACCGACTCGGGCCTGCCGGTCCGGGTCCGGCAGGCCAGCATCGTGCCGGAACTCCGCGACGATCCGGCCGCCGGCGGGGACGACGACGGGGACGACGACACGGCGCGCCCGCCGGAGCAGGTACGCCGGATGATGAGCTCCTACCAGACCGGCACCCGGCGGGGCCGTACCGACGCCGCCCGGCTGCTCGGTGGAGCGGGCGACAGCCGAACCGAGGCCGGCGAGGAACCCGACGCCGGCGACGACCTGCAAGCGACCTGACCGGTGCCGTCGCGGTGCGGGGGATCCCCGCACCGCAGCGGTCAGCCGAGACGAGCACGGCGACAACAGCCGGGGGAGAAGAGGACGACGAGTGGCGCAGAAGACGGCTTCGAGTGCCGACCTGACGTGGTTGCTGGATGATCTGGTCGGCCGGGTGAAGCAGGCCGACCACGCGGTCGCGCTCTCTACGGACGGCCTGTTGATGGCCGCCTCGCGAGGGCTGGGCCGGGACGACGCCGAGCACCTGGCGGCCATGGCGGCCGGCATCCAGAGCCTGGCCCGGGGCGCGGGCAAGCGCTTCGGCGGCGGGCAGGTGCAGCAGACCATCATCGAGATGCAGTCGTCGTTCCTGTTCGTCACGGCGGCCGGGCGCAACGCCTGCCTGGCCGTCCTCGCCAGCGAGGACGCCGACGTCGGCCTGATCGCCTACGAGATGGCGATGCTGGTCACCCGCGTCGGCAAGTACGTGGCGTCGCCCTCGCGGACCGGCGAGCAGCAGACCGGCGAGAAGTAGCCGCGATGACGGTGCAGGGGGAGTCCTCGGAGCACCAGTGGGTCGACGACCATGCCGGCCCGGTCGTGCGCCCGTACGCGATGACGCGCGGCCGGGCCCGGCCGGTCACCGGCACGTTCGACCTGATCTCCCTGGTGACGGCGACCCGTGCGGACGTGATCCCGGAGATCGGACTGGGCCCGGAGCACCTGGCGATAGTCGGGCTCTGCCAGCGGATCCAGTCCGTCGCCGAGATCGCCGCCCACCTGGACCTGCCGGTGGGCACCATCCGGGTCCTGCTCGGTGACCTGGCGGCCCGCAGCCTGGTGCAGGTACGTGAGCCGCACACCACAGCCGGCCTTCCCGACAACAGCGTTTTCGAGGCGGTAATCAATGGACTACGGGCACTCTGAGCGGCCGGCGGGAGCGACGCCACTGCCCACCGCGATCAAGATCCTCGTCGCGGGTGGCTTCGGCGTGGGCAAGACCACCATGGTCGGTGCGGTCAGCGAGACGCGTCCGCTGCGTACGGAGGAGGTGTTGACCGAGTCCGGCGTCGGCATCGACGACCTCTCCGGGGTGGAGAGCAAGACGACCACCACCGTGGCGATGGACTTCGGCCGCATCACCATCAGCGACGACCTGGTGCTCTACCTCTTCGGCACCCCTGGCCAGGACCGGTTCTGGTTCGTCTGGGACGAGCTGGCGCTCGGCGCGCTCGGCGCGGTGGTGCTGGCCGACACCCGGCGGCTGGCCGACTGCTTCCCCTCGATCGACTACTTCGAGGGCAGGGGCACGCCGTTCGTGGTGGCGGTCAACTGCTTCGAGGGAAGCCGGCAGTACCGGCTCGACGAGGTGCAGGCGGCGCTCAACCTCGACCCGGGCGTGCCGGTGCTGCTCTGCGACGCGCGGCAGCGGGAGTCCAGCAAGGAGGTGCTCATCACGCTGATGGAGCACGCCATGAAGACCCGCGAGGCCCGCCGCCGCGCCGCCGCCACCGACTGACCGGCCCACCGTCACCACCGCGTAGCAGCCGCTACGGTGCCGCAGCCGCCGTCGCGCGGGTAGCGGCCGTTGGGGCTGCCCCGCGTCGCTGCCCGCTGCTCGCGTCGTTGCGGCTGTTCCGTGTCTGCTGCGTCGCTGTTGGCTGCGTCGCGTCCCTCGACGCGCAGACCGGATCTTGGCGAGAAACGGCCCCTATGGGGGCACGTCCATACCAAGATCTCCGGGCCTGCACGGGTGCAGCGCACCCGTGGGTTGGCAGCTCGCTTCCTTAGGTGTCCGTGCGCGTGGTGGCGGATTGGTCGCGGGGCCAAAGTGTCGCTGGGCTGGTGCCTACTCGAGCACGGAGCACCCGCACAGAGCAGAGAGCGCACGCACAGAGCGCAGAGCACCCGCACGGAGCACACGTACGGAGTGCGGACCGCCAGGATCGACGGCGCGAGGTGCGCGCGACGGGGGCAGGGCCGATCGATTGACTTCGATCAGATGGGCTGCCTAGCATGGTGCTCGGAAAGCGCTTTCCGCCGTCCATCACCTGGCTGATCGCCGGTGCCGGTCCGCAACCCCGACGCGAACCAGTTCCCACTCGCGTCCGGTCCCGCGCGACCGCGCCCAGGCACCCGAACCCGCGCGACCGTGCCCCAGCATCCGAACGGCACGCGGCCCGTCGTGCGCCGGCTCCGGCGATCCGCCGTACGAGAAAGGCGGAACCTCATGCTCACGACCCTCAACCCGGACGGGCCGCCACGGCCCGGGCGTCGCCGACGGCTGCTCGCCGCCGTCGGCCTCGCCGCCGCCCTGGTGGCACCGGCGTCACCGGCCAACGCCGCGCTCCCGACCACCCCGCCGGCTCCACCCGCCCCGATGGCCGCATCCGGCAACGCTCCGGCCGCAGCGGCATCCGGGACCGCCCCGCAGGCAGCGGCCGGCACCGCCTCGCGGACGGCGCCCGGCCCCGCTCCGGCTGCGGCGGCGGACGGGTTCGCCAGCGTCCACGCCCTCGGCCAGAACGGGACCATCGGTGGCGCCGGCGGGCCGGTCGTCACGGTCACCACCACCGCGCAGTTCCTCGACCACATCGCCCGCCCGGGGCCGTACGTCGTCCAGGTCGCCGGCACCATCACGCTGCCCGCCGGCGGCAACGACGGGATGTGGAACGTCGCCTCCGACAAGACGATCGTCGGTCTCGGCGACGACGCGACGCTCTCCGGCGGCGGGCTCAACATCGGCGTGCCCGTCGACGACGACGTGACCTCGCCCCCGGCGAACGCGGTACACAACGTCATCATCCGGAACCTGCACCTCACCGGCGCGACCGACGACCTGATCAACGTCCAGATGTTCTCGCACCACATCTGGATCGACCACAACGAGTTCTCCGACGGCGACGACGGCGCGGTCGACATCAAGCGTGGCTCGGACTTCGTCACGGTCTCCTGGAACCACTTCCACGACCACGACAAGACTCTGCTGCTCGGCCACGACGAGGACGCCGGCCCGCAGGACATCGGCCGGCTGCGGGTCACGTACCACCACAACTTCTTCGACCGCTCCGACCAGCGCAACCCGCGGGTGCGCTTCTCCGCGCTCGCGCACGTCTACAACAACCACTACAACGACAACAGCTACGGGGTGGCCTCCACGTACGACGCCGCCGTGCTGATGGAGAACAACTACTTCTACAGCGTGAACAATCCGGGCCGGGTCGACTTCAGCGGCGACCTCGGGCGCATCGTCGAGCGGGGCAACATCCTGGTCGCCTGCAACCACGCGATCGAGACCCGGGGCACGGTGCCGGACCCGCGCGGGTACTACCCGTACACCCTCGACCCGGCCGCGAGCGTGCCGACCATCGTCCCGGCGGGTGCCGGGCCCGGCAGGACCACGGCCCTCGCCGCGCCGGCCTCCGTCGCGCCGGTGCCGGCCGTCGCGGGCCCGGACGGCTTCGCCGCCGTGGCGGCCCTCGGCCAGAACGGCACCACCGGCGGCGCCGGCGGGCCGACGGTGACCGCGACCAACGCCGCGGACTTCCTGGAACACATCGACACGGTGGGCCCGCTGGTCATCCAGGTGACCGGGCGGATCGCGATCACCAGCAAGCAGGGGGTACGCCCGAACAAGACCATCGTCGGGGTCGGCAACGCCGAGATCACCGGCGGCGGGCTGGACTTCTACCGGTCGTACAACGTGATCGTCCGCAACATCAACTTCACGAACGCGGAGGACGACGCGGTCAACGTCGGCCAGAACTCGCACCACATCTGGATCGACCACAACCGCTTCTCCGGCGCGGTGGACGGCTCGGTCGACATCGTCCGGGGCGCCGACTACGTGACGGTGTCGTGGAACCACTTCGACCACGCCGACAAGTCCATGCTGATCGGCCACTCCGACGGCTCAGCCTCCACCGACGTGGGCCGGCTGAAGGTCAGCATCCACCACAACTTCTTCGACAACAGCCGCCAGCGGCACCCCCGGGTCCGCTTCGGCGAGCCGGTGCACGTCTACAACAACTACTTCCTCGGCAACGCCCTCTACGGCGTGGCGTCGACGGAGAACGCCGGCGTGCTGGTGGAGGGGAACTACTTCCGCGACGTGCCGCACCCGCTGTGGTCGGCGAGCGGCTACGCCGACAGCGGACCCGGCCGGGCGGTGCAGCGCCACAACGTGTACGTCGGCTCGGGCGCGCCGGAGACGAACGGCACGGTGGTCGAGCCGCGCACGTACTACCCGTACAGCCTCGACCCGGCGGCGGACGTGCCCGCCCTGGTCCTCGCGGGCGCCGGCACCGGCCGCATCTGAGCGGACACGCGAGGGGCCCCCTGCCGTCGTGGCAGGGAGCCCCTCGTCCGTGTCGTCAGTTGGCGATCATGCGACGCAGCACGTACTGCAGGATGCCGCCGTGCCGGTAGTAGTCCGCCTCGCCCGGGGTGTCGATCCGGACCACCGCGTCGAACTCGACGCCGGTGTCGGTGCTGACCTTGACCGTACGCGGGGTCTGGCCGTCGTTCAGCGCGGTGACCCCGGCGATGGAGAACGTCTCCGTGCCGGTGAGGCCGAGCGACTCGGCGGTCTCGCCGGCCGGGAACTGCAGCGGGAGCACGCCCATGCCGATCAGGTTCGAGCGGTGGATCCGCTCGTACGACTCGGCGATGACCGCCCTGACGCCGAGCAGCATGGTGCCCTTGGCCGCCCAGTCGCGCGACGAGCCGGAACCGTACTCCTTGCCGGCCAGCACGACCAGCGGGATGCCCGCCTCCTGGTAGGCCACCGAGGCGTCGTAGATCGAGGTCTGCTCGCCGGTCAGGTGGTTGACCGTGAAGCCGCCCTCGACGCCGGGGACCAGCTGGTTGCGCAGCCGGATGTTGGCGAAGGTGCCCCGGATCATCACCTCGTGGTTGCCCCGGCGCGAGCCGTACGAGTTGAACTCGTGCCGCGGCACGCCGTGCTCGGCGAGGTACGTCCCGGCGGGCGAGTCGGCCTTGATGGAACCGGCCGGCGAGATGTGGTCGGTGGTCACCGAGTCGCCCAGCTTGGCCAGCACCCGCGCCGGACCGATGTCGACGACCGCCTTCGGCTCCCGCTCCATGCCCTCGAAGTACGGGGGCTTGCGGACGTAGGTGGACTCGTCCGCCCAGGCGAACGTGTCGCCGGTCGGGGTGGGCAGCGACTGCCAGCGCTCGTCACCGGCGAAGACGTCCTCGTACGCGGCGCTGAAGCCGGTGGCGCCGATCGCCGAGGCGATGACGTCCTGGATCTCGGCGCTGTTGGGCCAGATGTCCCGAAGGAACACCGGGTTGCCCTCGCCGTCCTCGCCGATCGGCTCGTTGGCCAGGTCGATGTCCATCGTGCCGGCCAGCGCGTACGCGACCACCAGCGGTGGGGACGCCAGGTAGTTCATCTTGACGTCCGGGTTGATCCGGCCCTCGAAGTTGCGGTTGCCGGAGAGCACGGAGACGACGGCCAGGTCGGCCTCGTTGACCGCGGCCGAGACCTCCTCCGGCAGCGGGCCGGAGTTGCCGATGCAGGTGGTGCAGCCGTAGCCCACCAGGTGGAAGCCGAGCTTCTCCAGGTAGGGCGTGAGGCCGGCCCGCTCGTAGTAGTCCATGACGACCTTGGAACCCGGGGCCAGGGTGGTCTTCACCCACGGCTTGCGGGTCAGGCCCTTGTCGACCGCGTTGCGGGCCAGCAGGGCCGCGCCGATCATCACCTGCGGGTTGGAGGTGTTGGTGCAGGAGGTGATGGCCGCGATCACCACGGCGCCGTGGTCCAGCTCGTACTCGACACCGTCGGCGCCGGTGACCCGGGTCGGGTTGCTGGCCCGCCCGCCGGAGCCGACCGCCGCCGTCTCCAGGTCGCGCGGCGCGTCGGCCGGGTCGCTGACCCCGTTGGCCGGGGAGTCGCTGGCCGGGAAGGACTCGGCGCTCGCCTCGTCGGCGTGGCCCTGCACGCCGAACGGCTTCTCCAGCTGCGGCACGCCCGACTTGCGGCCACGGTCGCCGCCGGTCTCGTCGGCGGCCACGTAGTCGGTCAGCGCCGAGCGGAACAGGGTCTTGGCGTTGCCCAGCGGGACCCGGTCCTGCGGGCGCTTCGGGCCGGCCAGGGACGGCTCGATCGTGCCGAGGTCCAGCTCCAGGCGCTCCGAGTACTCCGGCTCGGCGTCCGGGTCGTGCCAGAGGCCCTGCTCCTTGGCGTACGCCTCGACGAGCGCGACCTGCGCGGCGTCGCGGCCGGTCAGCTCCAGGTAGCGGACGGTCTCGGCGTCGATCGGGAAGATCGCGACGGTGGAGCCGTACTCCGGGGACATGTTGCCGATGGTGGCCCGGTTGGCCAGCGGCACGGCGCTCACGCCCGGCCCGTAGAACTCGACGAACTTGCCCACCACGCCGTGCTTGCGCAGCATCTCGGTGATGGTGAGCACCAGGTCGGTGGCGGTGGTGCCGGCCGGCATCTCGCCGGAGAGCTTGAAGCCCACCACGCGCGGGATCAGCATGCTGACGGGCTGGCCGAGCATCGCGGCCTCGGCCTCGATGCCGCCGACGCCCCAGCCGAGCACGCCCAGGCCGTTGACCATCGTGGTGTGCGAGTCGGTGCCGACGACCGTGTCCGGGTACGCCTGGCCGTTGCGCTCCATGATCGTACGGGCCAGGTACTCGATGTTGACCTGGTGCACGATGCCCGTGCCCGGGGGGACGACCTTGAACTCGTTGAACGCGGTCTGGCCCCAGCGCAGGAACTGGTAACGCTCCTTGTTGCGCTCGTACTCCAGCTCGACGTTGCGCTCGAAGGCGTCCTCGCGACCGAACAGGTCGGCGATGACGGAGTGGTCGATGACCAGCTCGGCCGGGGCGAGCGGGTTCACCTTGGTGGCGTCGCCGCCCAGGTCCCGTACCGCCTCGCGCATGGTGGCCAGGTCGACCACGCAGGGCACGCCGGTGAAGTCCTGCATGAGCACCCGCGCCGGGGTGAACTGGATCTCGACGCTCGGGTCGGCGTCGGATTCCCAGGCGCCGAGCTGCCGGATGTGGTCGGCGGTGATGTTCGCGCCGTCCTCGGTCCGGAGCAGGTTCTCCAGGAGGATCTTCAGGCTGTAGGGCAGCCGTTCGTGGCCGTCCACCTTGCTGATCTTGAAAATCTCGTAGCTCGCGTCTCCGACGCGTAGCTGGGTCTTCGCACCGAAGGTGTCGAGGCTCGCCACGTCGTACTCCTTCACACCAGCGACCGTGAGTAGTCCTGAGCAGTCTGTCGCACCGGTCGGGGTGCCGCCGTGGTTAGGGGACACTTACCGCCGATCTCGTCGTCAACAAAACCGTACGTCCGTCTTGCTAACTTCGCAACCTCGTGCCATCGTTCGGGACGAGGAGGTGCCACCATGATCCATCACGTACAGCTCGCTTGCCCACGCGGCTCCGAAGAGGCGTCGCGGGCCTTCTACGTCGGGGTGCTCGGGATGACCGAGAAGCCCAAACCGCCCGCCCTCGCGGCCCGTGGCGGCTGCTGGTTCACCGGGCACGGCGCGGAGCTGCACCTGGGCGTGGAGGACGACTTCCGGCCCGCCCGCAAGGCCCACCCCGGCCTGCTGTGGCCGGACCTGGACGCGCTCGCCGCCCGGTTGGTCGCCGCCGGGTACCCGGTGAGCTGGGGCGACGACGAACTGCCCGGGCTGCGCCGGTTCCACTCCCAGGACGCGCACGGCAACCGCCTGGAGTTCCTCGCCCCGATCGACTGACTCGGCCCCGGCCTGCCCGGCTGCCCTGCCGGCGGATGCTGGAGTTTCTCGCCTCGGTCTGTGCCCGCCTGGGGTGGGCAACGCGGGCTGGCCACCGCGGGTGCCCCCGGGCTCTGGCTGCGGCTCGGCCCCGGCTGCCGCCCTGGGCCTCGGCTTCGGCTCGGCCCGGCCTACCCGGCTACAGACGTTGGGTGAAGGTGAAGACGACAAGGGCCGGCCCCTTGTGGGGGCCGGCCCTTGTCGTTGGGGTGTTGCTGGGCGGCGCGTGTCGCTGTGGGGTCAGGCGGTGTAGCCGCGGGTGGCGATCCAGTCGGCGAGGTTGTCGACGCTCATGCGGTAGGAGGCCTGGTTGGGGTTGGCGGAGTCGGCGATG